>JAGBCA010000001.1 GCA_017938205.1 Clostridia bacterium
AAAAAAGTGATAAAGAAGGGATAGCGCGGTTGTGAAAAACGCTGAAAATATTTAAAAAAAACCAAAATTTTTTGTTTATAACCTTGTATCTATTTAAATGAAATGTTACAATGTTATTGCAAAGTTGCGCCGAATGTGATGTTCGGCGCAGTTGTTTTTTATTCTTCGGTTGCTTCTGTGGTGGGTTGCGGACAGTCGGGGACGCCTATCCCTACGGGTGGGACGGATTCGGCGGTGGATTTCGTTGATAACGCAAGAGCCGTTCCGGACCGAGCCCGCAGGCGAGACGGTGGCACGAGCACAAGCGAGACTGAGAGGGTGTAACGCCTTTTCGTTCGACGCACAGCCATGGCAAAGAGAGGTGCAAAAAAAGCAAAAAAGAGCAAGGAAGAAAACGGTGATGGTTTTTCCTTGCTCTTGATCTTATTTTTCGTTAAAATGCAACAAAATGCAAATAATTATTTGCAAATAATCACTTTTCTATCCAAAGGTGCAGAGAATCCGCGCCAAAGGGGACGGAGAGATATTCCTCGGAAAATCCTTCGGGAAGACCTCCGCCCTGCGGCCACATTCTTTGGAACGTGAAGCTCTGGCGGCCGATCCATGCATTCTCGGAACCAATCAGATGGTAGGGCCCCATCAGGTTTCGCAGGCTGGAGGAAAGAACGATCTCTACCTTGTTTTCACCCTTAGACAGAAGGCTCGTAATATCCCCCTTATCATCCATTGCAAAGAGCATTTCCTTGCCGTTTGCACGCACCTTGGCCTGGATATAGCGGCCGCTGACTGCAAGGATCGCCTTGCCCTCGCCCGCGTAATCGAGCGTTCCCTGCAAAACAAGGTCACCCGAGAAGAAGGGATAGCCGTTTTTATAAAGCGCGCTCGTCAAGGGCGGCAGGCTTTCGCGCTTTTTCAGCACGTGCCCCTCCCCTACGGTGAAATCGCCGTGCAGGTAGGTGTTTTCGATCGTGGTATCGTAGTAGAGGCAATTGCGGAGGCTTTCGGTTGCCTGCGGATGGAAGAGAATGTCATACACGCCGTCGCGCTGATAATATTCCAGGGAATATTCAATGATATTCTCGCCCGCCTTGGCATTGATCTTTGCCTCGCGGAAGTTGACGTCAAAATCGTTTTGAGAGAGTGTCAGCGCCTCGCCGTTGCAGGAAAGCGAGAGGAGCCTTGCACGCTCCATCACGAAGGTGACGGGCATTGCACTCTCGCAGGTGAAGCGCTGGCGCACCGTGAGCTTACCTCTGTAATCCTCGCGCAGAAGCTTTTCAAACAGAGCCGAGATATAGAAGGGCTTCGAGAACGCGCCGTCCCCCTTTGCGATCTCGGCGCGATCTAATACGAGAGAGTTTTTGCCGATGGAGGCAACGGAAAACGCATCCGTCACGTCCTCCGCGGTCATGGTTTTGTTATAGGGGGCGGCGCTTTCGTCACGCACGAAAATGATACCGCCGCTTGGGGGAAGAACGAAATCGTCGCTCGCATTCTCGGTTTCCAGCGTGACGAGATCCAAGGTTTTGAAGGCAGAGGAAAGCCCCGGCATGGAAACACGGCTCTCCTCCTCGGTGCTGATATTCTTCACGAAGAGGAACTCTCCGAGCGCGCTTTCTCTCGCGGTGAGCACCGTGTGCGTATCCGGCGCAGAAAAGGCGTATCTCTTCCCTGCCGCGATCGCTTCAAGGGTCGTATTGGAGGAAAGCGCCACGCGCTCGGGCCGTCCGTCCGTATAGGGGATCTCGCCTTCCACATAGAGGTCGCCCTTAAACTGTTTCAGAAAATCACGGGTAGTGGCGGTCATGGTGCGCATTTTCGGAACGATCACCTTGCCGTAGGTGTTTTTACCGACGAAGAGCTTGCCGTCCTTCACGCCGCCGTGGCGTGCAAGAATGCCCTCGTCCACGAGCTGGAAGGTGATACCCTCGCGGCGCATACGGCAAAGCAAGGCCTGAAAATCCGCTTCCATAGTCTTTACGCTCTCGAGCTCCTCCGAGCGGATCCATTCCATCCAAAGCGAATGGATCGGGTGGATCACGGCTACGTCATAGATCTCGTTCGTGTTGGCAACGAGCGCGCCAAGGCGCGTGAAATAATCGTTGAAGATCTTGAAGCTCTCAAACCAGCCGCTCTGCGGCGAGAACACGGGGGGATGGTCGATCTTTCCGAAATCCGCCATAGAATAGGGATAGAGGTGGTGGCAAAGCAGATTTACGCCGTGAAAGAACTGCGCGTCACCGAGTCCCTTCAGCTCAAACGGGGTAACGTCAAAGCCGCAGCAGGCAAAGGTCTCGGTCAATACCTGCTCCTTTCCAAGCTGAGAAGCGATGCTTCCGATCTGCTTCGGGCCGATCTCGTTTGGACAAGCGCGGGAAAGATGGTCGATGCCGGGGATATGCTCATACTCATAGGATGGCATCACCGCGCCGCATCCAAGCATCTGCCCGTGGAGGTTTTCCTCCTCAATGGTGTGGCCGGTCAGCTTGCAGTTGTGCGCGGTACACCAATCGTAGATCTTCTTATAGAAATTCTCACAGTAGAGCCGGTTCATCGTCCCATAATACTTCTCGCGGAAGGCATAGCCCCTCTCGTCATGCAGGAAGAGATACACCAGCCCGTCGCGCACGTCCAGCCCCTCGGCCTTGAAGGCCTCGGCCACGGTGGGCGAATAGGGCGTTTCGTAGCGGAACCACTGCGGCTCGTCCGTAAAAAAGCCGACGAGCTCACGCCCGAAGCTTTCCGCAAAGCGCTCGTAATATTTATCGTAGGTTTCCTTGATAAAGGCATCCACCACCGCAGGATCAAGAATATCGGTGTTGGAGTGGTTGAGCCTTATATACACGTTAAAGTGTTCGGGCGCATCCGCGCACTTCTCTTCCACGCGCACAAAGCCCTCGGGGCGCTCCACGAAGGAGGCGTACGCCTGCGGGTCAAAATCGCCGCGCGAAAGCGTCAGATATTTCGCCCAGAACGCTTTGTTTTCCAGCAGCTTACCGCCAACGAAGCCGCTCGGCCAGCCGTTTTCGTCATAGCACCAGGCATTCATGCCAAGCTCGCGTGCTTTTTTCAGGCAAGCGCCGATGCAGGAGAACCATTTTTCACCCAGATATTCATCACTCATACCGGTTCTCGCGTGCATGATAAAGCCGCCGATGCCCACACTGTGCATCTCTTTGATCTGGCACAAAAGATGCTCCTCATCCAGCGCGTTGTTCCAGGACCAGAACGGCACGGCCTTATATTTGTCAAGATTTCCGCTTAAAAATTCCTTGTAGCTCGCCATAGGCTTTGCTCCTTCTGCCGTAAACGGCACTTATAATTACAAAACAATTATACACGCCGCGCGCGCGTTTGTCAAGGCGAGAGGTTGCAAAAAGGCGAAAGAAAAAGCGCTTACGCCAAGCGGATCTTTCCGTGAGCATAAGTGCTTTTTCCTTATCTATTCTATAAAAACGGATCTTAACCCTTGATGCGCGAAACGCCCTCGCGCACGGCGCAGTCGTAGACCGCCTTGGCAACCGTTTCGGCTACGCGGGGATCGAACGCCTTTGGAATGATATATTCCGCATTCAGCTCATCCTCGCCGATCAGCGAAGCAATGCCGTACGCCGCCGCAAGCTTCATATCCTCGGTGATGGCGCTTGCGCGCGCATCCAACGCACCGCGGAAGATGCCCGGGAAGGCAAGAACGTTGTTGATCTGGTTATTGAAATCGCTGCGGCCCGTGCCAACCACCGCCGCACCTGCGGCAAGCGCATCCTCGGGCGAGATCTCGGGGGTGGGATTTGCCATCGGGAAGACGATCGCGCCCGCATTCATCGAGGCAACCATCTCGCGGCTGACGATATTCGGCGCAGAAACGCCGATGAATACGTCCGCTCCCTTCATTGCATCCGCAAGGCTTCCGTCCAGCCTTTCCGTATTGGTTTTCCTTGCAAGCTGTTGCTGCGGCTCGGTCATTCCCTCCTTGCCGTCATACAGCGTGCCAAAGCGGTCGCAAAGGATCATATCCTTCACGCCGAGATTCAGAAGAAAGCTCGCGATCGCAACGCCCGCGCTGCCTGCACCGTTGATCACAACGCGCACCGCTCCGATCTCCTTTTTAACGACCTTGAGCGCATTCATCAGCGCCGCGCCGAGAACGATGGCCGTGCCGTGCTGATCGTCGTGAAATACGGGAATATCGCAGATCTCCTTGAGCCGTCTCTCCACCTCAAAGCATCTCGGCGCGGAAATGTCCTCTAAGTTGATACCGCCGAAGCTGCCCGAGAGCAGATAGATCGTGCGGACCAGCTCGTCAACGTCCTTGCTCTTTATGCAGAGCGGGATCGCATCCACGTTTCCAAAGGCCTTGAAAAGCAAAGCCTTGCCCTCCATCACGGGCATACCCGCCACGGGGCCGATATCGCCGAGGCCGAGAACGGCCGTACCGTCCGTGATCACGGCAACGGTGTTCCATCTGCGCGTCAGCTCGTAGGACTTGCTCTCATCCTTCTGTATTTCAAGGCAGGGCGCGGCAACGCCGGGCGTGTACGCCAGAGAGAGATCCTCGCGCGATTTTACCGTGGCGCGCTGTGAGACCTCGATCTTGCCCTTCCATTCATAATGCTTTTTAAGCGACATTTCTGCATAATTCATTTCGTTTTTCCTCACTTTTCCCAGGGGAAGGTATACTGCGTCAGCTTATATTCGTCACGCACGCGGATCATCTCGGCCTGCACGGACTCGTTGATCGGAACGCCGCTATCCTTGCGCGACTGCCATATCTCATATTCCTTTTCGCCTGCGGTATAGATGCGCTCGGCGCCGGGTGCTTTTTTGGAGGCGCGCACCGCGCGGATGATATCGCCCGCCTTCTTGCGGCAAACTTCCTCGCCGAGGAAGTGATCGGTGTCGATCGCAATGAAGAAATGGCCGAGGTGATAGGGGCGGATATTGCCGTCCTTATCCTTGCCGTCAAGATCCTTGCCGTACATACCGTCCTGCAAAACGGAGGAAAGAAACTCAACGATCATGGCAAAGCCGTAGCCCTTGTAGCCGCCGAGGGCCTCACCGATGCCGCCAAGGGTGGTGAGTGCCGCCGTGCCGTTTCGGATCTTCTTCAGCGCAACGCCCGCATCTCCCACCACGGGGTTACCGTCCGTATCGATCACGGTGCCGGGGTGAATATCCTCGCCGATGCGCTCGTAATACTCCACCTTGCCGTTCTGGGTGATCGAGGTAGCACAGTCAAAAATAAAGTCAAACGCCTCGTCGGTGGGAACGCCGACGGTGTAGGGGTTGGTTCCGAACATTCCCTCCACGCCAAAGGTCGGCGCAACGGACGGACGCGCATTCGTACCGGTCATACCGATACAGCCCGCCTTGGTCGCCATGGTTGCGTAGTAGCCCGCGATGCCGTAGTGGCAGGAATTGCGCACGGCAACCATACCGAGGCCGTATTCCTTTGCCTTGGCGATCGCCATATTCATCGCGCGGTAGCCGATCACCTGGCCCATGCCGTGATGTCCGTCCACAACGGCGGTGGTGGGCGTTTCCTTGATTATTTCAAAATTGGTTACGGGCTGCTGTATGCCCGCAATGATACGGTCGATATACACGGGCTTGAAGCGGTTGCAGCCGTGCGATTCAATGCCGCGGCGGTCACTTTCAAGAAGCACGTCGGTGCAGATCTCGGCATCCTCACGGGGAACGCCTGCGCCCACGAAGGCGTCAGTGATAAAATCGGCGGCGGTTTTCCAATCTAAAATCATTTTTGGCATAGTTTTTTCTCCTTCTGCTATTGTAATCCGTTACTCCTTATGTTATAATGAATTTGATCGAATTTGTCAACGAGAATTGATTTTTTTGAGCGTACAAATCAAATTTTGATAAAGCGCGCTGTATTTTTTGATCATATGATCTTTTTGGAGGTGATCGCATGGCGCTCAGAGAGCGTGAAAATTCCATACTCGAATACCTGGAGAGGCAGGGCTCGGCCTCGGTGGAGGAGCTGTGCCGCGAGCTTTTCGTCAGCGAGCCGACGATGCGGCGCGACCTTGCGGCGCTGAACGCGGCGGGAAAGATTATCCGCACGCACGGCGGCGCGGCCTATCGGAGCGAGCCGGGGCAAAACCTGCCCCAATCGGTGCGCGAGCGTGAGCATTTCAACGCCAAGGCCGCCATCGGCAAAAAATGCCTTTCCCTCATCCGCGACGGCGACACCGTGATGGTGGATGCATCCTCCACGGCGGCGGCACTTCTGCGCGCGCTCGACGGCAGCAAAAAAACGGTCGTTGTCGTAACGAACAACGCGCAAGCGCCGCAGCTGCTCTCGCAATCGGGCATCAAGCTCTTCGTGACGGGCGGCGAGCTGGCGCTGAACACCTACGCCTACGTCGGCAGCCACGCCGAGGATTTTATGCGCTCCTTTCACGCGGATATATGCTTCTTTTCCGTGCGCCGCCTCACGCGCGAGGGCGAGCTGACGGACAACGCGCTCGCCGAAAACGCAATGCGTAGGGTGATGCTCTCGCGCTCCCGCCGCCACGTGCTCCTGCTCGATTCGCAAAAGCTCGGCGATGCGTGTATGCACACGCTGTGCACCCTCGATGAAATGGACACCGTGGTCTGCGAAAAGGATATTTCCTCCCTCTTTCCAAACGATAAGGAGAAATTCATTTAATTACAAAAAGCGCCGCGTTTTCGCGGCGCTTTTTGTCTGCTTTGGATTGGCGGTAAATATACCAAAAATCCTCTTTGGCGGTCAAGGCGCGGGATCTTTGGATAGAAATTTTTGACGCCGCTCATCTGCTGTTCCGACTATGTTCGCAGGCAGTACCGTCTGCGCACAAAACCGATTTGAACGAGGGGATTTTTCCCTGCTCCGTAGCCATGTGAGGCGCGAGATTTTTGGATAGATTTTTTCGTTCTTCATCCCGAAGGCGTAGAAACCTACGCCGAGTCGGAGGAAAACGGGAAAATGTACCAAAAATATTAGCCTCACAGAGTGGCGGCCATGACGGCTTTGATCGTATGCATACGGTTCTCCGCTTCGTCAAACACCACAGACTGCGCGGACTCAAATACCTCGTCGGTCACTTCCATGCTCGTCAGACCGAACTTTTCGTAGATCTCTTTTCCAATCTTGGTTTTGAGATCGTGGAAGGCAGGGAGACAATGCATAAAGATCGCGGTGGGGGCGGCATTCTTCATCAGAGTGCTCGTTACCGCGTAGGGAGAAAGCTCCTTGATACGCTCCGCCCAGACCTCGGCGGGCTCGCCCATCGAAACCCAAACGTCCGTATAAAGCACGTCGGCATTCTTGGTTGCCACCATGGGATCGGTCTCAAAGCGCAGGGTTGCACCCGTCTCCTTCGCGATCTTCTCGCACTCTGCGATCAGAGCCGCATCGGGGAAATACTTTGCGGGAGCGCAGGCGGTGAAATTCATGCCCATTTTTGCGCAGCCAACCATCAGAGAGTTGCCCATGTTATAACGGCAGTCGCCCATGTAAACGAAGTTTACGCCCTTCAGCTTGCCAAGCTTTTCCTTCACCGTCAGAAAGTCGGCGAGGATCTGCGTGGGGTGGAACTCGTTGGTAAGTCCGTTCCAAACGGGAACCTTCGCATACTGCGCAAGCTCCTCAACGAGTGCCTGGCCGAAGCCGCGGTATTCGATACCGTCAAACATACCCGAGAGAACGCGCGCCGTATCTGCAATGCTCTCCTTCTTGCCGATCTGCGAGCCGGTGGGACCAAGGTAGGTCGATCCCATACCGAGATCCGATGCGGCAACCTCAAAGGAGCAACGCGTTCTGGTGCTGTCCTTTTCAAAGATCAAGGCAATGTTTTTGCCCTCGCAGATCCTATGCGGAATGCCGGCCTTCTTCTTCGCTTTCAGATCCTGCGCGAGATCGAGAAGATACTCGATCTCCTCCGTCGTAAAGTCCAAAAGCTTCAAAAAATCTCTGCCCTTTAAATTCATGTTTTTACTCCAATATTATTGTTTTTCGTTTAAAATGCAAACAATTCTTTGTGTTTTGTTATATTTTTGCCGCAGCGGCAAGAATCGTGTCAATTGCTTTCTTGAGATCCTGCATCGGAATATTCAGCGCAGGAAGAAGTCTGACCTTCGTTTTTGCGGTCAGCGGGAGAACGCCGTTTTCGATGCATTCCTTGACGATCTCGGAGGCGGGACGCTCGGTCTCAATGCCGATCATGAGTCCCTTGCCGCTCACGCTCTTAATGCCCTTTTTGCCTGCCAGCGCAGAGAAGATATACTCACTCTTTTCCTTCACCTCGGCAAGGAGCGCATCGTCAATGCGCGAGATCACGGAAAGCGCACCCGCCGCAGCAATGGGGTTGCCGCCATAGGTCGAGCCGTGGTCACCCGCGCCAAGAACGCTCTCCACCTTCTCGCCCATCAGGCACGCGCCGATCGGCAAGCCGCCGCCAAGTCCCTTCGCGGTGGTCACCACGTCGGGAGAAACGCCGAAATGCATATAAGAATAGAATGCGCCGGTGCGGCCGTTTCCGGTCTGCACCTCGTCCACCATAAACACGATGTCGTTCTCTTTGCAAAGCTCGTACGCGCCCTTCACGAAGGCCTCGTCCAAGGCGATCACGCCGCCCTCGCCCTGCACGCATTCGATCAGAACGCCTGCCACCTTCTCGCGTGCGATCACCGCCTCAAGCGCCGAAAGATCGTTTGCGGGGGTATGCACAAAGCCGGGGGTAAGAGGCTGAAAGAGCTTATGGAAGTGATCCTGCCCCGTAGCCGCAAGGGTGGTCAGCGTGCGGCCGTGGAAGCTGTTTTGCAGCGTAACGATCGTGCTGTATTCCGCGCCCTTTTTCTCAGCGGCGTATTTGCGTGCCACCTTAATGGCACATTCGTTCGCCTCTGCGCCCGAATTGCCGAAAAACACCTTTTTCATGCCCGTTTTCTCGCAAAGGAGAGCCGCAAGACGTGCGCAGGGCTCGGTGTAATAGAGGTTGGAAACGTGCTGCAGCTTATCCAGCTGTGCGCAAACGGCGGCCTTCCATTCCTTATCGGCAATGCCGAAGGCGGTCACGCCGATGCCGCTGCCCATATCAATATATTCTTTGCCATCCGTATCGTAGACCTTCGAGCCCTCGCCGCGGATCAGCTCCACAGGAAAGCGCGCATAGGTGTTGGCGACAAACGCACGGTCAAGCTCGGTCAAAGCACCCATATTATTCTCCCTTCACCATCGTACCTGCGCCCTCGTCCGTCAGAAGCTCCATCAGGATCGAGTGCGGCACGCGGCCGTCCATGATAATTACGTTCTGCACGCCCTTATGGATCGCCTCGATGCAGCAATCCACCTTGGGGATCATGCCGCCGGAGATCACGCCGCTCTCGTAAAGCTTACCTGCCTCCTCGATGGTGATCTCGGGGATGAGGGTGGAGGGATCGTCCTTATCGCGGAGAATGCCCGCAATATCGGTCATCATGATCAGTCGCTCCGCGCCGAGCGCACCCGCAATGTAGGCAGCGGCGGTATCGCCGTTGATATTATAAACGTTACCCTCCTTGTCGCTTGCCACGGTGGAAACGACGGGGATGTAGTTTTTCTCCAGAAGGTCGTTGATCGGCTGGGGGCGCACCTTCGTGATCTTGCCGACGAAGCCGAGGCGCTTATCCTTGACCTTGGCCTCGATCAGGCCGCCGTCAATGCCCGAAAGACCAACGGCGTGTCCGCCCTTGGACTGCAGAAGCGTTACCAGCGATTTGTTTACCTTGCCCGCAAGCACCATCTGCACGATGTCCACGGTTTCCTTATCGGTCACACGCAGGCCGTCCACAAACTCGGGCTTTTTGCCAAGTTTCTGCATCAGATCGTTGATCTCGGGGCCGCCGCCGTGTACGAGCACGACCTTCACGCCGATCAGCCAAAGCAGAGCGATGTCCTCCATCACCTGCTCCTTGAGATGCTCGTTGATCATGGCGTTACCGCCGTATTTGACAACAACGACCTTGCCAACGAATTTTTTGATATACGGAAGCGCCTGGGTGAGCACCTCAGCGCGCTGTGCGTTTGAAAAATGATTTTCCATCGGTATTTCTCCCATCAGGTTCTGTAGTCGCCGTTGATCTTCACGTAATCGTAGGTCAGATCGCAGCCGTAAGCGGTGGCATCGGAAGCACCGTCGCCAAGTCCAACGAGGATCTCGATCTCCTTTTCAAGAAGGATCTCTTTTGCCTTCTCCTCCGAGAAGGGGATGCCCGCGCCGTTCTTGCAAACCGCGATCTCGCCCTTGACCGAGCGGAAGGAAACGTCCACTTTATTCACGTCCACGTCTGCGCCGCTATAGCCGATCGCGCAAAGCACTCTGCCCCAGTTGGCATCCGCGCCAAACATCGCCGCCTTCAGAAGGTTTGAGCAGATCACACTCTTGGCAACCGTCTTGGCGTTTGCCTCGTCCTTTGCGCCCGTAACCTTGCATTCGAGCAGCTTGGTCGCACCCTCGCCGTCACCCGCGATCATGCGGCAAAGATACACATTGACGGTGTTCAGCGCCTTCATAAAGGTCTCAAAGTCCGCACCGTCCTCGGTGATCTCTGCGTTGCCCGCCATGCCGTTTGCCAGCACGGTCACCATATCGTTGGTGGAGGTATCACCGTCCACGCTGATCATATTGAAGGTGTTCTTGATGTCGGTGGAAAGTGCCTTGCCGAGCATTTTTGCGCTGATGGCCGCATCCGTGGTGATGAAAACGAGCATCGTTGCCATATTGGGATGGATCATGCCGCTTCCCTTTGCGATACCGCCGATGCGGCAGGTCTTGCCGCCGAGAGAAAACTCCACGGCGATCTCCTTTTTCACAACGTCAGTGGTCATAATGCCCTGCGCCGCCGCATCACTGCCATCTTCCGAAAGAGAGGCGGCCAAAACGGGAATGCCCTCGGCAATGGGAGCAAGATTCAGAGGCTGACCGATCACGCCCGTGGAGGCGACCACGACGTCGCTTGCCGAAATGCCAAGCGCATCGGCGCAAAGCGCGCTCATCTTCTCGGCGATCTCAACGCCGTCCGCATTGCAGGTGTTGGCGTTGCCGCTGTTGCAGATCACCGCCTGCGCATAGCCGTCCGAAATGTGGTTTTTCGTCACGGTCAGGGGTGCGCCCTTGACGAGGTTCGTGGTATAGGTTGCGGCCGCGGTGGCACGCACCTTGGAAAAGATCATGGAAAGATCGCGCTTCGTGCGGTTCTTGCGGATGCCGCAATGCACGCCGCCCGCAACAAATCCCTTCGCGGCACAAACGCCGCCTTCAACTATTTTCATATCCGTATTCATAGCAAAAAATCCTCTAATATGTAAACTTTTATACGCAAAGCCCGGTGGTTTCGTCCACACCAAGCATAATATTCATGTTCTGGATGGCCGCGCCGGACGCGCCCTTTCCAAGGTTATCAAAACGGGAAACGAGAAGGATCCTCTCGGCGTTTCCAAACACGCCGACCTCCATATCGTCTCTTCCCGAGAAGGCCGAGGCACAGAGAAGTCCGCCCTCTCCCATGTCCGCATTGTAATGTATCATCGGACCCTTGAAGGTATCGGCATACAGGGCGCGCACGTCATCGATCGTTCCCCTAAGATCCTTTGCGAAGATCGGAACGGTGACCTCCATGCCGCTGTAGAAATCCGCCACGATGGGAAGGAAGGCAGGTGCGGTCTTAAGGCCGCCGATCACCTGAATTTCGGGCAGATGCTTATGCGACTGGGAGAGCGCGTACTGTCTCGGTGCGCCGAAGAGCGGAGAGCGGTTTTCGTCCTCGTACTCCGCGATCATCTTTTTTCCGCCGCCGGAATAACCCGTCAGCGAGGTGACCGACAAAGCGGCATCCGCCGAGAGCAGTCCGTTTCGGATGAGGGGCTCGATCAAGGCAAGCACGCCGCTTGCGTGGCAGCCGGGGTTGGCAACGCGATCCGAGGCGGCAATTTTTGCACGCAGATCTGCAAGCTCCGCAAAGCCGTACGCCCAAGCGGGATTCGTTCTGTGCGCGGTGGAGGTATCAATGATACGCACCTTCGAGCCCTTCGCAAGCTCCACCGCCTCGATCGCGGCGGCATCGGGCAGGCAGAGGAACGCGATATCCGCCGTATGCAGCATTTCGCGGCGTGCCTCGGGATCCTTTCTCTGCTCGTCCGAGAGGATCAGAAGCGAAAGATCCTTACGCTCTGCAAGCCTTTCGTGTATACGCAGGCCGGTGGTGCCGGCCGATCCGTCAATAAAAACCTTCGTCATTTGAGCATCTCCTTTGCGTAAGCAATTTGCGATTTCACCGAGGCAAGCGAGGTGCCGCCCTCGGAAATACGGGTCTCCACGCAGGTGCGGAGCGAGATCGCCTCGTAAACATCCTCGTCAAAAAGGTCGCTCTCGGCCTTATAGTCTGCAAGAGGAAGCTCCTCAAGCACCGTGTTCTCACGGATGCATTTGGCAACGAGGCCGCCCGAGATCTTATACGCGGTGCGGAAGGGCATTCCCTTTTTCACAAGATAATCCGCAAGGTCGGTCGCGTTGATGAAGCCCTTCTGCGCGGCGCGGAGCATATTTTCCTTGTTGGCCTTCATGGTTGCCACCATGCCGTCAAATACCTTCAGGCACATCTTCGCCGTGTCGATCGCATCGAATACGCTCTCCTTGTCCTCCTGCATATCCTTGTTATAGGCAAGAGGCAAGCCCTTCAGGGTGGTGAGAAGCGCCATCAGATCGCCATACACGCGCCCCGTCTTGCCGCGCACGAGCTCCGCCATATCGGGGTTCTTCTTCTGCGGCATGATGGACGAGCCGGTGGTAAAGGAGTCCGAAAGCTCCACGAATTTAAATTCCCAGCTGCACCAGAGAATGATCTCCTCGGAGAAGCGGGAGAGGTGCATCATCAGAAGAGAGAGCGCGGAAAGCATTTCCACGGCAAAATCTCTGTCCGAAACACCGTCAAGGCTGTTTTGGCAGATACCGTCGAAGCCGAGCTTCTTCGCCTCAAAGCGGCGGTCGGTATCATAGGTCGTGCCCGCGAGGGCACAGCAGCCGATAGGAGAAAGATTCATTCTCTTCCTGCAATCGGCAAGACGGTCTATATCACGAAGGAGCATCATGGCGTAAGCCATCAGATGGTGGCCGAAGAGGATGGGCTGTGCTCTTTGCAGATGCGTATAGCCGGGGAGGATATAGTCTGCATATTCCTCAGCCTTTGCCGTTATGGTCGCGACAAGCTTTTTCGTAAGATCCGCGATCTCGTCCAGCTCACGGCGCAGGTACATACGGAAGTCAAGCGCGACCTGATCGTTTCGGCTTCTTGCCGTGTGCAGCTTTTTACCAACGTCGCCAAGCCGCTCCGTCAGCACCTGCTCCACGAACATATGAATGTCCTCTGCGCTCATATCAAAGGCAAGCGCACCGCTCGAAAGATCCGCAAGAATGCCCTCAAGCCCCGCGATCAGCGTGTCCGCCTCCTCAGCGGTAATGATCCCCTTTGCGCCGAGCATAGCGGCGTGCGCCATGCTGCCCGTGATGTCCTCTCTGAACATTCTACAGTCAAAATGAATGGAAGAATTGAAATCGTCCGCGATCTGGTTCACCGCGCCCTCGGTTCTTCCTGCCCACATCTTAGCCATAATACACCGTTCTTTCAAAAAAATTTCAGATGGGCCGCCGCCTTGTGTCCCTTTGCGACAGCCCACCGCTTTGTTCTGTTTAAAATTACTTCTTCGCGTTCTTCGCGTTGACCTGCGCCTGCACCTTGATCGGCAGACCGAAGAGGTTGATAAATCCTGCGGAATCCGCCTGATTGTAAACGTCATCCTCGCCGAAGGTTGCAAGCTCCTCGGAGTAAAGCGCGTAATCGCTCTTCACGCCGGCCTTGATGATATTGCCCTTATAGAGCTTCAGACGAACCGTACCGGTCACGTTCTCCTGGGTCTTATCCACGAATGCGGAAAGAGCCTCGCGCAGGGGGGTAAACCACTGGCCGTTATAAACGAGATCCGCGAAGGTGATCGCAAGCTCTGCCTTCTTGTGTGCGGTCATCTTATCCAGCGTCAGAGTCTCAAGATAGTTGTGTGCGAAATAAAGGATCGTTCCGCCGGGAGTTTCATACACGCCGCGGCACTTCATACCAACGAGACGGTTCTCGATGATGTCAAGCAGACCGATGCCGTTCTCGCCACCGAGCTTATTGAGAGCAAGGATGATGTCCTTCGCGCTCATCTTCTCGCCGTTCAGAGCCACGGGAACGCCCTTCTCGAAGTCCATGGTGATGTAGGTGGGCTTATCGGGAGCCTCCAAGGGAGAAACGCCCATCTCAAGGAAGCCCTTCTTCTCATACTGAGGCTCGTTCCAAGCATCCTCAAGGTCAAGTCCCTCATGAGAAAGGTGCCAAAGGTTCTTATCCTTGGAGTAGTTGGTCTCGCGGTTGATCTTCAGAGGAACGTTGTGTGCCTCCGCATAGTCGATCTCCTCCTCACGGGACTTGATATCCCACTCACGCCAGGGAGCGATCACGGGCATATCGGGAGCAAACGCCTTGATGGCAAGCTCGAAGCGCACCTGGTCGTTACCCTTACCGGTGCAGCCGTGGCAGATGGCATCTGCGCCCTCGGCCAGAGCGATCTCAACGATCCTCTTTGCGATGATGGGACGTGCGAAGGAGGTACCGAGAAGGTATTCCTCGTAAATCGCACCCGCCTTCATGGTGGGGATGATGTAATCGTCAACGAATTCCTCGGTGAGGTCCTCGATGTAAAGCTTGGATGCGCCGGTCTTCAGAGCCTTCTCCTCAAGACCCTCCAGCTCGTCCGCCTGGCCAACGTTACCCGAAACGGCAACGACCTCGCAGTTGTTGTAGTTTTCCTTGAGCCACGGAATGATGATCGAGGTGTCAAGACCGCCCGAATACGCAAGCACTACCTTTTTGATGTTTTTCTTATCCATTGTAAAAGATCCTCCGATTTCGATCGCGGCACAGCGCCGCTTGTTTTTTAGATGTTGATATTGTACCACCAATCGAATAAATATGCAAGTCTTTTTTGCAAATTTCTTTATTTTCGGCAGGTTGCCTATTTATAATAGATCCATATTCCCCTCGTTTGGGCATATTTTTTCGAATAAATGCATAATAATGCATATTATGCAGGAAAATATGCATTTATTCGGTTTGTGCGAGAAAAATACCTTCATATTTAAAAGAAAGCAAAGGGCAGGATCGGCTTTACCGAACGCTTTCGCTCCATTCGGCTTCTTTGAATCCAACGAGAACGAAGCCGTCTGCGATCAGGAGCGGGCGCTTGACGAGCATACCGTCACTTGCAAGAAGATCGAGCATTGCATCCTCCGTCATTGCGGGGAGCTTATTTTTCAGATCCATGGATTTATAGAGCAGACCGCTGGTGTTGAAAAATTTCTTCATCGGCAGGCCGCTTTTCTTTTGCCAAAGCGAAAGCTCCTCGCGCGTGGGGTTTTCGAGCTTTATATCTCTGTATTCGTATGCGATTTTCTGATCGTCCAGCCACTTTTTCGCCTTCTGGCAGGTGGTGCATTTGGGGTAACAGATCAATTTCAGCATTTTTTCTTCTCCTGATATATTTGGATTTTCACACAGCCGGAGGGAGGCTACCCTCTCCGTCACCTGCGGTTACTTCAAAACAATATAGTTGGTATATCCCACCTTACCCTCGGCATCGGTGACCTCGGCGCGGATGAATTTTTCACGCGGGGTGATCTTGTGGCGATGCTCGGTGAGGCCTTCGCCGCGCAGGCAATAGCCCTCCGCCCACGCGACGTTGGAAAAGAGGCTGATGCGGCAGACGGGCGAGGAGCGAACAACGATCTCATCGCCCTCTCTTGCGATATGCACCTCGGGGCCCTGGGTTGCATAAAACTTGCCTGCGCGAATGGCGGCAAGGATCTCCTTTTCGGTGGCATCCTCTGCGCATTCCACCATCACGGCGTTTTTCGTTTCATCGTCGCCCTTGTAGTAATGCGTATCGTCGGTCGCAAGCAAGAGCATCGGCTTGCCAAGGCAAGCCACGAGATCGGCAAAGCAGCCCGAATAGGGGCGCGAGGACTCTCCCGCATCCGAAACACTGTTGTGGATCTCGGTGAGGGTGATGGCCGAAAGGTCAAGCGCGGTCTCGGGTTGATTCAGCGACCAGGCGGGATGCGCCAGCACGGGCGTACCGCCCACGGCAAGGATCTTCTCCACGATCGTCTCTGCGGGCAGGCGCGGCTCCTTTTCGATCTCGGGATCCTTCTCGCAGCCAAGCGCCACAATGTGATACACACCCTCGCGGCCGCAGCACATCTCGGTGTCATACTCCGCGCCGGAAAGGATCTTCAGCCCCGAAAGGCTTCCCTCCTCCGTGAAAAAATAATGGTCGGTAACAGCAATGGCATCGTAGCCCGCATCCTTATAAATTTTTGCCGCTTCCTCGGGCGTTTTCTTTCCGTCCGACTGGGTGGTATGTGTGTGAAGATTGATCTTCAAGCGGTTTTTTCCAAATAAATCCTTCATCGTTTTCCCCTTATTCTGCAAAAACATCTGTCAGCGTAACGTTCTTGGCCTTTTTGATCATGATCTGCTGCATTGCGCCGTCCGAAAGGCGAGGCAGACGGATGTTCTTGAAGGTCACGCGCTCGATCTCGCAGCCCTCCTTGTCCAGTCCCTCCACGTAGATCGCGTTGATGTCGTTCTTCAGCCGCTCTCCGGTGCTCCAATGCACGAAAAAGCTCTCGCCCGCGAGCGTCATATTTTCAAAATGAAAATCCGAAAGATGCGCATAGGTCGGCGCACCGATACCGTCGTTGTTATACCCCACCGTACCAACGATGCGCACCATAGCCGCATCAGTATCGTACACGCGGATATTTTTTATGTAGCCGCCGCGCTTCTCGGCGGACTTGATATGAATGCCCCAGGCGGCGTTTTTCATATCGCAATCCCAGATCGTTACGTTTTCCACACCGCCGCTCATTTCGCTGCCGATCGCGATCGAATGGCCGCAAACGGCCGAGCAGTCAAACACGCGGATATTCTTTGTCGGGCGGCCTATGATATTGCCCTCGGGATTTTTGCCGGACTTGATCGCCACGCAGTCATCACCCGTCTCAAAGCGCGTATCAAAGAGCACGCAATCCTCCGAGGAATCGGGATCCCAGCCGTCACCGTTGTGCACGGAGGCGGAGTGGATATAACAGCCGCTCGTGATGATCTCTTTTGAATAGATAAAATGGATATTCCAGCTCGGGCCATTCGAGAGATACAGTCCCGAGAGGATCACGCGGCGGCAGTTTGCCATCTGGATCAGGCGGCCGCGCGCACGGCCGGGAATCGTCCATGCGGTCTCGCATTCCTTGATCGATTCGCCGAGCGAGTCCATATAATCCTTCATCTGCACCATTTCCTCGGCAATGATGCCGTCGCAAAGTGCCGCACCGCCGCCACAGAGCTTGCCCTCGCCGCGGATGATCACGTTCTCGCAGTTATAGCCACTTTCGTGATCCAGCGTGCCGAGATTGAGAAGCGACTGATAGCACATCTGCTCAATGCCCTCAAAGCGGCTCTTTACCTTGGGAAGATAATCGTGAAAATCCGCCGTTCCCTGCAAAACGCCGCCCTTTTCAATATAAATATAAGTGTCCGAGTGCACGAAAAGTCCGCCGGTCAAAAACACGCCCTCGGGGATATACACGCAGTCCCCTGCGCCTGCGGCATCCAAGGCGCTCTGCAGAGCCTTGGTGTTCAGCGTTTTTCCATCGCCAACAGCTCCGAAATCCGTCACCGAAAGTCGGCGCGGCAAGGGCTTCGTTTTTACAACGCCCTCACCGATCGGCGTTTTTCCTTCCGCGCCCGAAAGATACACCGAAATCGCATACTCGGTTTCGGGGCGAAGATCCTTCACCTTAAAATGCGTTTTCTTGCTCCGCCGCACCTCGCGCCCATCAAAGGAGAGAACGTAGCACTCATTCTGCGAAAGCGTGCGCACACGGTCAAAATAAACCTGTATTTCATCCTCAAAAATCAAATATTCGAGCATTTTTTCCCTCTTAATAAAACTACAACACGATCTGCCCCGCATCCAGATTGCGGATGATGCGCGCAATGGCGTGCTCTTCGTTTGAAACGGTGATACGATCGGCGGCGCGCTTTGCGGCCTCCGATGCGTTTTCCACGGCAATGCCAACGCCCGCCGCCTTCAGCATCGATACATCGTTATCAAAATCTCCAACAGCGACCGTGCGCTTCATATCCACACAAGCGGCCCTTGCGATGTGCGGCAATGCCGCACCCTTGGAAGCACCCTTGGGCAGGATCTCATAGATCGTTTTCTCCGAGCGAATGAAATCAAAATGCGCCGCCAGCGGATGTGCGGCGAGCAGCTCTGCCAGCCGTTCCAGCATAGCCCCCTCTCTGTGAAGAAAGATCATTTTACCAACGGTTTCATCCCGCTTACGGTAGGAGCAGACCTTATACGGCAGACCCGTGATCCTTCGGAAATCCTGCTGTGCGGGATTGTCCTTGCAGAAATACACGTTTCGCGCCGTGTTGAGCTGAATGCCGATCTCGGGCAGCTCACGGTCCACAAGCTCCGTCAGCACGATCGACTCCTCAGGCAGCTCGGAAAAATGCAAAAACGTGTCCGTCTCATAATCGTAAACGCCACCGCCGTTGAAGCAGCCGATCGGCGCATTCGGGCGCACCGCATCGTACACCGCCTGTGCGGCCGTTGGCACGCGACCCGTAATAAAGGTGAAGCGACCGCCATTTGCTTTAAAATAGTCGATCGCCTCTTTATTTTCTCTTGATATGCTTTTGTCTGCACGCAGAAGCGTTCCGTCCAGATCCGTGCAGAGCAGAATTCCTTCGAATTTTTTCACTTTTTCCCTCTTTTATCAATCCGCCGCCAGCTTCTCCATCACGTCGCGCACGATCCATTCCAGCTCATCCCACTTCCGCTCAATATCCTTGGCAAGCTGCAGCTGGCAGCGTGTGCGCACGAGGTTGTGCTTCGGATACACGCATTTAAAATAATGATCGCCCGTGATATAATCGTCGAGGAAGCGGCTCGCAAGCTCGATGGTGATGGCAAAGGTAGCCTTCACAAGATTCTGGATCTCCACGGGCTCCAGCGACTTGTAGGTCGCGCCGATAAAGCCGTTGGCAAAGGCGCGGAACTTCGCGGTATCGAAGAACACCTTCGAGGTATCTGCTTCGTCCTCCACCGCCGTGTTTGCTATAAAGCGAACGGCATCCGCAAAGTCATATACCGACATTCCGGGCATAATGGTGTCAAGATCGATCACCACGAGCGGCTCCTTAGTCTTGCGGTCAAAGAGAACGTTGTTGCATTTCGTGTCGTTGTGCGTCACGCGCTTGGGGATCTGCCCCTCGGCAAACATAACGCTCAGCTCCGAGGCCGTGCCCGAGCTTTTTCTTATATAATCGATCTCGGCCTTCACCTCGCGCACGCGGCCGCAGGGATCCTCTGCCACGTGCAAAAACAGCGTGTCGAGGCGCTTTTTCGTGTTATGAAAATCCGGGATCGTTTCGTGCAGAAGCGTGCCGTCAAAATCCGCAAGCTGCGTCTGAAAATGGCCGAAGGCCTTACCCGTCGCCTCGATCACGGCAAGATCATCCGAGGCATTGAAGGTCACACTGTCCACGTAGTTGACGATGCGCCAGAAGGAATCTCCGTCCTGCACGTAGTAGTTCTGCCCCTCGTCCGTATGGTGAAAATGCAACGACACCTGATCGGGATAGCGCTCACGGATAAAGCTCGTCACGCGGTCGATATTTTCCATGATCTGCACGGGATTTTTGAAAACGTGCGTATTAACTCTTTGGAACAGATAGGATTTCAGCGTTTCATCCTCGCGCATATAAGTGACCTTATAGGTAGCGTTGATGTTTCCCATCGTGATGGCATCGTAGGAATAGATCTCGCCGCGAAGTCTGAATTTTTGTCCGATGACCTTCAGAGTGTTATACATAAAAATCTCCTTCAAAACGTTTTTGTCGCGTTCGTTCTATGTAAAAATCAAATACCAAGCTGTGAAAGGAATTTTTCCATTTCTCCCGCCTGCGTCTGCGTGATCCCACGGTTGACCGAAAGCTCGTGCATACTGCTGCGCAGCCTTCCGCCAAACACGAGACGGAACCAGCGGCGCACCTGCATCACGGGCAGAAGCCACGGATGCTTATCCAGAACGGGATACATCCGTGCAAGCGAGGTGCGGGACAGAAAGATGCGCGAGAGCGCATAGCGAAGCTTGCCGCCGCGCCTGCCCTGCTGAGCAAGCACCCTGTTATCCACCGTGCCGTACACGCCGCCCGCAAGAAGATACGCTTCAAGCCTTCGCGAAAGCTCGGTATGGCTCTCTCCCATAAACCAAACGCGGGAAAGCAAAAGCACCTGCTCCGAAAAGGTCAGAAGCCCTGCCTCAGAAAGAAGCGCACGCGCTCCCTCAAAATCGGGATGCATCCGCGTTTGCATAATAAAAAGATCTATAAACGGCTTGATCCCGCATCCGCCACCCGTAAAGTGATACGCCATATGTGCAACGTGATGCAAAATAAAAAACGATGTTTTTTGTGTAAAAAGACAACTATTGTTTGCATCTTGCTCGGAAAACTCCCAGACGCGGGAAAGAACATCATCGTATTTTTGTTTTCCGCTCAAAATGTTAAAGTGCAATTCAAGGTGCACCCCTGCCGGGGAATAGAGGTGAATGTCGTGGAAGTTTTTTCTTCCCTCCACGCGGTAGCCTGCGCCCTCGCAGAGCACTGTGCAAGCGCGCTCAAGATCCTCCTCATGCACCAGCATATCGATATCGCAGCTGCTGCGATGCCAAGGCTCGGGGTAATAATCTCTCAAAACGGAGCCCTTGAGGGGCATATGCGCAATGCCTGCAGCCGAAAGCACGCGGCCGATCTCCGAGAGCGCATAGCGCAAGCCCTCGTAGCGATACACCGCCACCATCTGCATTTTCTCGCAATGCGCAAGAAGCGCGGCGCGCTTCTCCTCCTCGGCAGCCTCTGCAAGCCCTTCGCTAAGCAAGCCGCTTCGCATCAGTGCCGCCGCAACAATGTGCGCAAGATCATGCGCCTTCGCAAGGCGCAAAAGCGCCGCCGCGCCGTCCAAGGTCAGCGAAGCGATCGCCTCTTTTTCCACCGCCTCGCCCATGATCTCGGAGCGAAGCAGGGCGAAAAGCATTTCTCTCGTTTCCATATTCCGCTCCTTTCTTTTTGTGGGAGGAGCAAGCCCCTCCCCTACATTTTTATGTTACATCTCTGCTTTGTACGCAGGCAGTACCGTCTGCGCACAAAACCGATTTGAACGAGTGGATTTTGAGGGAGAATTTTCGTTCTTCGGGGCGATAGGTGTACGAGGGTACACCGAGCCACGAAAACGGAAATAGAAAATGGTTTTAGTAGAATGGAAGAAAAACGGAGTTTTTCAACCTTAATACCTTATCAAATTCGCGCAAACCTTCAAGGAGGCACCCATCAATAATAAAAATCAACCATTTTCGATCTCACCGAAATGCACCGTTCAAATCAAAACTTGCGCCATACCATCTTATCCACCACTCCCACATAGGACTGAATGATCTTCACAACCTTCGTGGAAACGTTTTCTTCAATATAATCCGGCACGGGAATACCGTAATCGCCGTTCTGATTCATCGTTACAGCCGTATCCACGGACTGCAGAAGTCCCTTCTCATCGATACCCGAGAGAATGAAGCAAGCCTTATCCAGCGCCTCGGGGCGCTCGGTGGAGGTGCGGATGCAGATCGCGGGGAACGGATGGCCGATGCTCGTGAAGAAAGAGCTCTCTTCGGGGAGCGTTCCGCTATCGGAAACCACCGCAAATGCATTCATTTGCAAACAATTGTAGTCATGGAAGCCGAGAGGCTCGTGCCGGATCACGCGAGGATCCAGCTTGAAGCCGCTCTTTTCCAAACGGTTGCGGCTACGGGGATGGCAGGAATAGAGAATCGGCATATCGTACTTCTCTGCCATTTTGTTAATCGCGTTAAAGAGACTTTCGAAGTTCTTCTCGGTGTCAATATTCTCCTCGCGGTGTGCGGAGAGAAGGATGTATCTGCCCTTTTCAAGGCCGAGGCGCTGATGGATATCCGAGGCCTCGATCTCCGCGAGATTGTTGTGCAGAACCTCTGCCATGGGCGAGCCGGTCACGTAGGTACGCTCCTTAGGCAGGCCACAATCCGCAAGATAGCGGCGCGCGTGCTCGCTGTACGCAAGGTTGACGTCCGAAATAATATCCACGATGCGGCGGTTGGTCTCCTCGGGAAGGCACTCATCCTTGCAGCGGTTGCCCGCCTCCATATGGAAGATCGGAATGTGAAGCCGCTTCGCGCCGATCACGGAAAGGCAGGAGTTCGTATCGCCAAGAACAAGCACGCCGTCGGGCTTGATCTCACTCATCAGCTTATAGGATTTTGCAATAATATTGCCGCAGGTCTCACCAAGATCGGCACCAACGGCGTTGAGATACACCTCGGGATCGGCGAGCTTCAGATCCTTGAAAAAAACGCCGTTGAGGTTATAATCGTAGTTCTGTCCGGTGTGGGCAAGAATGGTGTCAAAATAGGTGCGGCACTTGTTGATCACGGCAGCCAGGCGAATGATCTCGGGGCGCGTGCCAACGATGATCAAAAGCTTCAGCTTTCCGTTTTCCTTCCATTTTGCTTCGGGAAATGCGCGATTGTCTTCCATCTTTTCTCTCCTTTAAACTTCTTCAAAAAAGGTATCGGGCTTCGCGGGGTCAAAGCATTCGTTCGCCCACATCACGGTCACAAGATCCTCGGTGTCCGAGAGATTGATAATATTATGCGTATAGCCGGGGAGCATATGAATGGCCTCGATCTTCTCGCCGCTGACCTCAAAGCGAAGCACCTCATCCGAGTCGATCTTGCGCTCCTCGATCATTCCGTGACCGGCAACCACGATAAAGAATTCCCACTTCGTGTTATGCCAATGCTGGCCCTTGGTGATGCCGGGCTTCGAGATATTCACGGAAAACTGACCGCATTTCTCGGTGCGAAGCAGCTCCGTAAACGAGCCGCGCGCGTCCACGTTCATCTTTAAGGGGAAGGAGACCTTCTCCTTCGGAAGGTAGGAAAGGTAGGTGCTGTAAAGCTTCTTTGCAAAGGAGCCCTTCGGGATCTCGGGCATCGTCAAGGTTGCGGGCTGCGCCTTGAAGCTTTCGAGAAGCGAAACGATCTCACCCAAGGTCACCTTATGCGTCACGGGTGCGGCGCAGTACGCGCCGTCATCGGCAAGAACGGTCGTGGTACCGTCAAAGCAGCAGTGATGCTCCTTGCCCTCCAGCGCGAGGAGCATCTCGTCCACGAGATCGTCAATATAAAGCAGCTCAAGCTTGACGGCAGGATCGTTCACGGTGATGGGCAGATCGTTTGCAATATTATTGCAGAAGGTGGCAACGGCGCTGTTATAATTCGGTCTGCACCACTTGCCGAAAAGGTTCGGGAAACGGTAAACAAGCACCTTCGCGCCGGTCTGTTTTCCATAGGCAAACATAAGATCCTCGCCTGCCTTTTTGGAGCGGCCGTAGTCACTGTCATAGCGGCCGATGCAGGTTGCCTGAATGGAGGAGGAGATCATCACGGGGCATTTATTTTCGTACTTCTTCAAGGTATCCAGCAGAGTGGAGGCAAAGCCGAAGTTGCCCTGCATAAACTCCTCTGCATTCTGCGGACGGTTCACCCCTGCAAGATTGAATACGAAATCGCACTCCTTGCAGGCCTCCTCAAGCAGCGCGGCAGAGCTGTCAATATCATAGAGATAGATCTCCTCGATCGAAAGCCCCGGATGCGTTCTATCCTTGCCGTCCTTGATGTTTTTCAATGCGGCGGCAAGGTTTTTGCCAACGAAGCCTGCCGCACCGGTGATCAAAATTTTCATAAGTCAGTTCTCTTCCCTTTCACGCTTGCGAAAGCAAGCATATCACGAACGGCTTGCCGTTCCATATCACGACCGAAGGTCTATATCACGAACGGCTTGCGTTCCATATCACGCTTGCGAAAAAGCAAGCATAGGATTATTTCTTTTCCTTTGCAAGCTCTTCCTGAATGTAAGCGAGAGAGGCGATCTTCGCCTTGGTCTCGGCAACGGTGAGGAGCTGGGTGTTGTTGGAATTAAACTCGGTGAGGGTGTTGCGCTCGGCATCGCCCTTATTGAAATACTTATCGTAGTTGAGTCCGCGCTTGTCGCAGGGCACGCGGTAGAAGTTGCCCATATCGATCGCGTTTGCGCACTCCTCATTGGTGAGAAGGGTTTCGTACATTTTCTCGCCGTGGCGGATACCGATCACCTTGATCGCGTTCTTATCGCCGCCAAAGAGCTCGCAAACCGCTTCTGCCTGCGTCTGAATGGTGCAGGCGGGTGCCTTCTGCACGAGAATGTCACCGCTCTCGCCGTGCTCGAACGCGAACAGAACGAGATCCACGGCCTCGTCCAGCGACATAATAAAGCGCGTCATCGAGCCGTCCGTGATGGTGATCGGGTTGCCCGAGCGGATCTGCTCGATCCAAAGCGGGATAACCGAGCCGCGCGAGCACATAACGTTGCCGTAGCGCGTGCAGCAGATCTTCGTTTTCTCGGGGCTGACGGTTCTGGACTTCGCCACGATCACCTTCTCCATCATCGCCTTGGAGGTACCCATCGCGTTGACGGGATACGCGGCCTTATCCGTGGAAAGGCAAACCACGTTCTTCACACCTGCCTCGATGGCGGCGGTCAGCACGTTCTCGGTGCCAAGCACGTTGGTCTTTACGGCCTCGATCGGGAAAAACTCGCAGGAGGGAACCTGCTTCAAGGCCGCCGCATGGAAGATATAATCCACGCCGTGCATCGCGTTCTTCACGCTTGCGAGATCGCGCACGTCGCCGATATAAAACTTGATCTTCTCCGCCACCTCGGGCATCTTCGCCTGAAACTCGTGGCGCATATCGTCCTGCTTCTTCTCGTCGCGCGAGAAAATACGGATCTCTCCGATATCCGTTCTCAGAAAGCGGTTCAGCACCGCGTTTCCGAAGCTACCCGTACCACCGGTAATAAGTAAGGTTTTGTTAGTGAAAAGTCCCATGATTTATTCTCCTATTCAATACGTTTTATTTTATTTCCTCATTATTAAAATCACATTCCGAGCCGTTTGTATTTACCAACTTACGGATCCTTTTTTCAATCCAAACAATTTGGAAGGCACAGAAAACAGCCATTGCCACAGCGTTATAAATAACAACCACACTCCAGGGTGCACCGCCAACCGCCAGCAAATATACAATCGGAATTTTCAAAGCTCCTCCAATGCCGTAGCTTACGATCTGAGTCTTTAAATCTGCCATTCCGTTTGCAACTACCGTTAGCACAACGTTGAAGATATATGTACCACCAAAGAAAGCAAATGCCAATGCGGTTGGATAATGAACGATGATCGCCTCATCCTGCAACCAGATATTCACAATGAATTGGCAACAAAGCACCATCAGCAATTCGCCAACAAACGCAGCCGCCGAGAGTAGATACAAAAACCTGTTCGTGCGTTGTATCTTGTGATATTTTTTCTGTGCCAGATCCTTCGTAATCTTAGACCAAAGCGGCGTAAGTGCCAGCATAAACAACGATCCCACAACCGTGAACAAACGATTGTAGATACTGTAAGTAACCACGTCGGAGGACGAGAACAGTTTCGTTATGATAATTTCATTCGTACTGTTCAAAAGCATAAAGAAGATCTGCGCCCAAAAGAAGCGAAGGCCAAATCCCAGCATGCTTTTTGCGGTTTCCTTGTCGCAATGCTTGAAGGACGGGGTACAATCGCGGAGCATCTTGTTTCCAAACGCAACGATCGTTGCAACAAGCAAAGGTAAATTGACCGCTATAATATGAACGATCGTCAAGGATATCAGGTTTTTCTCTATATCGCTGCCCTTTGCCAAAAAAACGTACAGCAAAGGAATTGCACTTGTAATCAACGTCAAAAAATTGTTGATCGATGATTTTTGAACGGCATAAATAATAGAATTGATAACCTTCAATACAAAGCTCAGGCAAACGCCCAAGAAAAGCAGCGCCACTGCTTTAAATAAGGTCTTTTTTGAAATCAAAGATACATCTATATTAAAAAAGGAATTCAAATCCGCCAACGCAAGCACGCCAACACCAATCAATGCGATTGGTACGATGATGCAAGCCATTGAGATATACGTAGAGGATATATACTTTTTTGCGTTATCCTTCTCACCTTTGGCAAGAGCCTCCGTTAACTTGTTTCTGAGACCGTTTCCTAAGCCGAGATCGCAAATCGTTATCCAGTTTAGCAAGGAAAGAATCGTATACCAAAGTCCAAGTGCTTCGCTGTTATCAAAATATTTGATATATAACGGCATGGAAAAAAGAGAAAGAAATAGAGATATTCCCTTTATTCCAAAAGCAAGAACAATATGCTTTAATAAGTTCCGTTCATCTTTATCTTTAAAATATTGCTTTATTTTTGAGAACTTAGTCAACGCGCTTTCCTCTCCTCCTTATCATACAAATCATTTTGAGAAGCGCCTCCGACAAGATAAAAAATGAGAATCCACGTAAACACATTCTGTAAATGCGGCTCTTTATTAACTATAAGCAACGCAATTATCAAAATCAATATTTTCGAGATTATGCCTACATTTTTTTGTCTCAGTATTCCATAAATTATGGCAATTGTATAAAAGGCTCCTAAAACACCAAATGCGCTCAATAAATATGTCGATGTGGAAGTATCTGCAACAAATTTTATATTATCCATAGAATGCACATAACCCACACCGAACAATGGAGCAGTTGCAAAAGACTTTAAATTATGGATAATGGCATTCACTCTGGAGGAATCTAATATGTTATCCAAAAGCAGCTTCTGGAAATACTCGTTGTCCTTCAGCCCTGTATTCATTATAATATAATCCAGATTCAAAAGCACAATAAGAGCAATCACAAGAATTCCAATTACGAAAAAGCTTCCGAAATATTTTCCTTTTCCCCGATCACTGCTACGTACAAAATATAGAATCAGGCAAAGAAACCAAAGAACAAAGCCGGCAGAAGAGTTTGCAGTAAAGAGGCACACCGAAAAAAGCAGAAGTTTTAAAAAGCTTGCTTTTTTCTTTGAAATTAACTCAATAACAATAGCAATGACCAGATGCGTTGCAAACAAACCCGGTTCCCAAAACATTCCGCAATTTCGCTCCGGTATAGCCTTGATATAATTAAAAACTATTCCAACTACATACTCTACACCATTGCTATTTTTATAAACAGGCAAAAACTCCAATAAATTGGTATAATTTGCCAAAAAATATCCTACCAGCGCGATTGCGGATGTGACGGTCATTATGATCATATACAACTTCATCACATGACGGAATGAATAGAGTTTTATTATAAAGTACGCAAAAAGAATTTCCGCTAGAGTGATTCTATAAAACCCACCTGCTTGGAAGCCGTCCATTAGATAGGAGGATCCTACCATAAAAAAAGAAACAATGAATATAAAATCTTCTGTCCCAAACTTCATTTTTTTTGATGTAAGGACATAAACAAAATAAATCAAAGCCGCCAAAGCCGCAATATAAATCGAACGCGTTAAGTTGACGGACAATGTTCTAAACGCGTGGCCGCTATGAATCAAAGCAATAGCAATCCATAAAATGGAAAGCGGAATGCTTTTCATGATTTTAGTCATTTTTTGAAACCTTCTTTGATAAAGTTTTTAATGCTTTTTCCCTGCGGCACGCCAAGCATTGCCCGAACAATGCGGGAAATGCTCACTCTTATTCGCAAACGCAACGGATACAGGATAATCTTCCCTATTTTCTTTTCAAAAACAGGATCAATCGCAAGCTTCTCCGGATGATTCAAAGGGAATGAAAGAGAGTAAGAATCCATTCCGCAAAAGCGTTGTGTCATCACCAAACTAAGATCAGTACCTCCATGCACAGAAAAAGAATCCACACCTATATTTTTTATCTGGTTTTTACAGGGACAGATTCCGTACAACTCGTGCGCTTTTATTGAAAAATCCATTTGATAATCCCAAGAAACAGGACGTTCTCCACGTAGGATGCGCGCACGCTCCGACATCCAAGACCGCTTATATTGCTTATATACTTTTTTATTACAATAAACACTGCCTATACGATCCATAATCCCCGCATCGTCCGTCAAAGCAAGATCGCCGTCATAGAAGCGCTCAAACTTATGGCTCCACGATGCCCAGCCACAAGGAAGCATATGCCTCGTGAAAACATAACTATGGCCCGACTTCGGCGTATAATCGCCCAGATAATTCGTACCGCAAATCCAGAGAATTCTTTCGTCATCCTGATATTTTTCAAGCATTTCCTTACAAAACGGAAAAAAAGAAAGCTCAGGCAAATTGTCATCCTCTAAAAAAATCGCCCATTTTTCTCTCTTCAAAACCCATATTGCACCTTGACCAATATTCTGATAAACACCTCTGTTTTCATCGGCATAGTTTTTGATAACCTCGCAGTCCCAGGTGATTGCTGCCTCAACCTTTTTGCGGCATTCCTCGGCAAGCACGCGTTCCTCATCATTTCGCCCTTGATCTGCCAAAATATAAAGTTTTTTCGGCTGTATTTCAGCAATGCGATGAACAATATCAACTGCTTTATCACGTTTGAAAATAAACAACACTACCGGTATATCAAATCGGCTCATGCCCGCACCTCCTTACTTATATATCCCAATCACTTGTTATTATCTGCAAGTGCGTTTTTTAAACATCTAAAAAATCTATCAATCTCGAAGCCTGTGCGACTCCGTTTTTGTTCTCCAAAACAAATTTTTGCGCTTTTTCTGCCTTTGTCTTCGCCGACTCATAATTATCCAAAACGGCTTCAATGGCGGCTTGCAATCCGTCAACCGCATTCGTTGCATCCGCATAAAACAAATGCTCGTCATATTCTGCGGGCACACCGTCTAATTTATACATCACAACAGGCTTTCCGCTCGCCATATATTCCATCGTTTTCGAAGGGAAGCTGTACTTCGTATATTCGCCTTCATTGGTACGAGGATTGACCAGAACGGCCGCCTTACTGCGCAGCTCTGCCACCTTTTCTTGACTGCAAAAGCCAAAAAATTTCACGCGCGAGTCCTTCTTTTCAAGCTCGCGGATTTCCTTTTCCGCCTCGCCGCCGCCGCAGATCCAAAGCTCTGCGCCCTCTACGGTGATCTTGGAGAAAGCATCCAGCAAATTCTTGATACCGTATTGATAATGCAGAGTGCCGCTATAGAGAATCGCCTTTGTGCTTGCCTCGGGGCGCGCAGAATCTGTCTGCACAGCATTGCAAATCCCCTCCATACGGATCCAAGGGCGATTGCCAACCTTCAGAGGCTCGCACATTTGCTCCGTCAAAACCACGAAGCGATCCACGCGTTGCATATATTTGTAGATCATGCGGTTTTGCATGTTTCTTAAGAAGGAACGGAGCTTTGAAACCTTTCCTAAATCATAAAATTCCGGCAAATCCGTAACAATGACCGTTACTTTAATGCCCTTCGGCAATTTATAGATCGCCTTTAGAAACGGCATATAAGCAGAATAGATGACGATCTCATCTCCTGCAGAGACGGTTTTCTTCAAAATTTTCTTGGTTCTGCGCGCTCTGGAGCTTTGCTTTAAAAACGGAACGTTGATGCTTCCGATTTCATGCCCGCGCACGCCTTGATACGTCCAATCCGTATCCTTCAAAAACGCATCCCGATGGCCGCGCGGCCAAGAACCGACGGGCAGAACGTTGAAAACGAAAAGGTCCTCGCCTGCAATCGCCTGCATTCCGTTTAGCAAGTTCCACTGAAAAACATTCGGCGCACTACTGCCGCGCACGCGAGCATTTTTGTGCACGCGCGCCTCTTGATCCGGAGGATACAACGGCCCTAAGAAAAATATTTTTTTGCTCATAAACCTTCCTCCTTCACAAACATAGCATCAATCGCAGTTTTTAACGACAAGATGCGTTACATATTCCTTTAACATATCATTCTTATCCATCTTTAAATTCGGGTGACACGCGAAATCATTTGCAAGGATCTTGTCCTTCAACTCCTGCAGATTTCCCTGCTCCACCACGTTCTCCGCAGGAACGCTTTCGACGCTTCCGCCGGTACGGTACGTGAGAACCGGCGTGCCACAGGCTTGCGCCTCAAGATTGACTGTTGGGTAATTATCATTATAAGTGGCGTTGACAAACACATCCGCCGCTGTATAAATTTCAGCAAGCTCCTGCACGTTGTTCGTGCGCTTGATTGCAAGGATATTTTCGGGAACCAAGCCCATCTGCTCATCCTTTAAGCCTACCATAACGATCTTGTAATCGTCGGGCAAAAGCTCTGCGAGCTTGAAAAAATCGCAAAGCCCCTTGCTCTTGCTCCACGCACTTGCCACGCCAAGAACGACTTTTTTATTTTCCAGCCCATTGCGGCTTTTAAAATCGCTTTGCCTTGACCGAAAAACGTCAAGATCAATGCCGTTTGGAATCACTTCGATCCTCGAACTGCCGAGGAATGACTGCTTAGCCAGATCGGCAAGCCATTGCGAGGGCGTGATCACCGTCAGATCCTTGACCGCCGTAAACAATTCCTTTTTTCTCTGATAATTCAAATGCGAGCGATCCGTGATGCTGGCGGGATACAGCTTGTGCTTCGGGCAAGCGTTGCAAAGGCTTTTCCACTTATCACACCCGTTCAAGTTGCAGCAATGCCCCGTGAACGCCCAGCAATCGTGCAAGGTCCAGATCACTTTTTTATTGTTTTCGATGATGTAGCGAAACAGCATCGGAACGTTGATATAATACCCGTGAAGATTGTGAAGATGGATCACGTCCGGATTAAATTCCTCAACGAAGCGAAGAAAACGCGCCGTTGCGCGCTTGCTGCCAAGACCGTCTGCATCAAAGAGCCTTGCCTTCACACCGTGCAGCTTCGCCTCGGTTTCCGAAGAAATTCGAACGGCGAAGCGACGGTATTTTTCGGGAACGCTCTCGCGCCCGTATCCGATTTTCACCTCGTGGCCCTGCTTCCCCAGCGCCTCGGCAAGATCCGTGCAAATCCGCCCCGTGCTGCGGATACCGCACACGGAATTGATCATCAGTATCCTCATACGTTCTCCCCTGCCCCACGGCTCTGCGCCGTGCGGCTTTTCACTTCATCTTTGCCTTGATCTCTGTGGTCGAAACGCCGTGCGTGTACGGCAGATATTCAATGCTAGCGCCGACCTTGGCAAACTGCTCCTCAGTCTTCTTGTATCTCTCGCTGCCCTTCCAGTCATCGCCGGAAAACAGAACGTCGAAGGAAAAGCGCTCCAGCGCAAGCATCTTGTCGTTAGTGGTTGCAATGTCCACAAGCTCCGCGCGATCCACGCATTTCAGCGCGTTCAGAATGCGAACGCGGTCGTTTTCCTCGATCACGGGCTCTTTTTTCTTGATATTTCTCACGTAGTCGTCATCGCAAACGCCCACGATCAGCGTGTCGCACATCTCCTTTCATCGCTCGAGCAGGTTCAGATGTCCGACGTGAAACAAATCAAACACACCGCAGGTATAACCGATCTTATACTTCTTCATTGTTTTTTTCTGCATCATTTACAAATGATGCCGTATCCTTTCTGTACGGTATAATTATCCTTCAGATATTGCTTTGCATTTTCTCCGAGCGCCTTGGTATCGGCGGCAAGGATCTCATCGATCGTTCTCGAAAAATCCGCCACCGAGTTGCTCTCGCACCACCAGCCAAAGCCGCCCTCCACGATCACCTTGCCGATGTCGGTGTTGGGATCGGTTGCGGCCAGGACGGGCAGACCCGCCTGCATATAGGCAAGCAAGCGCGAGGGGAAGTTCGGGATCGTAAATCTATGGTCCAGGAAGATAAGGCCTACATCGCAAGCAGCAACCAAGCGATCATAATCCTCCTTCGGGAGATGGGAAAGAAGCCTTGCGTTCTTAGGCGCCTCCTCTGCAAAAAACGCCTCCAGCCTGCCGTATTCCGTGCCGGCGCCGACGATCAGGAAGAAGGCATCCTCCCGCGCCGCGTTTGCACGCAGGCAGTCGATCAAAAACGGAATGCCCTGCGGCCGTCCGAGATTGCCGCCGTAAACGAACACTCTCTTGTCCTCTGCAAGGCCGTATTTTTCACGGATCAAGGCGCGCTCCTGCGCCGTGATGCTTTTATCGAAAAATTCGATCGAGTTCGGAAAGATCTCCACCCGCTCGGCGGGGATCTCGGGGTTATGCTTCAAAACGTAATCGGCATTCGCCTCCGACATACAGCCGATCCGATCCGAGAGCGCATAGAGCTTCTTTTCCTTTCTGCGGAAGAAGCGGTAGAGAATCCCCTTCCATCCGCCCGTGCGCAGAACGCCCATATCGATGGCGTTTTGCGGGAAAATATCCTTGAGCATCAGATATGTTCTTGCGCCGTCGCGCTGCTTGATATAGCGGATCACGCCGCAGAGCGTGATCGGCGGGGTGGAATACAGGATCAGATCGAATTTCACGCCGCGGAAATATTTTTTCACCGCCGCCTTATACTGCCCCTCCAAAAGAAGGGTGGAGATTCCCTTTTCGATCATCCCACATTTTTGCAGATTTCCAACCTTCACACGCAGAAGATGCATTCCGCTCTCCACCGTATAAGAGGTGGGCCTTCCGAGTTTTCTCTCGTTGGGGCTCACGCAATACACCGTATGCCCCCGATCGCGAAACTCGCGCAAAAGATCGAGATAAATGGTATGTCCCTCGGCATTCTCGATTTTACCGATGGTTAAAAACAAAACGTTCATTCTCAGCACCGTGCCTTACATATGCGTGGATACGCGATCCTCTTCCTTGGGAAGCTGCATATAATTGCCGTACTGCGCGGAAAGATAATTGTCGTATTCCTTCACGATCGGCATCATGCTATCCTCAAACGCGTGTCTTTCGATATCCCGCATCAGCGTTTTTGAATACTGCAAGGGCAGATTCTTGTACGGACTGAAATAGCTGCCGAGATAATTACTGTCCTTTTTATTGCCGATTCTCGCTGCCTTATCGTACCAGCGGAACTTGAAGTTATAGGTAAAGAGCTTGCCGAGCAGTCGCGTGCCGCCAAGACAAACTCTGTGGAAAAAGGAATGCTTTCTCGCGTTCGGGTCGGTTTTGAGCATACCCTGTAGCATACGCATTAAAAACAACTTGTACTTGCGAACAAATGCGCTATCCGGGCAATTGTCAAACACGAAAATATCAATGGTTGGAACCGAAAGATCGTTTGCCGAATTTGTGCGCTCCTGAATGCGGTAGATCCACAAAACACGGTTCAGCGTGAACTTGGAATCCGCCGGCTGCCCCTCAAAGAGCTCGATGATCTTTCCGTAGTTTTCTCTGTCCACCATAATATCAATATCGTCATCCCACGGAATAAATCCGTCGTGGCGCACCGCGCCGAGCAGCGTACCCGCGCAAAGGCTGTAGCGGATGCCATTTTCGGTCAAAAGCGCATCAACCTCCTTCAGCATATCCAAGAGCACGAGCTGACGGCTGCGCAGCTCCTCGCTTACCTTATATTCCATATTTCCCTCCGAAAATCAAAAATATAATCCTTCTTTGTTTCTGAAATGAATGCTCTGCATTCCGAGCGCCTGTGGCGCTATGAAATCCTTTTTGATGTTATCGCCAATATAAACGAGCGATGCAAAAGGAAGGCCGAGCCGCCGCTGCATTTCGCGAAAGGGCGCCTCGCTCGGCTTGCGAAAGGACAGGCCGCCAAGCTCGTCCGTGACGATGATCGCATCAAAGAGCGGCGAAAGCCCCAGTGCCTCGATCTTTGCCCTCTGCCCCTCGGGGCGGCCGTCCGTGATCATAGCGAGCTTCTTCGTTTTGCGAAGCCGCTCCAAAAGCGAAAAAGCGCCGGGATACAGACAAATCGACGGCTTATGGGCGCGATACACCGAGAGCGCCCTCTCCTTTTCGGAAAGCAGACCCTCCTCGGCAAGCACCGTATCGATCGCCGGCAGCTTTCGCTCAAACGCATCAAAAAGCCGATTCCCCATATCCTTTACAAGCGGGAACGCCGCTGCTACGGCCGCATAGCCACTTTTTACGTAATCCCTTTCCGAATACAACGTATCATCCAGATCGAAGATCACACCTTGGACCTGTGCAAGATACGGCTCGCAATCCAAAAGTCTCTCTATGGTGATCATTTTACTCTCACGCTCTGATCAAAACGGCTGAATACAGCACCGTGTTCAGCAGCTTTTTCAACATAAGCGAGAGACTGTCCCATCATAAGCTTAAGAAAAGCCTCTGCCGAATCGGCGCCTGCTTTGATAGATAAAGGAGCACCACCACCAAAACGAGGATTGATCTCAATATAGTAATCGTCTCCTGTTTTCTCTTCTCGAATAAGCTGAACCGTTATCGCTCCACAGGGTTTATAATCAGCCACCAAGGTCAACATCTCATCTATGATTTTTTCGTCCTGAACGATTTCCGTCTTCAAAACCTCACCGGCTCTCACCGCACAGCGAATGCGGGGTGTAATAAAAATCGGATTTCCGGAAAAATCGCAGAAAATATCTACCGTATATTCTGTTCCCGAAACAAATTTTTGAATGATATAGTCAGGAACACGGGCAGCACATGATGCAAGCTCTTCTGCCGTATTTACTTTATAAGCATTGATGCTTGAGCTTCCATCCTTGGGCTTTATGAATGCCGGATATCCGAAACTATATTTTGAAACATCGTCAACAGGAATGGGACTTTTTAAGCCCAAAGAGCAAAAATACTCTGCAGTCAGCCTCTTATCCCTGCATATGGCAATGCGATCCTCTGCGCTGATGGCAACCGTGACCCCCACCCTTGCAAAATCTGCTTTATATTTTGCGAGTATCAAAAGATCGGTGTCGATCGTGGGGATCAAGGCGCAGATCCCCTCCCTCTCGCAAAACTCCAAAAGCGTTGGAATGTACGATGGCTCCTTAATGCGCGGAACGATAACGGAACGATCACAAAACTGCAATGCAGGTGCCGAGGCAGAAATATCCGCCCCAAAGATTTCAAGGTCCAACGAAAGCTTCTCTGCCGCGCTCCGAAACGCTTGGACCAGTTCTACACGCCGTCCGATACTAGTGAACAGGATCTTCATGTTTGATTTCATTTTTTTCTCCCTCAAACTCTTCCATAGTTGCCGATGTCTCCGAGGATATTCCCTCTCTCTTAAACACCGCCTTGACGGTAGCAAAAAGAATCTTTATATCCCCGACGAAGGTCACATGATTTGCATAATGTACATCCAGTGCAAAGCGTGCCTCCCAAGAGATTGCATTACGGCCGCTCACCTGCGCAAGACCAGTCAGTCCGGGGCGCACATCATGACGATGCCGTTGCTCCTCTGTATAGCGCTCAAGATAGCGCACCAAGAGCGGCCTCGGTCCGACGATTGCCATATCTCCCTTCAGGATGTTCCAAAGCTCGGGAAGCTCGTCCAGCGAGGTGGCGCGGAGGATGCGACCGTATTTATTCAAGCGCTCCGCATCCGGCAGAAGGTTGCCATCCTTGTCCTTTTTATTGCTCATCGTGCGGAATTTCACGAGCTTGAAGATCTTTTCCTTGCCGGTCTTTTTGTCAATTTTTCCGGGGCGAAGCTGCGTAAAAAACGGATTTCCGCCCATGGCGATCGCGCCAACCACGATTAGGATCAAAAGAACGGGCGAAAGGACCAGAAGCGCAATAAGCGAAAGGAAAAAATCAAAAAATCGCTTGAAAAATTTTGCGTACATATGTAGACCTCCAATTATCTTACTCAAAACAACTCTTAATGACCTCAATGATCCGATCCTGCTCTTCGGGGGTCATCTTGTTATCGCTGGGGAGGCAGAGGCCGCGGTGGAAGATATCCATACCGACGTCGAGGGGCTTGCCGTCCTTGCCGAGCGCGCCGCCGGCGATGTAGGCGTTGGTTTTTGCGCGGCCGTCACCCTCGCGGGTGATAAACGCGTGGCCGCGGTAGAGCGGCTGCATATGCATGGGCTTCCAGATCGGGCGGCCCTCGGCGTTCAGCGCGGCGATCGCCTCAAGGATCTCCGTGGGGCAGGACTTGCCGTGCTCGGGGATATACAGCGCCTCGCTGTCTCCGCGCACCTGCTTGCACATTGCATCCGGATCTATGATCAGGCAGGAGAGCCAGTAGTTCGGCTCCTCTGCGGCGGCATCAAAGGGATTCATTTTGACAGGCAGGCCTGCAAGCCCTGCCTGATAGCGCTCGTAGATCGCCTTTTTCTGCGCGATATGCTCGGAAAGATACGGATACTGTCCGCGCACCACGCCTGCGATCACGTTGCTCATGCGGTAGTTATAGCCGATCTCCTCGTGCTGATACCAGGGCGCGCTCTCACGGCTCTGCGTAGACCACTTGCGGGCCTTGTTTGCCACCTCAATATCGTTTGTCAGAAGACAGCCGCCCGAGGAGCCGGTGATGATCTTGTTTCCGTTGTAGCTGATGGCACTATAGTCGCCAAAGGAGCCGCAGGGGCGGCCGTTTCTCATTGCACCCATGGCCTCGGCCGCATCCTCAATGAGGAGCGCACCGTGCTTTTCGCAGATCCTCTTGATCTTTTCGATCGGGCCGGGGAAGCCGTACAGCTCCGCGCAAACGACGAGCTTCGTATCGGGATAGATCTCAAACGCCTTCTCGAGCGCCACGGGATCCATGTTCCAGGTATCCTCCGCCGTGTCGATAAACACGGGAATGCCGCCCTCGTATACCACGGGATTTAAGGTTGCATCAAAGGTCATATCCGAGCAGAACACGGTCTTTCCCTCAAGCGCGCCGTGGCTGACGGCAGGCTTGCCGTAAAGCCTCTCGCCTGCGGCCTTCACGCAAAGGTGCAGGGCGGCCGTGCAGCAGGAAAGTCCAACTGCATACTTCATGCCGGCCTGCGCGGCGGCAAGGCGCTCCACCTCGTTGATGTTTGCGCCAACGGTGGACATCCAGTTGGTATCAAAGGCTTCCTTCATATAGACGAGCTCCTCGCCATGCATCGTGGGAGAAGCAAGATATATCTTTTTTTCGAAGGGCTGAACCGTTTTCATTGCTTTCATGATAACCTCCAAAAACGCGCGGCGCGGGTCAAAAAGCGACGGCGAATCGATCAGAATAAGGCACACGTCGCGCACGAGCGTGGCGTTAACCAAAGTAGAGTATATCATATATAAAATAATAAGTCAATAAAAATTAAATAAATTTGAAAGAAAAATGCCGCCAAAGATGTCAAATATTACGAAAGAAGAGAATTTTTTTGTAGAAAATGCGGAAAAACCGAAGGCTTTCGCAGAAACGAAAAAATCCGCCGTGAAAAAAACAACGCGCGGTTGCTACTCGCTTTCGGACATCTACGCACGAGAGGCTTGTATTTGCCGCCCGTTTATGCTAAAATGGAGAAAAGCATGACCTTTCGTTGATACACAGGAGGAAAAGCCCTATGGCAGAACTGATCGATCACAACGGCAGACCCGCAATTTCGGTAAACGGCAAAATTTACCCGCCTATGATGGTAACCATCCGCACGATGGAGGAGGGCAAGCGCATCCTTTTTGACGAGGAATACTTTAAAGCCCTCGGGGAAAGCGGCATCCGCATCTTCTTTCTGATCTGCGACACGCTCTGGCTGAAGCCCGATGCCGTGGATCTCTTCCGCACCGAGGCACAAATGCTTCTGAAGGCCGTGCCCGATGCGCTGATCATCCCCCGCATGGGACTGCATCCCACCAACGAATGGATCGAGGCGCACCCCGAGGAATGCCTCAAATATTCGGACGGCGCGCAGCCTCCCGTACATCTTTTCTCGGAGTCCTACGAAAGAGATCTCCCGATGCACTATTCCCTCTGCTCCGACAAGTGGAGAGAGGATGCGGGCAAGGCGCTTTCCGAGACCTGGGCGGAGCTGATGAAGCTCCCCTATGCCGATCGGATCATCGGTTGCTTTTTGGCCGCAGGCGGCACGAGCGAATGGTATTATATGTTTGAGGTGGTGGACGAGAAAAACAAGCGCGTGCTGGACCACAGCGAGGCCTTCCGCCGCCATTTCTCCCGCTATCTGACCGAGCGCTACGGCACGGACGAGGCTCTGCAGAAAGCTTGGAAAGATCCTTCCGCAACCCTCGAAAATCCCCCGATCCCCGATTACGAGGCGCATTATTTTGCAAGCCGCGTGGATTACGACTGCGCCTTTCCGCCCATGCGGATGTATACCAACAAGCCCGTACCCCCGCCGCCCTCTAACGGAACGAGTCAAGGTGCCTTTGCAGATCTTGACTTGCATATGGAGGTCTACGATTTCTACCGCGCGTGGAGCCTCGGCTCGGCGGACTCAGTGCTTCATTTTGCCAAGGTGATCAAGGACATGACGCCGGACAAGCTCGTCGGCGCATTCTTCGGCTCACAGGGCTGCACCGAATATCTTTCGGCAGGCTCGGCGGCGGGCACCGTCAAGGTGCTACAGAGTCCTTATATCGACTTTTTAGCTGCTCCCGGCGTGTACGAAAACCGCCAGCCCGGCGGTCAGGAGGGACAGCGCGAGGTGCAGGACTCCTTTGCCCTGCACGGCAAGATGTATATCGTGGAGCAGGACACGCGCACCCTCAAGGAAAACCGCTATTTTATGAACTGCGCCGAGATCTTCGATATGACCGACACGCTGAACGTGATGAAGCGCGAGTTTGGAAGAAACATTGCAGATGACGTGCAGGCTTGGTGGTTTGATCAGCTCCTCGGACGGCCGAGATATAAGTATCCCGAGGTCTATAACCTCATAAAATGTCAACAAAAGATAGCAAAAGACGCATATTCTCTCGACAGAACGAAGAAAAACGAGATCGCTTTCATCTTCGACGAGGAGAGCATTTGTGCGGCATCCAGACAGACCTTCCGCGACGCCGTAGAGGATATGCGAAACTATGAGATCCACCGCATCGGCGCCTCCGTGGATCAGTATTACCACAACGATCTCGATCTTGACACGATGCCCTCTTATAAGATGTACGTTTTCTTCAACACTTACGTTTTGACGAAAAAGGAGCGCGAGGCGATCAAGAGAAAGCTGAAAAAGGACGGTGCCGTGGCCGTATTCCTGCACGGCGCGGGCTTTATCGATCCCGATAGAGAGCCGCACAACAGCGTGAAAAACATGGAGGATCTGACAGGCTTTTCCTTTGGCTTGGAGGATCACTATTTTGACCCGAATTTCCGATGGAACGGTGAGCGCCACGAGATCTCCGAGAACCTTGACAAGCGCGAGATCTTCGGCAACTTCGCAAGAAGAAGGCACGAAATGCTGGCAGGCCGCCGCGTTAATGCATATTCGAAATTCCCACCCTATCTCTACCCAATGCTTTACGCAAAGGACGAGCGTGCCACGCACCTTGCCTATTTTCTGACCAGCGGCTACCCTGCCGTTTCGGTCAAGGAACTGGACGGATATACTTCGGTTTACTACAACTCCAAATCCATCTCAAGTGCCACCCTGCGCGCGCTTGCGCACTTTGCGGGCTGCCATATCTACACCGAGAGCGACGAGGTTCTCTACGCAGGCAGAAACTATCTGACCTTCCACGCGGATCACACGGGCAAGAAAACGCTCCGCTTTCCGCACCCCGTTTCGGTTTTTGAGGTATACGAGGAAAAATTCTACGGCAAGGGTGTGACCGAGATCGAATTTGACGCCTATCTCGGCGAAACCAAAACCTTCCGAATGATAGAGGAATAAGCTATGACAGAGATCCGAAAATTAAAAAAAGAGGATATGAGCGAGCTTCTTGATCTCCTCAACGAAACCTTTGGGCATAAATACGGCCGCCCGATGTACTTTGACAAGGAGCAGCCGAAAATGTGGATCGGAGACGATCTGCATATGGAGCGGCATATCGCCGTTTTTGAGGACGGAAAAATGGCAGCCGTTGTCGGCGTTTATCCCCTGCCAGCCGTGATCGGCGGCGAGGAATTTCTCTTCTTCACCACCGGCAACGTGGCAACCCACCCTGCCCACGAGGGCAAGGGATATTTCTCAAAACTCTTCCCCCTTGCGATAGAGGAGGCCAAGCGCAGAGGCGCCGTGGGCTGCCGCCTTGGCGGCGCTCGCCAAAGATACGCGCGCTACGGCTTTGAGCCCTGCGGCCCTGCCTACGAATTTTGCGTGACCGCGCATAACGCCAAGCACACGGGCGCGGATAAGGATATCACCTTAGAGGAAATTTCGCGCGAAGATGAAAAAACACTGGCCTACTGCCACGCGCTGATGCAAAAAAAGACCTTCTACGTGCAAAGAAGCACGGAAGAGGGGTATCGCGATATGTATCTTGCGCTCTGCTCCAAAGAAGCGCTCCCCTATTTGATCAAGAGAAACGGCCGCCCCATCGGCTATCTTGCGGCGAAAGGCGGCTTTGCTTCGATTCTTGAATTTTCCTTGGAGAACGAAGAAGACGTTCTCGGCATTGCGACCGCCGCGGCAAAGCAAAACAGCGCAGGATTGACGCATATCCTCGTTCCACCGACGATGCCGCGCGCCATCTCCGTGCTTTTGCCCGAGGCGCAGGAGATATCCCTTGTGCATCCCTCTCGCTTCCATATTTTGGAGTACGCGCGTCTTGTTAACCGCCTTTTGGAGGTGAAAAAATCGCTCTGCCCTCTGCCCGAATGCGATTTCATTTTGCAGATCGAGGGCGGAGAAAAGCTGCATCTGCACGCGGGCAAGGACGGCACGTATTGCAAAGCGAGCACCGAAGCGCCCGATATGACTCTTTCGCATCTTGAAGCACAGCGCCTGCTCTTCGGCATAAGCGCAGACTATCTTCTCGCATCGCTCCCTGCAGAAAAGCAGCTTGCCCTAAAAGCGATTTTGCCCCTGCCCTTAACCTGGGCAACCAATGATTTTGTATAAACGATTTCTTTATATATAAAAAGAACGGACGGAAATGCATTTGCATCTTCGTCCGCTTTTTTATTCTGTTGGTTTATTTAGAGCCGTCTGCCAGAACGATCATGTATTTGATCACGGGGGGCTTTCTGACAATGCCGCCCGCGGCATCCTCATAGGTATTATACTGCGCGTCCGCAACGATCGCATCCACAACCTCCATGCCCTTCACAACGTGGCCGAAGGCGGCGTACTGACCGTCCAAGGAATAGGTATTGTTCAGCGACGTCTGATGCACGATAAAGAACTGGCAGGAGCCACTGTCATAACTGTCACCTCTGCGCGCCATGGAGATCACGCCGCGCTCGTGCTTGATGGGGTTATCGACACCGTTATAGGAAAATTCTCCCTTGATCGGCGTAGTACCGCCCTTGCCGTTGCCCTCGGGGTCGCCGCCCTGGATCATGAAGCCCTCGATGATGCGGTGGAAGGTGAGCCGATCGTAAAACCCGTCCTCCACGAGAGATACAAAGTTTTCTACCGTGATAGGAGCCGCCGAGCGGTCAAGGCACAGATCGATCTCTCCGTAGCCCTTGACCTCCATACGAACGTACACCTCATTCTCCTTCGGCGTATAGTCATGCTCTGTGTTTTTGCAGGAGGTCAGAGAGAAAAGCGATGTGCAAAGAAGCACGATCGCAAGAAGCATAGAAAGCGACTTTTTCATAAATTATACATCCTTTTTGTCAATATTTGTTTGCATTTATAGATTTTGCATCAAAAACAATTCAATTGCGGCATAGCCGCCGTGGCCTCCGTTTTTGGAAGCAACGTCGATCTCGGAAAGCAGAGAAACGCTCTGCGCAAGCCGTGCGGGGCCGATGGTCTTCACCGCCTTCACCATATGCTTTAAGCGGAAAGGATTGATCTTCAGCACAGCCTCCATATCCTTCGCATCTCTTCCCTCCTCTGCAAGGATCGCCACGGGCAAGAGCTCCTGATAGATGCGGGAAAGTGCGCCGAGCGCCACCGCGCTGTCCACCCTCTCCGCCTTCATTTCCCGAAGGGCGTCCAAGGCAAGCGTGCGGTTACCCTCGTACACGGCGTTGGAGAGCGCAAAGGCATCCGAGCGCACCGTAGTGGCGGCAACTGTCTGCACGTCCTCCACCGTAAGCTCCTCGCGGCCGTTCTGATGCAGATACGCCGCAAGCTTCTCCACCTCGTTTGCCAGCACCTCCATAGAAGTGCCCGTGCGCAAAAGAAGCTCGCGCAGAGGCGAAGCCGTCACGGCAATGCCCTCGGCATCAAAATGCTTTTTGAGCCAGGCGAGAAGGGCGTTTTCCGTGGAAAACGCGAAATTGACGATGCAAAGCTCCTTCCCGTATTTTGAAACGAGCTTGCCGGGGCGCTTTTGCGTTCCCATCTCGAAGCCCTCCGCCGTGGTAACGAAAACGAGGGCTGTATAAGGATGATCCTTTTTTAAGTCAAGAAGCTCGGAAAGCGCCGCGCGGTCTCTTTCGCGCATTTTTTCAAAATCGGCATACCGCCATTCCACAAGCTTGTATTCCGCCATCATGGGCGGCGCCTTGATGGCATCCGCAAGCGCACCGAAATCCACCTCCGGCCCGTCAAACACCACGTGGTTGAAGGGAGCAAAGGTCTCGTCCGTCAAGATCAGGGCGCGCAGCTGCGCAAGATAATAACGCTTGAGGTATTCCTCCTCGCCCCCGAACACGTAAAAGTCCACCGGGGCAGTATTCAGTTTTTCTCTGAGTCCCGATGCGTCCATTGTTCCTCCTTCATACTCCTTGCTCGCGCCAACGCAGAGCGTTGTATATATTACTTATTCGGCTCAAAATCCACGGTGAGGCGCACCTTCCGTGCCTGCCCGCCGACCGTCATCAGATAAAAAAGATCGAGGCGACCGCCCTTCAGGCTCATGCCGTTACGAATGCGCTTGGCCTCCACCTCCATATCAAAGGAATACGGCGGCACCTTGTATATAGAGGCGTGCTTTTTTCCCACCTCGAGAACGATCGAGCTCTCATTTGCGCCCCTGCGATTCACGGTGACCGTCTCGCCGCGCACCGCGATCTGAGAAAAGACCTTTGCTTCTCCCTCTCCCTCGGTATATGTAAGGAGCATTTCATCCTCGGCGGCGCGAAGGAAACCAACGCTCTCGCTTTTGATCTCCTCGGCATCCGTTGCTAAGCCGCTCTCGTCCAGATCCTCGATGCGCGAGCGCACGAGAAATCTTCCTTCTTTAATAAATGCCATCGTCCCTCCAAAATAGAGCGAGGCAGGTGCAAGACAAAAAGGCTATCGCGCACCTGCCGCTGTATTCACTCTGCTTCTGCGCAAGCGATTATCGCTTTGCGCGTTTTTTCATATTATATTCACTGCGGGGGTTGATAAACTCGCGCCAATCGAGCTGCCCCTTATCCAAGGCCATAACCAGAACCTCAGCGGTGGCAATATTCGTGGCAACAGGGATATTATACACGTCACAAAGCCTGAGAATGTTTGCATCCGATTCAAACATCGGCTTATCGGAATCCGTGCCGCGGAAATAAAACAGCATATCGATCTCATTATAAGAAACGCGCGCGGAGATCTGTTCCGTGCCGCCCTGCGGACCGGGCAGAAAGGTCTCGATCTCAAGGCCGGTTGCGTCCTCAATATATTTACCCGTTGTATGCGTTGCGCAAAGATGATGTCGGCTCAGGATCCCACAATACGCTATACAAAACTGCGCCATCAATTCCTTCTTGTTGTCATCTGCTATAATTGCAATTTCCAATCCACATCTCCTCCTTTGCGTGGTTCTATGATAATATACGGTACTACAAGAAGCATTTTACCATAAATCGCTTGTCTTGTCAATCATCTGGGCGCGATTTTTACATGTTTCACACATATTTTTGTTGATTTTTTTGCAATTTCCCATTGTATTTTGTAACGAAGTGTTGTATAATAGACTTTACACGAAAGTGCCAACACAAATAGGTAAATTAAAAATTATATATAAGAAGGATGTGCAAAAATGAGACAATTTAAACGTATCGGTGTTCTCACCTCCGGAGGAGATGCACCCGGCATGAATGCGGCGGTGCGCGGCGTTGTTCGATCCGCAATTGCCGCAGGCGTTGAGGTCCTCGGCATTTACCGCGGTTATTCGGGACTGATCAGCGGTGATATCCGCCCCCTCTCTCTCCGTGACGTTTCCAACGTAGTGAACAAGGGAGGCACCTTCCTGTATTCGGACCGTTGCCCCGAATTTAAGACCGAGGAGGGACAGAAGGCTGCAATCGAAAACTGCAAGAGATTCGGCATTGAGGGCATCATTGCCATCGGCGGCGACGGAACCTTCCGCGGTGCATCCGCGCTTTCCAAGCTCGGCATTCCCACCATCGGTATCCCCGCTACGATCGATAACGATATTTCCTCCACCGATAACACCATCGGCTTTGACACCGCGATGAACACCGTCATCGACGTTGTGGATAAGCTGCGCGATACGGGCGAATCCCACGCACGCTGCAACGTGGTTGAGGTTATGGGCCGCGGCGCAGGTGACATTGCGCTGAACACCGCCATCGCCACGGGCGCAACCACCGCCATCGTTGCGGAGTTCCCTACGGACGTGGATGCGCTTCTCAAGAAGATGGAAAATTCCCGCGCGCTCGGCAAGCGTAACTTTATCGTGATCATCTCCGAGGCCATGGGCTCCGATTTCGGCCCCATGCTGAACAAGAGGATCAACGACGAGGCGCAGATCGACTCCCGCTTCGTTCGCGTCGGCCACATCGTGCGCGGCGGTAATCCCTCTCTGGCAGACCGCGTGAGAGCCTCCCGCATGGGCATTTTTGCAGTTGAAAAGCTCCTGGAAGGAAAGTCCGACCTCGTGGTTTGCGAGCGTAAGGATAAGCTCATCACCAGCGACATCCACTATGCACTCGTGCTGGATCATTACTACAAGGGCATCGCAAAGCCCGAGGATCTGGAGGGCTTCACCGCCGAGCAGATCGAGGCTATGAAGGCGCATTCGGCGGAGCGCCGTGCGCATATTGAGGAGCTCTATAATATGGGCAATCTCATCAGCCTCTAATATTGGGGCTGGGATCTCCCGGTATAACCGAAAACGAAAAAAGTTTTTATAAAATGTGTAAGGAGGGGTGCTTTCTACCTCTCCTTTTACGTTGAGCTCAATTATTTAGGTTGGAAAACTCCGTTTTCCTTCCTTTTTTATTTTTTCGTTTTCTATTTCCGTTTCCTCCCTCCGACGTATGTATATACGCCTCTCGGTTGGGATCTCTGCGCCCCAAGGGGCTGGGTTGGCTGTACTCCCCCACTTGCATGCGTCATGGGATAGATCCCGGTATAATCGAAAACGAAAAAAGTTTATATTATTGGGGAGAGGCTTTTGCTTCTCCCTTTTTCTTTTTTGTTGTTGATAGTTATTTAGGTTGGAAAACTCCGTTTTCCTTCCGTTTTTATTTTTCGTTTTCTATTTCCGTTTCCTCCCTCCGACGTATATATATACGCCTCTCGGTTGGGATCTCTGCGCCCCAAGGGGCTGGGTTGGCTGTACTCCCCCACTTGCATGCGTCATGGGATAAACCCCGGTATAACCGAAAACGAAAAAAGTTTTTATAAAATGTGTAAGGAGAGGTACTTTCTTCCTCTCCTTTGGCCATCTTTTCTGTTGCATTTTTTTGAATGCAGTGCTATAATATTTTTACTATAGCTTGTTGTGGGAGAAAAATATGTATTTATATCAGAGACTCAAGGACGTCAGAGAAGATGCGGACAAAAAGCAAGAGGACATCGCCTGCATTTTGAATATTACGCGCCAACAGTATCAGCTGTATGAATGCGGCAAGCGAGAAATGCCGATGCATCATTTTGTGATCTTGGCTAAGTATTACAATGTATCGCTGGATTATCTTGCAGGGCTGATCGATACGCCGAGAAGGCTTGGTTGACCGTATTTTTATAAAATAGAATAAAAATGTAAAAAGCCAAGGATGCAGATTGCTTTTCCTTGGCTTTTCGCTATTTTTAATACCTTGCGAGGAACTTCTTTACCAGCTTATAGGACTGTGCGGCGGCGAGGGGGAGAAAGGTGGGGTAGTCCATATGGGACGAGCCGTCCGCGCTGTCCGAGATGGCGCGGAGGATGATGAAGGGCGTACCGTTCAGATATGCGGCGTGTGCCACGGCGCCGCCCTCCATTTCACAGGCGATGGCATCAAAATTCTTCACGATGCGCGCCTTTTGCTCCGCGCTCGCGATAAACTGATCGCCCGAGGCGATCCTGCCGCCGATGGCGTTGATGCCATCCTCTCTCGCGATCGCGAGGAAGAGGTCTGCGGCTTTTTTATCCGCCTCAAAATAGATCTTGTTTATGCCGCTGATCAGCCCGAGCGGATCGCCGAGGGGCGAGGTGTCCATATCGTGCTGCACCGCCGCCGTGCCAACGGCAACGTCCGTCACGGAAAGTGCGGCCGTCAGCGTGCCGGCAACGCCCGTATGGATCAGCAGAGAGGGGTGATAGCGCAGGATCATTGCCTGCGCGCAGAGCGCGGCGGCTACCTTGCCGATGCCGCATTTGGCGATCACGACCGCGCGGCCTGCAAGCGTGCCCTTGAAAAATTCAAAGCCGCTGATCTGCTCGGTCTCCTTGCCTTCCATATCCGCAAGAAGCGCCTGCAGCTCTATATCCATTGCACCAAGAATACCGATCATTCTTCCGTCTCCTTTTTCACGGGATAGGCAAAGGTCATTTCGCCTCTTTCAAGCGTCAGAAGATAGCGCGCGCACTCTTCCTTTGCCAGTGCGAGGGAGAGATTGATATAGTTGCCGCATTCCTTCCTGGATGCGCCGAACATTTCTCCGCTGTGGGAAACGATGGAGCGGAGCACCGAGAGGATCACGCGGCCCACGGTTTCCTTCTTGCAGTCGCGCACGAGAAGGTAAAAGCCCGTCTGGCAGCCCATCGGGCCAAAGTAAAGCACCTTATCTCCGATCTCGGAGGCGCGCACGTAGGTGGCAAACATATGCTCCAGCGAGTGCATCGTTGCGTTGTCCATCAGCTCGCCCGAGTTCGGGGTGCGGGTGCGAAGATCATAGGTGATCACGTCTCCGTCAATGCGGGAGATATATACGCCCGGGGTGATCAGATCGTGATCCACGGTAAAAGAGGCAATGCGGGGAATGTCTTTCATATTGTTTCCTTTCATAAACGGTTCGTTCTGTATCAATGCGCTTTAACCGCGCTTCCATGCCTTACGGGAGAAGAGCGCGAGGATCGGGAAGATCTCAAGACGTCCGGCAAGCATATCGATCGTGAGAACGATCTTGGAAAAATCACTGAAGCCCGCGTAGCTTCCCGTGGGGCCAACGGTTTCAAGGCCGGGACCGATGTTGTTGAAGCAGGCGATCACGGCCGAAAGATTGGTGACGGTCGAAAAATTATCGATGGAAATGAGCAGGAAGCTGACGAGCACGATCAGTACGTAAGCACAGAGATAGGCCATCGTTCCCGAGACGATCTTTTCGTCCACGGGCTTTTTGTTCACGCGGATCACGGCCACCTTTTGCGGGTTTTGTACGCGGCCAATGTTACGAATGAAGCTCTTGATCAGAAGCAAGGCTCTTGCGCATTTGAGACCGCCGCCCGTAGAGCCTGCACAAGCACCTACTACCATTAAAATTAACAGGATCGCCTTGGAGAGGGACGGCCAAAGATCAAAATCCGTTGTGGCAAAGCCTGTTGTCGTTATGATCGACGACACTTGAAAGAAGGCGTGGCGCAAAGCCTCGCCGAACGTTGCGTAGAGGGTACGGATATTCAGTGTGATCAAAAGAACCGCACCGCCAACGATGCCGAAATAAAACCGCAGCTCCTCGTCGCGCAAAACGCCGAGCACGTTGCGCAGCAATAAAAGATAGTAGCAGGAGAAATTGACACCGAAGAGCAACATAAAAATGCCCGTCACGGTTTGTACGTAAGGCGAATACCCTGTCAGACTATCGTTTTTGATACCAAATCCTCCCGTGCCTGCCGTTCCGAATGAAGTACAGATCGCATCGAATACCGGCATATCAAAAACAAGGAAGATAAAGCAGATCACCGTCAGCACCACGTAAACGAGATAGAGAATCATCGCCGTGTATCGCATACGGGGAACCAGCTTACCAACGTCCGGTCCGGGAGATTCTGCGCGCAGAAGATGCATCGTGAAGCCCTCGCTCTTGCCGCCAACGGGCACGAGCGCCATCAGAAATACCAACACGCCCATGCCGCCGACCCAGTGGCTGAAGGCGCGCCAATAGAGCGTAGCGCGCGAAAGCGCCTCCACGTTCGTGCAGATAGATGCGCCCGTGGTTGTAAAGCCCGAAACGATCTCGAACACCGCATCCACATAGGAAGGGATGTCATCACCGATAAAGAAAGGGAGCGCACCGAACAGGCACATCAGGATCCAGGAAAGACCAACACAAACGAGGCCCTCCTTAGCATAGAAATCGGTTTTAGCACCGCGGCACAAGAGCAGCAGCACGCCGCCGATCAGGGCGCAAAGCCCCATAGTGATGCCAAAGCCGAGCGCCACCCGCATCTCTGCATCCGTGAGAGCAAGGATGAGAGAGGGGATCATAAATACAGACTCGGCACATAGGATCAAGCCGAAAAGTCGGCCCATCATTTTGTAATTCATACGGTATCCTCTGATCAAAAGAGTCAAATAATGTAAACTATTGCTTTCAAAAATAAAAAATATCAGGCAAAAATATCATTCAGCTCGTTGATACCCGCCTCCGAGGGTGCAACAACGACCACAAAATCGCCGACCTCAAAGTGAGAAGAGCCGTCCGGAATCACGGTGGTCACACCGCGCGTGATGGAGGCAACGAGCACGTTGCGCTTCGTGCGGATCTCCTTCAGCGGCTTGCTGCGGTGGAGCGTTTCCTCCGTGACGAGGAACTCCGAGGCCACGACCGCCCCCTCCGCCAAGGAATGCACGGTGATGGCAGCACCCGCCTTGTGATCCATAGCACGCACGTAGCGAAGAATGGAGCGGGAGCAAAGCCTGCGCGGGCTGACCACGTTGCCGACGGGCAGGCTGTCAAGAATCTTGGAGTCCTCCACCTCGGAGAGCTTCGTGATCACCTGGGGCACGCCCCAATTCGAGCCGTAGATGGATACGAGCATGTTCAGCTCGTCAAGATCGGTCAGAGTGATCAATGCATCCGAGTCACGCAGGCCCTCGCTTTCAAGAAGCGTTCTGTGCCGCACGTCACCGCACACGATCTCGGCACGCGCCAGCAGCTCTGCCAGCTGCTCGCACCGATCAGAATCCTTTTCGATGATCTTCACGCCGATGCCGCTTTTGTCAAGGATCTCGGCAAGATAGTAGCTGATGCGGCCGCCGCCAACGAGCATCGCGCTCTTGGTCTTATGCTTGACGATACGCAGATTTTTCAACATTCGGGAGAGGTTTTCCGTGGGGGCGGTAACCAGCAGGAGGTCTCCCTGCTTCAGAACGAAGGAGCCCGTGGGAATGATCGTTTCTCCGCCGCGCAAAACCGCGCAGACCAGCACCTTGCACTTCACCAGCGTTGGCAACGCAGAGAGTGCCGCGCCGCAAAGATGATGCCCCTCGTCCAGGCGCAGAAGCACGATCTCGGTGCGTCCCTTTGCAAAGGTATCTCTTTGCAAAAATCCGGGAAAACGGATCAGACGCGCGATCTCCTCGGCAGCCTGCTTTTCGGGGTTGAATACCATGGAGAGTCCAAAATGCGAGCGCATATGGATGGTGTTTTCCGCATATTCGGGGTCGCGGATGCGCGCGATCGCGTGCAGATGCTTGTTCAGCGCGTGCGCTGTGACCGAGGTGAGAAGGTTCACCTCGTCGTTACCCGTAGCACAGATCAGAAGATCCGAGCTCTCTACGCCTGCATCACGCAGGGTGGCAACGGCGGCGCAGTTGCCGTGCACGGCGATCACGTCGTGTGCGCTGACGCAGGCCTCCAGCACCTCGGCGCGCAGATCGATCATGGTAACGTCATAGCCCTCGGCGGTGAGCTGCTCGGCGAGCGTTTCGCCCACCTTGCCCGCTCCGGCAATAATAATTTTCATAAGGAATACCTCCTTAGCATTCGTTTTCTTCAATATACCGCTTGAAATAGCGGAAGGCAGAGGGGAGCGCGTAAACGGCGGAAAGCTCCTCCTTGGTTGCAAAGGTAAGTGTTTCGATCGGGGCGTTCAGCGTGACGAGATAGCCCGTCATATGCCATTCAAGGTGCGTGAAAATATGAACGGCCTCTCCGATCGGACGGATGGCGGAGAAAGAAATGCCCCGCGCCGAAAGATGCTCTGCCGCCTCGGTCTCGGAAAGCACACCATCCTCAGCGGGAAATTCGTAAAGCCCTGCGAGAAGTCCTTGCTTCGGCCGCTTGCGGATGCCGTACCGCCCGTCGGCCGTTTTAAAGATCCAAAGCGTGCGCGGAAGAATTTTTCTCGGTTTTTTTGCACTTTTTGCAGGGAGCAGATGCGTGATACCGCCCGCCTTGGCGGCACAGAGTTCGGCAAGAGGACAGAGCGCACACCGCGCCTCGCCCCCCGGAATGCAGACCGCCTCGCCAAGCTCCATCAGCCCCTCCGTGAAGAGGGCGGCCTCTCTGCCGCTCGGATAAACGGCATCAAGGGCGGCGGAAAGCCCCTTTTTCGTGCTTTCCTTGGAAATATCGGCATCCGAGCCGAGCAGGCGCATACAAACGCGAAGCACGTTTCCATCCACGGCAGAGGACGGTTCACCGAAGGCCATAGAGGCGATCGCGCCCGCCGTATAGCTGCCAATGCCGGCGATGGTAGAAAGCTCTGCCTTCGTGCGCGGAAGCTGACCGCCGAAGCGCTCCATCACCTGCATAGCGCCCTTTTTTAAATTGCGAGCGCGGCTATAGTAGCCGAGCCCCTCCCAGAGCTTCATCAGCCGATCCTCGTCTGCCTCCGAGAGCGCCTGCACGGTCGGAAACGCGGCAAGAAAGCGCTCGTAATAAGGAAGCACGGCGGCCGTGCGGGTCTGCTGAAGCATTACCTCGGAGATCCAGATGCGGTACGGATCGCGGCTCTCGCGCCAGGGGTAGTGCTTTTTGTTTTTCTCATACCATGCGCAAAGCGGTTTTACCGCCGCGGCAAGGATCTTCTCGTCCATCCCGATTTCCTTTCTTGAATTCGGTTAATTTGTAAATAATTGTCTATAAAACTACAGGGAACAGCCACATCAGCGCGAGCGGAAGAAAAATAGCTGGCACCATGTTTGCGGTCTTCACCTTGGTCATTCCGAGCATATTCGTTCCGATCAGAATGATGATCAGCGAACCGGTGACGGACATATAGGTCAGTCCTGCGGCGGGAATAAAGCTCGATGCAAAGAAGCCGACGAGGGCGATCGCGCCCTGATAGATAAGAAGCGTGAAGGCGGAAAGTGCACAGCCGATGCCGAGCGAGGTTGCCATCACGAAGCAGGAGATCGCGTCGATCACGGATTTGGCAAGCAGGGTATCGGGCTTTCCGATCGCATCGAAGATCGCCCCGTTCACGGCCATAGCGCCGATGCAGAAGAGAAGGCTGCAGGAAACGAAGCCCTTGGCAATGCTGCCCTGCTCGCCGCCGTGGTTCAGCTTTTTCTCCACCCACGCGCCGAGACGGTTCATCTGCTTATCAAGATCCAGAAGCTCGCCAATCAGCGTGCCGAGCCCCATGGAGAGGATCATGATCAGAACCTTGATAAGACCTGCAGAGAGAAAGGAGCCCTCCGAGACCGGGGGTGCCGCCTCCAGCATACCGTCCACGCCGATGTAGATCACGCAGATCGCCATGGCGGACATGATCGCCGAGGAAAAGCGCTCGGGCACGCCCTTTTTGAGAAGCGAGCCGAGAATACCCGCAACGAGAACGACTGCGAAATTAACGATTGTGCCAAGGAATGGCATCATAAGAATCACCTGATTTCTGATTTTTGGTTTAATTTTGGATCCGGGGAACGGTCGGCACCGCCTCATCTTCCCCGTTTCCGATGCAAACAAGCTCTGCACCTGCAAAAATATAGTGGCCGAGAAAGCGGATGCGCGCCGAGCTGAGCGCGGCAGAGATCGCATCGGTAACCCGTCTGTCAGAGGCCGAGGGGGTCAGCCCGCCGCCCGGATGGTTATGCGTGAGGATAACGCCGTCTGCCCTTGCGCGTACGGCAAGCTCTAAAATTTGTCTTGGTTGGATGGCAGAGGCATCCGCCGCGCCAACGGCGGCACGGCCGACCGAGAGAAGCCGATCCTCAGGGTCCAGGAAAACCGCGTACACCTTTTCCTCCGTTGCATCGGCATAAAGCGCAGAGAAATGTCCTGCAAGCACCGTTTCTGTGACACGATCGCCGCATTTGAGGCGTTCGGTCCTTTTACGGATGGCAAGGCTCAGGGAGAGCCTGAGATAAAGTGCGGCCTCCCGCCCGATCTCCGTCTCCAGAACGCTCTCGCTGATGGAGAGCAGGCGGGAGAGCGAGCCGTAGGTCTTAAGAAGCCTTTCAGAAAGCGCTTTTGCCTTCTCCTTGGGATAGATCACGGAGAAGAGCTCGCAAAGCGGATCGCTTGATACGCCGAGAAAAAGATCCTTCATTGCTCCCGAGCCTCCTTTGAATCTATAAAGGAGAGGACAGCCTCACCCACGCCCTCGCGAACACCGCCGAAGCGGTGATGGAAGCCAACGAAGTCCTTCCCTGCGATCACGTAGTGCTCAAGCAGAAGAAGTCCGCAGGCTGTGAGCTCCTTTTCGATGACCTGCGAGGAAACCACGTCCCCGTGCGAGGGATATGCGGGGCCGTACGGATGGTTATGTGCAAAAACGATCACGGCGGCGCCGAGATCCATGGCCTTCGCGATCACTCCGTCGGCGCGTACGCCGGCAGAATCGTAATCCAGAGGCGCTACCTCCATCAAGGCGATCTTGCGCATAGATCCGTCAAGGAGCATGGCAACGGTTGCCTGCGCGCGCTTATCTTCAAAATAGGAAACGAAAAACTCCCCAAGTCGCGTGTAATCGTCATAGACCTGCATCGGCGGCTCCCAAAGCGGCGCGCTCAGAATGGCACGGGCGGCTCTGCCGTTTTCCAAAAGAAAGGCGGCGATCTTTTCTCCCACGCCCGAAACCGTGCAAAGCTCCTCCTTCGTGGCGCCGAAAACACCCTCCAGGGATCCGAAGCGGTCAAGAAGCGCGTGCGCCAAGGGGTTGGTGTCCTTTTGCACAATGGCGTGGTATAGAAGCATCTCAAGCAGCTCGTGTGTATCGAGCGTTTCCGCGCCATCACGAAGAAAACGCTCGCGCATCCTGGCGCGATGTCCTGTATGTACAGAGGGCATCAGTCAGGATCCTCCGCTTCTGTTTTTTCCCGCTTAGGCTCGGTGTAATGCGGAAGGTAGCCCGCAGGCTTCTTCACGCGGAGCATATGAATGGGAAGCCCCTGCGCAGCAAAGGCCTGCTCGTATTCGGTCATCACGTTGCCCTCGTTATAGGGGGATGCATGCAGATCGCGGGTAACGATCTCGGGCACAAGATCCACAGAGGCAAGCTCCTCCAAGGAAAAATCAAAGAGCGGCACGTTGTCGGTCTTAAAGCAAAGCTCTCCGCCCTCGCGAAGGAGAGAAAAATAGAGAGCGAGATATTTTCTGTAGGTCAGGCGGCGCTTGAAATAGCCCTTTTTGTGCCAGGGATCGGAGAAGTTCAAGAAGATCTTATCCACCGCCCCCTCGGCAAACCAAAGAGGCAACTCGTCTGCACCGTCAATGATAAAATGCAGATTTTCGGGCCGCGCCTCGGCATCCGCCTTTTCCACGGCGATCACGATGCAATCCTTCACGCGCTCCATGGCGTAATAGTCCGCCTGCGGATCTCTTCGCGCCATTTCGATGGCAAAGCCGCCCTTGCCTGCGCCGATCTCAAGGAAAAGCTCTCTGCCCTCGGTGCGGCCGATGGGTGCCTCGGGGCGGGAAAGCACAAGCCCCTCGTGCGAGGCAAGGCGCGCGTCAGCATTTTTCTTTTTTCTCATGCGCATAGGGCTCAGTCCTCCTTTTCCTCGTCACGGGAAAATTCCGCAAGCACGAGATCGGGGTTATCCTCCTGCACCCAGCGAATGGCCCATTCGCTCGTAAAGATCAGAAGGTTTTTGCCGCGGAAGTCCTGCACCCACTTCGTGTCATGCGAGAGCTTCAGCGTTTTCGGATCGGTGTCTCCCACGATCCAGCGGATCTGCTGATAAGGAAGCGCACTGCGGCGCAGATCACAGCCGTATTCGGTCTTGATGCGGTGCTCCAGCACCTCAAACTGCAGAACGCCGACAACGCCGACGATCACGCGCTCAAGACCCGAGTTCGGCTCGAAGAAGATCTGGATCGCACCCTCCTGGGCGATCTGGTTCATTCCCTTGGCAAACTGCTTGCGCTTCATGGAATCCACCTGCTCGACCATGGCAAAATGCTCGGGTGCAAACACGGGGATGCCCTCAAATTTCGTTTTTCTGCCCTTCTCGCACACGGTGTCGCCGATGGAGAAGATACCGGGATCGAAAACGCCGATAATATCGCCCGCGTAGGCCTCATCGATCACCTCGCGCTCCGCGGCCATCATCTGCTGGGGCTGGGAAAGGCGGAAGCTCTTGTCGCCCTGCACGTGATAGTATTCCTTGCCGCGCTCAAACTTGCCCGAGCAAATGCGCATGAAGGCGATACGGTCGCGGTGGGCCTTGTTCATGTTCGCCTGGATCTTGAAAACGAAGGCGGAAAAGCCCTCGTCAAAGGGATCGATATGCTCGCCGCTTGCCACGCGGGGCAGGGGCGAGGTCGTCATAGCAAGGAAATGCTCTAAGAAGGGCTCAATGCCGAAGTTGTTCAGCGCAGAGCCGAAGAATACGGGAGAGAGCTTTCCGTGGCGCACCTTTTCAAGGTCGAAATCAAAGCACGCACCGTCAAGCAGCTCCACCTGCTCACAAAGCTCCTCACGGCGCTTTTCGCCGATCAGCTCGTCAAGCTTTGCGGTGTCGGTAATATCACAGTCAATGCCGTGGATGCGCTCGCGGCCGCGGTGCGCATTGTCGAAGGAAAGAATGCTCTTCTTCTCACGGTCGTAAACGCCCTTGAAGGCCTGTCCGCAGCCGATCGGCCAGTTCATCGGGTAGGTACCGATGCCGAACTCCTTCTCCAGCTCATCCAGAAGATCAAAGGGGTCTCTCGCCTCACGGTCAAGCTTATTGACAAAGGTGAAGATCGGAATGTCGCGCATCGCACAAACCTTGAAGAGCTTGCGCGTCTGCGGCTCGATGCCCTTCGCCGCATCAATGACCATCACGGCGCTGTCCGCCGCCATCAGCGTACGGTAAGTGTCCTCCGAGAAATCCTGGTGTCCGGGGGTGTCGAGAAGATTGATGCAGAAGCCGTTGTATTCAAACTGCAAAACCGAGGAGGTGATGGAGATACCTCTCTGCTTTTCAAGCTCCATCCAGTCGGAAACGGCGTGCTTATCGCTCTGCTTGCCCTTGACGGAGCCGGCCTTTTCGATCGCACCGCCGTAAAGAAGAAACTTCTCGGTCAGCGTGGTCTTACCGGCATCGGGGTGAGAGATGATGGCGAAGGTGCGCCGTCTTTCAATTTCGGTTTTAAGATCTGCCATATAGAAAATGCTCCTGTTTTTTTGTGTTTCGCCTCTTGCGCACGGTGCTTTTTTCGCGTCTTTTCTATTTATTTTTCACGCACGCGCATAGGCGATATATTATCAGTATAACATTATACCACCAAGATGCAAAAATTGCAAGAGTGAAAAAACAAAATTTACCGCCGCTTTGCCGACAGAGAAAAAAGAGGCTTCGCTGCCCCGATGGTAAAAGGCATAGAAGGCTCCCCCATAGGCTCTCACTCCGGGAGAGCTGTCACCAAAGGTGACTGAGAGGGTGCGGGAGCACCAAGGCGCTCCCCTAGCATAGATTTCAATGTTGATTCTTTCGCCATTTGCAAACGATAGCCATTGTTTTACGGACAGTCGGGGACGCCTGTCCCTACAATCTCTTTTTCCTTGTTGTTTTTTTATCGGCATCCTATATTGTTATAATGGAAAAGCCCGATTTTGTCTTACAAAATCGGGCTTTGAAGCCAAGGGATCAATTGTCGGTATCGTGGCGCAGAATGAAATCCACTACCGGGGTGGGATCGGGGATGCCGTGGGGGTGGTGGTTTCCGCCGGGCTTGATATAAACCTCGATCGGAAGCCCTGCATCCTTATAGGCGCGCTCCACGAAGATGCCGTTTTCGTGATACGGAACAACGGTGTCGCTATCGCCTGATGCCATAACGAGCGGGATCCTTTTCTCGATCAGGGAGGGAATTTTATCCAGCGGCATCTTGCGGCAGGCCATCAGCTCTGCGAGATTTTTCAGGCCGAGGGCAGGAAGAATTCCATCAAGCCCGGGCTTGAGGTTTTCCTGGCCGAAGTGGCAGGGCCAGCTCATAAAGTTGACCACGGGCGCATCAATATAAAGGCAGCTGACAAGCTCGGGATATCTCTCGGCAAAATAGATACCGATCATGCCGCCGCAGCTGAAGCCAACGGGCACGCATTTTTTGCGCAGACCGTATTTTTCCTGCAGGTAGCGCACGAATCTTGCCTTGCGGTCAAGATCCTCGGGCTGGCCGAAGCGGTTGTCGTTTGTCAGAAAGCAAACGTGGTAGCCAAGCTTTAAAAGCGGAATTTCCGCCGCCTCGGGGAAGTGATGCTGATACTCGGTTTTTAAAACGAGACCGCCGCACTTCGTTTCCTTTGCAGGGAAAACGATGGTTGCCTCATGCCCCTCAAAAATAAAATTTTCTGCCGGGAAGCCGTTCCATTCAAACATAAAAATCTCCTTTATAAGCAGTTTTTGTAAATATTTGTTTGCAAAAAATAAACTTTGCAAATAAAAAGAGGCGTATGCAACGCTTTGCGTTGATGATATGCCGCGCCTTGCGCGGATGATATACCATCCGTTGGATGGATGATATGCACGCCGAAGGCGTGATATATTTTGATCCTTGCGGATCAAAATACAAGCTGTATGAGCAGCATATAAGAAACCGTTCCCGAAACGATGGAGAGCAGGGTATTTCTCTTCCATATATGCAAAAGCGCAACGATCAAAACGGCGATCAGCTCGGGCAGACCGTACGGATAGGCGAGCGGCCGCACGTCCTTGAGGCAATACACAACGAGCATGCCGATGATGGCGAAGGGCAGATATTTACCAAGGAACTCGATAAATGGCGGCGTTTTCCCTTTAGAAAAAATAAGGAAAGGAAGTGAGCGGAGAAGAAATGTCACGCCTGCCATGATCACGATGGCGATGATCGCGTGTGTTGTTTTATCCATTTTTCTTTTCCTCCTTCCGCTCCATTGGGCGGCGTGCAAGCGCCAATGCGAGGAGGATCAGAAGCATCGCGGGGATGAGAAAGCTTTCCGAGCCGAAAACGAGCAGGCAAAGCAGCGTGCCGCCCACGCCGATCAGGGCGGGTCGATGCTCCTTCTCTGAAAGCCATTGCTCCACAAAAACGGTTACGAAAAGAGCCGTCATGGAAAACTCGATCCCCTCACTGCTGAAGGGAATGATCGCGCCTGCCAGAGAGCCGAGCATACATCCCGCGATCCAATAGAGATGGTTGAGCAGCGAAACGGCGAAATAATAGCTGTGCTCGTCCACAAAATCCGGCACGTGCGAATGGGAAACGAGGGCGTAGGTCTCGTCGGTCAAGGCATGCATGAGATAGAGCTTTTTGGCCCCCGCGCCGCGATAGCGGTCGATCAGCGAAACGCCGTAAAAGAGATGCCTTGCCTGCACCATCAGCGTTGTGACCGCCACGGTGAGAAAGGAGGCTCCGCCCGCAAGCAGCGAAACGCCGACGTATTGCATCGAGCCTGCAAACATAAAAACGCTCATTGCCAGCGCCCAAAGTGCACCAAAGCCCGCCACACGCAAAAGAATACCAAAGCCAAGCCCCAGCACAATGTAGCCCGCGAGCACGGGAAGGGTGGAAATAAAGGCTCGCTTCCAAAGTTTTGCTCTCATTGCTTCTCCTTGTCCTGAAAACGAAGATCTAACGATACCAATATCATAACACATCTTCCCTGCGCGGTCAATCATTTTTTGGTAAAAGTTTTTTCTTTCATACAAAACACCTTGCCTCGGATGCTTGCATTTTTTCATGCCGTGTGCTATACTGTAAGCGCTCAAACAAAAAACGAGGATGAAAATATGAAAAGCAAACATTCTCCCGTGGCTATGGCTTATGCGGCCATTCTTGCAGTCGTTCTGATCTGGGGCGTGATCCCCGCATTTAAAAAGGCGCTGATCGGCGGCCACTATTCCGCCGCGGTCTATACGGCAATGACAACGCTGGGCGGTGCGCTCGCCCTGCTCGTTCTTTCCGCCAAGCGTCTCAAAAATCTGAATGCCACCTATTTTAAGATCGCGATCCCAACGGGGCTTTGCGTGGCTGCCGCCTCGCTCGTGCAAGCGATCGCCTATAACTTTGACGCCTCGCCCACCAAGCAGGCCTTTCTTGAAAACCTCTCCTGCATCGTGGTGCCGCTGCTCATGCTCCTTCTTGTGAAAAAGAAGCCGAGTATGCTGACGGTGGCGGCCGCACTCGTTTGTCTTGTATCCTCGTTTATTTTGGGAGATATGCTTTCGGTCGGTTTTTCCTTCAGCATTGCCGATATTCTGAATGCGCTTGCAGGCGTTTTCTACGGCATCAACATTGCCTTCACGGGCATCTATGCAAAAAAGCTCGATGCCAAGCTCTACGTGATGCTCCAGCTCTTCGTGCAGGCGATCTCTTCCGCGCTGATGGCGCTTCTGTTCCACTTCGTTCCCATCGGCGGCACGCCGATCGACCCCTTCGTTTTCACGCCGAATTTCCTGCTTATCCTCGGTGTATTCGCCCTCGGCATTCTCACGAATGCCGTTTGCTGGACGCTTCGCACCTCTGCAATGAAGTTCGTCAGCCCCAGCGTCGTAGCGGTGATCATGCCGTTCTCCGCCGTGGTTACGGGTGTCGTTGCGGTCATTCTCGGAATGGATACGATTTCCTGGACGCTCATTGTCGGCGCGATCCTCGGCCTCGCCGCCGCGCTGATGTCCTCCTTCGGAGATCTCGCAGAAAGCAAAAAAGAGAGCTAAATGCAAACAATAGTTATAAAACCACGCCGTTTCGAGCCCGAAACGGCGTGGTTTTTTGTATGAAATAATTTAAAATAACGGTTCAAAATCCAAGGTGTAATATTTATAAGAGTAAGCGTATCGATTAACATTGAATATTTTAACCATAATAACGCCGTCACTAAAGGATGTGCTATAGAGGGCGGATTCTGAATGATTCAACGTATATTCCTTAATTGTATTGCCTGCTGCGTCAAATAGAATGAAGTGACATTCGTTTTTGCCTGAAAGAAATGATTCTGAGCATAGGTATTTTCCGTTGTATTCTTGAATTCGAAGAGAGGAATTCCAATCGTCGGGCGCTTGTACGGGGTCAAAGCAAAAGCTTCCGTCATCGTTTATTATAGTATAGAAGCATATACCCGCACTCTGAAATACAATCGGAGCTTTACCGTTTTTGAAACCATACGCCGCGTAGATTGAATTTGCGTATTGAGAAAGGTCCAGCACACGCTCTTCGGTTATGGGGTGTAAGTAGGAATAATTGTAAGAATTATATATCCATTCGTTTGAAGTACAAACGGCTTGAAACTCTTGTTCGGTTTTGATTTGATTGTTTTTCAAATCAAGATACTTGTTTTCGTGGGGCAGACATAAAAATCCGTTAACGTAAGTGTAGACGCTATCGTAGGTGTTATTCAGGTTAAAAAAAGCCAATAGTTCCTCTGAATAGTCTATGATTTTTTCCATATTGAAATTATAAACCGCCATTGTCGTGGTTGAGCTGTTAAAGGTGACGTCCACTTTTTTAGCAAAAATATAGCCATCCCGAAAGCTTTGTGTACCGGCGGGGGCGCCGTTCTGGTATTGAATGGGGTTTAAGAATTCTGTAGCACCTACGTCGGATGGGTGGATAACGTTACCGCTATCGTCACAAAAAGCATAAGCCAAGTGGCCGATTTCGGGTATTTCAAGAGCTGATAATCCATTATGAAAGGATGAGGCGGTGACATTCCCGCCGAGATCGAGTGAAAACAAAATCTCTCCGCTTTTATTGATGCAGTATAGGGTTTTATACTTTTCATCGCTCACTTGTCCACATCGCACCCACGCTTTTCCTTCGGAAAATGCGGTGCTTTCCGTAATTTTGGCAAGGTCGATTTTTTCTTTTGACGAAGTTCCGCCACTGCCGGTGCCGCCGCCTTCGGTACCGCCACCGCTTGTACCTCCACTACCCGTTCCGCTACCGGATCCGCCGTTACCCGAGCCGCCATTGTTCGTACCGCCGCTGATTTGGCTTCCGCCGCCTCCGCCACCTTCATCGTTGCCTTCGTCTTTGCAAGCTACCAGGGAAAAGAGCATCAGTGCGGTGAGAATCAATGCTAAGATTTTTTTCATGTGTTTTTCCTCCTTTAAATAAAATAAAAAAGTGCGGCTACCGAAGTAAGCCGCACCAAAAATGCAAACTCCGATAGTCGCCAAACCAACTGAAAATAGCAAGAACCATACCCGATTTATGCCACACCCAGCAGGAATTTGCATTTTTAACAAACTCATAATGAGTATGACTGAAAAAGGGTATAAGTATCCCATAAAGATAAAAATAGCCCTTGCAGTGATTATTCAGTTGGTTTGGCACTATCAGTATAACACATTTTTTAGCAAAATACAAGAGAAATCATATTTTTTCGGATAATAAAAAGGGCTGCGCCGTTTGCTTTATGAAAAAGCTTTTGGCGTAGCCGATTTTTTTATTTTACGATCACCTTCGCCTTGCTTGAAAGGCGGGTGGCATCATTCTGCAAAATGAGATTTTTCACAATCACATCGATCTCACTGTTGCCGCCGAAGGCGTAGTCCATTTCCTTGGCGGTGCGCAGGTTTTCGAAGCACAGATTCTTTGCCGAAATGCAATCCTTAAAGTAAACGGCAGAGATGGAATCCAAAGTTACGCGGTGGAATTTGCTCTCATAATCAAGGTCTGAACGGTCCGGGGAGGTCAGCGTTCCGTAGCGCAGGCCATTAAAGGTCACGTTTTCAAGCTCGCAGCCGTTGAAGTATATACCGGTGCCGCCGTCTGCCACCATCTGAATATTTTCAAAATAGGAATCGCAAAGCGTGTTTGCGATATAGAGGCCGAAGCGCGCGCGGGTGCAAACGTCGCGCACGGTGACGTTTCGCATTTCGCCAAGGCGGTTGAGCCTATGCGGATAGTCGCTCACGTCACCGATGCGGATGGCCGCGAGCGGACGCCAGATTTCGGGGGGCGTGGTATCCTGCACCCCGGAGATCTGCACGTTATAAATCTCGGTTTCGCCGCGGCAAAGCAGGCGAATGATGTCGCAACGGTGGCTCATCGTGGCGCGCAGATCACGCACAACGATGTCGTGAATGGCGGTATCCATATCGGTGTCCTCGCCGTCAACGCGCCTCTTCGGATGGCCGAAGTTCGTCAGCGCGAGCATATCGTCACCGGTTCTGCCCGAAAGGTTTTCCACGAGGAAGTTATGGCAGCCCTCGCGGATATCAAGACCGTCCTGGTTGGGGCTTGCGCCGTCCGCATCGAAAACGATATCGTGAATATGCCCATCGGAGCAGTATTCGAAGTTCATGCACCAATAGCGAGGGCGCACGAAGCGGATGCCCGAAACCTCCACGCGCTCCACGTTCTGCATCAGAATGCCGATGTTCACGAAGCAGTTGGAATAGCCGTGGATCTTCACGCTTTTAACGTAGTTGCCGTTTTCATCGTAGATGTTGAAGTTGTTTTCGATCAGATCGTTGGGCTTGCCGCCGTCCAGCACCGCGTGGCCAACGCCGCGGATGGAAATATCGTGGTCACGCGTTTCCTTAAGCCACCACTTGCCCCTTGACGCATCGTTCACGAAGAAGTTTGCATAGCAACCGTCCGCCATACGCATATAGCAGTTTTCCAGCACAATGTGCGAGCCCGTGTGCAAAACGATGGCCTCGTTGATTTCCCAGGAGCAGCTCTCGGTGCGCTCGTTTACGCGAGGGATCACAACGGTTGCGCCGTATTTTGCCGCCTCGTCCACAGCAGCTTGGATCATTTTAGAATCGGTAGAAAGCGATTTGAAGTCGTTCGGTGTATAAACAGATCTCATAAAAGCCTCCAAAAAAAGATTTCTATTTAAATTATAACGAACGCCATCGGTTTTGTATTTGCATTATCTTGCTCTTTTTTGCAGAATCATAAATTCCGAAAAGAAAGCCACAAATGGGCGGTCATAAAAGGTTGCTTTTCAGATTTGGATAAAAAACAGAGGCTCTTTTCGAAGAGCCTCTGTCATAATTATTTTGATTAGAACGGGAAGTTAACGATGCCGAACTTCCAGAGAGCAACGGCTGCACCTGCAAGAACAACAAGGATGATAAGGATGATCAAAAGCGCGCGACGAATCTTGCGACCTCTCACGTACTTGCGAGCGCTCTTGAGGTAGCGGGAGATGGGGTCGTTCTTCTTCTTAAGAGAATCGCCGAACTTCTTCACCCACTGAACGTCATTCTTTTCAAGCTCCTTGATGGTGCGAGCGGCATTGGGCTCGTTTTCGAAGCGCTGAGAAATGTGCTGATACGCAGAAAGCTTGCCGAGAACGTCCTCGCGATCGGGAGCGAAACGAGCAGACTCCAGGCGCTTTACGTATTCGTCAACACCGCCGACAGAAACGCCGAACTTTTCCTGGCACTGACTTTCCATCTGAGCATATGCTTTGCTAAAGTTATTATTGATTTTCTTTTTTCCCATTTCTTTCACCGCCTATAGCATTTGTATACATTATACACTATAAAAATGAGAATTGCAATAGTTTTTTTGAAAAAAGTGAAAAAATATTATAAATTTTTTGAAAATAGGTTTTTTCGTGCGGACAGTCTTTCCGTGCGCATCAAATTTTGTATGCACGGGTCTTTGCGCATCATCCCCGCCTCCAAAAAAGTCTTGCCTTGCATCTCTGAAAAGGTTCAAAAAAGATTTGAGAAAGATACCGAAAAATCGGGAAAACGTCTTGACTTTCGCATAAAATGGTGGTACAATACGGAATTGTGCGTATAAAATATTATGAAAAAGAGGCCGCCGCGAATTGCGCCCGACCCCTTTGGGAGAGAAATATGGAGATCTTACTTAGTATCGCGATCGCACTTTTGTGCGGTCTTTTGATGACGCGCGTCATCAAGCCTCTCGGCCTTCCCGCCGTTACGGGCTATCTCGTGGCAGGTATTCTGATCGGGCCGTACGTGCTCGGCAGACTCGGCATTGCCGGCCTCGGCTTTACCTCGATGGCTTATGTGGAGAGCTTCAAGGTGATATCGGACGTGGCACTCGGCTTTATCGCCTTCTCGATCGGAAACGAGTTTCGCCTCTCGCAGATCAAATCCATCGGCAAGCAGGCATTGATCGTTGGTGTGATCCAGGCCGTGATGGCAACTGTTTTCGTAGACATCGCGCTCATCGCAATGAGCTTTATCCTCGGAAATGACGTTTTCCCGATCAGTGCCGCAATCACCCTCGGTGCAGTGGCAACCGCAACCGCCCCCGCCGCAACGCTGATGGTCGTTCGTCAGTATAAGGCGAAGGGACCGCTGACGAATCTTCTCTTGCCCGTTGTTGCGCTGGACGATGCGGTCGGTCTGATCGTATTCGCCGTTTCCTTCGGAATTGCCAAGGCAATGGACGTTGGTGCGCTGGATATTGTTTCTATCATAGTCAACCCCTTGATCGAGATCGTGTTCTCCATCATTCTCGGTGCCGTTCTCGGCTTTATCTTCTCCGAGGTGGAGAAGCATTTCCATTCCCGCTCCAAGCGTCTTTCGGTGTCCGTTACCTTCGTGATCCTCACCGTGGCACTTACGATGATCGAGATCGAGATCGGCAAGGTTGTGATCACCGCTTCCTCACTTCTCACCTGCATGATGCTCGGCACGGTGTTCTGCAACGTGTGCGAGTCCTCCGAGGAGCTGATGGACCGCGTGGACCGTTGGACAACACCTCTCTTCGTGCTTTTCTTCGTGATCAGCGGCGCAGAGCTGGAGTTTTCGATCTTCGCGCAGGGTGCAATGGTGCTCGTCGGCGTGGTTTACATTCTCTTCCGCTCGGCAGGCAAGATCGTCGGCGCAAGCTTATCCGCCAAGATCTCCGGCTGTAGCGATACGATCGTTAAGTACCTCGGCATCACGCTTCTGCCGCAGGCAGGCGTTGCGCTCGGTATGTCCGTAATTGCTATGGAGCTTTCCGGCAACGCAGGCCTTGTTGTGCGTAATATCGTTTTGTTCTCCGTGCTGATCTACGAGCTTGTCGGCCCGTTGCTTACCAAGATGGCACTCACCCGTGCAGGCGAGATCATCCCCGAGCACAGAAAGTCCGCCAAGGTGATCAACCCCCACCGCTTGAAAAAACAGTAAAATCAAATAATAGAAGAGGCTCTCGGATGCTTTGCCGCACCGTACGAGCCTCTTTTTTACAACTATGCGAAGCGCTTTTGTCCTTCAAAAATCCCGAGGATCGTCTCCGGGCATTCCGACAGAGCCTCCTCAAAGCGCAAGAGGTATTCCTCGGGTGTAACGCCCACGGATGCGGCGATCTCTGTCAGAGCGGCGCGCATTCTTTCATCCTCCAAAAATGCAAGCCCCTCGGCCGTGAGGGAACGGTTTGCCTTGTTTCTCATTTTTTCTCCTCCTTTGCCTTTTTCAGAATCAAAGCGCCGTTTTCTAACGTGATCTCAACGTCATCACCCGAAAAGAGCTCGAGCGCGTCTCTCATTTCTCTCGGAATCACGATGCGGCCGATCATATCCATTTTGCGAATTGTTTGGTTTTTCATTGTTTTTTCCTCTTTCTTTCGTACTTGTTGTTTGAATTTAGAACTGCAAGTACATTATAGCGCATTTCTCTTGTCGAAAAAGCGCGAAGCGTGTAGGAGAAAAAAGTTTTTTTGCTTTTTTTATAAAATTTTCTCATAATCCAATAAAAAAGGGAGAAAACCGAGGTATGTCGGCTTTCTCCCTGAATTTTTTCCTTCTAAAATGCACAAGTGTTCAATCCAGATATTCGATATAGGTGTCAATCAGAGCCTCCAGCGCAACTCTCTGCTTCGGCGTCAGCCGTTCGAGCTTTGAGCCGAGCTGCTTGTCACCGTACAAATTACGCGTGGAAACCGTATCTCGCAGAAGATAATCGGCAGATACGTCCAAAACCTCAACGAGCTTGATGAATACCTGCATGCTCGGCGTTTTCAATCCGCGTTCGATCTGGCTCATATATTCCACGGTGATATCGACCTTTTCGGCCAATTGCTCTTGTGTAAGACCGCGATTTTTTCGGGTATCCTGAACTCTATCGCCCATAGTAAGCTTGTCCATCTTTTCATGCCCCGTTCTGTCAGTTTAAAATTCATACTACTATTATAATCTTTTGGGATGCAAAATAGAACAAACCTATAATTTCTAAATGAAGCTGAATGTACGACAAATGTGAGAGAGGAAAGACGCAAAAAGCGAGAAGCATAACCGCTCTTCCCATAGGGATCATATCATAAAATAGGGGTTTTCTTTCGTTTCGTATATGGATAAAAAAATATGCGGTGGACGATTTGCCCACCGCAAAGTTTGTTATTCTTGCTCTATAAGTTGTTTGTATTGTTTTCTAACGATAAAACCAATTAACCCAAGGTTACGCTTCCATCTGAACAAACTAAAACAACTTTCGTTCCAGGTGAAAGACGGCACCAATCTTTATGTTTTTCTAAAATAGACCAGTCGTTCATTGTTCCACTAATTTTTATCGTAGAAAGATCTGGGCAAGAGTAAATAGCACTGTTGTCTAGATATAGGTCTGTAGATTTAATTTCTATTTCAGTTAAAGATTCACAACTAGAGATAGCATACTCGCCAATCTTTTTTACCGTACTAGGAATTACTATCTTCTTAACACCACAATCATAAAATGCATAATCGCCTATACCAATAAGTCCTTCAGGTAAAATAATCGTTTTTAATGCAGAATGTTGATAGAATGCATTAGTGCGTATAAACTTGCAATTTTTATCCACCGTAACCGTATCCGCCCAAATATCAACACCCACAAGATAGAGATATGGATTCGTACTATTACCTATATAGGTTGCGTTCTCTTTCGGTGCAGGCTGCAACGAGGGACAATTTTCAAAAAGTTGCCTTTCTATACTTTCTAAACTGTTTGGAAAGGTTATTGTATGTAAATACGGACAATCTTTAAACACGTTTTTTCCTAAAGATTTTACGCCTTCAGGTATTTCTATACTCGTGCCTGCGTATCCTTCAAACGTAGCCTGTTTAATTTCGGTTATAGCAGGATTTTCTTCCCATCTAATAATTACTTTACAGCCGTTAAACGCGCTAGAACCTATACTCGTAATTGACTTTGGTATAGTTACTTCATACCATAAAGAACTAGAACAGCCGCTAAATGCCTCGCGTCCTATTTCTTCGAGGCTATTGCCAAAGTCAACACTCTGAACACCTAAACAGCCCTCAAAAGCATACCAACCTAAGGTTTTCACTCCGTTTCCAAGAGAAACTTCTTTTAAACCAGAACAATTAGCAAAAGCCAATTCCGCAATAGATCTAACGCTATCAGGGATCTCAATTTTTTGCAAAGAAGTACATCCATTAAATGCTTCGCCTCGAATCTCTTCAATACTATTTGGAATATCTACTTCGGTTATAAACGTACAATCTCTAAAACCTGAGCGGTCTATTACTTTCACAGGTTTATTATCATAAGTAGAAGGAATTACGATCTTAGTATCGGTACAAGTGCCAATACTTACTCCATAATAGGCGTCGTCACATAAATCATAACGTAAACCTTCACTCGGTTTCTTTTCGCCACAAAGTTCACATACGCCATCTAAATATTGGTGTTGACACCCTGAAGGTGTTTGTGTTTCATCTCCACCATCCCCAGTATCACCACAAGCAGTTAAGCCAATGCTTAAACATAAAAGCATGCACATTGACAATAACAAAGTTAATAATTTTTTCATAATACCTCCTAAAAAGTTTTTTATATAACAAAAAATCACTTAACAGACGGGCGTAATACCCCGAATACTAAACGGTTTATCGTTCGATGTGAAATTGCACGCGAAAAGAGAGCGTATTACGGCATAATTACGCCTGCCTGTCTAAACGATCATACCCGAAAACATAAACAGTCAACTCCTTTTCTCTACTTTTGCTAATTTATTTTACCATATTTTTGGGAAAATTGCAAGAAGATCTTGTCTGTTCTCAAAGCTTTATTTTTATAATCAATTCGTGTTATCAATAAAACTTAAGTAGTTCTGTTATAATTTAAATCCCTATGAGTGACGCACTTATGCCTCTCTCTTACTGCTATTGAAAAAAGTGTTTCGTTTGTGATTGCGCCCAAAGGGAGGATCTGCCCGCCGGGGCTCTTCGGGTTTGGAGCGAAAATCTTCGTTTGTGCGAACGTCGCCGTACATGGGTACGGCAGAGCGTGCAAACGGAGATAACAAACGAAACATATCAATAAAATGGAGAAAACCGCAGGTTTTCATCCTTAATTTTTTCACGCAACGCAAAAAGGGAGAAGCATATGCCTCTCCCTTGCTGCTTTTGAAAAAAGTGTTTCGTTTGTGGTTGCGCCCAAAAGCGATAGCCCCGGTTAGGTATCGGCGATAAGGAGAGCATAACTATGCTTATCCAGCTTGTTGCAATCCTCGATCACATATCTGTTATCGTTGGCATCTCGGACGCGCACAAAGCCCGAACGCATGACGTGGATATCGTGGTTACGGTTGCGGATATCAAACGAGCAGATGCCGCGATCGGTCTCCACGGTCCAACGGAGCGTTCCGTACTTTTCCGCCTTGGAAATGATGCGCAGAATGCGCGGCACGAGGTAATAATCCGAAAGGCTTGTCTCGATCACGGCTGCAGAGGCCTTATCGAGATCCGAAAGCGCGCGGATCACCATTATCTCGACGCCGCTCTCGTCAAGGAGCGTGATGTAGGCATCGGGGTTTGTGACGGGAAAAAGCCGTCTCGGCTCAAGCCCCTCGACGGTGCTGCCGTCTGCCATGGTGACCTTCACCAAATGATTTTCATATTTTTCAACCTTGTCGGCCGAAGAAAGGTAAATACGGCTCATATTTCCTCCAAATTGCAAAGAATTGTTTACCGTTTTGTCTTAGAAGCGTTCCTCACGGCGCATACGCTCGGCATCGGCGGTCATAGATTGGATCTGCACGAGCTTGTAATATTTTCCCTTGAGAGCCATCAGCTCCTCGGGCGTGCCGTTTTCTATGATGTGGCCGTTATCCACCACAAGAATGCGGTTTGCGCGGCGCAGCGTGGAGAGTCGGTGTGCGATCATCAGAGTGGTCTTACCCTCAATGAGCTTATCGATCGCATCCTGGATCAGGTGCTCGGTCTCGGAGTCTACGGCGGCGGTCGCCTCGTCAAAGATCAGCATGGAGGGGCGCATCAGCACGGCGCGCGCAATGGAAAGACGCTGCTTTTCGCCACCCGAAACGCCAACGCCGCGCTCGCCGAGCATGGTATCGTAGCCATCGGGCTGACGGCAGATGAAGCCGTGGGCATTCGCGGTGTCTGCCGCGGCCATCACGTCCTCCACCGTAGAGCCGGGAACGCTGTAGGCAATGTTGTTAAAGATCGTATCCGAGAACATCTGCGGCTCCTGCTGCACGTAGCCGATCTGTGAGCGGTAGCCGGAAAGATTGAAGTTTTTGATATTATGACCGTCCACCAAGATCTCGCCGCTGTAGCCGTCGTAGAAGCGCATCAGGAGGTTAACGAGCGTGGACTTACCCGAGCCCGTTGTGCCGACGATGCCGACGACCTCACCCGGCTCGATCGTGAAGGTAACGTCATCGAGGACCTTCTTCGTGCGGTCAAAGGAGAAGGAAACGTGGTTGAACTCGATCTTTCCCTGCAGATGATCGGGGGTCACGCTGTTGGGAAGCTCTATCTCGGGCTCCGCCTCCAATATATCGAGGATCTTCTCCGTGGATGCCAGGGCACCCTGGAAGGAGTCCGAAAGGTTTGCAAAGAAGGTTACGGGGTTATAGAACATAGAGGCGTAGGAAATAAAGGAGACGATCAGACCTGCGCTGTAGCCGCCCACGCCGTCGATCACCTTGCCGCCGCCCACGCCCCAGATGATCAGGGAGCCGCAGGTCACGCAGAAGGAAATGATCTGCGGAAAGGCCGTTACGATCTTGCCGAGGTGAAGCTCCATATCCAGCCAATCCTTGTTTTTTTCCTCAAAGACTGCGGTGGAGCGCTGCTCGCCCGTGAAGGATTTGACCACCTTGATGCAAGGAATGGTGTCCGCCATGACGGAGGATACCTTCGTCCATCTGCGCCAGATACGGCGATAGAGCGGACGGATCTTTTTTGAGAAGAAACGGGATGCAAGCACGATAAAGGGGATCGGAAGCAAGGAAAGCAGGGTCAGCCCCGGATTCATGGAGATCATGATCACCACGATACCAACGAGCTGGAACAGATGCACCACGGCCTCCTGCGTGATACGGAGCATAAACTGCTGGAGCGTCGAAGAGTCTCCCGAAATACGGTTGATGACCGAGCCCGTGGAGGTCTTATCGTAAAACTTCATCGGCAGATACTGCGCCTTGCGATAAATATCGTTGCGCAGAGCGGCCACCGTTTTGTTACCCACGGTACGCATCAGATACGAGCGAATGATGCCGACGCCGTACTGCAGAACGTAGGTGCAAAGCAGAAGAATGATCATCGCAGTGAGCACCTTTTTCGGCTCACCCTTGAAGGCGTTTGCGATCATATTCAGAAGCGAGACGGAGCTCTCGCCGTCCGAGAACACAACGTCCACGATGAAGCCCGTGATGGCGGGTGGAACGAGCGCCATAAAGGTCGTGAAGAGCGAGAGAAAAATACAGAAGATCAAGGTTTTCGTGTGCGGAAGTATGTACCCCGAAAGCTGCTTGACGATCTTCTTCTTTGAGCGACACATGATGCACTCCGCGCCCGGATGCAGAAGCGGTCTGCCGCACTTGGGGCAAACGCTCAGCGCCTTCTCAAAGGCAACGCTCACGATCGCATACTCCTCATTGAAGGGCTTTCCCTCCTTCAGATGCGAGATAAAGAGCGCGGCAGCATCGCAAAGCGGAGCAACGCCGTAGGTATAGCGAAAGAATATCTCACGCTTGCCGCCCTTCATTTTTGCGGAGAGAGTTGCGTTTCCGTACATACGCTTGGCGCGCACGTCCTCCATGTCCTCGTAGAGGTACTCGCGCGGAGCGGAAAGGCTCTCGTCATAAAGCACCGCCTTCGTCGCAGTAAACAAAAGAGTGGTAGCACCGTACCGTCCGCCAAGGCTCATGTCGCCCACGATCGCGAACAATGCGGTGTCTCCACTCTCCGAAAGCGACTTGACAATGGCTACGGCTCCCTCGGGGAGCTCCTTGTTTTTGAGTAGCATCTTCATCATCGTTTCCATACTATCTTTCTCCTTGCCGATGGGCAATTTGAATTTGCACACCCTTGTGCCCTCTCAATATACCACAGCAGACAGGAAATTTCAACCCTTTTTCCGAAAAAAAACAAACTTTTTTCCTCACCGCCAAAGCCCTTTGGAAATATCAAACGAAAGCCTTGTGAAAAGTGACGAAGCCATCACGGCGTTTTGACGAACCAAAAACAAAAAGAGAGAACAAATCGTTGCCGAAATTCTCTCTCTTTTTCTGTTGTTTCAAGTTTAGAGTTATGAGGCTCGCAAAGCACGCATCTGCGTGCTTTTATGCTCCGCCGTTATGAATTTGCTACGCAAATGTTATGATATGATTGCCCACCAAGCCTAAAACTTGGCGAAGCCAATCATAACTATGCGAAGCATATCATAACTCATAACTTGCCCAAAAAGTTCGCTAAGCGAACTTCGGCCAATCATAGTTTGTTACTCCTCGCCCCAGACAACGATATTGCCCGAAGCATCAAAATGCCAATAATTTCCGACGTCGGAGGGCATAAACTCGCTATAGGAATACACCGTGACGTTTTGCAAGATCTCGTTTTGCTGGCCGATAAGGATCTCGTCATACGCCTCGTGCGTGCCGTAATAATAGATCCTTCCGAGCGAGGTGCAGCCGGAGAATGCACCCGTGCCCATCTGCAAAAAGCCTGCAGGCATCACAACGCTTTCAAGCGCGGAACAGTCACCAAAGGCAAAATCACTCAATATCTGCACGCTTGCGGAGAACGTGATATGCTTCAGAGAGGTGCAGCTTTTGAAGGCTTCAATTCCGATCGTGCGCACACCCGCTCCGAGCGTAACGCTCGTGAGCCTGCGGCAGTTCCAGAACGCGCCGTCACCGATGATAACGACGCTATCGGGGATCACGATGGAGCGAAGCTGGTTACAACCGTTGAAGGCAAACATTCCGATTTCCTTCAGCTTACTGCCGAGAGTCACGCTCGTCAGCCTCGAGCAGCCGTAAAACGAATAGCCGCCAAGCGTCAGAAGGCCGTCCGGGAGAGCAACGCTCGTGATCCTCTTGCAGGCAGTGAAGGCGTTCCAGCCGATCTCTGTCAGCGTGCTCGGCAACGAAAGGCTCGTGATCGGATAGTTCTCAAAGGCAAAACCGCCTACCTTCGTTACGCCCTCGGGGATCACAAGCGCCGTCAACAGCGTTCCGCCCACGTAAAGCGATGTAGTTCCCTTCCAGATGGGATTGGCACGCGCATCCTCAAACGTAATGCCGCACCAGGTAGGAATATCCGTAGTATAAACGCTCGTGATATTATAGCAACCGTCAAAGGCCTTTGCTCCGACCGTCTTCAAGGACGCAGGGAGCGTAAGGGTGGTGATCTTCGAGCAGCCGTTGAAGGCCTGCGTGCCGATCCGCACGAGGCTGCTCGGAAGCGGAATGGAAGCTAAGAGCTTGCAGTTTAGGAAGGCGTAGTCACCGATCTCGGTCACGTCCTCCGAAAGGTCCACGGCGGTAAGCGCCGTGCAGCCCGAGAAGGCGTTGACAGGTACTACGGTGATCTTGCTGCCAAGCTCTACCGTTTGCAGAGCCGTGCAGCCAAAGAAGGCCTCGCTCCCAAGCGCGCCCACGGAATCGGGAACGGACAGCGCGGCAATTCCGCTGCATCCGTAAAAGGCAGAATTTCCGATGCTTTCAAGCCCCTCGGCGATCTCTATGCTCGTGAGGCTGATACAGTTATAAAAGGCAAAATTTCCAATGCCCTTCACGCCGCTCGGTATAATAAGCTTCTCCACAATTGAGTTGTTAAGATACAACGTAGCGCCCGCAAACATAGGGTTTGCGGTATTATTTGCAAACAAAACTTTGCACCAGGATGCAACATCCTCGATATAAACACTCTTCAGAAGGTCACAGCTAACGAATGCCGATGCGCCAACGGATGCAACGCTTTTCGGAATTGCAATGCTCGTAAGGCCAAGACAGTTATAGAATGCGGATGCACCGATGGATGGCGTTCCGTCGCAGAGCGTAACGCTCGCAAGATTTTCACAGCCGTAGAACGCATAGTCTCCGAGCGCCGCATTTCCCGTCACGATCACATCGCTTAAAACGGCAGGAACGGCGGTGGCATTTCCCGAATAATTCGATGCACCGAAGAGATAACCGATAAAGGTATTTTGCGTTTTACTGCCGCCGACGAAGGGCACGGTCAGCGATCGGATCGCTTGGCAACCCTCAAAGGCACCTGCTCCGATCTCGGTCACGCTGCCGGGCAGTGTCACGCTCGTGAGCTTTCCATAGCCTGCAAAGGTATTGGTATGTACCTTCGTTACCCCTGCGGGGACGGAAAGATCCGTAACGAGCGTCTCACCAAGGTAGAGGCTTTGCGCGGTGGACAGCGGGTTTGCCGAGGGGGCCTTGAAATCAATGCCGCAGAATGAGGAAATATCCGAAACGTATACGGCGGAAAGCGCGGTACAGCTTGCGAAGGCCGCATCCGCGACCGTCCGAAGTCCGTTTCCGAGCGTTACGCTCGCAAGCGCCGAGCAACCGCTGAACGCATTCTCTCCGATTGCCGTCACGCTATCGGAGACCGTCAAGCTCTTAATGCCCTTAAAGCCATGGAACGCCATGGCGCTGATCGCGCTTACATCCTTTGGAACATAAACATTCGTTGTATAGCTGCCGCCAAGATAAAGCTTTTCCGCAAAGAAAAGCGGGCTTGCGCTTTCATCCGCAAGCGTGACCTTGCACCAAGAGGAGAGACTGCGCAGATGCACGTTTTCGATCGCCTCACAGCCGAGGAACGCTTCCTTTGCGATCGTGGATACGCCCTTGCCCACGGTTACGTCCTTCAGTGCCGTACAGCCCGAAAACGCCTTGCGGCCGATCGTGGTAACGCCGTCTCCGATCTGAACGCTCGTAAGCGCCGTGCAGCCCTCAAAGGCCGAAACGCGAACGGCCGATACGCTGTCGGGGATCACGATGCCCGTAAGCGCCGTGCAGCCCTCAAAGGTAGAAAGATCGATCAGCGTGACGCTCTTGCCAAGCGTCACATTCTTGAGTGCCGTACAGCCTAAAAACGCCTTATTGCCAATATCCGTCACGCTATCGGGGATCACGATGCTCTTGATCGCGGTGTTTCCCGAAAAAGCCTCGGCGGCGATCTCGGTCACGGCCGCCCCCTCAAAGGTGGCAGGGATCACGATCTCCGCAGAAGGCTCCGCCTCACCGAGCGAAACCGCGTAAGTCCCGTCCCACCGCAGGGTATATACAAGCCCCTGCGCATCCGTTCCCACCTGCGTTTGCGGCGTGACGCCCCCTTGCGTTCCGCCAATGGCACAAGAGCCAAGGCACAGCAAAGCGCAAACCGCAAGACACGAGAAAAGCACCGTTGTTATGCGTTTTTTCATTGATTTTTCTCCTCGCTATTCGTATGCATGCATTTTTCGCATAAATGTTCATTGTAAGTATAGCACAGTTTGTAAAAAAAGTAAATAAGGAGAAAAGAACAAACGCGCGCACATTTGTAAAAAATATATAAACGCACGCCTTTGCGCAACAAAGGGCAGCCCACGCTTTGGTTTTTCCTCTTGACACGCGCGCAAAATATGTGTATAATATTAAGTTAGGAAAATATGTTACTTCGGCACTTTTTCTGCCGATCGGAGGTTTTTTTATGAAATGGACGTCACTCAACGAGCTGAGAGAAAAATTTCTCTCCTATTTTGAGAGCCGCGGGCACGTGCGCCTGCCGAGCTACTCGCTCGTTCCCAACAACGACAAATCCCTGCTCCTGATCAACTCGGGCATGGCGCCGATGAAGAAGTTCTTCACCGGGGAGGACACCCCTCCCGGAACGCGCGTTTGCACCTGCCAGAAGTGCATTCGTACCCCCGACCTTGACCGCGTGGGACACACGGCGCGCCACGGCACGTATTTTGAGATGCTCGGAAACTTCTCCTTCGGAGATTACTTCAAGGACGAGGCGATCCCGATGGCGTGGGAATTTCTGAACGGCGTTCTCGAGATCCCTAAGGATCTGCTCTGGCCCTCGGTTTATGAAGAGGACGATGAGGCATACGCCATCTGGAGAGACAAGATCGGCATTGACGAGAGCCACATCGTTCGCCTCGGCAAGGCGGACAACTTCTGGGAGCACGGCACCGGCCCCTGCGGCCCCTGCTCCGAGATCTATTTTGACCGCGGCGAGGCCTACGGCTGCGGCAGTCCGGACTGCAAGCCCGGATGCGACTGCGATCGCTTCATGGAGATCTGGAACAACGTATTCTCTCAGTTTGATAACGACGGCAAGGGCAACTACACCGAGCTGAAGCAGAAAAATATCGACACGGGCATGGGCCTTGAGCGTCTTGCCTGCGTAATGCAGGGTGTGGACAACCTCTTTGAGGTGGACACCGTGCGCCGCATTCTTGACACGGTTTGCTCCATTGCGGGCAAGACCTACGGCAAGGACAAGGAAAACGATATTTCCATCCGCGTGGTGACCGACCATATCCGTAGTGCTACCTTTATGATCTCGGACGGCGTGATCCCCTCCAACGAGGGTAGAGGCTACGTGCTTCGCCGCATTCTCCGCCGCGCCTGCCGCCATGGCAAGCTTCTCTCCATTGAGAGAAAGTTTTTGCCTGAGCTCTGTGAGATCGTGATCGAGCAGAACGAGGGCGCATATCCCGAGCTTGCCGAAAAGGCAGAATATATCCTTAAAGTGATCAACCTTGAGGAGGACCGCTTCCGTCAGACGCTGGATGCAGGTCTTGCCATGCTTTCAAAGAAGCTCGATGAGCTTTCCGCCGAGGGTGCAAAGGCGCTTTCGGGCGCGGAGGCCTTCAAGCTTTACGATACCTACGGCTTCCCCGTGGATCTGACGCGTGAGATCGCCGCCGAGGCAGGCATTGCCTTGGACGAGGAGGGCTTCACCGCGCTGATGAACGAGCAGAAGGCGCGCGCACGCGCCGCAAGAGGCAATATTTCGGGCTGGTCGAAGGATTCGCTCGGTGCGCTTGCATCGCTTTCGAAAACCGTATTCTTCGGCTATGAGAGCCTTTCCTGCGAGGCCAAGCTTCTTGCCATCCTCGTGGACGGCGAGAGCACCGAGAGCCTTTCCGAGGGAGAGGCGACCCTGGTATTTGACCGCACCGTATTTTACGGCGAGGGCGGCGGCCAGGTGGGTGACAAGGGAACGATCTCCCTTGGCGACACCCTTCTTACCGTAACAGACACAAAGAAAACCGACGGCGTTTACCTGCATATGGTAACGCTTGAAAACGGAAGCATCCGCGTTGGAGATACACTGACGCTTTCCGTGGATGGCACGCGCCGCGCCGCCATTGCCCGCAACCACACGGCGGCACACCTTTTGCAGAGTGCTCTGCGTTCCGTTCTCGGTACGCACGTGAAGCAGGCAGGCTCGTACGTGGACGAGCACGAGATGCGCTTTGACTTCTCGCATCTCTCGGCCATGACGGCAGAGGAGCTTGCAAGGGTTGAGGCGCTCGTAAACGAGGCGATCCTTCTCGCCGAGCCCGTCACCACCACCGTGACGGATATGGAGGGTGCAAAGGCACTTGGTGCGATCGCCCTCTTTGATGAAAAATACGGCGACAGCGTTCGCGTGCTTAAGGCAGGCAGCACGAGCACCGAGCTTTGCGGCGGTACGCACGTGCAGAACACGGGCGCGATCGGTCTATTTAAGATCACGGCAGAATCCTCCGTGGCGGCAGGTGTTCGCCGCATCAGTGCCGTAACGGGACTTGGCGTTCTTTCTTTGCTTGCAAGCAAGGATGCGCTGCTCACAGAGGCGGCGAAGGAGCTCAAATGCCAAAACGCAGCAGACGTTGCCAAGAAGGCCTCCGCCCTGCAGGCAGAGCTCAAGGAGGCAAAGCGTACCGCAGAATCCCTGCAGGCAAAGCTTGCCAATCAGAAGCTCGAGGGGCTTCTCTCCTCCTTTGAGAGCGTGAAGAACTTCCGCGTTCTGACCGCAAAGCTTGAAATGCGCCCCGATGCGGTACGCGGTCTTTGCGACACCGTGAAGGCAAAGGAGCCGATGGGCGTTTGCGTATTCGCCGTTGTGAACGAAGGCAAGCTGAACTTTGTTGCCGCGGCAGGTGCCGAGGCCGTAGGGGCAGGCGCACACGCAGGCAAGATCCTCTCCGAGATCTCCGTGATCTGCGGCGGCAAGGGCGGCGGCCGTCCCGACAATGCAATGAGCGGCGGCAAGGATCTTGATAAGATCGACGAGGCGCTTGCAAAGGTAAAAGAGATCCTGGCAAGATAAGCGAAAGCACGAAAAAAACGAGCTAAGGCTCAGCCGATCAATTATTTAAACGCAGGGGTACAATATCCCCTGCGTTTTTTGTATAACGAAAACCCCGTCATGGTAGCGGGGTTTTACGGGGGCTATGCCCGAATTTGCAATACCGCCCGCTAAGCGAGTGGAGGATCGTGTTGCTTCATCCGCCGAGGCCGTTACAGCATCGCTCAGGGAGTTCACACATAACATTGTAGGGAAAGGCCTCCGGACTGTACATTTTCACACGAAGATCCGGAATTTTGCCCCTGCGCTTTTGGGAGATATTTAAGCGGATTTTTTAAGTTATCAAGAAACTATTTTTTGAAATTTTAATATGTAAATTATTGTTTACATTAAAAACGCTTTTTAAGATAAAAAACAGCCGTTTTTTGCTATATTTTACCAAATTTGAGGCGTTTTTGTGGGTTTTTGCTTTATCCCTTGAATTTCTTTTGTACGCGTTTGATTTTTTCTTGATTTTTTTTGCATCAAGATCTGTTTTATTGAATTTTTTCATTAAAAACACTGATTTTTTTGTATTTTTCTCATGTTTTTCTAAAAAATTTTCGTAAAATACTAAAAATCCGTTTTTTTGAATTCGCAAATAATTGTTTGCGAATTACGGTATTTTCAACCCGTTTTTTGCAAAATATTTCATTTTTAAAAATATCTCTGAGGCGATTTTGCAAATTTTGCGTTTTTTCGCGTTTTTCGTGCCCAAAGAGAGGTCAAAACGGAGCGGATTTTTGCCAAAAAATCAAAATTTCATGCAAAAATTTCATGTTAACTATTATTTTCATTTTGCGTTATTTTTCTTGCCGAAAAGATACGCAAATTTAATCCCCAAAAAAACAATTGTCAAACTGTAAATTTGATAAAAAAAGAAGCACACCGAGCAGATGTGCTTCTTTTTTTAAACGGAGCATTCGATCATTCAAAGCGTGTAACACCAACATCGGCAAGATGCCCGTCCTCTGAATAGCGAACGAGTGAAAGCTTACCGTTTTCATACGATAGTGTAGTGATCGATGCATTGGTCGGGAAGGGAAATTCCTTTCCTACGCGCTCAGGCGGCATACCGATGATCTTCGCAACCGCCGCGCGAAATATACCCGCATGGCCGCCAATCAGAAGTGTTTCTCCAAGATGCTTTTCTCCAAGGGCCAGGAGTGTATTTATAACGCGATCAGCCGCATCCTGCACGTATTCGCCCTTCGGCGGCGTAGAAAGCGCAAAATTCGCCCGCCAAAGCTCCCAAAACGTATATGGCCAGCGATGTACGATATCCTTAATAAACATTCCTTCCCATAATCCAAGGTAGATTTCCCTCAGATCATCCAGGCACTGAACCGCTAAACCACGGTGCAAAGCGTGGGGAATCACCGTATTTTTTGCGCGAATCAGGGGCGAGGAATACACCGCATCAATATGTAAGTCCTTCATATATTCAAAGGTCGCCGCAGCTTGCAGATAGCCAAGCTCGGATAGATCAAGATCCGTGTGACCAAGCGTGCGATTTTCAAGATTTCCAATGCTTTGTCCGTGCCGAACAAGATAAAAGGTTGTTTTCATTTAAGCTTCGCTTTCTGATTTTATGCGTTTTATGCAGCCATAATATATACGGCCGCTTTTCGATAATAGTAGTATACCATATGCACGCTGTTTTTGCAACTGCTTTCAAGTAAAAGTTAGCAAATTTTATAATTACCATCCATCACCGCGTAAATCAATGTGGAATCCTTATTATAGAGCATTTTGATGCAAATTCCCCACATATTCGTTGTATTTGCATGGATTTAAGCTCACATTCTCCACAAAATCACCACAAATCGATTTTTTATAAAGCAAAAAGAACACCTCGCCCCACCGTTTAATTCTAATTTGAAAATTCAGACTTACTGTTTTCAAGAAAAAACTTCTTTAAAAATAAGCGAAAGCATCTAACAGATCTTTGTCGTAACAGTCGAATTTATATCGTATTTTTTACGATTTCTCTGTAGCATAGACGGTTAGATCATATAATTATCACCTTATATATAAAGGTTTTGCCACTCATAACGCAACCGAAATTTTCGTGTTCGTACTTTTTACAATTTAAATATTCAAAAAACAATAAAATAGGGCATAAATCACCCGAGCAATTGAGTAATTGCCATTATTTTCCATTTTTAGTAAATTCAAGCAATTTTGAACGAAATTTATACTGTAGAAAAGGACAATAAACCGCACAGCCAAGAGAATAAACAAGCAATAGAAGCTCCGAGAGGCTATATATAAATATAATTCAACCTTTGTTTCCGTCAACAACAATGCAAACACAAGCAAAAACCGGGAAATTATCAAAATCAGGCACTATTTTGCATCATTATTTGCTAAAAGTAGAAAGATTTGCTTTATTTTCGCCCAAAATACATCTATTTGTTTGGAAATAAGGTTGTTTTGCGCAAATTATCATGCTCTCCTTCAAAAAAAGCACAGAAAAAGGAGCTTATTTATCACTGTATTGCTTTTAATTATCCGGATCGATGTCAAAAAGAACAAAACAAATCATCTATATCCCCGCATTGATTATATAAATTCATTATTTTCAGAAACCATATCAATTATATATAATTCATATGCAGTTTAACACAGATTATACAAGACGATAGTGCTTTAACACGCCTCCGGAGGGCATTTTTAAGTTTTTTTCAATCTAAAATACACATTTGAAGCTTATTTTAGGTTATTTTTGCTTATAAAAAGCCATCTTTTATTGTTTCACGTGAAACATTCGGCATTTTAATACAAACATCGTAGGCAATCAATCATTTGTAACCTTAGAATTAAGCTCGAATTATATGTAATCCGTACGATGTTTCACGTGAAACATCGCATAGATAAAAGAAAATTGAATATAATCGAACAATTATAAGTGAAACTACGGCATATGGAGCTATTTCTTCGCAATTATATGAAAAACAAAGGAAATAATACGGTTTGCGCTCAAATGCAGCAACATTTCATTGCACCTCCCTCTGTGTCAAAGCGATGGCCGAGCACTTGCGCCATATAGCAATGTTTCACGTGAAACATTGCTATTAAATAAGGATATAAGCAAGTTTAACGCGGGCTATATCACAAAATACCGCTCAAGTACTGATATTTATCAGGCTTTATACATATCTCAAATAAGACACAACATTGGTATTATTTTGGCCCGATCCTTGCAATTCTCCGCAAAAATATCTCTATTTATACCATTTCCGCGCACAAATAATGCAACGCAACACATTTTGGTTTAACTTTTATGTAATATTTGCATGTATTTTATAATCCATGCTTGATTCTACTACGTGCAATGATTGATCCGGCATTCAGCAGCCCCAATGCATCAAAACCTCGTCATATGATTTATATTCTATTTATATTCTATTCTACTTACAATGTTTCACGTGAAACAATTCATAAATTTAGATTTAACCAAGTATTACTTTTTTACAAATATTTACGTGAAATTATTGACTTTTTCGATGTTTTATGGCATAATTATATATATAATAAATAATGTGAGATTCTGGCGTTTTTACGCCATTTTGGAGGTTTTATGGGTAAAATTGTGTCCTTTTCCAATCAAAAGGGCGGCGTGGGAAAAACAACCTCCTGCGTAAACTTGGCGGCACAGATTGCCGCAAAAGGCAAAAAGGTTCTCATGATCGATATGGATCCGCAGGGAAATGCCACAAGCGGCCTCGGAATTTCAAAATCCAAGATTAAAAAGACCATTTATGACGTAATCATCGGTCATTGTGAGATGGACGAAGCCATCATCAAGAGCAGCTTTAAGAATCTTTGGGTCGTTCCGGCGACGATTGACCTCGCAGGCGCCGAATTGGAGCTTTATGAGCTCTCCGAGGACGATAATTTTGCAAAGCTCGCGGTGGATAGCGTTAAAGAGCGGTTTGACTACATATTTATTGACTGTCCGCCCTCTCTTGGAATGCTTACGGTCAAGGCACTTTCGGTTTCTGATGGCATTGTGATCCCCATGCAATGCGAATTTTACTCTCTTGAGGGTATGTCGCAGCTTCTGAATACCGTAAAAACCATCCGCAGGCTCTATAATCCTGAGCTACGCGTGGTTGGAATTCTTCTCACGATGTATAACGGACGCCTTACGCTGACGGGACAAGTTGTTGCAGAGCTGAAAAAGTATTACGCAGAGCAGCTTTTCAAGGTGCCGATCTCCCGTTCGGTTCGTCTTTCCGAGGCTCCGGGCTACGGTGAACCAATCTGCTATCACGATCCCTACGGCAAAGGATCTCTTGAATATGCAGCCGTTGCAAAGGAATTGATGATGCGCATTTAATCCAAGTGCTGAATTTATTCGTTTTTAGAAGAAAAAAACACGCTTAAATTGCGTTTATCGAGGCAAAAAATCAAAAATACAAAACAATCCGCGCAATCAATCATAAACGCAAGCAAAAACGCGCTCGAACTGCGTTATTTCTAAGCAATACGTTATTTCTAAGTAAAAAAGATAATGTTTCAAAAGCAATTGTGCAACCAATCATAAATACAAACACAAAAACGCAAAGAATTCGCGTATTGAAGGTGCTTTTTAAAAAAACATTTTGTTCGTCTGTATATTTCATAAACGCTTTTTTCACTATCATCGTATCTTTTTATCAATATCACTAATTTCCATTAAATTCAAAGATTTTATACCAAAAATACCATTTAAATTACTAAAATCCAACGCACCTTCAAGTAAATTGATATTAAAATTTGGTAATTATTTCCATTTTTACATAATTTTAAAGGATATAAGGAGACATCGATATGCCAAGAAAGAAAAATAGCGGCCTTGGCCGCGGCTTGGATGCCATTTTTTTAGACAATTCTCTCGCTGAAGAGGAAAATGCGAACGAAGGTAAGGTAATTTCGCTTAAGCTTTCCCTGATTGATCCCCGTGCAGACCAGCCGAGAAAGAATTTTGACGAGCAGGCTCTGCAGGGTCTTGCGGATTCTATCCTTAAAAACGGCGTTTTTCAGCCGATTTTGGTACGAGAATACGGCGAAGGACGCTATCAGATCATTGCAGGCGAACGCCGCTTCCGCGCAAGCAAAATGGCAGGCCTTTCCGAGATTCCTGCCCTTATTTTGGACAAGGATAACCAAAAAACGGCACAAATTGCCCTGATTGAGAACATTCAGCGCGAGGATCTGAACCCCGTGGAGGAGGCAATGGCCTACCGCTCGCTTGCCGACGAATACAATATGACCCAGGAGGAGCTTTCCGCCGAGGTTGGAAAGAGCCGCAGCGCGATCGCAAACGCAATGCGCCTTTTGGATCTGCCGGATGAGGTTCTTGCCCTGGTTGCAGGCGGCGCATTGAGCGCAGGCCACGCAAGAACGCTTCTCGGTGTGAAGGACAAGGCAAATATGCTCCCTCTTGCCAACGCTTGCATCGAAAAAAGCTGGTCTGTGCGCGTTTTAGAGGAGGAAGTGAAGCGTATCAACCGTCCGATCCGCACGGAGCAGCCCAAAAAAGAAGCGCCCCTCGTAGATTATCAGCGCGAGCTTGAGCTGAACCTGCAGCGTCATTTTGGCCGCCAGGTACGCATCAAGGGCAGTGGAAAAAAGAAATGTCTCTGCTTCTTCTATGAGGACAACATGGATCTTACCGAGCTTTTGGATGCTCTTTGCGGCGAAGATTTTGCAAATTAAAGCAAAAACTGCATTTTTTCTCCAAAAATAAGCAATCCGCCCTTAAATTTTCGCAAAAAGGATGCCTCATATGCAATTTTTAGAAAACATACTGTCCCTCAATTTAAAGGACTACGGAGGCGCAGATCTTCCCATAGGCCTTATTCTCCTTTGTGCCTTCCTTGGGATGATCTTCGCCACGATTGTCATACAATACACGAATGCGCTGATCTACCGCACCGTTAAAGCCCTAATGCGCCACAAGGCCACAGATCCCGAGAGCGCGAAGGATCTGAAAGCGCTTGGTCTTTCCGATCACAAGCGCATTCTGTTCGCTCTGTGGCACGAAAATTCGATGCTCATGCGTTTTCTTGCCGTCGCACCGAAGGATGAGCCTGCAGAAGCAGAAAAAGCCTCAGAAGAGGCAAAAACAAGCGATGAGCCTCCTGCCGAAAAGGCAGAAAACAAAGCCCCCGAGAAGAAGATCACCGCAAAAGACCGAAGAAAAGAAAAAACGGAAGCCCTTCTTGCCACGCGCTACTATCTTTCACCCACCTATGCCGACCGCGCCAAGGAAATCCTTTCCGGCAACGAGGACACGCTATGGCATACCGTTGGCTACTGTGCGCTTTTCGTCCTTCTTTTCATCGGACTTGCGTGGCTTTTGCCCATGATACTGCCGATCATTATGTAAACAAAAAAGTACAAGCCTCCCATATTGGTGCTTGTACTTTTTTTATTTTTGTTTTTTCTTCGTTTTTCCACCTTGAAAACGGCATTTTTAAAGGATCTCTGTGCAACCTGCGGTTTGCTTTTCCCGTCTTTTTTGCCAAAATAGCGCATTTTTAATTTTTAATTTAAAATCATAAAAATTATAAACTTTTGTAGCAAAAATCGCACAAAAAACGCAAAAATTACGGTGTTTTCGAGTAAAAACACGACACGTTTCACATCTTATTTTAAGCATAACCCGCAAAAACACTTCATTTTTATCAAAAAACCAGAAAAATTACAGCATTTTTTCATGTAAACTATTATTTACACGCGTTTTTCTCTTAAAAAGTACGCTTTTGTAGAAAAAAACCGTGTTTTTAAGGCTTAAAAACACGGTTTTTCAAGGTATTATTTTTTTGAATTTTTGAATAAAAAGGAAGATTTCTTGCTTTTGAATCTTGCTTATGTCCAAAAGTGCTTTTCTATGTGCGTTTTATCTGTATGCAAGACCGATCGCCACGTTTCCCAGGGGAAGAAGTGCAGTATCACACGCGGAGCAAAGCTCGCGCAGGCGCGGAAAATCGGCAAAGCCGCCGCCCGTCATCTTCATGATCGCCTCTGCGCGCACGTAGTCACAGAGAAAAGAGGAGGGCGTACCGAAGGGATGCGCGGGAGAGAAATCCACACCCTCTCTCTCTGCATGGGCCATCTGAAATTCAACTTCGGGCTCGGCCTTCCGATACGGTGGCACGGGGGTGAGAAAGCGGCGGCGAACGCGAGAGGCCGTTACAGGGTTTGGCTCAGTTTGAATATCCACGCCGAGCTCGGAAAAATCCTTTGTCATCGCGATGCAGACAAATCCGCTGTCATGCGAGATGGAAAAGGCAGGTCCGCCCTCAATATAGGGCTTGCCGAGATCCGTTACACGAAGCTCGGGGATCGGTGCACCGTATTCTTTTCTGTATAGGGCATCCAGCACAAGATGCGTCATCAATCGATACGCGCGATACTCCTTTCTTTTCGGTTCCATGATACGGTGCTGTGCAGCACTGTCCTGCATTTCAAAAAAATGTGCAAAGGCACTTGCCCCAAGGAGGGGACGCACGTCCCCATAGACTACTTTTATCATTTTTAAAACTTTGCTCCAAAAATCAAACGAGGGTGAAAAAATACAATCAAAATGGTTTAAGCCGTTTATAAGTCCATGATGATTGGTAAAATCATGGGCTTTCTTTTTGTTTTCTTGAAAATGAATTTTGCAAGATCGTCGCGGATCTTGGATTTTATTTCTGTGAAATCATACATTCCACGGCTGAGGCATCCGTCAAGCGATTCGGCGACCACGCGGCGCGCATCGAACATCAGCTCCTCGGACTCCTTCACGTATACGAATCCGCGGGAAACGATATCCGGCCCGGACATAATGAGGCTCTCCGAAAGATCCACCGTGGCAACGACCACCACAAGTCCGTCCTCGGATAAGTGCTTTCTGTCGCGCAAAACAACGCTTCCGATGTCACCAACGCCCGAACCGTCCACCAGCACCTTGCCGGAGGGGACAGTGCCCTTGAAGGCAGCCTTATCCGCCGTGATCTCCAAAACCTTGCCTATATCCGAAAGAAAGATGTTGGATGGCGGGATGCCCATAAACTCCGCGATCTCCTTGCCGGCGTAAAGATGTCTTGCCTCTCCGTGGATCGGCATATAGTATTCGGGGCGCAGAAGTGCCATAAGAAGCTTGATCTCCTCGCGGCAGGCGTGTCCCGAAACGTGGACGTCCTCCACAGAATCGTTTACGACCTTCACGCCGCCCTGAACCAAAGCATTCACGATCTTGCCGATCAGCTTTTCGTTGCCGGGAATGGCGTGCGCCGAGAGCACCACGACGTCGCTCGATGCGAGCTTCACGTCTCTGTGCTCCGAGAATGCAATACGGTAGAGCGCAGACATCGGCTCTCCCTGGCTGCCCGTGGTGATCAGGGTGATCTGCTCTGGCTTGTAGCGCTTGATCTCGGAAATATCAATGAGAACGCCGTCCGGCAGATCCATATAGCCAAGCTCGGAGGCCGCGCCGATAATATTGATCATGCTGCGGCCAAGCACCGCAACCTTCCTTCCGTGGCGGTGGCTTGCGTTGATGATCTGCTGCACACGATGCACGTTGGAGGAGAAGGTGGCAATGATCAGCCGACGATCCTCATACTGCATGAAAATACGCTCCAGCGAGCTTCCAACGGTGCGCTCGGAGGGGGTAAAGCCCGCTCTTTCCGCATTCGTGGACTCGCAAAGAAGGAGCTTAACGCCTTCCTTTCCAAGCTCACCGATGCGCGTAAGATCCATGATCTGCCCGTCAATGGGAGAAACGTCCAGCTTAAAATCTCCGCTGTGATACACCACGCCGAGCGGCGTATGGATCGCAAGCGCACAGGCATCCGCGATCGAATGATTGACGTGGATAAATTCCACGCGCATATCTCCCGCGTTCACCGTCTCGCCCGACTCCACCGTGCGAAGCTCGGGACGGAAGGGCAATGCGTGCTCCTCAAGCTTTCCCTCAATGATCCCGAGCGAGAGCTTCGTTCCGTAGATCGGAACGCGCAGCTGTGCCAGGACGTAGGGAATGGCACCAATATGGTCCTCATGGCCGTGCGTAATAAAAATACCGCGCACGCGATCTGCATTCTGCTGAAGGTAGGAAACGTCCGGGATCACAAGATCGATGCCGAGCATCTCGTCATCCGGAAAGGCAAGACCGCAGTCCACGACCACGATGTCCTTTTCGTATTCGATGACGGTCATGTTTTTTCCGATCTCCATAAGGCCGCCAAGGCACATAACGCGCAGCGTTCCCTGCGGCTTTTTTGCCGCCTTCGTTCTGCGCAGGCTCTTTCCTTCGCGATATGCGGAGGAGCGCGCCGAGTCCATCCTGGTTTCCGCTCTTTGGATCGGATGCACCTGTGTGCTCCGTTTGGTCTGTGAAGCACCTAAACCTGTTTTCGGGCTCTTTTTGCCCGTCCGCTTATGCACCGGTGCAATCGGATTTTCTATCATCTCGCCCGGCTGTGCTTTTCTTTTTTCATATTGCTTTTTTTGGTGCGATTGGGATGCTTGCACACCCACACGCGCCTTTTTTTGCATGCCGAGACGGTTTTTATTTTTCTCGGCCGATGTAAGATCCTTTTGTTTTTCTTTATTTTTTTCCTTTGTCAAATGATTATCTCCATTTCTTTCATTATAGAAATTATAGACGAACGCCGTTTCTTTCATGCAAGATGCGGCGCGAAATTTCTGCTTTAAAAATATTTATTTTGCCAATAAAACTATTCAATGCACACTTTTCTTTTCGTTTTTTTCGTTGCCTCAAAGGCAGAGGAAGGGGCGGATCTCGACGAAAAACCGCCCCGTTTTTGTAAAGAAGTATTTTCAATTTTTCGCATTTTTGCCAAATGGGCGCAGAATGCCCTGTCGGCCAAAATTTCTTTTTCCGACGCTATTTTTGTTTTTACAAACTATAATTTACAAAAAAACTTGCGTTTTTGTAAAAATATTTTTTATTTTCTGCCGAAAAGACGACCAAAGAAGCCGCCCTTCTTGTCATCCTTCTTTTCTGCAGCGGGTGCAGAAACGGAAACCAGCTCAACCTCAGGCTCCTTCTTTGCTGCGGGAGCGGGGGCAGGTGCGGGCTCTTCCTTTGCTACGGGAGCAGGAGCGGGCTCAGCCTTCGGAGCAGGAGCCGCCTTGGGAGCAGGTGCTTCCTTCTTCTTGTTCAGGCCAAGGAGCTCTCTGCGGATCTCATCGTCATCCATGGGCTTGAATGCAGGCTCTGCCTTGGGAGCGGGTGCTGCCTTGGGAGCGGCAACGCCATCCTCTGCCTTGGGCTTTCTCTTTCTCTTCTTCTTCTCGGGAACGATCACCTCGTAGCTCTCATCGAGCAGATCATCAATCGAAATTCCGAAAAGAAACTTGATTTCCAGAAGCTTGGAAACCTCGGGGTAGGACTGGCCGCATTCCCACTTATAAACAGCCTGGCGAGAAACGCCGACTGCGCTGGCAAATTCATCCTGCGTAAGTCCTTTCAGTTTTCTGAGCTTGACAATTTTTTCCTTGAACGTCATGCGAAAAATCCTCTCTTTTATATGTATTTTTTAGGGGAAACAAAATAATAAAATGTGTAATTTTCGGTCTCACTGAATATGACCTTTGGAAAAGTGGTAGATTTGTGGGAAAATCGTCGTTAAATCTTTTTCGGTCTCACCGAATATGACCTTTTCCGCCTCAGTAGTGGGTGGCATAGCTTGCACCATGCAGCCTCCATCCACCCGTCTCCTCGATCAGATCGACGGTAAACGGACGGGTCTTTTGCTCTCCGTTCTTTCCGGTGGTCTTCACCTTCAAGGTTACGGTGATGACCTCACCCTCCACGTCCGTAACGGACATGCCCTCGTAAATATACTCCACGCTTTTCGTGTTTTCATATATATTTCTTGTGCCGGTATAGACCATAAGATCGTCCGTGGCGCCCGTTTCTTCATTTTTGACCGATTGATAATACCGCGCGTAGGAAACGATGCCCTCGTCTCCCGTGATATTCGTAAGGCAGGTGGAAACGATCCAATTGTATCCCGTCTCACTGAATACCTCGCGGGTCTTTTTCTTTAAGGTTTCAACGTCCTTGATGCCGTATTCCGCCTCTAAGGCTGCAAGATGCTCATTATCTGCGGGGAGGTAGCCCTTGATCTCGGCATTTTCATCCTCGGGCATCTGATAGCGGATGCCTGCGCCCCAATAGATCTCATTGAGGATCAGACTCTTTTGGATCAGCTGCTCGGCGGCGGCTACCACCTCGCTCTCCACGTACTCGCGGTCCTTTTCCTTGCAGGATGCAAGCGTGGGAAGCATCAGACAAAGGCAGAGAAGAAGAATAAAAAATTTACTCCTCATCACCGCTCTCCTCGATCGCTTCGTCATCGGCGGGAAGGTGCGCATCCTCCTTATCGGGTGCATCCTCGATCGCTTCCTCGTCAGAAAGCGAAATTTCTGCGTTTTCTGCCTCTGCGCTCTGCTTTTCAATCTCCTCCTCACGCTCAAGACGTGCGAAGTTGATGATAGTGCTGCCCTCGGCAAGGCGCATCACGATAACGCCGGATGCGGTTCTGGAATACAGATTGATGCCCGAAACGGGGATACGGATGATCGTGCCCTGATCGGTGATCATCATAACGTCATCCTCCTCGGAAACCGAGGCGATGGAGCAAAGCTTACCGCTCTTCTCGGAGATCTTATGGCAGGCAACGCCGTGACCGCCGCGGTTTTTCATCTCGCGGAAATCGTCGAAGGGCGTTCGCTTACCGTAGCCGCCCTCGGTGATGGTGAGCAGGTCCTTGCCCTCCTCGACCATGGCAACGCCGACAACGTAGTCGCCCTCGGCAAGCGTTATGCCGCGCACGCCGCGTGCGGTTCTGCCCATGCAGCGCACGTTTTCCTCGCAGAAGCGAACGGCAGAGCCCTCGCGCGTTGCAAGGATCAGGTTTTCGCCGCCCTTGGTGTGGCGAACGAAGAGAAGCTCATCCTCCTCGTCCAGGCGGATCGCGATCTTACCGCCCTTACGCTGATATGAAAAATCGGTAAGAAGGGTTCTCTTGATAACACCCCTCTTCGTTACCATCGTGAGGTATTCGTTCTCGGCAAAGCCGTTGACGGAGATGATCGAGGTGACCTTTTCGTCCTTTTCCACCTCCAAAACGTTCACGATGCTCGTGCCCTTTGCGGTACGGGAGGCCTCGGGAATACGGTAGGCCTTCTTACTGTAGACCTTACCCTTATTGGTAAAGAAGAGAAGCAGGGAGTGGCTGTTCGTTACGAGAATGTTCTCAACGAAGTCCTCCTCCTTTGTCGTCATACCGATGATGCCCTTGCCGCCGCGGTTCTGCGCGGTATAGGTATCCGCTCTCTGGCGCTTGATATAACCGGTATTGGACATGGTGATCACGCAGGAATGGCGCTCGATCAGATCCTCAAGATCGATCTCCTCGGTCGCCTCCACGATCTCGGTGCGGCGCTTATCCGCAAATTTATTCATGATCTCGGTGAGCTCTTCCTTCAGAATATCCTTCACCTTTTCCTCGCTGTCAAGAATGGAGCGAAGCTCCTCGGTGAGGGTGACGAGCTTTGCAAGTCTTTCCTCCACCTTCTCTCTTTCAAGGCCGGAAAGCTTACCGAGCGTCATCTCCACGATGGCCTGCGCCTGCTCCTCGGAGAGTGCAAAACGCTCCATTAAAGCGGTCTTTGCCGCGGGAATGCTCTCGCTTGCCTTGATCAGGGCGATCACCTCATCAATATTATCGATCGCGATCTTATAGCCCTCAAGAATATGCATTTCGCGCAGTGCCTTATCGAGGTCAAACTGCGTTCTCTTTACGATAATGGATTTTTGGAATGCGATGTATTTATCGAGGATCTGGCGCAGGGAAAGGATCTTCGGCTCACCGCCGTCGATTACAAGCATATTGACGGAGCAGGTATCCTGCAGCTGGGTGTATTTATACAGCTGATTCAAGATGACCTCGCCGTTTGCATCCTTGCGGTATTCGATCACGATACGCATACCGCCTCTGCCGGATTCGTCACGCAGAGCGGTGATGCCCTCGATCTTCTTTTCCTTAACGAGATGGGCAATGGACTCAACGAGCATCGCCTTATTGACCATGTAGGGGATCTCGGTGAAAACGATGGATTTATGCTCGTCGTCCACCTTACCTCTTGCACGCACGTACACGCGACCCTTACCGGTCTCATAGGCATCGCGGATGCCCTTCGTGCCGTAAATGATCGCGGCGGTGGGGAAGTCCGGTCCGTGGATGATCTGCATCAGATCGTCCGTCGTGCATTCGGGATTTTCGATACGGAAGATCACACCCTCGATCACCTCTCTAAGGTTATGGGGCGGAATGTTTGTTGCCATACCGACCGCAATGCCCACCGAGCCGTTGACCAAAAGGTTTGGAAATCTTGAGGGAAGCACCTGCGGCTCGTCACGCGTGTTATCAAAGTTTCGGGTCATGGGAACGACCTTTTTTTCAATATCCCGCATCATCTGATCCGCGATCTTACTCATTCTTGCCTCGGTATAACGGTAGGCAGCGGCGCCGTCTCCGTCCACGTTACCGAAGTTTCCGTGGCCCTCTACGAGAGGAACACGGAGTGAGAAGTCCTGCGCCATACGAACCATGGACTGATATACGGCGGCATCACCGTGCGGATGGTATCGACCGAGCACGTTACCGACCGTGGTTGCGGATTTGCGGAAGGGCTTATCGTAGGTCAGATGATCCTCGTACATTGCGTAAAGGATCCTTCTTTGACCGGGCTTCATACCGTCTCTGACGTCAGGCAGGGCGCGGGAGGTGATAACGCTCATAGAATACTCTATAAACGCGCTTTTCACTTCCTTTTCCATGTCTGCATCTTCAATTTTCTGCAGAGGAAATTCTATATCTTGACTTTTATACGTATGTTCCATTGGAAGCGTTTTCCTTTCTTAATGCAAAGAATTGTTTGCAAAATCTATTAAATATCCAGATTTTTTACATACTTTGCATTCTTGGATATGAAGTCTCGGCGGGGCTCAACCATGTCACCCATCAGAACGGAGAACATCTCGTCACAGGCGATCGCATCGTTAACGCTTACCTGCAGAAGCGTTCTCTTTTCGGGATCCATCGTGGTTTCCCAGAGCTGCTCGGGGTCCATCTCACCAAGACCCTTATATCTTTCTGCCTCAACACCGTTCGGTCCGAGCTCTTCAATATATTTATCTCTTTCCTCATCGCTGAAGGCGTAGCGGATCGCCTTACCCTTATGTACCTTATAGAGCGGAGGCTGTGCCAGATACACGTGTCCCTCTTCAATGAGAGGACGCATATGGCGGAAGAAGAAGGTCAGAAGAAGGATACGGATATGCGCACCGTCCACGTCGGCATCCGCCATGATAATGATCTTTCCGTAGCGAAGCTTGGAAATATCAAAGTCCTCGCCAATGCCGCAGCCGAGTGCCTGGATAATGGGGATCAGAGAGGTGTTGGCATACACCTTATCAAGTCTTGCCTTTTCCACGTTCAAAACCTTACCGCGCAGAGGAAGGATCGCCTGGTAGCGGCTGTCTCTTCCGTCCTTTGCGGAGCCTCCTGCGGAGTCTCCCTCTACGAGATACACCTCGGTGAGTCTTGCCTCTCTTTCCTGGCAGTCCGAAAGCTTACCGGGCAGGGTGGAGACCTCGAGAACGTTCTTTCTTCTCGTTAATTCTCTTGCCTTTCTTGCCGCCTCTCTTGCGCGGCTGGCAGCCATGGCCTTTTCAAGAACGATCTTTGCCGTGGCGGGGTTTTCATCAAAATATTCGCAGAGCTTGGAATAAACGATACCGTCTACAAGCGTACGGATCTCGGAGTTTCCGAGCTTTGCCTTCGTCTGGCTCTCAAACTGCGCATCCGTGAGCTTAACGGAGATGATGGCAACGAGACCCTCTCTCACGTCCTCGCCCGAAAGCGGATCGCCCTTGATGATGCCGTATTTCTTGCCGTATTCGTTGATGGCCTTCGTCAAAGCACTCTTGAAGCCCGTCTCGTGCGTACCGCCCTCGATGGTGGCCATGTTGTTTGCGAAGGAAACCAGCGTTTCATTATAGCTGTCGTTATACTGCATGGCAACCTCGGCGATCGAGCCGTTCTTTTCGCCCTTCATATAAATGACGTCCTCGTGAATGGGCGTGCCGCGCTTCTCATTGTTCAAATACTCAACGAAGGAAACGATACCGCCCTCATAATGAAGCACCTCCTCCACGGGCTCCTCGCCGCGCAGATCGGTCATCACGATCTTGACACCCGCATTTAAGAAGGACTGCTCTCTCATGCGCTTGGTGAGCGTATCGTATTCAAAAACGGTCTCCTCAAAGATCGTAGGATCGGGCTTGAAGCGAACGGTCAGACCGTGCTTATCGCCGCAATCGCCAACGCAGGCAAAGGGACGTGCCACCGCACCCTTTTCAAATCTTTCGGTATATCTCTTGCCGTCGCGATGGTTTTCCACCTCGACCCACTCGGAGAGCGCGTTTACGACCGAGGCACCTACACCGTGCAGACCGCCCGCGATCTTATAACCGCCGCCGCCGAACTTACCGCCCGCATGCAAAACGGTGTAAACCACCTCAAGGGTGGGCAGTCCGAGCTTTTCGTTCATTCCCGAGGGAATGCCGCGGCCGTCATCCTCCACCGTTACGCTGTTATCCGCATTCAGGGTGACCTTGATGCATTCGCAGTGACCCGCCAAGGCCTCGTCTATCGAGTTATCCACGATCTCGTACACGAGATGGTGAAGTCCCTTGATCGAGGTCGTTCCTATATACATTCCGGGGCGCTTGCGCACCGCCTCCAGTCCTTCCAAAACCTGAATTTGGCTATCGCTGTATTCATGGTTTTCTTTGATGTTTTCCATGGATCTGATTCCTTTCGTTTTTTACTTTTCCTCTCCGAGGGATGCAAGGCTGATCTGCGCTCTTTCCCTGAGTCCCGCAGGGGATATGCGGGAGAGACGGAGAGAAAAGGGAGAGGCATTGCCGGCTTCATTTTCTATTAAAAGAAAGCTTCTCGGAAGATCCGTGTCCTCATATTCCACAAGTCCCTTTTCTTCCATTTGATTGATAAATCTCTTGGTGTGTGAGGAGACCGTGGCAGTATCCAGATCGAAAATTCCTATAATATTTTTTTGCTTAACGCTTTTTTTATTACCGATATGTAAATACATATTGTCATTTCGTCACTTTTTTGTTATTTAAGTTACTTGTGGAGTAAAAATACCATCTGCTACCTGTATCAGCCCCTCGGAGAAGGAGGCGATCTCCTTTTTCTCGCACGAGGTTATGATGATCTGCCTTTCTCCTCTTCTTGAAAGAAGATACGCACGGCGGCGCTCATCCAGCTCGCTTAAAACGTCGTCAAAGAGAAAGACGGGATATTCACCCGATAATTCAAGACAAACCTCACCCTCCGCAAGCTTCAGGGCAAGCACAACGCTTCGCTGCTGTCCCTGCGAGGCAAAGGCTCTTGCACGGCGGCCGTTGATCAATATCTCCATATCGTCCCGCCCGATACCGAAGAGCGTTCCCATATTCGCGGCCTCGCGCGCAATATCTCTGACGAAGAGATCATAATACGCCTCCTTGATCTTCTCAAGGTCGTCTCCATCGTAATTTACGTCACATTTATAAACGAGAGAGAGAGATTCCTTCTCGTCCGAGATCTCCTGCATGGTGATCCTTGCGTGCTTTTCAAGCCGCTTGATATAGTCTCTGCGCTCAAGATAGATGGGTGCGGCGTATTCCGCAAGGGATCTTGACCATGCGTATATCTCGTTCATATCCACGGCCATCCCCTTGCCCATCATGCGCAAAAGACAGTTTCTCTGCTCCAGGGCACGCTTATAATTGGTATAAGCGGAAAGATAATAGGGCTTGCATTGGCAGATCGCAACGTCAAGAAACGAGCGCCGCTCCTCCGGCCCGTCCTTCACAAGACCTAAATGATCCGGGGTGAAGAGAACGGCGCGAAAGCTGCCGATCATTTCTGCCGCACGGTCGATCTTGTATCCGTTTTTCATTCTGCGCCGCTCGCCGCCGTGCACCGTATAGGAGAGACTTTCCTCTCCCATCCGCGTTTCGAACACGATCTCGGCACGGAAGCCCTCGCATCCAAAGCGGATGAGGTCGCTCTCCTTTGCCTTTCGGAAGGATTTTCCTCTTGCAAAAAGATAGATTCCCTCAATGGCGTTCGTTTTTCCCTGCGCGTTGCTGCCGAAAAGGAGATTCACGCCGTCATGAAACTCGATCGAGGTCTCCTTTATATTGCGCAGATCTCTTGCGTAAAACTTTTTCAGCCTCATTTCTCGCTGTTCATGCGAACGGGAAGAACCATATAGTAGAAGGAAGACTTTTCATCCTCCTCGTAGGGCTCGATGGTGATGGCCTGCGTTGCCCCCTTCATGGTGATCCGCAGGGTCTCGCCCTCTGCCGCCTTCACGCTGTTGATAAGATAACGGCAGTTGAAGCCGATCTCAAGATCATTCCCCTCATGCGTGCAGTCCATCTCGTCGTATACCTTTCCGTTTACGGAAACGGAGGTGAGAGAAAGGCTATTGCCCTCAACGCCGAGCTTCACATAGCTTCTTCCGCTGCCCTGGATCTTTTCCTCGGCAATGATATTGGCTCTTTCAAGACCGTCAAGAAGTCTTTCCTTATCCACGGTCAGGAAAATATCGTTTTCTCTCGGAAGCATACGGTTATAGTCGATATACTCGCTCTCGATCGTTCTCGTAAAGAACACGATGTCCTCCACGCGCAAAATCGCGTGCTTTCTCGAAAGATAGAAGCGAACGCGGCTCTCCTCGTCCTCGGAAAGGATCTTCGTTATCTCGCCGAGCGCGTGTCCGGGAATGATAAAGGAGACCTCGCCTGCCATATCTCTTCCAAGCTTTTCGATCTCGGTCTTTTCCTTGCAGATCGAAAGGGTATATCCGTCGCAGGAAACGAGCTCCAGCGCATCGTCCGTGATCTTGAAGAAGCAGCCGCAAAGCATCGGGCGGTTATCCATCTCCGCCACGGAATGAACCACCTTGCCGATCATCTTCTTCACGAGCGAGGCATCGATCTCAAAGCCTCTTTCGGTCGTCAGCTCAGGCAGGTTCGGAAACTCCGCGCCGGGGATCGCAAAGATAGAGAAGGTGGATTTTCCGCAGGTCAGCGTGCAATTGCAGTTTTCACCGATGTCAAAGGTAAGCTCGTCATCGGGCATAACGCGGATGGTCTGATACAGTCTCTGCGCATTGATGATATAGCGGCCCTCGCGCTCAATATCCACCGCATCGATCATAGCGCGTACGCCCTTATTCATATCGTAGGTGGAGATACGGATCCTGCCCTCCAGCGTTTCAATCAGAACGCCCTCGATCGAGGCGATCGTATTCTTATTGGAAACCGTTCCCATTGCGGGGGCAAGCTTATTCATAAATTCTGACTTATGTACCGTAAATTTCATTTTTATGTTTCCTTTTTAATTTTGATCGTTTTTAAGCGGCGGCTACCCTTCGTTTATCCAAGTCTGTTGAAACGAAAAAGAGAGAGAAGAGAGTATTATTAGGTAGCTGTTGTAGTAGTAGGGTCGGTGGAAAATGTGGAAAAGTCAAAAAAGGCTTGTACCGTCTGTGTTTTTCGGCTGAAAAATCTCCACACGAGGCGGTGGAAAAGCTGTGGAATCGTTGTCCGAAGTTTTCCACCGAAAAATCCACATACTTTTCCACATTTTAACTGCAGAGTTTTCCACCGTGTTTTCCACAAAGGAGATTTTTTTATCCCTTGATCTGCTTAATAAGGGCGTTGATCTCGGCGTGTGCGTTTTTCTTCGTCTTGATCTCGATCTCCACCTTTTCAATGGAGGACATGATCGTTGTGTGGTCGCGGTTGAAGATCTGGCCGATGGTCTGCAGCGGCAGAGAGGTCATATTTCTCACGATATAGATCGCAACGTGCCTTGCCTTTGCAATGTGATCCTGGCGCTTCTTGGATTTGAGATCCTCGGGGCGCAGGCCGTTTTTCTTTGCCACCACGGAAATGATCTTATCCACCATCACGTCCGGCGGAATGCTGTCCGGGGCGATGATGGAAATAATGCTTTCAAGCTTTTCCTTTGTAAGCCCGCCGCCCGACATGGTGCGCAGAGCGCCGATGCGCTTGAGAACGCCCTCGATCTGTCTTATATTGTTTTGAAGCCTCTCGGCCATATAGTTGATCAGCTCGTCGTCCAAGGTGATACCCATATCTGCGCTTTTTTTGCGGATGATCGCAAGACGAAGCTCAAAGCTCGGGGGCTGCACGTCTGCAATGCAGGCACCCTCAAATCGGGTGCGAAGACGGTCCTCAAGAGGCTGGATCTCGCGCGGAGGACGGTCCGAGGTCAGAATGATCTGCTTATTGGCCTCGTAAAGTGCCGAGAAGGTGTGGAAAAACTCCTCCTGCGTGCTTTCCTTGCCCGCGATGAACTGAATATCGTCGATCAGAAGAACGTCCGCTCTGCGGTATTTTTCCTTGAAGGAAACGGTGGAGCCCGTGGAGATTGCCTGGATCAGCTCGTTGATGAAATCCTCGCTCTTCTTATAAACGATGCGAAGATGCGGGCTGTTTTTCTTTATGTAGTTGACGATGGCGGCAAGCAGGTGCGTTTTGCCAAGACCGCTGTCACCGTATATAAACAGGGGATTATAGGTGGTCGGCTCGTGCGCGACCGCAAGACACAGAGAAAGCGCAAATTCGTTGGAATCACCCCTGACGAAGTTATCAAAGGTATATCCGTCCAGCACGCTGCTTGCACTGTCGGGGGAGAGAAGCCGATTAAATTCGGCGGCACGCGCGTTCTTCGTTTCCTCACTCTCCTGCCGCTTTTCAAAGAGCGTCACCGGCTCGGGAAACTCCTCGTCCTCGCCGATAAATTTGAAGATCGGATCCACCTCAAAGCCGATCACTGAGGTGAGAGCCTCCTTCACAACGTCGGAATACTTGGTGGCGAGAATATTTTTCTTTAACTTTGAGGGCGTGGTAAAGATCGCTTCCTTATCCGTCAGCTCCACGAGAGTTAACTCCGAAAACCAGACTGCAAAAACAGAATCCGTGTAGCCCAGCTTCTCCTGAATGATGGGAAAGGCGGCATCCATGATATTTTTGAGCTCGTCCATCGATATTCTCTCCTCTCTTTTTTCGAACCTTGTACGGCTTATACTATAATATATAGTATATTATAACATATATTATAAAAAAAAGCAAGAATTTTTTAAAAAAAATAATACTGTTCTTTACATCGGAAAAGATAAGGAAAAAATACAATTGTTTACATTCGTTTTGGTGAGGAGCGGAAGAAAAAAGCGGCAATGCAGGCAAAGAGAAGCGCGGCGGAAATACCGGCCGCACCGGCCGTTAATGGTCCCGTGAGAATGCCGAGTGCACCCATTTCCGATACGGCCTCTTCAACGCCCTTGCCGAGCACCGCACCGAAGCCGACGAGCGGCACGCTGATGCCGCAGCCGAAAATTTCTTTGATAGGATCAAAGATCCGAATGGCCTGCAAAAATACGCCGAACACCACGGCAAAAACCAGAATGCGCGGCGGCATAACCGCAGTTTTGTCAATAATTATTTGCACAATGACGCATAAAATACCGCCGAGAAGAAAAGCAAGCAAGGATTTTACAAGCATGATTTATACCTCTCTTTCAATCAAAATACCGTGCGCAATACCGAAAATGTTGTTTTTTTGCAGGGTGCTTTGCGGGCTCATCAGCGCACCCGTGGAGAAAAAGAGAATGCGCGAAAGCTCGCCTCTTTCTAACATGGGAAGAAAATGGCAGGCAAGAAGGGAAGCCGAGCATCCGCAGCCCGAGCCGCCGCTGTGGCTGTCGCTGTGCTTCGGATCGTAGATCAGACTGCCGCAGTCTTTATGCTTTTCTCCGAGAGAGATCCCCTCCTCGGCAAGAAGCGCACAAAGAAGCCTTGACCCCGTGCGCCCGAGATCTCCCGTGATCACGAGGTCGATCTCCGATAAGGGATGCGCACCGTCACGCAGATAGGCGAGAATACTGTCCGCCGCCGCAGGCGCCATGGCCGCGCCCATATTGGATGCATCGGTGATCGCGCCGTCGATCAGGCGGCCGACGATGCCCTCCGTGATCTTCACCCTTCCTCTTTTGCCGAGAACGAAAGCCCCTGCCGCCGTTGCCGTCCATGCCGCGCTCGGTGTGCGCTGACCGCCGTATTCAAGAGGCAGGCGAAATTGCCGCTCGGCCGCCGCGTTGTGTGAGGAGGTCACCGCCGCACCCCTTTCAAACGGGCCGTGGGAAAGCGCAAGAGAGAGGCATAAAAGGCTCTCCGCACAGGTCGAGCACGCGCCGTAGAGCCCAAGGTAGGGAAGCCCGAAGGTATAAAGCCCCAAGGCACTTGCCACGCATTGATTTTGCAGGTCTCCCGCCACGAGCAGGGAAAGCGCGTGCTCCGAAAGTCCGCTTTTTTTCAGAGCAAGCGAAAGGCAGAGCCTCTGCATCTCTCCCTCGGCGTTTTCAAAGCTCTTTTGCCCGAATGCACCGCTCTCGTCAATATGGTCGTAAAGGTGTCCGAAGGGACCCTCCCCCTCCTCTCTTCCGCCAACGGCGGCAAAGGAAAGAAAGTACGGGGGATCAATAAACGGGATCACGCGGCTGTTCTCTTTCATATAAGTCTTCCTTTTTTAATTGATATGTAAAAGCACTTTACAAACGATAAAAACGGTGATACAATAAAAGAAAAAAGGTGTTTTTATGGAAGAGAGAAAAATAGGCATCTCGGTCGGAAACGGCTACCGCGTTCCGACGAGTGAGCTCGTAAAGCTTCTTGGAAAGATCGGCTTTGGCGGCATCGCGCCCTCCATGCCGCTGGATGGGTCTGAATTTGATATAGAGGGCATTGTAAAAAGCGCAAAAGAATGCGGTCTTTCGATCCCCTTCGTGCACGCGCCGTTTTTGAACGCCGCCGCCCTCTGGCAGGATGCGGGAGAGAAGGGATCGCTCGGAGAAGAGGAGATCCTTCGCGGACTTGCGCTTTGCCATCGGTACGAGATCCCCTCTCTGGTGGTGCACGCCTGGATCGGCTTTTTTCCGTCGGATGGACCAACGGCGCTCGGTTTTGAAAGAATGGACCGTGCGGTGCGCGCCGCGGAGAAATACGGAGTTTCCATGGCGCTTGAAAACACCGAGGGAGAGGAATATCTCGATGCGCTCCTTTCACGCTACGAGGGGAATGCGAGCGTGGGCTTCTGCTTTGACAGCGGCCACGAGCAGTGCTATAACCGCGGAAGGGATCTTCTTTCGCAGTACGGCGACCGTCTGCTTGTCACGCATCTGAATGACAATCTCGGCATCAGCGACCCTAAGGGAAGCATTTCACCGATGGACGATCTGCACCTTCTGCCCTTTGACGGCATCATCGATTGGGAGAAAACCGCGAAAAGGCTTGCCGCCTCCCGTCTGCCCGAGATATTGAATTTTGAACTGAACATTGTATCAAAGCCCGGCCGCCACGAAAACGATGCGTACGAAAAAATGACCTACGAGCAGTATTTTTCGGAGGCCTTTCGGAGAGCGGAGCGCATTCGTGCGAGCATCGAATGCGCAATGAAATAGATCCCTGCGGGGTTCGTGAAATGCTTGCGAGCATAAAGGCTTTATTTCATTGCGAGCAAAGCGAGATATTTATGATGTGTCTGACACATTATTTCATTATAAATTTGATTTAAAACAGCGAAACGATCCAGAGGATCACACCGTAGAGCATGGCGGCGAGCGTGCCGTAAACGATCACGGGACCGCAAACGGTGAACATCTTGTTGCCAACGCCCATCACGTAGCCCTCGCTTTTCGCATCCATCGCAGGGGAGACCATTGCGTTTGCAAAGCCCGTCACGGGCAGGAGCGTGCCCGCGCCCGCAAAGCGTGCGATCCGATCGAAAATGCCGACGGCCGTGAGACAGGCGCTGAGAAAGATAAGCGAAACCGTCACGAGCGTACCGGCCGCTTTTTCATCGAGCCCGAGATACCCGTAGAGAAAGAAAAGCCATTGCCCGAGAAAGCAGATCAGCCCACCCACGAAAAAGGCGCGCACGCAGTTTTTAAAGCAAGGGGATTTTGGCGAAAACCGTTTGATCATCTGCTTGTATTTTTCATTTGTGTGAAGCGGCATTTTCTTCTCCTTTATAATAAAAGCGGACAGAATGTAAACATAACCTTTCAAAATAGAGGTTATTTATCTACATTCTGTCCGTTTTTTATGTTTTTATTCAAATAAAATATGTTGCTTATTCGTCTTCGTTCAGAAGCATCTGCATATCGTTTTCAACGTTTTTTGGAAGCCCAAGCTGACGAACGATACCGATCACACCCGTAATAACGGGAACAAAGCACAAAAACCATCCGATCACGCAAGCGATAATTTTGCTCGTCCAATCTCCATCGGAGAAGCTGACGGAAAGCATATCGTTTTCTTTTCCGGAAAGCATTGCGCTTGCGGTGATGCTTTGTCCCAATCCGAGAATCGTGTTGATGCCGCCGCATCCCTTGCTGATCTTGATCTTCACGTTCTTTTTCATTTTAACCACGTTTGCGGTGTAGCCCTCTGCCTGATATTTTGCTGCGACCTCCTCCGCAAAATTTGCGAGATCAAAGTTTTCGGATACATTTGCCATGAAATTGTTTGCCATTTTTTTGTTTCTCCTTATGTTTTTTTGTTTTTTATTGTTTTATTCAAAAAGAATGATAAACCAACGGATAAAGAATAGAGTTACCGATGCAAAAAGAAGTATGTTTTCGGTTTTTTTGCTAAAATGCACATAGCGGCGCAACAGCTGATACAGTGCCCAAAAAATGGGAATGGGAAAGAGACAGTTGTAGTAAACAGCAGTACGAAAATCCAAGCGAAGCAGAGCCTTGCAGGCACGCGTCATTCCGCATCCGGGGCAGGGAATATGAAAAAGATAATAAAAGGGACATATATAGGTTCCGCTTGCGATCCAAAGAATCAAGCCGAGAATACAAAGATTCGTGAAGAAGGAAAGAGGAGAAAAGCCTTTTTCCTTCTTTTGTTTTTCTCTTTTTTGCATATTCAAAAGCGAAAGCCTCTTTTTCCAAGACCGTGATTTTTTACGGATTTATTATAAAAGAAATTATAAAGCGGGAGCGTGAGGATCTCTTGTACGAATTTTTTAAGAAGCTCGGACAAATACAGTAAAAACAATGCAATCAGTACCGATAGAACAGAACGGAAAAACAGCTCGTACGAAGGAATAGGAGTATAGATGTGCAAGAGTCTTGATCCGATCTGCCAGATGAGAAACGTATTTATAAACTGAAATACAACGTCGATCAAAAGGATAATAAAAACGCGAAGCCCGCGAATATCGTGTGCGTTTTTAAGAACTTTGGCTGTATAAAGCGTGCTCTTTTTTGAAGACAAAAACAGAGAGCGACTCAGAAAGATCACGTGCAAGGCAAAGGAAAAAAGAAACACGAGTAAGTAGGCAAGCTTTTGATGCTGCGGCGATACGAAGTCTTCAAGAACCGAGAGGCAGAGATTTGAAAAGCAATACGATCCGAATGTCCAGAAAACGCAAACGATCCCAAATGCAAAATCTACAGCCTTTCCGGAAAACGGAATCAAAAATCTGTTGAGCCTTGAAAGAGCGAAAAAAGCGAGAGCCGCTAAGGAGGCGCGGGCAATGTCCTTAAAGAGCAAGGGGAGATATTCCGTAAGAGCCAATTGAAATTTTCCGTTTCCTAAAGAGACGAAAAGATCGGCAATTTGCGAAAAAACGCCTCCGTGATCCTCCACCAGCAGATCAAAAAGCTCGTGAAACGGAATGCAATCCAGAAGCTCTGTTACCCATCTTGAAAAAACGACCCAAGCATCTGCGTTTTCATTAAGAAGAGATTGGATAAGACCTGCGTTCCCAAACAAAAAATCGTTGATCCCAACGCAAAGGATGGCAAACTCCAAGGCAAATGTGCCAAAGATCTGGTAAACGAATAAGAATTTTAAGAAAGGGGTTAATAAGCGTAAAATAAAACTAAGAGCGGTTTGATCTGCTTTGTTCATATGGATCATCCTCTGTCAGTCGTTTCGACATTTTCTATTATAGTACAAATATTTACTAATGTCAATAGTAAATTTATTTACTTGATATAATTTGTTTAAGAATATTTAAAATAATGCGTGAGGTGAAAAATGAATTATATAAAACGCATGAGAGATTTGAGAGAGGATCACGATAAAACGCAGCAGCAGATCGCTGAAATCCTCGGCACGTCACAAACGATGTACGCAAGATACGAAAGGGGAGCAAACGAGCTGCCGATCCGTCATTTGCTCACTCTGTGTGCATATTATCGCGTAAGTGCGGATTATTTTCTCGGTATATCGGATCGTTAAAAGAGCATCCCTCGTTTGTTCGGCGGTGCTATCTTTCAAAATAATAAGAAATCTCTTGACTTATTTTTGATTTTATATTATAATAAATTGTTAATATAACATCAGCGACTTTCTAAAGGAGATTTTTGCAATCATGGCAGAGATTTACTCTAAGGTTTCCGCGAATCTGAATTTCGTGGAAAGAGAAAAGGCAACCAAGGCCTTTTGGGAAACGGCCGGCATCTTTGAGAAGAGCATCAAGATGCGCGAGGGCTGCGACAACTATACCTTCTATGACGGACCTCCCACGGCAAACGGCAAGCCCCATATCGGCCACGTGCTGACGCGCGTGATCAAGGATATGGTTCCGAGATACCAGACGATGAAGGGCAAGAGAGTTCTTCGTAAGGCAGGATGGGATACCCACGGTCTGCCCGTAGAGCTTGAGGTTGAGAAGATGCTCGGCATCGACGGAAAGGATCAGATCGAGAGCTTCGGTCTTGCACCCTTTATCGGGCACTGCAAGGAGTCGGTCTGGAAGTATAAGGGAATGTGGGAGGATTTCTCCGGCACCGTTGGCTTCTGGGCGGATATGAACGATCCTTACGTTACCTATACCAACGACTTTATTGAGTCCGAGTGGTGGGCACTGAAGAAGATCTTCGATCAGGGTCTGCTTTACAAGGGCTTCAAGATCGTTCCGTATTGCCCCCGCTGCGGCACCCCGCTTTCCTCGCACGAGGTTGCGCAGGGCTATAAGGCCGTAAAGGAACGCTCCGCGATCGTGCGCTTTGCCTGCAAGGGCGAGGATGCGTACTTCCTCGCGTGGACGACCACGCCCTGGACGCTTCCCTCCAACGTAGGTCTTTGCGTGAACCCCGAGGACACCTATCTCAAGGTCAAGGCCGCGGACGGATATACCTATTATATTGCCGAGGCTCTTGCAGACAGCGTGCTTGGCTCGCTTGCCAAGGACGGCGCACCCGCCTACGAGGTGCTTGAAAGCATGAAGGGCGCATCTCTTGAGCATAAGGAATACGAGCCTCTCTTTGCCTGCGCCGGTGAGGTTGCCGCAAAGCAGAAAAAGAAGGGATTTTTCGTTACCTGCGATTCCTACGTAACGATGTCCGACGGTACGGGTATCGTTCATATCGCGCCTGCCTTCGGTGAGGATGACAGCCGCGTTGGTAAGAAATATGACCTTCCTTTCGTTCAGTTTGTGGACGGAAAGGGTAACATGACCGCAGAAACGCCTTATGCGGGTGTTTTCGTGAAGAAGGCAGATCCGCTGGTTCTCGCCACCCTCGAAAAGGAGGGCAAGCTCTTTGCCGCTCCCAAGTTTGAGCATGATTATCCGCACTGCTGGCGCTGCAACACGCCTCTGATCTACTATGCGCGCGAGTCCTGGTTCATTCAGATGACCGCTGTGCGCGATAAGCTTCTTGCAAACAATGCCACCGTCAATTGGATCCCCGAGAATATCGGTAAGGGAAGATTCGGCGATTGGCTTTCCAACATTCAGGACTGGGGACTTTCGCGTGACCGTTATTGGGGAACGCCCCTGCCCATCTGGCAGTGTGACTGCGGCCACCGCCACGCCATCGGCTCGATCGCAGAGCTGAAGGAGATGTCCTCGAATTGCCCCGAGGATATTGAGCTGCACCGCCCCTTCATCGATGCCGTTACCATCAAGTGTCCTGCCTGCGGCGGCGAGATGAAGCGCGTTAGCGAGGTAATTGACTGCTGGTTTGACTCGGGCTCCATGCCCTTCGCCCAGTGGCACTATCCCTTTGAGAATAAGGAAATGTTCGACAGCCAGTTCCCCGCAGATTTCATCAGCGAGGGCGTGGACCAAACGCGTGGCTGGTTCTATTCTCTGATGGCGATCTCCACTCTGATCTTCGACTGTGCGCCCTATAAGAACGTTCTCGTTCTCGGCCACGTGCTCGATAAGGAAGGACAGAAGATGTCCAAGTCCAAGGGCAACGCCGTTGACCCGTTTGAGGCTCTGGAGGAGTTCGGCGCAGACGCCATCCGCTGGTACTTCTATTCCAACTCCGCACCCTGGCTTCCCAACCGCTTCTATCGCGAGGCCGTGGTAGAGGGACAGAGAAAGTTTATGGGAACGCTCTGGAACACCTATGCGTTCTACGTTCTGTATGCGAATATCGACGGCTTTGATCCCACGAAGTACACCCTCGATAAGGCAGATCTTCCTGTTATGGATAAGTGGATCCTCTCGAAGCTGCAGTCCTGCGTGAAGGCAGTGGACGAGAATATGGCCGCCTACAAGATCCCCGAGGCGACCCGTGTGCTGGAGGGCTTTGTGGACGAGCTTTCCAACTGGTACGTGCGCCGCTGCCGCGAGCGCTTCTGGGTCAAGGATATGCCTGCCGATAAGGTAAACGCGTATATGACGCTTTATACCTCGCTCGTTACCGTTGCAAAGCTTTCCGCTCCCTTCATCCCCTTCATGAGCGAGGATATTTACAGAAACCTCGTTTGCTCCGTGGATAAAACGGCACCCGAGTCTGTGCATCTTTGCGACTTCCCCGTAGCGGATGAGGCGATGATCGATCCCTCTCTTGAAAGCAATATGGACGAGGTGATCGACGTTGTGGTTCTCGGCCGTGCTGCAAGAAACGCCGCCGCCATCAAGAACCGTCAGCCCATCGCAAAAATGTACGTGAAGGCTGAAACGGCAGTAGAGGAGAGCTTCTTTCCCATCATCGCGGAGGAGCTGAACGTCAAGAGCGTTGTATTTACCGACAGCGTGAAGGACTTCACCTCTTATTCCTTCAAGCCCCAGCTTCGTACGGTTGGCCCGAAGTACGGAAAGATCCTCGGCGGTATTCGCCAGGCACTCTCCGAACTGGACGGCAATGCCGCAATGGCAGAGCTTGAGCAGAACGGCGTTCTGAAGCTCACCGTGGGTGACACCGTGGCAGAGCTGACGAAGGACGATCTTCTGATCGAGTCCTCGCAGATGCCGGGCTTTGAGTCTCTTTCCGACAAGGGAATCACGGTCGTTATGGATAAGAACCTCACCCCCGAGCTGATCGAGGAGGGTAACGTGCGCGAGCTGATCTCCAAGATCCAGACCATGCGTAAGGATAGCGGCTTTGAGGTGATGGATCACATCCGCATTTCTCTTTCGGGTGCAGAAAGCATGCTTGCCGTTGCCGAGCGCAACAAGGCTGAGATCTGCGAGCAGACCCTCGCCGAAAGCCTCACGCAGGGCGATGCGCTTGCGTTCTCCAAGGAATGGAACATTAACGGAGAGAAGGTTGTTGTATCCGTAGAGAAAATATAAGGAAGGCTTCGATTTTCGGCAATCTTTCCCGATCTCTTCCACTCGACGTAGGTAACTACGCCTTCGGGTCGCGATCGAAAAAAACTTGCTCAAAAATTGCGCGCCTTCAGGTTTTTGCTTCAAGAATACGGTATATCTCGAAAGAGGTATGCCGTATTTTTTCTTTTCAAGACGAAAAATACACGTTTCAATATATTTTTGCCTCCGGAAAATACACTTTTGCAAAAACCATGGAAAAAATGAAGATCTATCCCTGCTTGGAAAAAATAAACTTTTGAAAAAATTGTAACAAAAGGGCGGTTTTTATTGACTTTCTTCGGCGTTTTCGCTACAATAATAATAAAGTGCTTTCGCAAAAAAATGCGCAGGCACGGACGTTTTAAGGAGTGTTACATAACGGTGATAAAAATTCAGAAAAAACACGTGCAGCTGCTCTTAAAGGGACTTTTGCTGATCGGCATTATGGTTGGGATCTCGCTGCTTTCCCTGCTGATCCTCTCGGCCTTCGGTATCGTTTCGTATAACGACGGGCTGCAGCTCAATATGCATCTCTTCGATGCGTTTATCAACGCATGGTACGGATGGATTATTATCATCCTCGTGCAGATCCTTTTGACCTCGCTTCTGAGCGTGATCCCCGGCATTTCGATGGCGTTCATTCTTCTGCTGACCTCTATCTACGCAAAGGCCTGGCAGGCGTTTCTGGTTGCCTTCCTCGGCGTTATGATCACGAGCTTCTTTCTTTATATTCTCGGCCGCTTCGGCGGATATGCGATCTGCAAGAAGCTGCTCGGCGAGGAGGACTGCGAAAAGGCACTCAACCTTCTCAACAAAGGCTCGTTTTTCTTCCCGATCATGATGATGTTTCCCATCTTCCCGGATGATGCGCTCGTTATGATCGCAGGAACGATGAAGATGAAGCTTGCTTGGTTCGTTCCGTCCATCGTGCTCGGCAGAGGCATCGGCATCGTAACTATCGTATTCGGCCTCTCGCTCGTGCCGTTTGATAAGTTCACCTCGATCTGGCATTGGATCTTGTTCATTGCCATCTGCGCCGTGCTGATCGCACTTGTGTTCTTCCTTGCCTATCGCTTCAATAAGTATCTGACGAATAAGAAAAAAGTAAACGAAAGTGACGAGGAAGAGAAGGAGCCGTCCGTGCTCTCGTAAAAAGGCAGATATTCTTCTATTTAAATTAAATATGAAACTCTATGGGCTAAGCCCAAACCCCTTATCACAAGCAGAAAGAGCAAACACGCAAGGCGAAAAAACCTTATGTGTCTGCTCTTTTTCTGTTAGTGAAGTTTTCGCTACCGCGAAAGTGAAGTTGTGCAGATGCAAGGCATCAAGCACAGTGAAGTTGCTCCCTAATGATCGCAGTGAAGTTAAGCTTGCCCACTTTGCCAAAGGCAAAACTACACTATCCGAAGGATAACTTCACTTACGAAGTAAACTTCACTTGCCCGTAAGGGCAAACTTAGTTAGCGTGATACTCCGTTAAGAGTATCACGCTAAGCGCAGTGCCCCTGCTTTTTTCTTTTATATCTCTCCCGAGGCCTCCGGCGGCTCCGCGCCCGGCAAAATGGCAATGCCGTTATACACGCTTTCAAAGCAATCCGCCGTGTCCGCAACCTCCAGGCGCACGCCGAGGATCTTTATAAAGCGGGCAAAATCATAGGTATATGTGGAAAGCGGGCGGCGGAACACGTCGTCCGTTTGCGTGGCAACGAGGATATCCTCTCCGTCAAAGCCAACCACGAGAAGCGAATGGTAGAAGCCCTCGCCCTCACGCCCAAGCTGGATCACATCCCCCACCTCCATTTCATCCGCGGCGCTTTCCTTGCCGTACGGCCCCACTCCCATGTTATTTATCATGAAATTATAAAAAAATTCCACACCTGTCCAGGAAGGAGAGCGGTCGTCGAGGCTTTTGTAATACCATCCGAAGGTTGGTGTTTCGTTCATTTCGCAGGCGCCCGCATAGATGCTTTGCGAAACAAAATTGGTGCAATTCCCACCGATGCCGCGAAAATTACCGAACAGCGGATTTTGTGAGAAAACCCATTTTTGCGCGTACCTCAGTGCCCGCTCTCTCTCATATGGCTTTGTTACCAGCATAAAACCGCCTCCTTTGAAAACAGATCATAGGCATTATATGCATTTTTTTCTTCTCTGTGCAAAAAAATCTTGCAATTGCGCGCGCGTTGGTGTATAATGATGTGTATAATAAAAATGTAAAATTGCATACCGTCCGAAAACGGACGAAAGGAGACTTATATGGCAAACGAAAAAAGACCGGACACAATGGAAAGAATCACCACCAAGGCACTCGCAGATGCCTTTATCGAGGCAGAGGTTGCAAAGGTGCGCGCACAGGTGGGCGACAAAAAGGTTTTGCTCGCGCTTTCCGGCGGCGTGGATTCCTCCGTGGTTGCCGCACTGCTTATCAAGGCAATTGGCAAGCAGCTGATCTGCGTGCACGTAAACCATGGCCTGATGCGTAAAAACGAATCCGAAAACGTGATCGAGGTTTTCAAAAACGGCTTGGATGCCAATTTGATCTACGTGGATGCAACGGATAGATTTTTGAATCTTCTTGCAGGTGTTTCCGATCCCGAAAAGAAGAGAAAGATCATCGGCAAGGAGTTCATCGAGGTGTTTGCCGATGAGGCAAGAAAGCTTGAAGGCGTGGAGTTCCTCGCCCAGGGAACGATCTATCCCGATATTCTTGAAAGCATTAAGCAGGCAGAGGGCAAGAAGGCCGTCAAGTCCCATCACAACGTGGGCGGACTTCCCGAGGATCTTAAATTCTCGCTCGTTGAGCCGCTGAAATTCCTCTATAAGGATGAGGTACGCGTTGTCGGTGAGGCGCTCGGCCTGCCGCACGCCATGGTATACCGTCAGCCCTTCCCCGGCCCCGGCCTCGGCGTTCGCTGCCTCGGCGCGATCACGCGCGACCGCCTTGCCGCCCTTCGTGAGGCAGATGCCATCCTGCGCGAGGAATTTGACAAGTGCGGCCTCGCCGAGAAGGTTTGGCAGTATTTCGTCGTGATCCCCGACATCAAGAGCGTCGGCGTTAAGGACGACAGCCGCTACGAGGGCTGGCCCGCGATCCTGCGCGCCGTGAACACCAAGGACGCCATGACCGCCACCATCGAGCCCATCCCCTACGACGTGCTCGCAAAGATCACCGCCCGCATCACCACAGAGGTTGACGGCATCAACCGCGTGCTCTACGACATTACCCCGAAGCCGACCGGAACGATTGAATGGGAATAATAAACGCAAGTCGAAAAAGCCTTATATATCAAGGGTTTTCGGCACTTCAAACGGATTTTTGATACCGTTTTGATACCAAAGAGAATAATAAACAACGGCAGGAATGTGAAAATTTTTGTCGTTGATTTATTGAAAATATCCATTTTGTGTTGACAAAACAGCATAAAAAGGATATAATATAAGTGCGGGTGTATCTCAGCCCTAAATGAGAAACTTACTAAGCGAACTTCTCTTGGTTCTTTCAAGAAAGTTACAAGTGAGTGTTTCGCTACTCAGAATGCGAAAGTTATGTGATGAGGGCAAGGCACACTTGCCCTCATTTGCTTTTTAGGAGGACTCAATGGACAACCTTAAGCTTTACGAAATTAACGGGAGCTATATTACATACCTCTCGGCGTATGCTCCGCATCTGTTTCAGAACAAGAAATCCGGGCAGAAGAACGAGAGAAAATATATCGGTATCGTTTTACATATCAACGGCTTCGATTACTTCGCGCCGCTTTCCTCGTTCAAGGACAAGCATAGGATGATGAAGGAAGGACTCGATTTTATTAAGATCAAGGACTATGCCGTTATTAATCTGAACAATATGTTCCCCGTACCGCTGAGTGAAGCAAAGTACGTTGATATAAGAAATGAGCGAGATCCTCACTACCGTGCGCTGCTTCTCGCCGAGTATCGTTATATTAAGTCCATTCAGGAGAAGATTTGGAAGAACGCGCAGAACGTTTATAAGATTAAAATCAAGGAGGGCGATGCTTCATCTCTCGCCAAGCGCTGCAACGATTTTCTTCTGCTTGAAAAGGCTTGCGCCGATTATATAAAATAAATATTTAAGAGGGGTTTCTATGAATGATATAAAATGTTATATCAAAGACAAATTAACTGAATTTAACGATAAATATAATGTAAAACACAAACTTGACAGTTGTTGGGGCAATGACAAAGATATGAAAAGACAATGGAAGCGAGATTGTGAAAATGTTCGGTTGCAGTGGCAAGATGTAAATTCGGTTTCAGATGTAAAAATGTATATCGAGCGATATGCTTCAATCGTCGAAAGATATCAGAACATTAGAGGCGTATACTTAGACTCTTACGATATGGATTTAGCATTGTATAGAGTCATTTCTGCTTTGCAAAAAATGGCACAATGTTATGACTATGAAGCACTTGGGTTTAATGGATGTAACAAAGAAGAAATAGATGCTTTGTTTGATAGATTATATCAAGTTTTTAATGATATGGAAGATGTTAACATTCGCCGTGCAATGCAAGATTGAAAAGAGTATGGTGGATTATGAATAATCAAAATTAAGAATAAACAAAAATGATTTGATTTATTAGCAAAAACTCTTGTAATTATTCCGTTTTCATTGTATAATAAAGCGAACTGAAAAACTATGTTTTGAATTAAAAGCAAAACAATATTTTGCTTTAGGAAGGATGTAATTATGGCTCTTATTAAGTGTCCAGAATGTGGAAAACAAGTTTCAAATCAAGCGAGTGCTTGTCCCAGCTGTGGTTATCCAATCAAAGGAGTTAATACTAACACCGCAAATATTCCAACAATGCTAAAATTTACTTCCAAAGATAGAAGTGCTAAATATGCTATTGTATGCGACGCTAAAACAGGTAAAGAATTGGCAAAAATTGACCGAGAAACAGCTCGCTCTATCAATATTACTAAACCAACAGAAATTACATTTTGTGTGCGATTCTCTATGTTAATGTCATCAAATACTATTCATCATATCATTTATCCAGGAAAATGTTATGAACTCATGTATTACAAAAAAACACTTACTTGGGATGTCGGCATTTCAGAGGTATCAGCAATTGTGTAACTGTAAAAAACAATAAACAATAAAATAATAAAAGCAAGAGAAATATCAAGCAAGTATACTACACGTATAGTATAATAAAGCAAACAGAAAAAGTGTGTTTTTCGGGTGGTATTGGTGATACCAATTTGATACCGTTTTTTCGTAGACGCCATAGACGATGCGGAAAACAGCGGCCAAATTCCTCGAAAAACCGCGTGAAAAGACCTAAATTCACTCCATATAATGCTAATTTAAGCGAGTGGAATGATTTTTGCTGTGCAAAAATCAACTATGATCGCCTACGGCGAGTTATGAGTTATGATACGCTTCGCGTAGTTATGATGCACCTGCGGTGCAGTTTAAAGTAACAAGGGCGATCATATCATAACGAGTGCGGAGCACTTTTATAACGTTTGGCGAGCCAAATTCATAACTCTAAACTAAAAAAGCGGCCCCGAAGCTTTATTCCGGGCCGCTTTTTTGTTTATGCCCGCGAAAAAAGAAAAAATTAGCACTTTCAGCGCTTAACTGCAAATCTTAACAAAAAATTAAAATCTTTTTTTGCAAAAAGTCTTGACACATTAGAAAAAATAGAGTATATTATAGTCACGAACGTTAGCACTCGCGAATGCCAAGTGCTAAAATTCGATCAAAAGAGAGGTGAGATGCTTGGAGGACAAACGGTTAACACCGAGAAAACAGAAGATCCTGCGCGCCATCGTGGATGCGCATATTCATCACGGCGAGCCGGTTGGCTCTAAATATCTTGCTTCGGATATGCAGATCTCCGCTTCTCCCGCCACCATTCGTAACGAAATGGCGGATCTGGAGGAGATGGGTTACCTTGTGCAGCCGCACACCTCTGCGGGGCGCGTGCCGAGCGAGCTTGGTTATCGCTTTTACGTGGATGCTCTCGTCCGTCAGTACACTGCCACGCGCAGCGAGATCGACGAGATCAACGAAAAGCTGCGCTATAAGCTCACGGAGATGGACGAGATCCTCGCCGAGGTCTCCCGCCTGGCCGCCTCCTTCACGGATTATACGGGCATTGCCTTCAAGTCCGGTGCAGGGCAGGTCAGAGTGAACAAGTATGACAGCGTGTATCTCTCGGCAAGAGAGTTTCTGCTCGTCATGATGCTCAGCACGGGAACGGTCAAGACCAAGACGATCCGTCTTTCCTTTGCGCTGACGCAGGAAGATCTGCGCCGCTTTACCGAGGCGGCAAACATCTATCTCACCAACCTCACGAGCGAAGGGCTTTCGATGCCTGTGATCATGAAGCTCGAGGCCTTTATGGGGGCTGCGGGGGCGATCGTGCACCCTGCGGTGAAGGCCATTTACGAGGCGATGAGCGAGGTAGACACGGCGGACGTCAAGGTGGACGGCGTAAACAAGCTTCTCAACTATCCGGAGTATTCGGACGTTTCGGAGCTGCGCGATCTTCTCGGCGTTTTAGAGGAAAAGGATCGGCTGATGGACGTGATCGCAACGCAGACCGTGGAGGAAAGCGACGGTATTCACGTTTATATCGGTGCGGAAAATTCCTCCGATGCGATGAAGAACACCACGCTGATCTTCAAGGACGTTTATATCGGAGGCAAAAAGCTCTCCGTTGGCGTGATCGGGCCGAAGCGAATGAACTATTCCAAGGTGATCGACATGATCAACCGCCTCGCCTTCGGGATCGACCGTATGTTTAATGAAGAGCCGGGGCTTCCCGAGCCGAAGGATAAGTATTAGAAAGGGACACTATGAAGGAAAATAAGAACGAGCCTCTGACCGAGGAGGCAAACAAGACCGCCGAGGCCGCAGAGGAAACGGCCGAGGCCGCGAAGGAGCCGACCGCAGAGGAGCGCATTGCCGCCCTGGAGGCCGAGCTGAAGGAAAAGAATGACCGCTATCTGCGCATGGCCGCAGAATACGATAACTTCCGCCGCCGCTCAAGAGAGGAAAAGGCCGCGACCTATGCGGATGCACTGGCCGATACCGTGGGCGAGCTGCTCCCGATCATCGACAACTTGGAGCGTGCCGCGATGTACGACGATGGCGAGAAGGTGAAGGAAGGTCTTGTGATGACGGCAAAATCCGTCTCTGCCGTGCTTGAAAAGCTCGGAGTTGAAACGGTTGGCGCCGTGGGAGAAACCTTTGACCCCAATCTGCATAACGCCGTTTTCCACGTAGAGGACGAGAGCCTTGGTGAGGGCGAGATCGTAGAGGTGTTCCAAAAGGGATATAAAAAGGGAAACAAGATCATCCGTTTTGCAATGGTGAAAACCGCAAACTGATTTTTTGGTTTTCCAAAGGCAAGAGATTGCCGCGCACCGCTTGCAAAAAAGCAATAAAGCAAACAATTGTTAACAAAAGAGAGAAAACTCTCAAACAAAAATACAAAACCGAATTTTTTGGAGGATACAAAAATGGGAAAGATTATTGGTATTGATTTGGGTACGACCAACTCCTGCGTGGCCGTATTTGAGGGCGGCGAGCCCATCGTGATCACGAACCCCGAGGGTGCGAGAACCACGCCCTCCGTGGTAGCCTTCGCAAAGAACGGCGAAAGACTTGTTGGTCAGGTGGCAAAGCGCCAGGCGGTTACCAACCCCGACAAGACCGTTGCATCCATCAAGAGAAAGATGGGTACGGATTCCAAGGTTGAGATCGACGGCAAGACTTACACGCCCCAGGAGATCTCCGCTATGGTGCTTCAGAAGCTGAAGGCAGATGCAGAGGCTTACCTCGGCACCACCGTGACCGATGCGGTCATCACCGTTCCCGCATACTTCACGGACGCACAGCGCCAGGCAACCAAGGATGCAGGTAAGATCGCAGGTCTTGAGGTAAAGAGGATCATCAACGAGCCTACCGCGGCCGCTCTGGCTTACGGTATGGATAAGGAAGAGTCGCAGAAGATCATGGTATTTGACCTTGGCGGCGGTACCTTCGACGTATCTCTTCTCGATATTTCCGACGGCGTTTTCGAGGTGCTTGCTACGGCAGGTAACAACGCGCTCGGCGGTGACGATTTTGACGAGAGAGTGATGAACTGGATGGCTGATACCTTCGCACAGGAGAACGGCGGTATCGACCTTCGCAAGGATAAGATGGCTCTGCAAAGACTGAAGGATGCGGCCGAGAAGGCAAAGATCGAGCTCTCCGGCGTGATGAGCTCCAATATCTCTCTGCCCTTCATCACGGCAGATGCAACCGGCCCCAAGCACTTTGAGGCAACCCTCACCAGAGCAAAGTTTGACGAGCTGACCCACGACCTCGTGGAGGCAACCATGGAGCCCACCCGTAAGGTGCTTCGCGATGCAGGTCTTTCCGCATCCGAGATCTCCAAGGTTCTTCTTGTCGGCGGTTCGACGAGGATCCCCGCCGTGCAGGAGGCTGTTAAGAAGTTCCTCGGCAAGGAGCCCTTCAAGGGCATCAACCCCGATGAGTGCGTTGCCATCGGTGCAGCGATCCAGGGCGGCGTTCTTGGCGGCGACGTAAAGGACGTGCTTCTTCTGGACGTAACGCCTCTGTCTCTCGGTATCGAGACGCTCGGCGGCGTATTCAATAAGATCATTGAAAGAAACACCACCATTCCCGTAAAGAAGAGCCAGGTATATTCCACCGCCGCAGACGGTCAGACCTCCGTTGAGATCCACGTTCTGCAGGGTGAGCGCGAAATGGCTGCAGGCAACACCACGCTCGGCCGCTTCGTTCTGGACGGCATTCCCGCCGCTCCCCGCGGCGTACCTCAGATCGAGGTTACCTTCGATATTGATGCCAACGGTATCGTTAACGTAAGCGCAAAGGATAAGGGCACCGGCAAGGAGCAGCACATCACGATCACCTCCTCCACCAATATGTCCAAGGAGGATATCGAGAAGGCTGTGAAGGAGGCCGAGAAGTTTGCCGAGGAGGATAAGAAGCAGAAGGAGGCCGTTGAGGTTAAGAACAACGCCGAAAATGCGATCTTCCAGATGGAAAAGAGCATGACCGAGCTTGGCGACAAGCTGACGGATGAGGATAAGGCGCCCGTCAATGCGGCCATCGAGAAGCTGAAGGAAACCGTCAAGGGCGGCGACACCGAGGCTATCAAGGCCGATACCGAGGCTCTGCAGAAGGCCTTCTATCCCATTGCGGAGAAGATCTATAAGGAGCAGCAGGCAGCCGGCGGCGCAGAGGGCGCGCAGGGCGGTGCCGAGCAGGGCGGAAACGAAGGCGGAGATTATTATAACGCCGATTTCGAAGATAAAACCTGATTGGATGGGTGTATTTCGGTGAGAACGAAAATTCTCCCACAAAATCCCCTCCATCCAATCGCTGTGTGCGCAGACGGTATGATTTGTGCACATGGCCGGAAAGAAAGATAAGGGAAAGCAAAATTCGCGCTTTTTGTAAAGATTTATTTGCGAATTTTGCTTTTCTTTGGGTAAGAACATAAATTTCAGACAAAAAGAAGAGCCGCATTGCGTGCTCTTTGAAGGATAAATATGGCAGATAAGAGAGATTACTATGAGGTCCTTGGGGTGCAGAAAAGCGCCTCGGAGGACGAGATCAAAAAGGCCTATCGCGTCTTAGCCAAGAAGTATCATCCCGACCTGCATCCCGGGGATGCAGAGGCCGAGGCAAAGTTCAAGGAGGCAAACGAGGCGTACGACGTGCTTTCGGATGCCGACAAGCGCGCAAAGTACGATCAGTACGGCCACGCCGCCTTTGATCCTGCCGCAGGCGGCGGCAGCGGCTTCGGCGGTTTTGGTGGCTTCGGCGGCTTTGGCGACTTCGATTTTGGGGACATCTTCTCCAATATGTTCGGTGGCGGCGGATCCTCGCGCAGCCGCGCGAATATGCCGATCGAGGGCGACGACGTGGCAACCCGCGTCACCATCAGCTTTGAGGAGGCGGCCTTCGGATGCAAGAAGGAGGTTTCCTTCGCGCGCGTGGAGGAATGCGGCGAATGCAGCGGAAGCGGTGCGGCCAAGGGCACGAAGCCCGAGACCTGCCAGACCTGCCGCGGCACGGGCCGCGTAACGGTGCAGCAGCAAACCATGCTCGGCTATATGCAAACGCAGAAGGCCTGCTCGAATTGCCGCGGCACGGGTAAGATCGTGAAAACTCCCTGCAAAAACTGCAATGGCAAGGGATATATCAAGGTCAATAAAAAGCTGGACGTTTCGATCCCCGCGGGCATCGACTCGATGCAGCGCATCGTTCTGCGCGGACAGGGCTGCGCAGGCCGCAACGGCGGCACGAGCGGCGATCTGATCATTGAGGTCAGAGTGCGTCCGCACGACGTTTTCCGCCGTGAGGGCAATCACCTCTATTGCGAGGTGCCGATCACCTTTGCAGAGGCCGCGCTTGGCGCAGAGATCGACGTGCCGATCCTTGGCGGCAAGACCGAAAAACTCGAGATCCCCGAGGGAACGCAGACCGGCGCAAGCTTCACCCTGCGCGGTAAGGGTGTTGCGGATATCAACACCAAGCGCCGCGGCGATCTGATCGTCACGGTGACCGTGGATACACCGCAGAACCTCTCCGCCGAGCAGAAAAAGCTGCTCAGGGATTTTGCAACCTCGCTTGGCGAGCAGAACAACAAAAAGAGCGCAGGCTTCTGGAAAAAGATCTTTAAATAAGAGATAAAAATTGCGATATACCTTTTGGATATATCGCAATTTTTTTATTCAGTTCCATTCCCGCTCGGCGGTGATGGAAGGAAGGTTTTTAAAAAAATCCGTTTCGGAGCTGAGCGATCTCAGATGCACGGTGATCCTTTTGCCCGTGATCTCTGCTACGGTGCCTTCGGCAGCAAGACGGCGAAAGGCTTTTCCGTTTTCGCCGCCGTGGGATACGAAATAGATCGCGTCTGTCACACAAAAGCGCTCGGCTTCGGCATCAATAAAGGAGAAACGGTATCCTCCGTCTGTTTTTTCGAAGGTTATATTTTCCTTAAGCGCCTCGATCGTGTTAGCACTTCTGTCAAATTTTGCGGGATAGGCTCCCTCGATCCTCACGCCATGATCGTCAAAGCTTCTTTTATATTTGAAGCCGATGGAAACGAAATCACCATCCTTTAAGACGTACGCATCGTTTTCGTTTTCCTCGTATCCGTCAAAGCCCGCGTAGCAATGCTCGCTTTGCGGGATCTCGACCTCGCCGACGTCGGGGATATAAACGACCAACCGACCGACTTCGGAAGAGAAGCGGATCACGCCGTAATACTGCTCGCGGCGGTAGCCGTCGCTGTGACAGCCGAGCATCGTGAGCAAGCAAAGAGCGGAGAGAAGGATAAGAGCGATGCGCTTGGCTTGTTTCATTTTTTCTCTCCTTTCGTTGCGGATCAGAATATGCCGAGCAGGCGCAGGGCGTAGGTGCAGAGGAAGATCGTGAAGGCCGAGATAATGGTGGTGAAAACGAGGATCTGCCCTGCAAGGGCGTGATCGCCGTCCATTTCCTGCGCCATCGGCACGGTGGAAACCGCGAGGGGCGTTGCAAACAGCGCGATGAACACGGCGAAATGCCCGCTCTCGAAGCAGCCGAGCAGCAAAGCACCGCCGATGCCGAGGATCGGAACGATCACGCAGCGCAGAAGAACGCCGATCGTGATCTGCCGCTTGAGCGCGGGGATCGCGGAAAACTCGAAGTTTGCACCGAGGCAAAGAAGGGCGATCGGAGTGGCAACGCCGGATAGATCATTGAGCACCTTATAAATGGGTGTGATATGCGTGAGGCGGAGACCGATCCCGAGATGCGAAAAGAGCATACGGCAAAGAAGCAACAGGCAGCCGCAGGCAATGCCGAGGATCAATGGGTTTTTGAGAATGCCGAGAAGAATGCTCTTGTAGCTCGCCTTTTTGTCCGAAAACAGGGTGAGGCAGAACACCGCAAGAATGTTGAAGACCGGGATCATAAAGGCGCTCATGATCGTGGAGAGGATCGCGCCCTCCTCACCGAAAAGCGCGGTGGCGAGCGGAATGCCGATCAGCGCATAATTGGAGCGGAAGATCGCCTGCAAAACAACGCCGCGCTGCGATCTCTCGGGCACGAGGCGGCAGATCGGCCACAGCATCACGAGAAAAAGCACCAGCAAAAAGCCGATCCCCCAAAGGATGTAGGAAAAATCGATGGTTGTGCCAAGCTCGATCTTGTATACGTTCAGCGCCAGCATGATCGGCAAAAAAACGCGGAACACGATCTTGTTCAATTGTGAGGCCACCGGCTTCGGCAAAAGCCCGATGCGCTTCAGAATATAGCCGAGAAGCACAAAGAGAACGATGGGGGCGATGGCGTTCAGGGCAAAAAGAAAATCTTGCATTTTTTATCCTTTATTTTTTTGAAAAGTTGTGTTTTTGTAAATAATAGTTTACCATTCTTTGTGTTTTTCTATATTTCGATCTCAAACGTGTCGTTCTCGGACGTGATCTCGTAGGTCTTGAAGTTCTTTTTCTCCTCATAGAGAGTAACCGTCGTGCCGGGAGTCGCAGAGGGGACGATGCCGTTTTTGAGGCTGATATAAAGTGGCGCTTTTCTTCCGCAATTTAAGGCGCGCGCCTCGGCAAGGTCGAAGCGATAACCCTTTTCGGTGCGTTCCGTCCTTGCGTAGTAATGGTAGAAGCCCTGTGCGGTAGCAAAGGCAATATCTCTTGCCATCATCGTGCCGAATTTTTCGGCCTCGCGATTGTAAAACTCGATCCAGAGCGAAACGCATTCGGGATTCTTTCTCGGATTGAAGCGCAGAATGTTCGGCCAATGATACCCATGTCCCGCCATTCTCGGCTTTCCCTCCTCGTGGAAGGGTGGGAGCATCTCCACGGGATCGAAGTCGTAAACGTTCCATTTGGGGCTCTTGGGATATTTATAGGAGGCGTGCAGGCAGGGAAGCCCCTCCAGATTGAACATTGGCGGCTGCAGGTCGCAGAAGGAATCAAACCAATATTCGATGCCTGCCTCCTTTAGCCATTTTGCGAGGGGGCGCAGATCCTCGGTCGCCGTGCCGCAGGTGCCGCCGGGCGCATCGAAGGTGCGGATTTTCTGACCGAAGCCCCAGGAATTGTAAATCTTGAAGAAAAGCTCCATGCGACGGTCAAAATCCCATTTTTCCAAGGGGAGCGAGCGATCCAAGCCGTAAAGCTCCTTGGCGCGGAAAAATTCACTCTCATGGATGCGCTTTCCCTCGTCGGTATATGCGCCGTGGGAAACGCCGTGCAGAGCCAGCTCCATGTATTTCGCGTTGCACATATAATCGGCAAAGCTCTCCATTTTTTTGATATCGATCTCTGCCGCTCTGTTCCATCCCTCGGGATCGTGGGTGATGCCCTTTTGTCCGCGCAGGAGGTTATCCTTATCCCAGTCCATCATACAGACGTGGCAAAGGATCTTCTGATTGAAGGCCTTGCCGAGCATTTCAACGGCCTCGTAGTCCTCCATTGTGTGGTAGCGCGGTATGCCCGTGCGCGATTGCTCGCCCGAAAGGCGCATATCGTTTCCTTTATCCCATGCAACGTCATCCAAACCGATCTGGATGGCAACGGGGATGATCATATTCTCCATAGTAAAAACCTTCTAAATTTTTCAAATAAAAATTTCAAAAACGTTTTCGTTATGCTTGATCTCATAGGTGTCAAAATCCTTATGCTCCTCGTAAAGCGTGAGCGTGGCACCGCCCTTTGCGGTCGGGCGAATGCCCTTCTTAAAGGAGACGTAGAGCGTGTCGGGATGGTGGGCGCTCTTTCTTGCCTTGGCTTCGGAGACGTCGAAGCGGTAGCCATCGGCGGTCTTTTCGATTCCCGTGTGGTGATGATAGAAGAGCTGATTGCCCGCAAAGGCGAGATCCTTTGAGAGCATCGTGCCGAACACCTCGGCCTCGGCCTTGAAATAATCGATCCAGCGGCCGATGCTTTCCGCGTTGCGCTTCGGATAGTAGCGCAGAATGTTCGGCCAGTGCATCGAGAAGGTGGCAACGCCGCCGCGATTGTCGTGCGAAACGAAGTGGCCGAGCACCTCGGGATCAAAGTCATAAGAGTCCCAGGGCGGGCTTGCGAAGGTGCCGGGCATGGCGCCGCCGCTTGTCACGCAGGTAACGCCGCTGACCGAGCGCACGGGATCCTTGAAGCAGTATTTGTTCGTCCAGTTGCGGATGCCGAGATCGTAAAGCCAACCTGCCAGCGTTTCGATGCCTTCAAGGTCACCGTACGTGCCGCCGGGGGAAACGAAGTTTTTGATCTCCTTTTTAAAGCCCCAGGACTTGTATATTTTGAAGAAAAGCTCCATGCGGCGGTCAAAATCCCACTTCGGGATCGGGCCGTCCTTTTCTATGCCGGGAACGGACGCTTTTGTATGGAAGAATTCATGCTCGTGGAGCATTTTGCCGTTTTCATCGTAACAGCCGTGAAGGAGCCCATGAATGGTGATGTCAAAGCTATCGGAGCTGTCCATCAGCGCGGCGTAGCGCTCAAATTCCTTGACGTTGATCTCGGCGGCTCTGTTCCAGCCGTAGGGATCGTGCGTGATGCCGACTTCTCCGCGCAGGAGATCGTCCTTATCCCAATCCGCGAGGCAAAGCGGAGTAACGATGCGCTGACCGATGCCCTTGCCGAGCAGGTGCACGGCCTCGTAATCCTCGTAGGTGTGATAGCGCGGAATGCCCGTGCGCGTGGCCTGTCCCTTGTGATACAGATTTGCACCGTTGTCCCATCCGATGTCATCAAAGCAGACCTGCAAAGCGATCGGGATACAGATTCTGTCCATTTGAAATTCCTTCTTTTCATATTTTTGTGCCTCTCGGCACAGCACTCTCAGTATATCACACCCGGGGAGAAAAGTAAACCCCTTTTCGTCTTACGAAAAACCGAATTTTTAACAAAAGATTTTTTTCTTGCTTATTTACATACGCTTTTGTATATGATAAAATATAGGTAAGAGAGCGATTATCGATCGCTTTGATTCAGAAACTGTATTTTTAGGAGGATGTGCATATGGCAGGACCCGGAGGAGGCGCACGCGGAGGCGGCGGAGGCCGCGGCTTTGGCGGAGGCGGTGGCGGTAGCTTCGGAGGAGGCGGCGGCAGAGGCTTCGGCGGTGGAGGCGGATTCCACGGTGGACCGAGACCTCCGCATCATCACCATCATTACGGATGGGGCTGGGGATGGCACCGTCCGCATTACGGTTATTACGGTGGCGGCGGCTGCCTTGGCGGTCTGCTCGGCCTGATCCTTGCGCCCGTGATCGTGATCGTGATGGCGGCGGCACTCCTTTTCTTCTCGATCAGCAGTATGGTCAGCGATATTTCCACGGGCGGCTCGTATCAATGGGATGAGCGCGCCCTGCAGACCTATGCGGGGCAGCAGTATGATGCGATCTATACGAAGGAAGAGACCTATAATGACAATATCATGATCCTCTTCCTTGCCGATAAGGAGAGCGATTACACCTATGCTTATATTGGCTGGACGGGTGATAATATTGCCGATGACGTGGACGTGATGTTCGGAAACGAAAGCACCACACTTGGCAGGGCGTTTGAGAGCTCCATGCCCGAAATGTTTGAAAATTCGCTTTCTAAGAACCTGCGCAGCGTGGTGCAGAAGATGCAGTCCGCCGTGCTCACGGTGGGTGATCGCTTCGTGGATGCCCCCACGGCTGAGGCGCAGGCACCGAAGTTCGTTAACAATTCCACCTTCGCTATCACGCAGGACACCGTGCAGAATGCGCTGAATGAGTTTTATGCACAAACGGGCATTTCCATGTCGCTCGTTGTGGCGGATATGGATGCCGTGTTTGAGAAGGGGCTGGACGGCTCAACGATCGTGATGCTCGTGCTCGGCGCAGGCCTTCTGATCCTGGCGATCGTGCTGATCGTGCGCGCCGTGAGAAACAAGAAAAACGGCGGCGGAAATAATGGCGGCGGGAATGGCGGATCGGGTACGAATTATAACGGTCAGGGCGATCCGAGGTATAATCCCTACAACAATATGCGCTTTTGACGGGCTGTCGCCTTTTGGCATCTTTTTTCGTTTTCTTCCTCTCGACGTAGATAAAAAACAATTCTTAAATAAAAAAAGAGGGTAGCTCAAGTTGCAAAAACTTGAGCTACCCTCGAATGCGTTAAGGGGATAGGGGGATTTGGAGCGAAAATTTTCGTTCTTCGAGGCGTGAGGCGTACAAAAGTACGTCGAGCCTCGAAAACGGAAATAGAAAATGACTAAAATTTGATGGAGAAATTCGCAGAATTTCAACCTTAGATCATATTTTTTAGCTCATTTATCAAAAAAAGTGAGTTTT
>JAGBCA010000046.1 GCA_017938205.1 Clostridia bacterium
AATATATCAGCATCCCAATGCGGCATATCTCACCGACGACTTGATCTGCGAAGCGGAAAAAAGATTCGAGCAAGCGCTTTTGGCGGCCGAAAACGAGAAATACAAGCGAAGAATAGAACGAGAATTTTTGTCTGTTCGATTCCTGCGCCTTTCCCGCTTACCGATAGATTCTCCTCATCGAAAGCAGGATATTGAAAAATTCTTTGAAGACTTAAAGAGCTTTGGCATTATTGAAATTCGCGAACGCCGCTCTCTTTCATCAACAAAGAACGATATGCTTTCCTCTCAATACGTTATGTCAAAATCAGGATGTGTTTTGTATTACATTATGAGGTGAAACGAAATCCTTGTTGTCCTTTATTGACCGCACTCCTGTCGGGCAGCCCGCATAAACGAACGAAGAATGCAAAATAAAACGAAAAAGGCAATATCATTCCATATCGGTTTGATATTGCCTTTTTCTTATTTTGACGAACGGTATTTTTTTATAAACTGCGTGGGGGTGACACCCATATATTCCTTGAACTGGCGGCTGAAGAAATAAACGTCCGAAAAATTACAAAGCTCCGCAATCTGCGTGACGGTATAGCGTTCGAGGCGCAGAAGAGATGTAGCGTGGCTGATCTTCATTTGTATGATATACTTCTTCGGCGGCACGCCGAAGCGCTCGATAAAGAGGCGCTTGAGATAGGATTCGCTGATGCCCGAGGCGGCGGCCAGGGCCGCGGTACGAATTTCCTTTTCGAGGAAATCTCTTTGTATCATATCCAAGGCGGGCTTGATAAAACGGAATTTGCTTTCGGGGATATAGGTGCTTTTTTGCAACTCGGCAAAGATCTTATACAAAAGAGAGATGCACTCGAAGCGATAGCCCTCATCCTTGGCAACGAAGGCGCAGAAAAGCTTTTTAAAAAGCGGCGCAAGGCTCTCGCGCCCCGACATATCAAGGACGAAGGCCTCGTCCGAGATCGGCTTATCCGTGCCGAAAAATACATCAATGCAGTCCCCCTGCTCCATGCGCTCCACACGGTATTCAGAGCACTCGCCGCTCGGCAGAAAGCGCACCGTGCCGGGGAGCGTTGCAAGCTCCTTGCCGTTGAAAACCACCTTTGCCTTGCCTGAAATATGGAAGATCAGCTCGTTATATATGAGTCTTCGCGCCTTGAACACGGTGGTCTGCTCGGGATATTCCTCCTTGCCCACCATGATCACGCGGTGAATATCCGTAATCAAAAAATCAAAATTCATTTTCTCACCTCACACAGTATTTTACCGCTTTTCTTTTGAAAATGCAAGTGAATAGTGAAAAATTTGTGCCAAAAAGTGCAAAAGTATCGAAACGACGGTTTACAAGCGCCCGTTTTTTCGGTATAGTTAAGAAAAAACGTTTTTGGAGGCTAACTATGAACGAGAGAATCAAGGCACTGTGTGAGTTGACGATGGCAGGCAAAATGTTTGCAGAGCAAATACCCACAAAATACGACGAGGCGGATCTTCTTTTGCCGAAGCACGAAATGCAATCCAAGCGCATCTGCGAATACATTCTCAATCAGGAGCCCGTACTCACCGAATACTCCGCTATGACGGGGTTCTTTAATTTTGATGCAAGCGTTGTCGGCGATGCGTTCCGCCGCTACGGATATGCGGGCACCCGAAAGGCAAATATGCTCTTTTACCGCAAGATCACGGATAATCTTTCCGCGATGGAATGGCAACACGCAACGGCGGATTATACCAAGATTTTAAACAAAGGCTTTCACGGCATCGTCGGCGAAATTGAGGATTCGATGAAAAAGCACACCGCGCCCGAAAAAATCGAATATTTAAAGGCACTTCGCCGCGTGGCAAACGCCATGATCGGCTGGGCGCATAAATGCTCCGAGCGCGCGCTTGCGCTTTCGAAAAAGGTTGAAAACGTGCAGTACAGAAAAAATCTTGAGAAGCTCTCCGATGCGCTGACGCGCGTTCCCGAATATGCCCCCGAAAGCTTTTACGAGGCGGTTCTTTCCATATATCTTTGCTTCTCCGCCGATCCCGACAGCCTGGGAACGCTGGATAGATACCTCTATCCCTTCTACAAAAAGGATATCGAGAGCGGAAGGCTGACCAAGGAGGAGGCTACGGAATACCTGCAGGAGCTTTTCCTTATGCTGCAGGCCGCAACGAAGATCACCAGCACGAACTTCACGCGTGGCGGCGAGAGCCATTTCTGCATCGGCGGCTATCTGCCAAACGGCGAGGACGGCTTTACTGAGCTTTCGCGGCTGATCACGGAAAGCCTTATGGATCTGCCGACCTACATTCCGCAGATAACTCTGCGCCGAACGAAAAAAACGCCGCGCGAGGTTTTTCGCTTTATGATGGACTGCGAGAGAAAGGATCCTCACAAGAGGATCGCATTCCAAAACGACGAGATACGCATCAAGGCCTATACCGAGATCTGCGGCATTCCCTACGAAAAGGCGGTCAAATACACGACGATCGGATGCAACGAGCCTGCCTTCCCCGGCTCGATCGCGGGCGGTAATTCAAAGGTCAATCTTCTTCGCTCCACCGAAAAGCTCTTCCACGAAAAAGGCGAGCGGATCAGAAATGCAAAAAGCTACGATGAGTTCTTTGAAGTCTTCAAGCAAGAGTTTCTTTCCGACCTGGATCTTGCATACGCATACGACGATCACTACAATTCCATCCGTGCCGAGGACGTGGATTACGTTTCCAGCCTTATCTTCAACGATTGCATCGAAAACGCCACCTCTTTAACGCAGGGCGGCGGAAAAACCGTGGTTGCTTCCCCAATGTGCATCGGTATCGCCAATGTGATCGACTCGCTTTGCGTTGTCAAGCAATTCGTTTTCGATGAAAAGCTTTTCACGATGGAAGAGCTGATCTCGGCGCTGAAGGCCAATTGGCAGGGTTACGAGGATATGCACACGCTGATCGAAAAGCGCGGAAAATTCTTCGGAAACGATGACGAAACCTCAAACCTCGTAGCGCAAAGCTTTTATCGCGCGCTTTACGAGCATCTGAAGGATAAAACCAATCTTTTCGGCTATCATTTCCTGATCGGAGATCTCATCGGA
>JAGBCA010000047.1 GCA_017938205.1 Clostridia bacterium
AAGCAATTTGCATCGAGGAGCTTGCTCATCAGTGCAAATGCGAAGATTGCTCTGCACGCGTTGCGACAAAGTCGCAACAAAGCACATCGTGCAAAGCGCAATCGCGCTTGTGCGTGCAAAGAGCATCGCCGTTTCCTCGCTTTCGCTCGTCATCCGACGATTTCTCCTCTAAATCCGTTCGCCCCCGGTGTGTTCTCATTAAGAATCCGCCAAGATTATAGATCTTACTACATTTTTCTCTTTTTGGCCTTCATTTTATTGGATTCTTAATGAGACAGCCCCGTTCATTGATCAACTGTTTCAAATTTCCTCGGCGGCATTCTGGAAGGTCGAAAGCTCTCTTGCGATCTGCATTGGAAGGTCCGATGGGATCACGCCGAAGCTCGAAAACTCCTTGGCAAGCGTATCTGCGGCGCGGCCGTGAAAATACGGAGCCAGAGCGGAAGCATGGATCGGCTTCGCGCCCGAGGCCACTAAGGAAGCAAGGAAGCCCGCGAGCACATCTCCGCTTCCTGCTTTTGCAAGCGCAGAGGAGCCGGTGTGATTGATATAAAGCACGTCGCCATCCGTTACGAGAGTCCCCGCCCCCTTCAGAACGAGGATACATCCGCATTCCTTTGCAAAGGCACGGGCAGATTCAATGCGATGGTGTTGCACCTTGGAGATGGTATACCCCGAAAGGCGGGAAAACTCCATGGGATGCGGCGTTAAGATCACCGTGCGCTTTGCCGCCTTGATGGCCGCAACGCCCTCTTCTCTATGCAGCGCAAGCGCATTGATCGCATCGGCATCCAAGACAAGCGGTCCGCCCTCCGTATCCATCAGGGCACGCACGAGTGCCTCCAGCCCCTCACTCTGCCCCGAGCCGCAGCCAACAAGCGTGGCAGCGTGCTTTTTCGAGGCCTCGCAAAGCGAGGCGATCTCTTCGGAGCTCAACACTTCCGTTGCGGCCGTTTTTTCATAGATCGTTTCGGGGAAGCGCGCGGCAAGCTCCTTGCAGAGCGCAGGCGTACCGTAATACCGAAGGAGCCCAACGCCGCCGCGAAGTGCGCTCTCCATCGAAAGCGCGGCCGCACCGCGATAGGTTTCGCTTCCCGTGATCATCATCAGGCTACCGAAGGTTCCCTTGTGCGAATTTTCTTCTCTTTTGGGAAGATGATCACGCACCCATTTTTTCTCTATCAGGCGGTTCGGGAAGGAAAATACCTGCTCAAGCTCGGCGATGGGAAGTCCGAGATCGTCCAGAACGATATCTCCGACAAAGGAGCGTGCGGGATATGAAAGAATGCCAACCTTAACGAAGGAAAGCTCCACGGTTGCACCAACGTATATGGCATCCTCGGTGACGCTTCCATCGTCTGCATTGACGCCAAGCGGCACGTCTACTGCGATCTTCTGCGCGGAAACCGCTGCCTTCACTGCCTTGGCAAGACGGCGCAGGTTATCGGGGATCTCGCCGCGAAGCCCTGTGCCGAAGATCGCATCCACGATACAGTCGGCGGAACCGAGATCCATGCGTGCCTCTTCCTCCTCGGTGAGCGGCAAAAGCTTGCCCCCCGCGGCGCAAAACGCCTCTAAGAACGAACGCCCTGCCTCACTCTTTTGCCCCGCCTTCAGCACGTCGTACACCACGACTTCATATTCTTTTATCAGCTCAAGAGCGGCGGCGTATCCATCCGCTCCGTTGTTTCCGCGCCCTGCGAGGATCACCACGCGCCCGCCGCTTTGCACGCGTGCGCGAACGGCATTTGCCACGGCACGGCCTGCACGTGCGATCAGCTCCTCCATCGGCAAGGAGAGGTTATTTTTTGCATATGTGTCAATTTCCGATATTTGCGGAGAGGTTACAAGCTTCATTTTCGGTCCTTTCTTGGTTTGATTGTCTAAAAAAAGTGGCGTTTATTTGTGTTTTTTGTACCAAATGTCAAAAAGCCACTTTACAAATTCATTTTTTTGTGTTAAAATAATAAAAAACAAGTACAGATCAAAGGAGAGTGATTCTATGTCCAAAAAACTCATCATCACCATTGCGCGCCAATACGGCAGCGGCGGCCGCGAGATCGGCGAAAAGGTTGCGGCGGCGCTTGGCATTCCGCTTTACGACAAGGAGATTATCAAGGACGCGGCAGCGCAGGGAGATCTGCACGTAGACGTGATCAAGAAGAGCGAGGAAACTGCGGCAAACAGCTTGCTTTATACGCTTGCCATGGGCTCCAACGTTTTCGGCGCCTCGATGGCCTTTGGCTACAAGATGCCCCTCAACGATAAGCTCTTTATTCTCCAATCGGATATCATCAAGGGATATGCCAAGGAAGGAAGCTGCGTTGTGATCGGCCGTTGCGCGGACTACGTTTTGCGCGATGAGAGCAATCTTCTTCGCGTTTTCGTTTTTGGTGATCTTGATCACCGTAAGGAAAGAGTGCTTGACCGCCATCCCGACGTGAAGGCCGCCCAAGTCGTTGATATTATCAATAAGACCGATAAGCGCAGAGCCTCGTACTACAATTTCTACACGGGTCAGAAGTGGGGCAAGTTTGATAACTACGACCTCACCGTAAATTCCTCCACCCTTGGGATCGACGGCGTTGTGAACACCGTTGTGGATCTTGCGAAGAAAATGATGGAATAAAATTCAAATAAAGAAGGCCGAGGCGCGCCCCGTTCGGGCAGCCTCGGCTTTTTTGTATTCGGGCATCCCGAGTATGCACACTGCGTGTGCGTGATATAGATATGCGACACCGTGGTATTCGGAGTTTGCACCGCCGAAAGCCTCGGCGAGGAGAAATTGCAAAAGACAAGGCGTAAGGACGGGAGCAAGGCGAAGCCGTATTTGCATACGGCGATCTGAGCGACTCGGCCGACAACGCTGTATTTCGGAATTTATACCGCCGAAAGCCTCGGCGAGGAGAAATTGCGAAAGGACAAGGCGTAAAGACGTGAGCAAGGCGAAGCCGTATTTGCATACGGCGATCGGAGCGACTCGGCCGACAACGATGTATTTCGGAATTTATACCGCCGAAAGCCTCGGCGAGGAGAAATTGCGAAAGACAAGGCGTAAGGACGGGAGCAAGGCGAAGCCGTATTTGCATACGGCAATCCGAGCGACTCGGCCGACAACGCTGTATTTCGGAATTTATACCACCGAGGTCAGAAGTTTTCGGGATATACGCCCTCCTCCTTCAAACGCTTGAAGGCCTCTACGACCATATCCTTATCCTCTTTATAGGTCACGCCGTACCACTTATCGGTGTTGGAAAGAACACGAACGTCTGCTTTTCCCTCTCCGATCAGATCGGAAACGACGGAGGGAAGGAAAAACTCGCACTTTTCGGGGTTCTTCGGAAGATTTTCGGTGAGGAATGCGGCAAAACGCTTCGCGCATTCTTCAATATACGAGGGGGTGAAGCCCCAGAGATTCATGGAAACGAGGGTCTCGGGATCCAGAACGGTATCCACGCCATCCTCCGTGAAATAGATCTCCTCGCCGCGGATGCCGATCTTCGTGCGCTCCACGATCTCGGAAAGAAGCCCGTTCTCATCCGAGGTGCAGATACCGCGAGAGACCGTTCCCTGCTCGGTTACCGTGTTTTTGATCTTATAACCGACCATGGCGTAATGATACTTTGTATCATCCTTCGTATTCTTCAGGAAATCATAGATCTTCGTAAAGGCGTTCGCACCGTAATAGTCATCCGCATTGATCACGGCGAAGGGCGCCTTCACCGTGCCGAGGCAGGTGAGGATCGCGTGTGCCGTTCCCCACGGCTTCTTTCTTCCCTCGGGAACAGAGAAGCCCTCAGGCAGCTTATCCAGCTCCTGATATACGTATTTTACGTTGATATTCTTGCCCTCCAGGTGCTTATCCATCACCTCACGGAAATCCTTTTCGATCTCCTTTTTTATGATGAAGGTGACGTCCTTGAAGCCGGCGCGAATCGCATCGTATATCGAAAAATCAATGATAATGTGGCCCTGATCGTCCACCGTATCGATCTGCTTGAGGCCTCCGTAACGAGAGCCCATACCTGCGGCCATAATGACAAGCTCGGGATTTTGCATAATAAAGTCTCCTTTTAAAAGTTTTCTTTTCTTGTATTTTATCATATCTTTCACCCAATTGCAAGTATTCGGCGGCAAAAAGCACTATTTTGAAAGGATTTTATCTGAATTTACAAAAAAGTTGTAAACATTTTCCATTCGACTTGCAAAAAACGAAAGGATGGTGTATAATAGTATGAAAACATATGAAAGGATCTTAAAAATGCTGAATTTTAATCTTTTACTGGAAACCGGAAATGGCAGCGGCACCTGGGGTACTCTTATCATGGTTGCCCTGATGTTCGTTCTTTTGTACTTCTTTATGATCCGTCCCCAGAAGAAGCAGGAGAAAAAGGATGCCGAGATGAGAAACTCGCTCGCCGTTGGCGATGAGGTTACCACCATTGGCGGAATCATCGGCAAGGTTATTTCCATCAAGGGCGAGACCTTCGTTCTGGAGACCACCAGAGAGAAGACGCAGATCCGCTTCCTTAAAGGCGCGATCCGCTCCATCGACGTGAAGGTGGCTGAGGTTGCCGCAGCGATCGCGGAAAGCAAGACCGCCGAGACTGCCGAGGAAGCCCCCGCAGAGCCCGCTCCCGAACAGAATACCGAGGAAAAGTAATTTTTCCGTCATAGCCGAAGAGATCCGCGCATACCCTTTATTAACGAAGGGCGGGCGCGGATCTCTTTTTTTTGCCGCCCAAAAAAGCGCCGAGAGGCAGGACGGATATTTTTATGAAGAAAAACAAGCACCAAAAGCACACGGCCACTCCCGCAGGAGCCATTCTGCTCGGCGGGGCAATCTGTATTTTTTCCTTTCTCGCGGTCATGCTTCTTGCCGCGATGCTGATTTTGACAACCAACAATCCTCTCCTTTACAGCGACACCTTCTCGCCGCTTGCCTTTGCGCTTTCGGGCGCACTTGCAGGGCTGATCGGACGAAAGGCGCTTAAAGAGGGACGGATGTTCCTTTTCTGCCCACCGCTCGTTCTTTTGCTCGCGCTGCTGGCAGGGCTTTTGCTCAGCGGAGGCAGGATCGCGCTCTCGGCTCTGCTTTCGGAGCTGATCTTTCTCGGCGCGGCCTATCTCGCATACTTCCTTTCAAAGGGGCGCGGTACGAAAAGAAAGCACAGGCACTGATCTTTATACAGAGGTTGTTGCATCTCAACATAACCAAACGATAAGCGGAGGCTTTCAAAAGGAGCGCTTCCGCTTTTATTTTTTCTTTAAAACGATTGCTTTTTCCTTTTTTTCGTAGTATAATGAAAGAAAAAGCACATCAGACAGGATGTATGGCGAAAGGAGCTTTATGGCAAAAATCACAATTCTTGGCTCAGGCAGCTGGGGAACGGCACTTGCCCACTCCTTATGCGCCAAGGGGCACGAGGTTTATCTATGGTCCCGCAAAGAAGAGACCACCCTTGCGCTGACCGAAAAAAAAGAAAATGAACGGTATCTTCCCGGTGTTAGCCTTGCAGGCATTCGTTTTACGAGTGATATAACGGTTGTACGCGAGGCGGAGGCTTGTATTCTCGCGGTTCCCTCCTCTGCCATCCGAGAGACAGCAATGCGCATTGCACCATGCGCTTTTCACGGCCAAGCCGTGATCTCGGCCGCCAAGGGCTTTGATCCCGCAAGCGGAAAGAGACTCTCCGAGACGATCTCGGAATGCCTGCCCACCGCCCGCGTTTCGGTGCTGAGCGGACCGTCGCACGCCGAGGAGGTGGCACTTGGGCTACCAACGACCAACGTGATCGCAAGCTCCGACATAGCAGAGGCGCAAAGGTTGCAGGCGCTCCTTACCTCACAGCACTTCCGCATTTACGCTTCGGACGACGTGATCGGCGTGGAGCTCGGCGGTGCGCTGAAAAACGTGATCGCGCTTTGCGCAGGCATCAGCGACGGCAAGGGCTACGGAGATAATGCGAAGGCGGCACTTATGACGCGCGGGCTTTCCGAGATCATCCGTCTCGGTGTTGCATTGGGTGCAAGGCATGAGACCTTTATGGGCCTTTCGGGCATGGGAGATCTGATCGTTACCTGCACGAGCATGCATTCAAGAAACCGCCGTGCCGGGATTCTGATCGGCAAGGGCTATACCGCCGAGGAAGCCGAAAAAGAGGTTGGAATGGTTGTGGAGGGCATTCGCGCGGCGAAAGCAGCCTATGCGCTCGCAAAGGCACACAGCGTTGAAATGCCGATCACGGAGGCGGCCTATCAGCTTCTCTGCGGCGAAAGAACGGTGGACGAATGCGTTCACGCGCTGATGGGGCGGCCGATGCGAAACGAAACGGAAAAGTATATTGAAAACTAAAAAAGAGGCTATCCGAAGATGCAAAATGCATTTCGGATAGCCTTTTTGCCGCGTTCGGCAATTCAAAAAAGATTATGGATGAAGCTTTTCAAGCTCCTTTAAGGTTTCCTCCACGAGGATATTTCCGCCTGCGGGCGAAACTCTGCAGCTATAGATATTGGCACTGTAGCCCATATTTTCCGCGGCGCGCTCCGTGCAGAGATATCCACGGCCATCGGTTGCCGCGGCAAGCTGCACCGCAAAGGTTTGGATAAAGGGGCTGCGCGCTTGCATTCTGTGCTGATAGGCAATATAAAGCTCGAAAGGATTGGAAACGAAGGCGATATCGCCGAGTGCGATCACGTGGATCTCGGGCTCGTAAAAATCGCGATCGGATTCGTAGCACTTGATGATCGTTTCGTATCTTGCAAGAATCGAAGAATGCCTGGTGTTTTGTTCAAAATCCGCCTTGGGATCATCGGTTTCGACGAATCCGATGCGGCTGTATTTTTCAAGCTCCTCTTTAGCACTAAGATACTGCTCCTCGGTAATTTTCCAAGCGGGGAGCTTTACGTTTTTCACGGTGTGCAAAAGCTTGGCTTCCTTGATTTTTTCCTTGGATGCCCACTTATAGGTATCATCAAAGGCGACCATAATGCGCTCGGCAATCTCAATTCTTCTGCAAAGCTCGCATTTGCTCTTGAGCGCGCCCTTATCAAGCGTTTCGTATTTGAGGTCGAATTTTCTTTGCTCGGCCTCTCTTGCGTGGAGCGGGCGCGGTGCCATATCGCCGGCGCAGGCGCATTGCGGCAAAACGTAAATATCGCCGTATTTTTCCTTGACCATCGCGCGAAGCTGTGCCCAATAATCAGCGGAAAGCAGCGTTTCCCCTTCCCCATTTTGGGAGGGACAGGGGACGTTCACGATCGCGCCCGTAAGGCGGTCATCACGATCGAAGGTAAACATAAAATAGACGCTGCTATCCACGTTGCCCTCGTATTCCGAGAACATAGGATCGTTGGTATTTCCGTACATTTTCGCGAATTTATCGACATATAATGCGGACGGGACCTTCTCATTCGAGCGAAGGCGCAAATCGTCAAAATAGGTGGGACGGCGGTGATGCGCAACGACGGCGTAGCCGTATCCGTAGGCGTACGAGCCTTCCTCTCTTTTTTCGTAAGCCTCTACCACGGCGTCCGAAGCACGATCTACCAAAAAGGCACGGTAAATTTCGGGTTGCATATAGTCGATCTTATCATGGGGCGCTTTATCATAGGCACTCACTCCCATTTTGTTAAAGCGAGGGGAGGTGTGCGTATGGGTGGCATTTGCGAGAATGCGCTCTGCGGCAATGGCGGGATTTTTCGCCCGCACGGCATCGCGAATCTCCTCTATGATGCCGCCGCCCAACTCGCCGAAGTCGCAGGAAAGCAGAATGGATGCCCCGTTTCCGTCATCGATTGCGAGAGCGGTCACCGTGATGGGATCCAAAATTCCCTCGGATATTCTTTCATAAAACTGCCCCGGCATACCGATCGGCCCTTCGACGCTGACGTCTTTTTTGCTCCAACCGAATTTTAACATAAAAAGTCCTCCTTACGATCTGACGATCAGATAATACATGGAACGGGATTCCTTCCCCAGCTTAAAACAGAGCTTGCCGCCCGTATGCTCACTCGGGAGCTTTCCGATATAATAGCCCTCGGCGCTGACAGCCCATACGTTCATATCGGCTTGCTCGGTTTTGATCTCGATCTCGGCCTCGATGCTTTCCACCAAAACGGGGGGCTTACCGATATCCAGCATCAGCTCACCCGAAAATTTTGCATCGGTATTCTCCGCTCTTCCCACGGTTGTGAGAAGAATATTGTCGGAGGCGGTGATGGGTGCATCCGTCAGCGAGCTCATGGCTATGACGGCATAATCCGTTTCGCATTTGATTTTTACGCCCTTTAAAAGGATCTCGCCGTTTTTGCAAAGACTGCCGTAGGCGCATTTCGTGCGCGCGGTATCAATAATGCCGATATTCTTTTGAAAATCGCGGAAGAGCTCGCCCGTATCCGAGGCGGCAAAGCTCTCTCCCGTATCTGCGGGAAGCGCGGGAAGGCCGTCCTTCATCCCAAGCGAGGTGACGAATTTATATCTTTCGATATTCGTTGCCGCTGCCGAACGATCCCATGCCGTGGGATCGGGAGAATCGATACCGTAGGTAATTTTTCCTTCACTAACGTCGCCACGGCGCGTGATCAGCGCGGCATGGTAGAAAAGACCGAATTTCGCGGGATCGTTCCAAGCGCAGAAAACGCCTTGACGGTACGGAACGCCGCCGATTTTCGGCGCGGTTACTTCTTCGCCGAGAATTTTCATTTTGTCAAGCTTCGCGGAATAGGAATAGGTGTGAATTGCAAAGCCCGACCAGCCTTGAAATGCACCGAGTGCCGCCGAATACAGCACCGATTCTGCTCTCCTCTCATTCGGCCAAGGCATATCCCATTCGGAGATATAGGTGGGCTTATCCTTGTGCGTCAGATAGCCGCAGGTGCCGAGATAGGAATTTTTCTCTTCGGTGATGCCCTTGTTCGTACAACGCTTTTCAAGATCGCCCCATCGCCAATCGTAAAAATAGGCGTGAGTATCGATAAAGTCGCAGCATACCTGCGAGGGATAGCCTGCGGGGGGGACGTTCCAATTCGTGCCCGCGATCGGGATCTTCACGCCAAGAGAGCGCATATGTGCCGTCATCTGTGCGTAATAGCGCTCCTGAAGCGCACCATTGAAAGCAAGGAGATCGCGATCCTCCGCATCCATCTCAAAGATATCCTCAGCGCGGCGGTCAATTCCCTTTTCCTTCAGCCATTCGTTGAAATAGCAGTGAAATTCGCTCTTATACGGCTCGGCAAAGCCGCTCTCGCGCAGATCACCGTTTCCAAAGAGATCGCATTCGTTGGTGATCTCGGTGAGAACGATCACGGGATCGTCACAATATTTATGCTGTGTGTAGGGGTTATAATGCCGCCATATCTCGGAGCAGAACTCCTTTTGAAGCTCAATGAGCCTGCGCGAAAATATGCTGTAGGGCTTTGCGGAATCCTTCAGTATATGCGCAGCCTCCGCGCCCTCATCCGAGCGGAATTTCCGGTAGGTCAGCATATCGAGATAGACGTAGATACCCTCTTTTTTCAGACAGTAAATCAGATAATCGAGCCGATCCATGGATTCGGAATCCAAGTGCCCATGCGTGACTCTCTTCCCTTTCGTGAAGCTGAATATATTCGGGGTATGCCACTCGGCATCCAGCTGATGAAAGCGAACGAGGTTGATGCCGAGCTTTGCGAGCCGCTTTGAAAGCTTCTCCGCATAATCGCGCTCGGGAAAACAGCCCGCGCCGTTGAAATTCGTTCCCCAGAATTTGACCGCCGTTCCGTCCTCGAATCGGAAACTTCGGCCGTCCACCTTCAAAAATCCGTGCTTGCCTGCCGGCTTTTCATTCTCGAACACGAACGAAATGTCAATCGGCACATCATCCGAAAAAAAGGGATACGGAAAATAATTTTTCATCGTTTTTCTCCTTTTTGTTTTTCACTTATACTTGAATTATATCACAAATCGTGGTATAATCTATACGAAAAATGTGCAAAAAGCAATGATTTTTGTCACTTTGTAAAAAGGAGCCAAAAATGAAGGCAATCTTTGAGAAAACCGATAACTTCGGCATGCACGCAATGCGCGTGAAAAATTTCCGCGGATTTCCGCCGATGTTTCATTCGCATCTTGAGCTGATTTACGTTGTAAGCGGCGAAATTCCCATGATTATAGACGGACAGAGCCACAGTCTTGCATCGGGCGAGATGTCGGTGCTCTTCCCTTACGTTGTGCATAATTACGAAAGCGCCCCCGAGGCGGAGGCATTCATCATTCTCTTTGATCCGAAGATCGCAAAGTCCTTTGAAAGCGAGCTTTTATCCAAAAAGCCTCAAGCGCCCTTTCTTAAAAACGCCGAGCGCTTTGAGCCGCTGTTTAAAAGAATCGCCGAGCTGACCAAAGACGGCGAGATAGGATACAAAACCGCTTACGCATATCTTGAGGCTTTTATGGGAGAGCTCATCGCCCTTATGCCGCTGTGCGAGGTGGATACGGTTTTTGAAAATATGACGAAGCCGATCCTTCTCTACTGCTCCGAGCATTTCTGCGATGAGGATATCGGCATAAAGAAAATTGCCGACGGGCTGTATATCAGCCCAAGCTACGTTTCCAAGGTTTTTTCCTTCAAGCTGAAATACAATTTCAGAGAATATATCAACGAGCTTCGCATATCCAAGGCAAAGGAGCTGCTTTCAAGGCCAGATGCGAGAATTCTGAATATCATGCTGGAATGCGGATTTCAAAACCAAAGCAGCTTCAATCGCATTTTTTCCAAAATTTGCGGTATGTCACCGCGAGAGTACCGCCAAAAGAAGCTTGTCGCAAAAAAAATAACCGAGCCTTAAAAGAAAGCAACGAAAGAACATTTTTTTGCAACCGAACACCATTGTATTTTGAAACTTTCCTTGTCATAATAAGGGATCCAAGCTTTTCGGGATGAAGCGCTCTTCGAAGAAACAACCGTGACGGCAAAAGATTCGTCAATATAACCAAAAAGCGCTGTTCGATTGCACAAAAACAATCGGCGGCGCTTGACTTTTTTTCGCGGTATGGTACAATGAAACTGATATGATTTTTCCTATATTTTTCAAGGATAAAAGGAGTTTTTTACAATGGAAAAGCAGTTTGTTACCTATGAGGCGTTCGGTGCGATCGGAGACGGAAAGACCGATGACATTGAGGCCATCGTCAAGGCGCATGAATATGCGAACGAGCACGGACTCCCCGTGAAGGCAAAGGACGATGCGACCTACTACATTGGCGGAAAGACCATGCCCGTCACGATCAAGACCTCGACCGATTTCGGAAAGGCGCATTTTCTTATTGACGACAGAGGGTGCGAAACGCCGAGCAAGCATATTTTCTACGTGGCAAGCGACTGCGAATACTATCCCATCAAGATCGATAAGATCGACAAGGGACAGAAGACGATCGACATCCCCCACGAGGGCAATATTTTCGTGAAGGTAAAAAATGAGAATAAGCGTGTTTACATCCGCTACGGTGCAAACCAGAACAACGGAAATGCATTGCTTGACTATTTCACAGTGGACAAGGACGGAAATATCGGCACGCTGATGGCCTGGCAGTTTGACGAGGTGACCGAGGCGTGGGCAAAATCCACGGATGAAGATCCCATCGTGATAGAGGGTGGTACCTTTACTACGATCGCAAACCTCGATCCGTTTGAAAAGCGCAGATACCATTCCCGCGCCTTCTCCTGCAAGCGCTCGCATGTGCATTTCAAGAACATCACACACCTGATCACGGGTGAGCCCGATCCCGAGGAGCATTACAGCTCTCCCTACGCAGGCTTCCTGTGCATTGAGGATTGCTACAACGTCACCGTGGAAAACGTGACTTTCACGCCCCACCGCACCTATTACTACACAATGGCAAACGGCGTCATCAACGCGATCGGCACGTACGAGATGAACGGCGCCGGCTCGATCGGGCTGAAGCTGATCGGCCTCAAGCAGACGATCGACATTCAGGACGGCCGCTATTGGGGACTCATGGGCACGAATTTCTGCAAGGATATGATCCTGAAGGACTGCAAGATCTCGCGCTTTGATGCGCACTGCGGCGTGCACAACGTGACGATACAGGGTTGCGAATTCGGCCACGTGACGATGGAGGTCATCGGCTTTGGTAATTTCCTATACGAAAACGGAACGAACCACGGCAGCCGTTTCTTCCTTCTGCGCGGCGACTACGGCTCCTTTTTTAAGGGTGACGTTACCATCCGCAATGCCGTTTGGGATGCGATCCCAAACAGCGTGAGCAAAAAATCCTTCTTCTTCAACGCATCTAACAGCGGCACGCACGACTTTGGCTACACCTGCGAGATGCCGAAGCACATTCTGCTCGAAAACGTGCTGATCGATGACAGCCGCATCGGCGAAGGCGATGCGGAGCCCTGCCTCTTCAATTCCTACTGCAAGGATCTGGAGAGTGAGCGCCCCTTCCCTTACGGTCTTCCCGAAACGATCACTCTGAAAAACGTGCGTACAAGAAGCGGCAAGCCCGTTAAGATCTTCGAAAATCCGGATCTCTTCCCCGGCGTGAAGGTTATCGTTGAGGACTGATGCTTAAATTTATTAAAAAGGACGTATTTTCAAAAAAATATGTCCTTTTTTTCCATTGTTTTTGCTCCTTTGCTTTGCTATAATAGAAAAAAACACCCTGCTTTGATCTGAGAGAGGAGCGCACGGTCATGGAGAAAAAGCTTTACGTTACTTATGAAGAGTTTGGCGCGGTCGGAGACGGAATGACCGACGACCATGAGGCCATCATTGCTGCACACGCCTACGCAAACGAAGAAGGACTTCCCGTGAAGGCGAGGGATGATGCAACCTATTACATCGGCGGCAAGGAAAAGCCGATCATTATCAAGACCTCAACCGATTTCGGCAAGGCGCATTTTATTATCGACGACAGGCATTGCGAATCGAGCCATCCGGACCATATTTTCTTTATAAACAGCGATTTTGACTACTATAGTGTGCAAATCGACCATATTGACAAGGGGCAGACCAAGATCGAAATCCCGCACGAGGGCAATCTTTACGTCAAGGTAGTAAACGATAAAAAACGCGTTTACATCCGCTACGGTGCAAACGAAAACGCAGGAACGCCCCTGCGCGATTACTTCACCGTGGATAAAGACGGAAACATCGGTACACTGATGCCCTGGCAATTTGACAAGGTGACGGAGGCTTTGGCAAAGTCCACAGATGAGCCTGCTATTGATATTCACGGCGGTATTTTTACCAACATCGTCAATCTTGACGCGCTTGAAGATCGGCATTACTACGGTCGCGGCATTCTCTGCACGCGCTCACACGTGCATTTCTACGATATGGTGCATTACGTGGAGGGTGAACCCGAGCCCGAGGAGCATTACAGCTCTCCCTACGGCGGCTTTCTCAACGTGGACGAATGCTATGACGTGACCGTGGAAGATCTGCTTCTCACGCCGCACCGAACCTATTATTTCACGATGCCAAACGGCGGCATCAACGCGATGGGCAGCTACGGCATTACGGCCTGCGGCGCAATCGGACTGAAGCTGATCGGCCTTCGCCAGACGATCAATATTTTAGATACGCGCTATTGGGGGCTGATGGGCTCGAATTTCTGCAAGGATATGCTCCTTGAGAGATGTGAAATTTCGCGTTTTGATGCGCATCAGGGCGTGCACAATGTGACGATGCGGGATTGCACCTTCGGACATGTGAAGCTACAAGTGATCGGCTTTGGCGAATTTTTAATCGAGCGTTGCAAGTGCCACGGAAACCTCTTTATGCTCCTGCGCAGTGACTACGGATCGTTCTTTGACGGAAACGTGACCGCGCGCGACTGCGAGTGGAAGATCCTTCCGTATGATAAAAAACTCATATTTCTTGCCGCAGGCAACAACGGAATGCACGATTTCGGTTATCCGTGTATGCTCCCCAAAAGGATGCATCTTGAAAATATTTTGATTGACGATACTGATGCCCCTGCCGACTACCAAGGGCCGTATCTATTTAACAGTTACGACACCTACAACGATGCCTTTATTGCCGGCAAGCCCTTTCCCTACATGCTGCCCGAATCGGTGACGCTCAAAAACGTACGCACCGCGAGCGGCCGTCCTCTTATCCACTTTGAGGACAAAAGGCTCTTCCCCGGTGTGAAGGTCACCGTGGAGGACTGATACCCTATAAAAAACGCCGTTTTCAAAAAACGGCGTTTTTTCTTTTTTTAGTGTTGACTTTTTTTCGTACTTTTGATATAATGTATTGTGTTCTTTTTTATTTTAGCGTTCAGCCCGGCGGGGCGCGCGGATAGGCTTATCTTTGTACACAATAAAAAATAGAATAAATATCGTGGGTGCAAGAGATTGTAAAGCAATCTCTCACAGTTGGTGACATTTCCGAGCGCGCGTGCTTTGGGCGAGCAAGCTAAAACAACCGAGGGTTGTTTTTGCGATGCGAAGTGCACCAAGCAAGGAAAAATGAAGCAAGTTTTACTTGCGCACATTTTGACTATGCGACTGCACCGGTGGCTTTGCCAACGATGCCGCCCCAAGGTATCCCGAACCAAAAACGCCGAAAATCCTTGTAAACACTGACTTTTCGGCACGCTGCTCTCTCGCAAAATCCTCTATAAAAGCGGTTTGACCACATGTTTGACCACTTACGGAAAATGACCTAAAAATCGAATATTTTTCACACTTCGGGGTGTGGCGCAGTTGGTAGCGCGCGTGCTTTGGGAGCATGCAGGCAGTTCCTGTCTTTTCATTTTTCCAAAGCCCGAAAACCCTTGTAAACACTGACTTTTTCGGGCATTCCTCTTTTCGATAATCTCTCAGTAAAGTAGTTTGACC
>JAGBCA010000048.1 GCA_017938205.1 Clostridia bacterium
ATGGAGATGCGGCGGCAGAGGAGATCTTAGTGCGGAATGCTTCGTATTTTGCATATCTGATCAACGAGGCGGCGCGCCACTGTCCGTCAGCCCATTCCGTCATAGTTTCCGGAGGTCTGATCACAAATCATGAGAGCTATGCGGCGATGCTTCGCGCGCGTTTGGATCCGTCGCTCACAATGATCACCGATCACCATCCGCAATCGATCGGGGCCTGCCTTGCGGCCGCAGATCTTTCCGATGCGGCAACACCAACTCTGAGAGATGCCTTGATTCACGCTTATCATAAAGAATATGGAGAATAAAACAATGTTAAAAACAGAAATGAGAAATCCCAATACGATGGGAATTGACAAAATGGAGACCGCGGATATCATCCGCACCATCAACGAGGAAAATCGCCGCGTGACCGAGGCTCTCGAGGCCGCGGTGGAGGATATCGCGCGCGCCACGGATGCCATTACGCATTCTATCTGCAACGGCGGCCGCGTTTTTTATATCGGCGCGGGAACGTCCGGACGTCTTGGCGTTTGTGATGCCGCCGAATGTCCGCCCACCTTCGGTGTATCTCCCGAGCTTTTCACGGGTATCATTGCAGGCGGAGCGCGTTGTATGTTCAGTGCCGCCGAGGGGGAAGAGGATGATCCTTTGCAGTCCGTAAAGGACCTGGATGCGGCAGGCCTGAAGTCGGGTGACGTCGTAGTGGGTATTTCCGCATCCGGCTCGGCCGCCTACGTAGTTGCGGCGCTTCAGCATGCCAAGGAGATCGGTGCCGTTGCGGTTTCGATCGCAAACAATCCAAATACGCCTACGGCGGCCGCCGCCGATATTGCCATCTGCGCCGATACGGGTCCCGAGGTGATCACGGGCTCCACGCGCATGAAGGCGGGAACGGCACAGAAGATCATTCTCAATATGCTTTCCACCGCATCGATGATCAAGTCCGGACACGTGTATGAAAATCTGATGATCAATCTGAAGCCCTCGAATAAAAAGCTCCGTCAGCGTGTGATTCGGATCGTTACGGAAATTCTGAAGTGCGATGCCGATACCGCGGTGAAGCTTCTCGAAGCAAACGAGTGGAATATCCGCCGCACCGTCACGGCCGCAAAGGCAGAATAAATCAAAAAAACGCTCGGCCATATGCCGAGCGTTTTTTTGATATCTGTTTACTTAAGAACGAACCAAAGCAGTATGTAAGCAAGGATCGCAACAGGAAGGCAGAAAACGAGAACAAGAATGCCGGTCGTCACCTTATCCCAGTATGCGGCTCTCTGCTTCGGAGTCAGCTTCTTATAGTTCTTAAAGGTGTAAAAGGTCTCCTTAACGAAAGCCACGGTGCCCTTTGCGAATTTTATGATGGTAGGAATGAAGTTCACAAAGAAACGAACGAATCCCTTACCAAAGCCAACGCAGAATTTTTTCACCTTATGCCAGAGATTGACGAAGAAGGTAGCAACGGTGAGGGCGATCTTTATGAAAAAGTCACGAACGGTGCTCCAAAGCTCTTTTACAGTTTCCATAGTAAATTCTCCCGAATGATATTTGTACTATACTATTGTAGCACATAATGCGAAATAAGTCAATAAAAAATAAAAATATTTCAAAATTAAATCTTTATGTATTGCAATTATAGGGTAAGTGTGATACAATAATAGTATAAAAAGTGAGAAAAGCCGCGCATTGCGGCGAAGGCAGTCAAAAAAGAAAGGAGGGCGTATGGAAGAAAAGCAATTGCCCCCGATCGAAACCGAGCGAAAATTTATTATCCGCATTCCGCGCACCTCGGATATGCGCAGATGCGAGCGTTATAGCTGCAGTGCCATTGAGCAGATCTATCTTCCCTCGGCCGCCGGTGTTACGCATCGGATCCGCCGCCGTTTAACGGCGGGAAGATCCATCTATACCGAAACCGTGAAGACCCGCATCAGTGCTATGAGCTGCATTGAGGAGGAGAAGGAGATCCCGAAGGAGGAATATTCCCGTCTGAAGGGTCTGCGTGACCGCAACCGCCGTATCGTAAAAAAGAACCGTCATACCTTTTTGTACGGAGAGCAGGTGTTTGAGGTGGATATCTATCCCTTTCGCAAAAACAGCTGCGTGATGGAAACGGAGCTGAAGAGCGAATCGGAGCGCCCCGCGCTTCCGCCCTTCGTGAGAGTGATCAAGGAGGTCACGGGAGACCACCGCTATTCCAATGCCTCTCTTGCAAGGAGCATTCCCGCCGATTGGCACGAAGAGAAAACGGCCGCACCGCAGCCGCCGCGTCCGAAGCCGTCACGCCGTATGCAAAACCGCAAAAAAGCAAGCAGGGCGGTAAAATAAGAAGCCGTATCCTTATATAGAAAAGCCACCGCATCATGAAAAATGATCGCACGGTGGCTTTTTTTATTTATGATATTTCTTTCCTGCAAGGATAGAGAAGGAGCGATATAAGATCTCCATCAGCAAAAGGCGCATCAATTGGTGCGGAAAGGTCAACTTTGAGACCGAAAGTCGAAGATCGCACGCACGCTTTACTGTCTCTGAGAGTCCGTGTGAGGAGCCGATCACGAGCGCGAGCTTTCCACTTTTGGCACAACCGCGCTCCAGCAGAGCGGCCAGGGCGGGCGAGTCGTACTGCGTACCCTCCACGCAAAGCGCCACCTTGTAAGCATCGGGAGCGAGGCGGGAAAGGATCTTTTCTGCCTCCTCCTCCAAGGCGCGTCCGATCGCGGTGGGATCGTCCTCGTTTACCACGCGGCTTTCCTTGATCTCGGTGATCTGTACGCGCGCATAGGCGGAAAGGCGTTTTTTGTATTCCTCGATGCCCGTGCGAAGATATTCCTCCTTGATAGAGCCAACCGTTATAATATCGACCGTCATTGCGTTACCTCCGTATTCTTGCAAGGCGGGAAAGGCCGAGCGCAAGTGCCTCGCAAAGAGCATCGAGCTCCTCTTTCGTGTTCCTGTGTGAAAGGCTTACGCGGATGCTGCTGTCCGCCTCTGCCTCGGTCTGGCCGTAAGCGAGAAGAGCAGGGGAGGCATGGCGTGCCGAAGCATTGGAGGAGCAGGCCGAGCCGGAGGAAACGCAGATCCCCTCGGAGGAGAGAAAATGGAGCATCGTTTCGCTCTTGATATTCGAAACCGTCAGGCTTAAAATATGCGGTGCCGCATTCGGGGGGCAGAGCGGTGTTATCTCGGCAAGCCGCCCGTCTGCCTTCAACCGTTCAAGTAAGTAATTTTTCAGCTCGCTGATATGCCGCATACGGGCAGAAAAGCTGTTTTTTGCAGCCCTGCAGGCCGTTGCAAACGCCGCAATGCCGGGAACGTTTTCGGTTCCGGAGCGGTATCCGCTCTCCTGGCCGCCGCCGAGGATCATGGGGGCAAGCCCTCTCGTTTTTATGATTTCTCCCGAAATATAAAGCGCACCAACGCCCTTCGGCCCCTCGATCTTATGAGAAGAGAGCGTCACCATATCCGCGCCTAAGCCATCGGGCGTAAAGGGGATTTTCATAAAGCTCTGCGTGGCATCGGCGTGGAGAACGGCATCGGGACACTTTCTTTTCATGATAGCGGAAACGGCGGCAAGATCGTAGATCGCACCCGTCTCATTGTTGACCATCATGGCAGAAACGAGAATAACGTCGGGGGTGAGCATCCTTTCCAAAGCGTTCAGGTCAAGCGCTCCGCCCACGGTGGGGATCGCTTCGATCCGGAAGCCGTCTGCGCGCAGAGCCTCCATCACAGCCGAAACGGAGGAGTGCTCACCTGCCGTGGTGAGGATCTTCTTTCCCTTATAGCGCTCCTTTGCGTGCGCACGCCCGAAGATCGCAAGATTGTTGGCCTCGCTTCCCGAGGAGGTAAAGATGAGCGTTCCGTTTTTTGCGCCAAGCGTCCGCATCACATCGGCTCTCGCATCCTTCAGCACCTTTTCGGCATCAAATCCGATCGCGTGCAGGGAGGATGGATTTCCGAAATGCTCACGGCTGACCGTGATATAGGTCTCAAGCGCCTCGTCGCAAATGCGCGTTGTTGCACTGTTGTCAAGATAGATCGTCGGCTTCATTAAAAATCCACCTTCGCTATCATTTTATTGACGGATTCAATGTGTGTAGGATAGCTATCCTCGGTAGCGGTAAAGGTGAAAACGTAACCCTTGTAATAGAAGGCGGGAATGATCTCGTCAACGATCAGTACCTGATAGGTGTGATAGGTCTTGCCGCGATAGGTATAGGTGTATTCATAGCTCCATGCGGTATCGGCATCTCCGAACGTGCTCTTTTTGTCCTGATGGATAACCGTAATATCCTCTCCCGTATATCTCTCGAGATCGCTTTTTCTCTTTGCAAAGTATTCGGTAGGAGAAACGCCGTTGTCCTTGGACTCGGTAATGTTAAGGCTTGCCTTGCCATCCGGCGAAACGGCCTCAACGATGCCGCCCGAAAGCGTGCACTCCCAGTCGGGGTGCATATAGAAATCGAAGCCGGAGAGCCGCTTGCTTGCTACGTTCAGATACCCGTCGCCATCCTTCTCGTAGTCCTTCGCTGCCTCGTTTATCTTTGCGGGGGAAACGAATTGAACGCTTCCGATGATCTTATCTACCTTATCGATATAGGTTGCGAAATAGGTCTTATCCTCGCTTTTTTTCTCGTCAAGCGCCGTGTAGGTAAAGGCGTAGAGCCTGCCCTCGTATTCTACGAAAATCTGAAGCACGCGATACTGTTGCGCCTCTTCGCTTTTATAAGGCTTGTAGGAGTAAGTATATTCGTAGCTCTTGCCATTCACGACGGTCTTGTTGTTCGCGGTACCGAACGTGCGCTCAACGCCGTCCTTAAGGAGCGTGTAATTCTCAAAGGGCATATCCTTCATCGTAGCCTTGAAATATCCGTCAATATCCACCCCCGTGGGCTTCTCCAGCCGCGTCATGGAAACGGAGGAGAGATCCAGCGTGGAGACGAATGCGCTAACCACGCCGTCAATAGAGGAGAGCGTCCATTCCTCCGGCACGTAGAGATAAAAGCCGTAGGGCGCACCGCCGGCATATTGCATCCCTTCGGGAAGCTCTGCGCCCTCGGGCAGATCGCCCTTTCCGCAGGAAACGAGAGCGAAAAGCGAGAGCAGGGCAAGCATCAGGGCAACGATTCGTTTTTTCATAAATATTCCTTTCCTTTTTCAGGTTATGTCCTTTGTGACAAGTGCGCGAAAATACGCGCCTCTTGCCGAAAAATTTTCAAATTCATCAAAGCTTGTAGCCGCAGGGGAGAGCAGAACGCAGTCTCCCTCTTTGGCAATGCTTTTTGCTAAAGCGACCGCATCTGCAAGCCGCTTCGCGGGAGGCGGCAAAATGCCGGTATATCCCTCGGCAGAAAGAAACGCATACGCCTCTTTGCCGAATGGGCCGAAGCCGATCACGGCACGGCAATTTTTTTGCACTGCGTGCGCAAGCGGCGAAAGCGAGCACCCCTTGCCGAGTCCGCCGAGCAAAAGGATCACGGGCGAGGAAAAGCAGGAGAGCGTTTTCTCCGTGCGGCTCGGGGAGGAATCGATCGAGGAATCAAAATATCGCACGCCGCCAAGGTCCGCGATCGGCTCGCATCGGTGCGCAAGCGGCCGGAGATCCTTGATCGATCGCACGCTTTCCTCGGTTGTGTATCCCACCGTCATTGCGAGTGCCGCCAGAAGATTATAGAGGTTATATTCACCAGACAAGTGAAAAAAAGATAAGGGCAAAAAAGTACGCCCGTTTTCATAAACGCAGTCGTTTTTGATGTAATATGCAAACTCCGCTTTGCATTTTGATAGTTCTTTCTCGCTTTTTTTGAGAGAATAAACGCAAAACGGCGCTTTTTTTAAGAGGCGATCGCAAGCGGGATCGTCAAGAGAAAGCACCGGCTCTTTGGTGCCGTCATAGAGCCGCGCCTTTGCTGCGGCATATTCCTCCATGCCCCTATGCCAATTGAGATGGTTCTCGGTGAGATTGGTGATCACGGCACGCTCGGTTTTCGGCGCATAGTGAAAAAGCTGAAAGCTCGATAGCTCCACGGCGTAGGCCGTATGCGGCAGGGCAAGCAGGGGCGTCAAGGGCCTTCCGATGTTGCCAACGGCGGGCACCATTGCCTTCGTCGCCTCCGTCAGAAGGTGCGAGATCATCGCCGTTGTGGTGCTTTTTCCGTCCGAGCCGGAAACTGCGAAGCATTTTGCCTGCGTATCGGTAAAGAAGATCTCGGTATCCGAAAGAATACGCACACCCGCTTCCTTTGCCGCCTGTATTTTTGGGTGATCGGGACGAACGGAGGGGGAAAGGATCAGCGCATCCTCACAGATGCCGTCAAGATACCCCTCGCCGCACCGCACGGGATAGCGGGGATGCGAAAAAATCCCCTCACCCCGCAGGGTAACGCTGATTTTTTTGTCGCACTCCTCGAGGTATGATAACACCCCGAGATTGGATCTTCCCGGGCCAACGAGCCCGATGCTTTGACAGTCCTTCAGGGCAGTTGGGAGAAAATGACCCATGCGAAGATCCCCTCTCGGTTGTCATTGTACTTCTATTATTATAGTCTAAAGCCTTGCGCTTTGCAACCGAAGAAGCAAAAATTTACAAAAAAGAACAAAATATTTTAGAAAGCCCACTCGCCGTCCTTAAAGATCGCGATCTCTTTTCCGTCTCTTGTTTTTGCGGTGATGGAGAGATCGGGCGTGCCGATCATAAAGTCCTCGTGCACGATGGAATCGTTGATGCCGCGCGCGTGGCACTCGTCCTCGGTGTATTTCTCATAATCCTTCAGCGTATTCGTAAAGCCCATGCCGAGCGCGAGATGGCAGGCGGCGTTTTCGTCAAAGAGGGTATTGTAGAAGAGAATGCCGCTCTTGCGGATGGGAGAGGAATAGGGAACGAGCGCGCATTCGCCAAGATACGCCGCGCCCTCATCCATCGAAACGATCTCGCGCAGAAGTGCTTCGTTCTTCTCCGCACTAAGGTCGGTCACCTTGCCGCCCTCAAATTTCAGCCAGAATTTATCGATCAGCTGTCCGTCGTAGGAAAGAGGCATGGAGGAATACACGATGCCCTCAGCCGCACCGCGCTTCGGAGAGGTAAACACCTCCTCGGAGGGGATGTTGGGGTTAAAGCTCTGTCCGCCGATCGTTTTCTCCTCACCTGCGCAGAAGGTGCCGTCGGGGAGAAGCCCAACCGTCAGATCCGTTCCGTTGCTTGCCGTGTAGTGCAGGCTCTCAATGCCAAGACCGTTCAGAACCTTGCATTTTTTGGCAAGATCACGGTTATGCTTTTTCCAGGCGGTCACGGGGTTGGTCGTCACGCGCGAGGTGTCGAGGATGGCGCGCCACAGCTTCTCGATCGCCGCTTTTTCGGAAAGGTCGGGGAAGAGCTTCTTCGCCCAAGCCGCGCCGGGAACGGCGGCAATACACCAAGGATAGCGGTTTTCCATCCGCGTGCGGATCGGCTTGATCTGCTTTTGGCGGCTGGCAAGCCCCTTGGAGTACTTGGCCTGATCGATGCCCGAAAGACCGTCGGGATCCTCGGAAAGAAGGAAGATCTTTGCAGGCAGAGTCTCTGCCTGGTATTCCCATTTCTGTAAAAACCAAGGCTCCACCTCGCCGAGGATCTCGTCGGAGCAGTAAGCAACGTCCAGGGCCGTCAGGGGCTGATGGTTAAAATTCACGCTCACCTTTGCGGCCCCTGCCTTGTAGCATTCCTCCGCCACCATGGTAACGAATGCGGGCTGATCCAGCTCCGCGTAGATCGCAACGCGCTGTCCCTTCTTCACGTTCACGCCCATCGTGGCGATCAGATTTGCATATTTTCTAAGTCTGCCTTCATTCATTTTTAAAAAATCTCCTTTGTATTTATCGTAAATCGCTCATTTTGCGAGTCTTTTCAGTATGTCCGTAAGAAAATCGTACGTGCGTGCGGTCGAGGAAAGCGAAAGCCTCTCCTGCGGCGTATGGATCGCGTGATTGGTCGGGCCGAAGGAAATGGCATCCAGCCCCTTGATCCCTGCGGCAAAGATGCCGCATTCCAGCCCCGCGTGGATCACGTCTACCCGTGCCTCCTTGCCAAAGAGTGCGCGGTGGGAAAGAAGGCAAGCCTCTCTCAAAGGGGAATGCTCTCTGTATTCCCAAGCGGGATACACGCCGTCAAAGCAAGCGTCCGCACCGATCGACTTCGCCGCCTCTGTAAGCGCATCCTGCAGCGCCTCTCTCTTTTCGTTCACGGAGGAGCGTAGGGCGAAGGAAAGCAAAAGCGCATTTTCATCCACCCTTGCAATTCCGAGGTTCAACGAGGTCTCGGGTAGATCGGGAAGCTTCTTTTCCATCGAGATAATGCCGTTCGGGAGCGAAAGGATCCCTTGTAAGATCCGTCGGCTTTCCTCTTCCTCTAAGCAGGGATGATTTTCCTCGCACATTTCAAGCGTGCACTGTCCGCGCCATTCGGAGTTGTTCAGCTCCGAATAGAGCTGCTTGCAAAGTCCCTCGATCTGTGAAGGATCCGCCTCGGAGGAAAACCGAACGCTTGCAAATGCAGGGATCGCATTGGCGGCCTCGCCGCCCTCGATCGCGGAAAGACGGATCGGGAAATACCGTGAAATTGCCTCCATGACGGAAACGGAGAGAAGAATGGCGTTCGGAATGCCGTCCGCGATCTTCACGCCGCTGTGACCGCCCGGCAGATCAAAGATCCGCAGCGTATAGCAGGGGTAGGAAGCCGTTCTCAAAAACGGAACACGAATCACCGCACCGGAGCCGCCCGCGCATCCTGCGGTGAGAATGCCTTCCTCATCCGAATCAAGGTTGATCAGCATTTTGCCCGAAAGCGTACCCATATCCAGCGCTGTCGCGCCGAGAAGGCCCACCTCCTCGTTGGAGGTAAAAACCGCCTCGATCGGCGGATGCGAAAGCGCACCGTCATCCAGCACGGCAAGAATATATGCCATGCCGATGCCATCGTCACCGCCAAGCGAAGTTCCCTCAGCCGAAAGAAGATCGCCGTCCTCCAAAAGCACAAGGCCGCTCCTCGCGCGATCCTCGTATTTTGCATCCTCGGTCACGAACACCATATCCGTGTGCGCCTGCAGGATCACGGCATCCATATGCAAGCAATCCGCACTTGCAGGCTTTTTTATGATCACGTTATCCGCCGCATCGCGAAGAAAAGAGAGTCCTCTCTCTTTTGCAAAGCTGCAAAGATATTCTGCGATCGGCACGGTCACGTAGGAGCGCCTTGGGATCTTCGAGATCTCCTTGAAAAAATGCAGTACCCGTCTGATACCGCGAGAGCTTTCTTTGGGCATGATCGCCTCCGTAGAGTATTTTATATATATTTTATCCTATTTGAAAGGATTTTTCAACCGCTTTGTTGACTTTCCTTAAAAAAAGTTGTAAAATAAAACAAAACGCAAAAGATAGGAGCTTTTTATGTACGCAAACGCTCTCTTGAACTTCATTCACAGCTGTCCCTGTCCCGCCGTTGCATTGCGCACGGTGGAGGATCGCCTGACTGTGGCAGGGTATAAAAAGGCGGACGAAACGGCCGCCGCCACCCTCGGCGTAGGGAAGTATTATTTTACGCGCGGCGGCGCATCCCTGATCGCCGTTTGCATCCCCGAAGCACCGAAGCGCCTCGTGATCGCCGCGGCACATACCGATTCGCCTGCCTTGCGTGTGAAAATGGGCGCAGGCCGCGTCGGCGCATACGTGACCGTTCCGGTCGAAAAATACGGCGGCCTGATCCCATATTCCTGGTTTGACCGTCCGCTTTCGGTCGCTGGCTGCGTGATGGTGAAAGCCGAGGGCGGCTTTGAAGAGCGCCTCGTCAATGTAGACCGTCCCCTTTGCGTGATCCCGAACCCCGGCCTCTACGCGCCGAACAACCAAAGCACCGGCGCGACCTTCAATATGGCGAAGGATATGCTCCCCCTGCTTTCGATCGGCGGCGGGGAAAACGATCTTCTCGAAGCCGTTGCCGAGGCAGGCGGATTTTCGCCCGAAAATATTCTCAGCCACGATCTGATCCTTTATGCATATGATAAGGGAACGGTCCTCGGAAAAAATGAGGAGCTTCTCTGTGCCCCTCGTCTGGACGATCTTGCCTGCGCCTTTGCCGCAACCGAAGCGTTTCTCACGGCAGAAGAGACGGACACTTTGCAGGTGCTCGCCCTCTTCGATCACGAGGAGGTCGGCTCCTCCACGGAGCGCGGTGCGGACTCGGATTTTCTCTCCCGCATCCTTTCGCCCTTCCTCTCTCGCGGCGGTCAGTCCTTCATGGAAAGCAGCCTTCTCGTCAGCGCAGACAATGCGCACGCCGTCCATCCCAACCACCCCGAGCTTTCGGACAGCAGGGAAACGCCCCTGATGGGAAGCGGCATCGCCCTCAAATGGAGCGCCTCGCATAGCTACACCACCGATGCGCGCTCTGCCGCGATCTTTTCCACGATCTGCGCAAAAGCAGCCGTCCCGATCCAGACCTACCAGAACCGCGCGGACATCCGCGGCGGCTCAACCCTCGGCTCGATCGCGGATACGCACCTCGGTATCCCCGCCGTGGATATCGGCATTCCCCAGCTTGCCATGCACGCGGCCGTTGAAACCTGCGCCCGTGGGGACGTCACCGCCATGGTCAATGCCCTCCGCGCTTCTCTCGAAGCGAAGATCACAAAAACCGAGAACGGTTATAAAATCGGTTAACAAAAACCAGCGCCTATGCCAAAGCATGGGCGCTGTTTTCCATTATCTTACCATCTCGCTCTTCGGACCGGTCGCGTTGTGATTTTTGATCACACGCTCAATATCTGCAAGATCGCATTCGGTCATATCACCGATCACGGTGTTTTTCACGGCCGCCATCGCATCGCCGTACTGTGCCGCCGCCTCTATCGTTCCAAAACGGCGCAGGCCGTAAAGCGCGCCCGCTACGTAGGCATCGCCCGAGCCGATGCGGTCCACCACGTCAATGTTCTCATACGGAGCATCCTGAAAATGTCTGTCCTCCTTGCAGTCGTAAACGAGGGAGGTAAAGGTGTGCTTTTGCGAGGAGATCACGGTGCGCTTCGTGCTCGCGATCACCTTCAGATTTTGGTATTTCTTCGCAAATTCTCGATGGATCTCTTCGAGCGTGCCCGTCATACCGAACATACGGCGCAGCGTTTCCTCGGAAACGAAGAGAACGTCGATCAAGGGCAAAAGGGAAGTGATGGTCTCTCTTGCCTTTTCCTCGCTCCAAAGGGATGCGCGGTAGTTCACGTCAAAGGAGATCAAAGCCCCCGCCTTGTAAAAACGGTGCATCATTTCCATAGCACTCTTGCAAACGCCCTCGTCAAGCGCAAGCGTGATGCCGCTGGTATGAAAAACGTGCGTGCTCTCGTAAATATCCTCGGGCAGCTCCTCTTTTCGGAAGGTCGTGAAGGAAGAGCCCTTTCTGTCGTAAGAAACCACGGGAAGTCTGGGATACGCGCCGCTCTCATAGTAGTAAACGCCGAGCCGCTTTTCCTCGCTCTCGTCGTAAATGATGTAATCGTCACTTGTGCCGGTGTAGCGGATCTTGTGCTTGATAAACTTTCCGATATCATTGCGCGGCAGCTTCGTGATGATGCCCGTGCGCATTCCGAGCATCGAAATGCCCGCAACAACGTTCAGCTCCGAGCCGCCCGCCATTTTTTCAAAGGTCTCGCAGTAGGAAACTCTCTCTTTCCCAACGGGGGAAAGGCGGAGCATGACCTCCCCAAGACCAAGCACCTCAAAATTCTTCTTTCCGTCAAATCGGATCATGATAAGCCCTCCTTCTCCGTATCGGACTCTGTGAGGCAGATCGCCGCATAGGTCGCCTTCATGTATTTTTTGTTGAGGATCGCTTTTTCTCCAAGCTCGCATAGATCCGAGAAAACCTTGTCAATAAAAGCAAGCGTCCTCTCGTTGGTATGCACCTTGTTTCCGTAGCGGCGAAAATGCGCAAGCGCCATATCGGGCGTATAACTCTTGCCGCGATAGGTCTTGGTCGCCGCCAGCTTGTCGCAAACGCATTCCACGGCGTATTTGTAAGGAACCAAGGGCGGCACCTTGCAGTCCTCGTCCACCCAGTATTCAAGGTGGTGCTTATTGCGCCCCTTGTGATGCAGCCAAGCCATCGAAAGCCCCTTTTTCTCGCGGCAAACGGCCAGTGGCGAGCGTGAGCCGTGATAATATTTTGCGCTTTCAAAAAACTCCGTCGGAGAAAATTTTGAAAGATCGTGCAAAAGGCCGCGCAGCGGAATGCCGCATTTCACGCAGTGAATAAAAACCGCCCATTTGTGCCGTGTCACCAGCGCAATATGCTTAAAGGCCCTGCCTATCATCGAGGTCCCCTCCTTTTGTGTGCTTCATTTTATGTTTGGAGAAACGGCCGCATCAGAGACGGATCTCCATTCCGTCCGTTGCGATCAGCACCGGGATATCGGAAAGCTGGTTTTTGGCCTCGATCACGGAGCACATATGCCGCTCGGAATAATGGTTGAAGCAAAGCCTTTTGAGGTTTTGATTTCCTTTTAGGATCGGCAGATAATCGGTGGCATCGAAGTGCGCCGCCTCGCAGATCGCAAGATCCAAGGGCTTCTCCAAAACCGATACGGGAAAATCGTCCGCAGGGCCGTTGTGGGAAAGATCACCGCTGAAAAGCACCCGTTTTCCCTCAGCTTCCAGAAGATACGCATAGGAGGCCGCCGTATGCTTGGTGGGGAAGGCGGTGAATCTTGCCGTGCCGTCGTCGTAGATCGCGCCGGGGGCAACGGGCTTGTAGGGAAATGCGCGCGGCGGATAGATCGAGTTGCAGGCCATCCATCCCTCAAGGGCCGCTTTCGTTTTCTCCATATCTCCGGGCAGGAAAATATCGGGATTGACGTCTTTATAAGCCCAGTTGCAAAGCTCAAGGAAGGAAATCAGTCCGTTCGTGTGGTCGCTGTGCATATGCGTGATGAGGATCGCGCGAATAGAGGAAAGGGGCAGATTTTTCGTTGCAAAGGGCTCGGTAATATTCGTGCCCGCATCGATGATATAGCGATTCTCTGCGATCTCAAGCAAAATGGACGAGCATTTTCTGTTCGCCTCCGGCAGTCCGTGGCTCGAGCCCAAAAAAGTGATTCTCATAAAAATCTCCGTTCTGTCGCCAAAGGCGACCGAAATAGTTTCTATTATCATTATATCACCGATGAGGGGTGAATGCAATAGGGCAAAAAAAATATATCCCCAAAAAGGGAGAAATTCTCTTGCAAATTCCGCGTCTTTGTGCTACAATAAAAATAATGAAAAAACACCTGTTAGGAGAACGGAAATGAAAGCATTTATGTCTCATGATTTTTTGTTGACCACCAAGACCGCAGAAAAGCTTTATTATGATTATGCAGAAAAAATGCCCATCTACGATTTCCATTGCCACCTGAACCCGAAGGAGATCTACGAGGATAAGCAGTACCGTAGCCTTACCGAGGTTTGGCTTGGCGGAGATCACTACAAGTGGCGCCTTCTGCGCGAAAGCGGCATTGACGAAAATCTGATTACGGGCAACGCATCGGACGAGGAGAAGTTCCGCGCCTATGCATCCGTGATGCCCTACGCCATCGGTAACCCCATCTACGGATGGACGCATCTGGAGCTGCGCCGCTTCTTCGGCATTGAGGACATTCTCTCTCCCGCCACCGCCGATAAGGTGTATAAGGAAGCAGGCGAGAAGCTGAAAACCTTAACCGCGCGCCGCCTCATCGAAATGAGCAACGTAAAGGTGATCTGCACAACGGACGATCCCGTGGATAGCCTTGAATATCATATCCTTCTTGCAAAGGATACGTCCTTCAAAACCAAGGTCCTGCCCTCCTTCCGTCCCGATAAGGGCATCAACCTCGAGCTTGGCTTCTTCCGCCCCTGGCTTGCAAAGCTCTCCGAGGTCGTGGGCTACACCGTGGATTCCTACGAGCTTCTGAAAAAGGCACTCGCCGAGCGCGTAGACTTCTTCGATAGCGTTGGCTGTCTGGTTTCCGACCATGCGCTTGACGTTGTTATGTACGAAAAGGGAACCGAGGAGGAGGCCGCCGCCGCATTTAAGAAGGCGTATAACGGCGAAGCCCTCACCGAGAGCGAGATCGCAAAATACAAGGGTTCTCTGCTCGTTTACCTCGGCAAGCTCTACCACAAGAAGGGCTGGGTACAACAGTACCACATCGGCGCTCTGCGCAATAACTCTCTTCGCAACTTCAACCGCATCGGCCCCGATACCGGCTACGATGCGATCAACGATGCAACCTTCGCGCCGAAGCTTTCCGCGCTTCTCTCCGCCTTGGACGAGGAGGACACCCTGCCGAAAACCATTCTCTATACCCTTAACCCCCGCGACAACGAGGTTCTTGCAACGATCATGAACTGCTTCCAGGGCGGCACGCCCGGCAAGATCCAGTTTGGCTCGGGCTGGTGGTTCAACGATCAGAAGGACGGCATGATGCGCCAGATGGAAGCACTGATGCAGCTTGGCCTGATCTCCAAGTTTGTAGGAATGCTCACGGATAGCCGATCCTTCCTCTCCTACACGCGCCACGAGTATTTCCGTCGCATCCTCTGCTCCAAGCTCGGAGAGCTGATCGAGGGCGGCGAATATCCGAACGATATTGAAACCGTCGGCAAGATCGTTGAGGACATCTGCTACAACAACGCAGTGAACTACTTCAAGAAATAATCGGTGATCCAAAAAAGATCCCCATAATACAGTGATGGGGCTGTCGCATTTAGGGATAACCGAATAAAAAACGAGTGGAGACATTGAAATAGTGCCTCCACTTTTGTTATATAGGTATTTAAATGGTATTGAGGTTGAAAACCTACGGTTTTCTCCGTTTGACTTCGTTTTTTCTATAATCAAGCAATTTGCATCGAGGAGCTTGCTCATCAGTGCAAATGCGAAGATTGCTCTGCACGCGTTGCGACAAAGTCGCAACAAAGCACATCGTGCAAAGCGCAATCGCGCTTGTGCGTGCAAAGAGCATCGCCGTTTCCTCGCTCGGTGTACCCTTGGACACCTCTCGCTCGTCATCCGACGATTTCTCCTCTATATCCGTTGTCCCCCG
>JAGBCA010000049.1 GCA_017938205.1 Clostridia bacterium
AGTTAGGAATGGAAACACCGTACTGACCGAGAGCGGGGCCGACGGGGGGCTGGGGAGTAGCTTTTCCGGCGGGAAGCTGAAGTTTGATATAACCGGTAATTTTCTTAGCCATAATTATATACCTCCGAATGTGGTGTAAAAATCGGGAAAATGATAAAAATTTTTTCCCTCCCACGAATGCTTCATGGCGAAGCGCAGATCATAGATCAATCTGCTTTTTTGACATCCTTGGTTTCAACCATGATAGGAATGTCACGTTTTTCAGTGGACGCCAAAACAACGAGCTGCTTTTTGTCCTCACTGATTTCCTGGAGCGTGCCGGCGTATCCTGCAAAGATACCCGAAACGACCTCCACTTTGTCACCAACCTGGAAGGGAAGCTCACTTGAGTGAACCTCAACGTTGAACATCTCGATTTCCGCGTCGGTGAGGGGCGTAGGCTCGGATCCGGGGCCTACAAATCCGGTGACACCGGTAATGTTTCTTACCACGTGCCAGCTTTCGTCCGTCATTGTCATTTTAACAAGAACGTAGCTGGGGAAGAGATTCGTCTCAACGATCTTCTCCTCACCCTTGTCATTGATCTCCACGCGTGTTTCGATGGGGACCTTGACGTCATAGATCAGATGTCCGAGGCCGCGGTTTTCCACGATCTTTTCAATGCTGATCTTAACCTTGTTTTCATAACCGGTATAAGTGTGAGCAACGTACCATCTGGGACCAAGGTTTTTCTCGTTTATATTACTCATCTCAAATTACCTGATTTAGCCGATCAAGCCGGCGATAAAGTTGATAATCGTGGAGAACACAGTATCTACCACGCCGATAGCGGCAGCGATAGCAATAACGGTTACGATAACGAGAATGGAGCTTTTCTTGGTTTCGGACTTGGAAAGCCAGACAACCTTCTTCATCTCGCTGACAACGTCACGGCACAGCTTTTTGATTTTTCTGCCAAAGCGAACGAAGAAGTTCGGCTTCTTCTCGCCCTTGATCTTCTCGGCCTTCGTGGCTTTCGACTCGGTGGCCTCAGCCTCTTCAGCGTGAAGGTTTACGTTTTCTTCTGCCATCTGTTAGTCCTCCGAATTACTTCGTTTCTTTATGCAAAGTGTGTTTGCGGCAGAAACGGCAGTATTTGTTGATCTCAAGTCTGTCCGGATCGTTCTTCTTGTTTTTTTCTGTGTCATAATTTCTTTGCTTGCACTCGGAGCAAGCGAGGGTAATTTTGACTCTCATTGATATCGGCACCTCCTAATAGAATTCGGGTAAAACCCGTGAATACCTCCCTCAGTGTCGGGCGAGTGCGCCAAGTCCCAGAAAAGCGCACAAAAAAAGCCCCCGACAGAGGTAATAAGAGTATACCACATTTTTCGCCGTTTGTCAAGTCTTTTTTAAAATTTATTATATTATATAAAAGAGGCACGCCGAGGATCCGCCGCGTTTGTTCAATGTTTCATAAATCTCTTGCAAAAAGAGGAGAAACGGTGTATAATAGAGATATAGAAAGCGAAGGGAGATCTTTCATGAAGATCGTTGTACTTGATAAAAAATCAATGGGTGATGATATTTCGGTAGCACCGCTGGAGGCCTTCGGCGAGGTCGTGGTCTACGGAGCGACCGCGCCCGAGGAGCTGAACGCGCGCATTGCGGATGCTGATGTGATCGTTTTGAATAAGGTGAAGATCCAAGCCGCCGCCTTTGCGGCCGCAAAGAAGCTGCGCCTTGTCTGCGAGTTCGCAACCGGCTATGATAATATTGACCTTGCCGCCGCAAGAGAAAACGGCGTTGCCGTGACGAACGTGCCGGGATATTCCACCGAGAGCGTTGCGCTTTACACGATGGCAACCGTCCTCTCACTCTTCACGCATATGCGCGAATACAACGATTACGTAAAAGATGGCTCATACACCGCCTCCGGCGTGCCGAATCTTCTCACCCCCGTGTATCACGAGCTGGCAGGGAAGACGTGGGGCATCGTTGGCTGCGGCAATATCGGTCGCCGCGTTGCCGAAATTGCGAAGGCCTTCGGTGCGCGTGTGATCGTCAACAAGCGCACGCCCGTGGAGGATCTTACCTGTGTGGATATTGAAACGCTCTGCCGTGAGTCTGACGTCATCACGGTGCATTGCCCCTTGAATGATGGAACGCGCCACCTGATCAACAAGGATACGCTTGCACTTATGAAGCCCACCGCCGTCCTTTATAACGCCGCACGCGGTGCTGTGCTGAACGAGGCAGACGTAGCCGATGCCGTGCTTGCAGGCGGGATCGGTGCCTTTGGCTCGGACGTGTATTCCGCCGAGCCCATGCCCGCGGATCACCCCTTCCAAAGGATCAAAAATGAAAAGAACGTCCTCTTAACTCCGCATGCCGCTTGGGCAGCCGTAGAAGCGCGCGAGCGTTGTCTCTCCATTATCTGTGAGAATATAAAATCCTTCCTTGCGGGCGAACGCAAAAACCGCGTGGATTGACAAAAACAATAGAAAAAACAAAGCAGACATCAAGAAATGATGCCTGCTTCGTTTTTTTTATGCACGGTCAACCGTGATCACACAATAGTAATTCGGATGGTGCAGCCATACCTCTTCCTCCACGGCGCGGCTGATCTCCTCGGTGTCACGCTTGACCTCAAAGGGAACCACGAGATCGAAGATCAGATTGGTGTGGCTTTGGCCGACAACGGTACGGAAATCATGGATGCTGAGTCTTTCGTCCACGCGATGCACCGCCATCGTGATAAACTCTCTCAAGGCCGAAACCGTCTCGTCATCGGTCACGATCGGGTCCATGTGAATGGTGCAGAGAATGCCGAGCTCGTGCTGAATGGTACGTTCAATGTTGTCGATGCAATCGTGCAGTTCAAACATATCTGCAGATCCGTCTACCTCCACGTGCAGAGAGGCAATGAAGCGATTCGGACCGTAATTATGGATCATCATATCGTGGATGCCGAGTGCCTCGGGATAGCGGTTCACGATCTCCGTGATCGCCTCCACCGTCTGATCCACGGGTGCCTCACCGAGCAGGGAGTTTTTCGTTTCATTCAGAATGCGGATGCCCGCAACGAAGATCAGCGTAGAAACGCCGAGACCAACGATCGCATCCAACGCGTAGAAGCCCGTAAGCTTCACAACGATCGAGCAGATCAGAACGGCCGATGTGGAGATGCAGTCAAAAAGCGAATCCTGCGCCGATGCCTTCAAGGTGGGAGAACCAAGCTCATGCCCAACGCTGCGGTAGAAAAGCGAGAGAAGAAGCTTTGCAACGATCGAAGCGCCGAGAACGATCAGCGTGAAAAGACCGATCTCTTGCGCCGCGAGCGCATCGGGGGTAATGAGCTTTTTCACGGAATCGATAAAAAGCTCCGAGCCAACGAGCAGTATCAGAAAGGAAACGACCATCGAAGCAATATATTCGATGCGCGCGTGTCCGAAGGGATGATCGCGGTCCGCAGGCTTTGCCGCCATTTTAAAGCTGACAAGCGTAACGATCGCGCTTCCCGCATCGGATAGGTTGTTGAGTGCATCCGCAACGATCGCAACGGAGGCGGCAAGCAGGCCAACGATCAGCTTCATGAGCGCGAGCAAGAGATTTCCGATGATGCCAACAAGTCCCGCAAAGCTGCCAAGCCTTTCTCTGGCGTGTGCATTCTCGCCCTCACCGTATTTTTTATAAAACCAACTAAAAAATGCTTTCATATAAATTACCTAATTTGTATTTAATAAAAAACGAAGCAGGAAATCCTTCGTTCCTCTTTACAAGCGAAAAAAAATATGTTACAATAGTGTCGATAAGATGATACGCGGCGGCCAATGTAAAGGACGTTGCAGAAAGGAAAAAGCATGACATATCCTATCCTTGCTCTCAGCACGGAGAAAACGTCGGAGGCTGTCGCAAAATTGCATTTTGCGCTTGCAACGGAGCGCGCAAAGCGCGGAGAATTTTTGCGTGTGGATTTTTTGGTGGCGGAGAACCGCCCGCGCTTGCGTGCCGCAGTGCTTCGCGTGCTGAGGGAAAGAAAAAGACAGGGGAAAATTCTTTATTTTCTTCCCGCAGAGGATTTTCATTCCGAAAAAACGGAAGCCGCCTTGCTTGCAAATAAATATCCCGAGATGATGGAGCAGACAGATCTGTGTGAGGGCGAAAACGCCTACGTCCTGATCCGTCTTTGATCCACACAAGCGTATGTGATTACCCCCTGTTGTATGTCAACAGGGGGTAAAAATATATAAGAGCTTAGAGATTAGCCTCTCTTTTCTTCAAGGTATTTAACGATATCGCCAACGGTGTTAAAATTGTGAAGATCTTCATCGTCGATAACGATGCCGAACTTTTCCTCACAAAGATAAACCAGATCTGCAAGCTCAAGAGAGTTGACACCGAGATCAGAAGAAAGTGCAGCTTCCATCGTGATTTTGTCTTCTTCCACGCGAAGCTCTTCTACGAGAAATTTTTTCAGTTCCTCAAACATACTTTGTCCTCCTTTATGTTTTTTTGGGGTAAACACGGAGTATGATACTATAAAATGGCTCATTTGTCAATAGATTTTCTAAAAAACGGTCAATGTGCACAAAATAATAACAAAATTATTGTGCAAAACAACCATCTCTTTGGGTCCTTTACGATTCCACATCGAGCGGATGCTTTTTTTAAAAGTCCAAATTTTAACGGTTGACATTCGCGCGCGCTTGTGATAGAATAAATATAATAAATATTTTGGAGGTACATATCAATGGTTTACGTATGGATCGGTGTGATCGTTGCCGCCATCGTCCTTGAAATGCTGACGGATCAGCTGATTGCGGTTTGGTTTATGCCCTCGGCGATCGTCTGTGCAATTCTGGATCTTTGCGGCGTGCCGATGCCCTGGCAGCTGCTCGTCTTTCTTCTTGTTTCCGTGGCGGGGATCGTTCTTTCGCGCACGTTGCTGAAAAAATGGCTCCGCTTCACCAAAACGGCAACGAACGTGGAGGCTGTTGTTGGAGAGAAGTGTGTTGTGACCGAGCGAATTGATAACTATGCCGGCTGCGGTCAGGCAAAGGTGCGCGGTCAGATCTGGTCTGCCCGCAGTATTGACGATGATGAGACCTTTGAGGCAGGCGAGATTTTGCGCATTGTTGCTGTTGAAGGCGTAAGGATCATCTGTAAGAAAAATACTTGAGCCACCGTTTTTTATAACGATTTTTTATTTTGAAAGGAGAAAAATATGACAACTCTTTTGATGCTGGCAGGAAGTGCGCCTCTGATCGTGCTGCTTTGCCTGCTTGTAATTTTGGTCGTGATCCTGATTGCGAATATCAAGATCGTTCCGCAGGCAACGGCGCAGGTCGTTGAGCGCCTTGGCAGCTATCGCACCACCTGGCATACGGGTATGCATTTCAAGATCCCTTTTATTGAGACCGTTGCGAAGAAGATCAATCTGATGGAGCAGGTGGTGGATTTTCCGCCGCAGTCCGTGATCACCAAGGATAACGTGCGTATGCAGATCGATACGGTGGTATTTTTCCAGATCACCGATTGTAAGCTCTTTACCTACGGTGTGACCAATCCCTTGATGGCAATTGAAAATCTGACGGCAACCACCTTGCGTAACATCATCGGTGAATTGGATCTGGATCAAACGCTGACCTCGCGCGATATTATTAACACGCGTATGCGCACGATCCTTGACGATGCGACCGATTCCTGGGGTATTAAGGTAACGCGCGTGGAGCTGAAAAATATCATTCCTCCGAAGGAGATTCAGGAGGCGATGGAGAAGCAAATGAAGGCAGAGCGTGAGCGCCGTGAGATCATGCTGAAGGCCGAGGGCGAGAAGAACTCCACGATTCTCGTTGCCGAGGGTAAGAAGCAGCAGGCGATCCTCAATGCAGAGGCAGAGAAGGCCGCCGCCATCCTGCGCGCCGAGGCGATCAAGGAATCCAAAATGCGCGAGGCCGAGGGTGAGGCCGAGGCCATCCTTCGCATCAACGAGGCAACTGCGCAGGGTATCCGTATGATCAATGAGGCGAACCCCTCCTCGGGAATGATCGCCCTTCGCAGCCTTGAAGCGCTGACCAAGGTGGCAGACGGTAAGGCAACCAAGATCATCATTCCCTCGGATCTGCAGGGAATCGTTGGCGCGGCAACCGTGGCAATGGAAGCGGTAACCGCGAAAACGCCGAATGCACAGTGATCAAGAAAAATAAAAAAAGCACTTGACAAATAGGAAACATTGTGTTATAATCTATTACAACTGTGCGTATGCCCATTTTGGGCGGTATAGTAAGAATTCAGAACAGTCCTCTGCACGCTCATGCACGAATGTTCGTAGTTTAAGGAGGGCCATAAAATGGAAAAGATCCAGGCTTTTGTAAGTGAGCAGTTGAAAACTGAGGTTCCTCAGTTCAAGATCGGTGACGGCGTAAAGGTTTACATCCGTATCACCGAGGGCGAGAAGGAAAGAATCCAGATGTTTGAGGGTACCGTTATTGCTCGTCATGGCGGCGGTATTTCCGAGACCTTCACCGTAAGACGCGTTTCCTACGGCGTAGGCGTGGAGAAGACCTTCCCGATCCACTCTCCCAACGTTGACAAAGTGGTAGTATTCCGTGAGGCGAAGGTTCGCCGCGCGAAGCTCTACTATCTGCGTGACAGAGTTGGTAAGGCAGCGAAGGTTAAAGAGAAGATCTGATCTCCTTGCTGACGAAAAAAGCGGCACACTTGTTGTTATTACACAGTGTGCCGCTTTTTTTCTTGCTCGGATAAATCGTGAAATACTGCGTTAAGCCTTCGACTCGCGAAGTTCGCCGTATATAAATACGGCTTCATTTCGCTCGCTTGCCTTGCCTTGTCTTTCACAATTTCTCCTTCGCAAGAGATTGCTTGTATAAATTCTGCAATACCGCGTTAAGCCATCGGCACGCTCAAATTGCCGTAGATAATTACGGCTTCATTTCGCTTGCTCGGCTTGCCTTGTCTTACGAAATTTCTCCTTCGCAAGAGATTGCTTGTATAAATTCCGCAATACCTCGTTAAAGCATCGACTTGTTGCTCTCGACATAGGTAACTTAAAGCGGTCCGCAGGACATCATAACTTGGCTAAGCCAATCATAACTGCTCGCATCGCGAGCATCATAGCTTGCCGTCAGGCAATTATAACTGCGTAGTCTAAGTGCGCCTCACGCCATCTGCTCGGAGAGCTTCTTTCCGCCGAGAATGTGGAAATGCAGATGCTTCACGGATTGGCAACCGTCCTCGCCCACGTTGGTGATCACGCGGTAGCCGTTTGTGAGTCCAAGCTCTTTGGCCACGGCGGGGATCACGGAAAAGATGTGAGCCACAACGTCGGCGTTCTCCTTCGTGATCAGATCCGCGGAGGGGATATGGCACTTGGGAACGATCAGACAATGCACGGGGGCCTGGGGCGCAATGTCTAAAAAGCCGTAGCAAAGCTCGTCCTCATATACCTTTTTCGAAGGGATCTCGCCCTTTACGATCGCACAAAATAAACAATCCATAGTCAATGCCTTTCTTTATATAAATTTGTAACCCCATTGTATCATATATTTTCGCCTTTTTCAAGTTTGAGATAGAAATTTTTGGAGTTTTTATGGAAACGAACTATCAAATATTGCCGAAATACCCCTGCGAGGCAGACGTTTGGGACGTTCTTGCGCGTGATCCGCGCCCCATCGTGGTGTACGGAATGGGAAACGGCGCGGATAAGCTTCTTGCCCGCTTTGAGACCTACGGTATCACCGTCGCGGATTTCTTTGCCTCGGACGGATTTGTGCGCGGCCATAGCTTTCACGGAAAGCGTGTGAAATCCTTTTCCGAGATCCAAGCGACCTATGAAAGCTTCGTCATCGTTCTCTCCTTTGCCTCGGGCAGAGAAGAGGTTCTTTCTTTGTTTCGTTCTCTGGATGCGGCATACACGCTCTATATCCCCGATATGCCTGTGGCAGGCGAGCAGTATTTTGATCGTGCGTTTTATAATGAAAATTATCCCCTGATATGCAATGCCTACGAAGCACTTGCAGACGATGCCTCGCGTGCGGTCTTTGCCTCGGTTTTGCATTATAAGCTTTCGGGCAAGCTCTCCCCCTTGATGGCGTATACGCAAAAAAGGGAAGAGGAGCTTTCGCTTCTACCTGGGGATATGCAGGTAATGCTGGATGGCGGCGCGTATCATGGCGATACCGCAAAGGAGGCGCTTGGTGCGTTTTCCTCTCTTTCTTCGGTGCTTGCGGTTGAGCCGGATAAAAAGATATTCAAGAAGCTCTCCCGCCTCTCCGAGGATGAGCCTCGTATCCGCCCCATATTCGGTGCGCTATGGAAGGAGGCGGGGGAGGCCACCTTCTTCGGTAGCTCCAATCGCAATTCCTCCCTCGTCAGCGCATCCTATGAGCACAGAGAGGATACGGTGCCGCTTTTAACGGTAGATTCCATTGCAGGATCGCAAAAGATAGACTATATAAAATATGACGTTGAGGGAAGTGAGCGTGAGGCCTTAGAGGGCTCCATGCATACGATCCTGCGAGATAGCCCGGCGCTTCTCGTGTCACTCTATCATCGCAGTGAGGATATTTTTTCTATAATATTGTATCTGAGAGATCGCCTGCCGCAGGGCTATCGCTTGATCCTTCGCCGTCTTGCCGTTGTGCCCGCTTGGGATCTGGATCTGATTGCCGTTTTTGAAAAAGCGTGAGGAAAACTTGTGCTTGCAATCCTTGTCCGAATATGGTAATATATAAATATAATGATAAAACCAAAGAATGGAGTGGTTTTTGAATGAGAAAAAGACCGGAGCTTTTATCCCCGGCAGGAAATTTTGAAAAAATGAAGGCCGCTATCCTCTACGGAGCGGATGCGGTATATCTTGCAGGCCCTGCGTTCGGTATGCGTGCCGCTGCCGATAATTTCTCGGTCGAAGAGCTTTCCGAGGCGGTGGCGTACGCCCATGCGCGCGGCGTTCGTGTGTATGTAACCGTAAATACCATGCCGAGAGAGCACCAATATGCGGCGCTTGAGGAGTATTTTTACGAGCTGAAAAAGATCCGTCCGGATGCCTTGATCGTGGGTTCGATCGGCGTTCTTTCTCTTGCTAAAAGAATTCTGCCCGAAACCCAGCTCCATATTTCCACGCAAGCAAGCGCCGTCAGCGCGGAGGATTGCCTTGCCTGGTATGCACTCGGTGCGAAGCGCGTCGTGCTTTCGCGTGAGCTTTCGCTTTCCGAGATCAAGGCCATTCGTGCCGCGATCCCCGAGGATCTTGAGCTGGAGGCCTTTATCCACGGATCGATGTGTGTTTCCTATAGCGGTCGGTGCCTACTCTCCAATCATATCATCGGCAGAGATGCAAACTGCGGTATGTGTGCCCAGCCCTGCCGATGGAACTATTCGCTCTACGGAGAGATCAGAGAAGAGAAGCGCCCCGATCTTATCATTCCCTTAGAGGAGCATAACGGTGAAACCTTCATTATGGCAAGCCGCGATACCTGCATGATCGAGCATATCCCCGCTTTGATGGAGTCGGGTATCGATTCCTTCAAGATCGAGGGAAGAATGAAATCGGCGTACTATACCGCCGTGGTCACGAATACCTATAAAATAGCAATGGAGTCCTACCTTGGCGGAGATTATGTGTACGATCCCGCGTGGATGGAGGAGCTTTGCTCTGTGTCGCACAGAGAGTACGCCACGGGGTATTATTTCTCCAATAGCTTCACGGATGCCAATACCGCGAGTGACAACGGTTATCTGAAGGAAAAGGCGTATCTCGCCGTTGTCCTTTCGTATGACGAGGCAAGCGGCCGTGCCATCCTTTCGCAAAGAAACAAGCTCGAAAGCGGACAGCGAGTTGCGTATCTCACGCCCGGAAAGGTTGCCGTTCCTTTTGTGATCGAGGATCTCAAAAACGAGGCAGGCGAAGAAATTCTCTCTGCTCCGCATCCGTACATGACCTTCAGTGCAAAGCTCCCTTTTGCCGTCAAACCCGGCGATATTATCCGCGGAATGTAAATAAAACTTTTCAAATAAGGGGTTTTTATGAAATTTATCGAGTATTTAAAAGCGATCTTGATCGGAATTGTGGAGGGAATCACAGAGTGGCTTCCCATCAGCTCCACGGGACATATGATCCTTGTGGATGAGTTCGTCACCCTCTCTGTCAGTCCTGAATTTCTTTCGCTCTTCCTCGTTGTGATCCAGCTCGGTGCGATCTGTGCCGTGCCGGTGTTCTTCTTCGATAAGCTGAACCCTTGGTCGAAAAAGAAGAGCGAAGCGCAGAAAAAGGCCACCTGGAGTCTCTTTGGTAAGGTCATTGTCGGTGTTCTTCCCGCCGCCGTTCTCGGCTTCCTTTTAGATGATTTTCTGGATGCACATCTGATGAACTATATCGTGGTCGCCATTGCACTGATCGTATACGGTATTCTTTTCATTCTCATTGAAAATAAGCGCAAGGGAACGGCCTTCCGCATCGAAACGGTGGACGATCTTTCGTATAAGGATGCTCTCTTGATCGGCGCCTATCAGGTGCTTTCTCTCGTTCCCGGCACCTCCCGCTCTGGCTCAACCATTCTCGGCGGTATGCTGCACGGCGTTTCCCGCACTGCGGCGGCGGAGTTTTCCTTCTTTATGGCGATCCCGATCATGCTCGGTGCCTCAGGACTGAAGGTCTTGAAATTCATCCTCGCAGGCTTCACGGCCACGGGACTTGAGATCGGCCTTCTCCTTGTCGGTATGGCCGTCTCCTTCATCGTCTCGCTTCTCACGATCCGTTTCCTCATGGATTTTGTAAAGCGCCACGATTTTAAGCCCTTCGGCATCTACCGTATTGCCCTCGGCGCGATTGTGCTTGTGTATTTTTTTATTAAAACGATCGTTTGATTAAATAGGAAAGTGCTTTTTGCTACCGATCGGTGATGCAAAAAGCACTTTCCTTTTTCTTTATTTGATCTCCCAATCTATGGGGGAAAGACCGTGTTTTTCAAGATATGCGTTTGCTTTTTTGAAATGACCGCAGCCGAAAAAGCCCCTGTAGGCAGAAAGCGGGCTTGGATGCGCGCATTCCAGAACGAGGTGCTTTGGGCTCTTGATCAGAGCCTTTTTTGCCCATGCGTTTGCGCCCCAGAGCAGGAAAACCACGGGCTCCTCCTTCTGATTCAAAAGGGAAATGATCTTGTCCGTCAGGATCTCCCAGCCCTGCCCCTTGTGGCTTTGCGGCGTGCCTTGGCGAACGGTCAGCGTCGTGTTGAGAAGCAGAACGCCCTGCCTCGCCCACGCGGTCAGCTCGCCGTGCTGTGGCGGAAGAATGCCGTATTCATCCTGCAGCTCCTTAAATATATTTTGCAGGGAAGGCGGGAATCTGATTCCCCTCTGCACGGAAAAGCAGAGGCCGTGCGCCTGCCCCGGCCCGTGATAGGGATCCTGCCCCAAAATCACGACCTTAGTATCCTTGAAGGAGGTGTACTTCAGCGCATTGAAAATATCGTTCATCGGCGGGTAAACGGTTTTCGTGAAATACTCCGCCTTCAAAAACTCGCGCAGAGAAAGATAGTAATCCTTTTTAAATTCGTCCGCTAAGAGTGCATCCCAGTCGTTTCCGATATTCACCATATGCCGCACCTCGTTTTTTCTTAGTGTAGCACAAAACAAAAGAAAATGCAAGAGCCAATGCTTGACCCTTGCATTTCTTTTATAAAAAGTCAGAAAACTGTCTCGATACGCCGCTTTGCGCCGGGTGGGGAATAGTGCCAGCTGTCAATGTGCTCGGTGGTATTCGGATCAATGAAGTAGCGCGTGGGTGCGTGATAGGCAGGCGCGGAGGTGGCATCGATGATAATGAGCTTGATCTTCATTTTCTCCGGCAGGATGCTTTTGATATAAACGGCGGCGCTTTGCCCCTCCGTCACGTCAGAGCGGTATTCCGCAAGCCCTGCGAGATTGGGCGTGAGCTCAACGAAGATCCCATAAGGCTCCACGGAGCGAACGATTCCGAACGCGGTCTGCCCCTGCGAAAAAAACGCCGCGTTTTCCTCCCAGCTGCCAAAAAGCTCGCGTTGAGAAACGTAGATCCGACCCTTGGCATCTCTGTATTTTATCACACAGTAAATGCTTTCTCCAACGGTAAGTCGCTCGGATGGGTGTGCAATGCGGGAAACGGATATACAATCGATCGAGAGCAGAGAAACAATGCCGCATCCAATATCTACGAATGCGCCGAAATTCTCAAGATGGGTAATTTTTGCGGGCAGAATATCTCCCGGATAGAGCGAATCCGTGTAGCATCGCAAGCATTCCTCCTGCGCCGCACGGCGAGAAAGGATCGCTATCCTTTCGCCCCCCTCATTCTTGAAGCCAAGCACCTTGAAGCACACGGGCTTTCCAACGCGTGTAAGAATGGCAATATCCTTTACGGATTCTCCGTCCTGCATAGCCTGCGCTTCCTCTCTCGGGATCAGACCGCGCACGCCGCCTCCGAGTGCTACATGCAAGCAAAAGGCGTGATCGCAGAGTATTGCGGGTGCTTCAAGGATCGTCCCGAGCGCGAGTGCACGCTCCAGCCCCTCGGCGCTTGCTGTCAGCTCACGGTTTTCGGGTGTCGTTATGTAGCATCCCTCCGGTAAATAACGGTTCATTTTTTTCGTTCCTTTCCTGTTTTCATTCTTGTGCGTCTGTGCTTCATTGTATGCGCGTGCCTGATGGGATATTCTTTTCTCCCGTCCGAAAAAACGCCGCAGAAAATGCATTTCTTGCTCTTACGAGCCAAGGAATCCATCCTCTGCGGCGTTTTTCATCGCGTGCCGCCGCGCCCATTTTCAGAAAGACCAAAGCTCACCTCGATCGCATTGTTCACCGAGGACATCGTGTCCTCGTCAAGATGTCCCATCTTTTCTTTCAGGCGGCGCTTGTCAAGGGTGCGTATCTGCTCCAGCAGGATCACGCTGTCCTTGGAGAGCCCCGCGTGGCTTCCCATGATATCAATGTGTGTCGGAAGCTTCGCCTTGCTCATTCTGGAGGTAATGGCAGCCGCGATCACGGTAGGGCTATATCGGTTGCCAACGTCGTTTTGCACGATGAGAACGGGACGCAAGCCGCCCTGCTCGCTTCCGACAACGGGGCTTAGATCGGCATAATAAATATCTCCGCGTTTTATGTTCATTTTGTTCTCACTTTCCAAAAAGGTGAGGGAAGTCCTCTTCCCGCATCCATTGCTTTACATTTCTATTTTTGCCTGAAATCTCCTGCTTTTAAACAGAAAATCGGCAGGAATTTTTTGTCTCTCTGGTATTATTGTATGCCAAGACTTGTGTTGCGTGCATCTTTTTGTCGAAAGCAGGAGGCAAATGCAATAACAAAAAACAAAGCTGCCTCAAAAAATGAGACAGCCTCGTTTTCGGTGATCAGGCGTGCGAATCGATTCGGTAATCCTCTTCGTCACGGAAGAGAAGCGTGATGCACCAAAGTCCCGCCAGTGCCACGATGATATAGATGATTCTGGCGAGCAGGGTAGTTGCGCCTCCCGCGATCCAAGCAACCGCATCAAAGGAGAAAAGACCAACCAATCCCCAGTTCAGTGTGCCGATGATCGCAATCACCAAAGCAATTTTGTTCACTACGGACATTTTGTTTACCTTGCCTTTTCTTTATTGGCTTATATTTTTCTTAAATTCTAAGTGCCCGATGTTAGTTTTTCCCGATGCACCGTTTCTATACATAAAAATTTTAATCGTCAAAATCCGGCCGCTTTCCAAAGCTTTCTCGCAGCTTTTCAAGCGCCTTTTTTTCAATGCGCGAAACGTAAGAGCGCGAAATTTTGAGATACGTTGCAACCTCGCGCTGCGTTCTTGGCGCATAGCCCTGCAGGCCGTATCGCAAAACGATGATCTGCTTCTCCCGCTCATCCAGCACCCGATCGATCAGATAGCGGATCCTCTCTAAATGCACGGAGAGATCCACGGTTTCCGTGATTGTATCGGGCACACTGATAATGTCAAGATAGGTAAGGGGATTTCCGTCTCTGTCCATATCGATCGTCTCGTGGATGGAAACCTCGCATCCCATCTTTTTCTGACTGCGGAAAAACATGAGAATTTCGTTTTGCACGCATTTCGCCCCATACGTAGCAAACCGCGCCCCCACCTCGTAGCGAAAGGTGTCCACGGCCTTGATCAGTCCGAGGCTGCCGATGGAGAGAAGATCGTCGGGAGAGGGATAGGAGGAATAATACTTCCTTATTATGTGCGAAACAAGGCGCAAATTATGCTCAATGATGCGATCCCGCGCCAGGCGCGAGCCCTCCCTCATCTTGGCAAAAAGCGCCCGCTCCTCCGCCGCCGAAAGCGGCGGAGGAAAGCTCTGGTTTTGCGAAAGCCCCAGCACGAGGGAAAGAAAGCGGAATAAGATGTTGGAAAAACGCATGACGGTATACCTCCAAAAACAAAAAACAAACCTCTCTTCAAGGTATGAAAAGAGGCTTGTTCAATATGTTTTTAGTTATTTGGATTTTGGTAGCTTGATGGTGACGGTGTTTCCGTTTGTGTCCATATAAAAACCTTCATCTCCCTTTTTAACGAGGGTGATTCCATGATAAAAACCGCTCATATATGTATATCCCTGTTCTTTTGATATAATAACGTTTCCGTTGGCGTCTATCATTTCATAAATGTATTCACCGCTATCACTTGGAATGCTATAAACGATTTTATCCTCATTTATATAAGCACTTTGACAAACGATGGGGTCAAATTTTTGATTGCATTCCTTGTCAATTACGGTAAAGTATTTTTTGCCGTCCGCGCCCTTTAAAATAATAAGAGCGAGATCGTTTTCGAATTTAATGTCATTGAACATGCTCTTTGGAAAAGATTCATATACGTGCGTAGTTTTGCTTTCGTGATCATAGATGCTCATATATTCACCTCGGTTGTTGACGAGTAGAGCGTTATATGCAAAAGTGAAAGCGGGAACCTCTTCCACTGTTCCGTCGGGGTAAAAGGCAAAATATGGAGGATAATCGTTTCCGTATTTGCTCGTTCTTTGACAGTAGATAACACCTTGAGAAAAATAACTCTCATAATGAATAAAAACATGATTCAAACAATAGGACTGACCGGTATTACTGTTATAAACATAATGGAATTCACGATTACTGCTGGATGCAACAAAAATTCCGCCCCCTATATGCATGTAGAGTCCATAAAAGCCGTTTAATTGTGGTTCGGCGGTTAAAGGCTTTACCCAGTCGCCCTTATAGTCTAACAGCCCGTAAGAATGTTCTTCTTTTGAGATGGTTGATGTGTTTTTATATACCAACATTAAATCATAATTATACCAGGGGCTAAGGATTTCATCAAAAGCATCGTTGGTCATGGTTTTAATGATTTCGCCTTCGTTGTTATACCAAGTGTAGCTTTTTTGATTATCGTCGCCATCGGAAATAACAAGTCCATAGCCGTTTTCGCTCCTGAGCCACGAGAAGGATCCTTTTTCGCAGTAATAAATAATTTCTCCTTCGGTGTTTATAATACCGGAATACGTTTTTCCGTTCATCTCAAATTGAATGTTGGCAGTGCCACGATAAAAAGCAGAGAGATCTTTAATTTTCAGCCCATCAACGGTTGGTTCGATTTTATCCGTCATATCCTTGATATACCAACCGCCGTTTTCATACGCCATAATGAAATAAATCGTTTCTTCGCCCTCGCCATCAAGATTCATCGTCGCAGTGGCAATGGCGCTTAGAGAATTTTCAATTTCGATTTTTTTAATTTTCAACTGAATATAAGTATCCTCTCCCGTTGCAACACCCAAGGAAAAAAGATCCGAAAGATCAACAGAAACACCGGCCAAGCTTCCTGTAAGACTTTCCAAAAGGTTTAAAAGCGCTTGCATCGCATTGCGTTGCTTCGCGGTTAAGCAAGCCATGGTGGCCTCCATATCACCGTTGTTGTAAGCTGTTAAAAAAGAGGTGATCCGTTCCTCGATCAGCTCCTCATTTGTTTTAGTAGCAGGAGGTGTCACGGAGCCGCCGCCCTCGGACGGTTCTTTTACGCCGCAGGAAACGAGCGTTGAGCACAGCGTTGCAATGATACAAATAAAAATCAGAATCTTACGCATTTTCTATATTCTCCTTTTGGTCTTCCGGTATATCTTCGCCTTTTTTATCTTCGGGATTTTGGACGAGGGAATCTGCAATTTCTTCTGTTGCCACATCGCCGTGAATTGTTTCTGCTTCGGGTTTTATCATTGTTTTTGAAAGAATTGTGAGAACGAACAGCACGATAAAGAGTGCTATTGAGAGGATAATGCCTGCGTATCCACCACCGGTGATCTTACAATAACTGCCGTACTTTTCATAGAACGACACCTCATCCGAGAAAAAAGCATTGGCAATATAAATCGTTGCAACGTTCACGATCGCACCAAACTTCAAAAGCAAGAAACGCGACGGTTGGGTTACCGTATCACTTGTAATTCGATTGAGCTGCGTGCTTCTGCTGCTGAAATAAGTAAGAATCGACAGTGCGAGCGGAAGACCGAATACGACCGCGGGAATTACGATCTTAAAAGGAGATACACCCTCCGTATACCATCCCTTATACTCCGTGCCAAAGATAGTGGTTTCTTTATAGCTTGGCATTCTGTATTCGATGCAGGGAAGAAAGAGCAGAATGAAATTTACCAGCATGAGTGAAAGTGCCAGATAAACCAAGCTCTTTGTGAGTGTCTGTTTGTTTAGATTCATTTTTTTTACCTCGTGCTCTGAAAAGCACGCCTTTCTTTTTTTGGCGCTCTCATTTTACCGCAAGCAAACCGACGATCGCTAAGCCGCCAATTCGCCTTGCAGAATCGATAAAAGTCGCCATTGCTTTAAATTATATCACTTTTATGAGCGGGTGTCAAGTATAAATATCAATTTGATAATGAAAAATCCTTTTGATGGTATTATAATAAAAGAAGAAAGGCGGTGAAGTGCGTGATTGCAGAAAGAATCAAAACTCTCAGAGAAACCGCAGGGATAACGCAGGCGGAGCTTGCGCGCCGTCTTGGGGTAACGCGTTCGGGTGTCAATGCGTGGGAGATGGGAATTTCCGTTCCATCCACCCAGTGCCTTGTAGAGCTTGCTTTGCTCTTTAAGGTGTCCACCGATTATCTTCTTGGCATTCCTATAACAAAAACCGTCTCGGTGGAAGGACTTTCTGATGAAGAGATCGCCTCGATCGTTCGTGTGATTGAGTGTTATAAAAAACGCGGAAATGGCTGTTGATAATAAAAAAGCAGAGAAGTGCTTCCGTTTCGAAGCCTTTCTCTGCTTTTTACGTTTATATTAGTGCCGCCTCCACCTCGGGCGTCACGATCCGGTAGCCCTCGCCGGGGAGAGAGGTGATCAGCCGCCGTCCGGTGACGGCGATGAATTTTCGGTTGATGCTCCAGATGTGTGTGCGGATGCTTGCAGGCTCGGAGAGATTGTCCGGACGCATGGCGTAGCGCAGAATATGATGCACGTCTGCGCTTTCGGGATAGGTTCGGATCAGGTATCGCAGGATCATAGCCTCGGTTTTGGTAAAATCCACGGGGCGATCGCAGTAATAGGGACGCTTCGCATCACAATCAAGACATAAGCCTGCCAGCGTGTAGCTCCCAAGCAGGGGAAGGCTGTGGCTCTCCTGGTACGCTCGGATCCTCGAGAAAATATGAGAGGAATAGGAGGTCGCATCAAAGGTGAGGGAAAAGAGCGGCGAAAGCGCGTGATCTTGCATATCCTCCGCAAGCGAAAAGATGGGAACGCCGCCGCAGAGACTGCGCATTCGCTCTAAATAATCCTCGGGCGCAGGAAGCGCAGACGGATGGCAGAGCAGAACGGCACGGTAGCAAAGTGAGATTTCCGATAATGCCTCCTTTGGCCGTCTGGCAACGGCGGGGATTCCCATGTAATAAAAAATATCCGCCGCCTGCTTGGCGTGCTTGAGTGTTGGATGAACGATGAGGATCATGGCTTTGCTCCTTTCTTTCGGTGATGGCCGCATGATCTTATTGTATCACAATACGCTCCGTTTTGCAACGGTAAATCTGCAGTTGACTTTTTTTAAAAAAAGGTATAAAATATAAGAAAAGCCCTTCGGGGCAAGCAAGACGAGTTTTTGGGGGATCTTTTTTTATGCGCAGTGTTTTGATCACGGGTGGCTCTCGCGGTATCGGCCGCGCGATGGTGGAGCTGTTTTCGGCAGAGGGGTGGCAGGTCGCCTTCACCTATCTTCGCTCGGAAGCCGAGGCAAAGGCACTTTCTGCCGCCACGGGTGCGCTTGCCATTCGTGCGGATGCGGAAAGTGAAAGCGAGATCCTTTCTTCCGTCAAGGCCGCCGAAAGCGCCTTCGGAGAAATTGATTGCCTGATCAATAACGCCGCTGTTTCAGGATTTTCACTCCTTACGGACATCGCTACGGCGGAGTGGGAGCGTTTTCTTCGCATCAATCTCACAGCGCCATTTCTCTATGCGCGTGCCGTTTTGCCTGCCATGATCCGAAGAGGGAAGGGGCGGATCCTGAATATCTCCTCCATGTGGGGGCTCGTTGGTGCCTCCTGCGAGGTGCACTATTCCGCTACCAAGGCGGGGCTTATCGGCTTCACGAAGGCACTCGCCAAGGAGGTCGGGCCCAGCGGCATCACCGTGAATGCGATCGCGCCGGGCGTGATCGAAACGGATATGAACCGCACGCTTTCCGAGGAGGATCTTTGTGCGCTGAAGGAGGAAACGCCGCTTTCCCGCCTCGGCAAGCCGCAGGAGGTTGCCCGCGCCGCACTTTTCCTTTGCTCGGAGGATGCAGGCTTCATAACGGGCGAGATCCTGAATCTCAGCGGCGGCTTCGTAACGCCTTAAAAGAAATTTTATAAAATACTTGTATTTTTCGAAAATATCTGTTATAATATAATAACTGAAAATCATAGCTGTAAAATGCAGCGTTCTGTGCGTCAGATGGAGTCATACCAGTCGGGGCGGTAGCGGTGCCTTGTACCTGAAATCCGCTATAGCAGGGATTCATTCCCCCTTCGAGGGTTGCTCTTGTGTAGTCTGCACTGTCTTTTTCTGTGTTGAAGGATGGGTCTTGCGCAATGCGAGGCCGTGAACCATGTCAGGTGGGGAACCAAGCAGCATTAAGCGGTTTACCGTGTGTGCCGCAGGGGTGCCTGTCCGGAGCAGAAGGGGCGGTTACCGTGCGTAAGAGTATATTCGACATGGGGGTGTATGGCTCTATCTGACGCACAGAGCAATATCAATGAAAATGCGTATACGGCAAAGGCGGTCGCACATCGCTTGCTCCGTCTGCGCTTTTCTTTTTATTTGGATGCTTTGCAGGAGGTAGAAATGTCGGATTATCGCGCGCTTTACAGAAAATGGCGACCCGTGGATTTTGACGATGTTTGCGGTCAGAATGCGACCACGGATATTCTCAAATATGAGGTCATGCAAAATAAAATATCGCACGCGTATCTCTTCTGCGGCTCTCGCGGAACGGGAAAAACGAGCTGTGCCAAGATCCTTGCCAAGGCGGTCAACTGCGAGAATCCGAGAAACGGAAATCCCTGCAATTGCTGCAACGCCTGCAAAAGCATCGATAGCGGCCGTGCCACGGACGTGATTGAAATGGATGCGGCGAGCAACAACGGCGTGGATAACGTGCGTGACCTTAAGGAGGAGATCGCGTTTTTGCCCGCCGAGCTGAAATACCGTGTGTATATCATCGACGAGGTGCATATGATGTCGGGCTCGGCCTTCAACGCGCTTCTGAAAACGCTGGAGGAGCCTCCGCGCTACGTCGTGTTTATCCTCGCAACCACCGAGTTTCATAAGCTGCCCACCACGATCGTATCCCGTTGTCAGCGCTTTGATTTCAAGCGTATTCCAACGGAGGTGATCATGCAGCGGCTTGCGAAGATCGCAGAGGCCGAGGGGATCGATCTTCTCAAGGACGGTGCGCGTGTGATCGCTCGTGCCTCGCTTGGCGGTATGCGTGATGCCGTAAGCCTTTTGGAGCTTTGCGCAGGCTCGCATAAAACCGTGGATGCCGCGCTCGTGCGAGCCACGGTCGGATCGGGCAACCGCGATGCGGCGTACCGTATTTTGGCCGCGCTGGCGGACGGTAATTTCGTTGCTACCTATGACGTGATCGCCGAGGTCGTGCTCTCGGGTGCGGATCTTTCGGTGTTCTGGCAGGATCTTCTGGATGCCTACCGTGATATGATGGTCGTGAAAAACTATCCCGATGCCAAGGCTTATCTGGATCTGACGGAGGATGAGTACGCCGCCTTGAAGGCGTTGTGCGCAAAATTCTCCATGCAGAAGATCTATTACCACACGAGCCTTCTGTCCGCGGCTCTTTCGGATATGCAAAGAGCGGGAGAGTCCAAGCGCAGCGTGGCCGAGATCGCCTTAACGCGTATGTGCGAGCCGAAGCTGATGGCAACGGCAGAGGCGCTTTTTGTGCGGCTTGAGCAGGCAGAGCGTGAGATATCAAGAATGAAGATATCTATCAGTGCCGGCGGAGTAGCCGCTCCCTCCGAGGAGGCTGTTTCCGTCGTCCGTGAGGAGCCAAGCATTACCCCCGCGGTGAGCGAAAATGCGCCCGAGACGGAGGAAAAGGCCGCTCCTTCGCAGGCGGCCGCCTGCGTATACGAGCGCTGGAATCGCGTGATCGAGCGCATCGGTGAGCTCAAACGCCCCCTTTCCGCGAAATTTATCGGTGCAAGGGTGGAGCAAGCGGGAACCGTCTTCACGATCACGATGAAGCCCTTCTTTGCAAAAAGCCTTGCCGCCTCGGCGGAGGATATCACGCTCGTCAAGGGCGCGATCGCAGAGGTGGAAGGACTTCCTATCACAGGGCTGACTCTGCAGATCAAGGAAAAGAGTGACGGACCCTTGATGAACCTTGCAGCCGAGCTGGAAAGCTTCTGATTTGTTTCTTTAGAATAAAATATAAAAGGAGATATAAACGATGAAAGTAAGATTACCGCAGGGAATGGGCGGAGGCCCCTCCAATATGCAGTCCATGCTGAAGCAGGCGCAGAAAATGCAGGAGGATATGGCCGCAAAGCAGGAGGAGCTGGAGGCCGCAGAATACGAGGTTTCTGCAGGCGGCGGCGTTGTAAACGTGAAGATCAACGGAAAGAAGGAGATCCTCTCCGTTAAGCTTTCCGAGGAGATCGTGGATCCCGACGATATTGAGACGCTTGAGGATCTGATCGTTGCCGCAATGAATGAGGCCATCGGTAAGGTTGAGAGGATCAGTGCCGAGGAAATGCAGAAGATCACGGGTAGCCTTGGTGCCCTGGGCGGCATGGGAATGCCCGGCCTGTTCTGATCGCCATGGCAGAATTTATAGCCCCCATTCAACGCTTGATCGAGGAATTTCGCCGCTTGCCGGGTGTGGGAGGGAAGAGCGCCGCGCGCTACGCCTTCGCTATGCTGGAGCTTTCCGAGGAGGAGGCCGCACGCTTTGCGGATGCGATCCTCGGTGCCAAGCGAGACGTGCATACCTGTCCGATCTGCCAAGGTCTTTGCACCGAGGAGATCTGCGATATCTGTAAGGACGAGAGCCGAGATCCCTCGGTGATCTGCGTTGTTGAAAATGCAAAGGACGTGATGGTAATGGAGCGCGTGCGCGGCTATCGCGGCACGTATCACGTGCTTGGCGGTGCGCTCGCACCCTTAGATAACATCACGCCCGATAAGCTGAAGATCAAGGAGCTTCTTTCCCGTCTTGAAGGGGGAGAGGTGAAGGAAATCATTATCGCAACCAACCCCACGCCGGCGGGAGATACTACCGCCGCCTACCTTGCGCGTATTTTAGAGCCCTCGGGCGTATACGTTTCCCGCCTCGCATACGGTATTCCCGTGGGCGGTGATATTGAGTATGCGGATGAGGTAACGCTTTACCGCGCGATGGAGGGCCGCCGTTATTTCAATTGAATATAAAGGAGAGTTGCTATGAAACGTATACCGAGGCTTTTGCTTTCGCTTCTTTTGATCCTTGCTCTTAGCTTATCCTTCGGCGGCTGTGCGGGATTTCCATCCGACTTGTTTCCCGAAGGCCCCGGAAACGTGGAAGGGCCGCCCGATAAACCGCAATCGCCAACGCCGACGGAAGGCGAGCTTGCCATCCATTTTATAGACGTGGATCAGGCGGATGCCATCCTCATTCTGGATGGAGATAAAACCATGATGATCGATACGGGAAACTGGCCGGACGACGAGCATAAGGATTATATGCTTGATTACATAAAGAATCTCGGTGTCACCGTGATCGATTACCTGGTGCTTACCCATCCCGATGCGGATCACATCGGAGGCGCACCCGAGGTGATCAATACCTTTGATGTCAAAAACTGCATCATGCCGGACTGCACGAAAACCACGAAGGTCTTTGAGCGCACGGTCGCTGCCCTTGAGAATAAGAATGTCAACGTGCTTCTCCCTGAGGTGGGAGACGATTATACGCTGAAAAACGCCACCTTCCGCATCCTTGCGCCGCTGGAGGAAAATTATTCGGATACCAATGACTACAGTGTCGTTCTCCGTATGCAATACGGGGAGAGAAGCATCCTCTTCACGGGTGATGCCGAAGCCGCCTCCGAGGCACAGATGGTGGCAAGGTATACGGCCGCGGATCTTGGAGCAGACGTTTTAAAGGTCGGCCACCACGGCTCGCGGACCTCCTCTTCGCAGAGCTTTTTGGAGCTTGTGGATCCCGATTACGCCGTTATTTGCTGCGGTGTAGACAATTCGTATGGGCATCCCCACAGTCCCGTGATTACCCGTCTTACGGGGATCGATGCCGAAATCTATCGCACCGATCAGGACGGAACGGTCGTTCTCTTGACGGATGGAGAAACCCTGGAGTTTACCAAGCTCGGCAAGAAATAAGGTATTCTGCCGCAAATTATACCATTGAATATTTATATTTTAAGCGAAGATTGTCTGCGATCATGGCGATAAATTCGCTATTCGTCGGCTTGCCGCGCGAGTTCTGGATCGTGTAACCGAAATAGGAATTGAGGGTGTCAACGTCACCTCTGTCCCACGCTACCTCGATCGCATGGCGGATCGCACGCTCAACGCGCGAGGTCGTTGTTTGATATTTCTTGGCAACGGTGGGATAGAGAACCTTCGTCACGGAGTTGATCACGTCGCTGTCGTCGATCGTCATGAGAATGGCGAAGCGCAGATATTGATATCCCTTGATATGTGCAGGCACGCCGATCTGATGGATCACCTTCGTCACCTGCGCCTCAAGATCTGCCGTCGGCGCATGATAGTGTCCCTCGCTGATGCTTCTGCCCCTCGCGAGCGAACGGATATGTCCAACCAAAGAGGAGAGCTCCACGGGCTTGAGCAGGCATATATCCGCGCCGGCCTCGGAGGCCTCGATCAGAATGCTCGGCTTATTGATGGGGGAGAGCAGAATAAAGGCAGGCAATCCCTCGGACTTAGCTTCGGTGGCGGCGCGGATCAGTCCGATCCCATCCATGCCGCTCATCCAGAGATCGGTCACCACAACGTCGTAGCCTTCCTTTTCAATCATACGCAAGGCCCGGTCGGGCGCGTCGATAGCATCCACGGCACAAAAGCCGTGCTTCTGAAGACCCGTGACCAGGCCTTTTCTTTCTTCAGCATTCTCTGTGCAGATCAAAATTTTTGCATTGTTTTCCATTTTTTCGTCTCCTTGTTGTTGAATTTTTTCTTTTTCTGGAAAATTTTGGAAGCAATACAATTTTACCATAATATGGAAATAAATGCAAGAGGCAAAGTCGCAAAAGAATAGACAAAGTTTTTTGAAGTAAAATGGTAAAATTAACCAATTTTGCAGACAATACGACAAATACCGCCACCGAGCGGCAGGTTTCTTCCTTTTTCGCATTTGCCGCAATTTGCCGCCAACGCGCTTTTCGTTGGGGAAATGAAAAAAGAATAGGGAAGAGTGCCAAAATCTCTTGCCGTTTTTTTCTTTGTTATGTCGATTTATATAAATTGAAAATAATTTTCAATAGTTCTTGCAAAATTAAAATGTATGTGGTATAATCTAATCGTGGAAAGTTTGGCTTTTCTCCTTTCGTGCGCGTATATTATAATAGAAAGGTAGAAAGATCTGCGAGTACCGATTGGTCCGATAATAAAAAATAAGGAGATATACGAATGAACACCAACGTAACAAACAACAAGTTTGTCAACCAGTGGATCGCCGAGATGGCTGAGATGGTGAATCCCGCCAACATCGTTTTGATCGACGGTTCCGAGGAGCAGGCAGAGGCGCTTCGTGCGCAGGCGCTTGCTACGGGCGAGCTCTTCAAGCTCAATGAGGAGAAGCTGCCGAACTGCTATCTGCACAGAACTGCGGTTAACGACGTAGCTCGTGTAGAGGACAGAACCTTTATCTGCACCTCCAAGAAGGAGGATGCCGGTAACATCAACTATTGGATGGATCCCAAGGAGTGCTATGCAAAGCTTTCCAAGCTTTACAAGGGCTCTTACACCGGCAAGACCATGTACGTAATTCCGTATTCCATGTCTGTTGTCGGCTCTGATTTTGCAAAGTACGGCATCGAGCTGACCGACTCTATCTACGTTGTTCTTAACATGCTGATCATGACCCGCGTTGGTCTGAACGTTCTTGAGGCTCTCGGTGATAAGGCTGATTTCATCAAGGGTCTGCACGCTTGTGCACAGGTAGATCCCGAGAACCGCTACATCTGCCACTTCCCCGAGGATAACACCATCTGGTCCGTTAACTCTGCTTACGGCGGTAACGTTCTTCTTGGTAAGAAGTGCTTTGCGCTTCGTATTGCTTCCTACCTTGGTCGCAAGGAGGGCTGGATGGCCGAGCATATGCTCATCCTCGGTATCGAGAATCCCGAGGGCGAGGTGAAGTACATCAGTGCCGCTTTCCCCTCTGCCTGCGGTAAGACCAACCTGGCAATGCTCATTCCTCCCGCTCTGTATAAGAATCAGGGCTACAAGGTATGGTGCGTAGGTGACGATATTGCTTGGCTTCGTGTCGGCAAGGATGGCAGACTCTGGGCAGTAAATCCCGAGAACGGCTTCTTCGGCGTTGCTCCCGGTACCAACGAGAAGTCCAACCCCAACGCTCTGCACACCGCTATGCGTGATACCATCTTCACCAACGTATGTCACAACCTTGAGGACAACACCGTTTGGTGGGAGGGCCTTAACAACGATCTTCCCAAGAAGGCAATTGACTGGACGGGTAAGCCCTGGGATGCTTCCAAGTTCGATAAGAAGGATAAGTCCACCTATGCGGCTCATCCCAACTCCCGCTTTACCGCAATGGCAGCAAACTGCCCCTGCATCTCCGATAAGTTTGACGATCCCGCAGGCGTTCCGATCAGCGCGATCGTATTCGGCGGCCGCCGTGCAAAGACCGCTCCCCTGGTATATCAGTCCACCGGCTGGCAGAACGGTGTATTCGTAGGTTCCATCATGGCCTCCGAGACCACTGCAGCAGCAGCAGGTGCCGTAGGCGTGGTTCGCCGCGATCCCATGGCAATGCGTCCCTTCGTTGGCTACGATATGGGTGACTACTGGGCACACTGGCTCAAGATGGGAAAGGTTGCCGCAAATGCTCCCAAGATCTTCCACGTGAACTGGTTCAGAACCGATGACGAGGGTCACTTCATCTGGCCCGGCTTCGGCGACAATATGCGCGTTCTTATGTGGATCCTGGCTCGTTGTGAGGGTAAGGTTGATGCGGTTGAAACGCCCATCGGCTTTGTTCCCAAGGCTGAGGATATCAATATTGAGGGGCTTGACATCTCTATCGATACTCTGAAGGGCCTGCTCTCTGTAGATAAGGAGCTTTGGCTTGAGGACTGCAAGGGTATCCACGAGTTCTACGCACAGGTTGGTGCAAGAGTTCCTGCCGAGCTTTACGAGGAGCTTGCTGCTCTTGAGGCAAGACTTAGCAAATAATTTTCGCTTGTACCCTACATTCACGAAAAGAGGAGGCCGTTATGAGACGCATAAAGCTTAAATGGAAGATTTGGTTTGTGATCGGGCTTGTCGTGGCGGCTATTGCCGTGATGATAACGCTGATCGCGCTGGATAATGCGAATGATTCCGGTAGCGGCGATCCGGGAAGCTCAGAAACGGGCGGTAAGCCCGGCGTGCATCTTCCAACGGTAGATATTCCATTGGGCTGATCGTCATGCACTCTCTTTTTCGCCGTAGGATCACAAAATGATTTTGGAATAATTTTGAAAATGAGGAAGCAGATTTCTGTTTCCTCATTTTTTATTTTAAACAAATTTACGATTGTGCAAATAAATGCAACTATTTTTCAAATACAATCCAATAAAAATCGTGTATAATAGCCTTAGGGAAAGCATATAAAAATATCTTGACGGAAAAAGAAAAATATGGTAAACTAAAAACAGAAAGAACATCGAGAGAAAAAGGAGTTTACCGCATGTCAAAATACGAAAAGCTTTCTCCCGAGCTCAGTGAGAGAATTGAGCAGGATATCAAAACGGGCAATCGCCCTACCTTTGCCGCCAAAAGTGCACTTGCCAAGCGTCGCATCCCCGATCAGGATCGTGAGTCGATCTGGCGTCCCGCATATCTTCGTGACGTGGATAAGATCATGCACAGCCCTTATTACAATCGTTATACGGATAAAACGCAGGTCTTTTCCTTTTATAAAAATGACGATATTACCCGCCGAGCCTTGCATGTGCAGCTTGTTTCGCGTATCGCGCGCTCTATCGGCTCGGTGCTGAATCTGAACCTGGATCTGATCGAAGCCATTGCACTTGGTCATGACATTGGCCACACCCCCTTCGGCCATGCGGGTGAGCGCTTTATCAGCGAGATCTACCAAGCAGAAACGGGAAGATTTTTTAACCACAACGTGCACAGCGTGCGCGTGCTGGACGGGATCTTTCCTCTGAATATCACGCTGGATACCTTGGACGGCATCATCACGCATAACGGCGAGTTTGAGATGAGCGAGTATCGCCCCGCCGAGATGCCGAGCTTCGAGGCGTTTGACGCCATGGTCGAGAGCTGCTACGTGGATGAGAGTAACATTGTGAAGATCATTCCGTCTACGCTGGAGGGGTGTGTTGTTCGCGTTTGCGATATCATTGCATACCTTGGAAGAGACCGTCTGGATGCCCAAAAGGCGAATCTCGTGGAATCGCCCACGGATATTGAGGGCTCTGCGATCGGCACGGCCAACCCCGAGATCATCAACAATCTGATGGTCAATATCATCGAGCACAGCTACGGCAAGCCCTATATCACCATGGATGCCGAGCATTATGCGGGGCTTCGCGAAGCGAAGCGAATCAACTATAAGCAGATCTATAAGATCGAAAAGGTAGAAAAGGTGCTCTCTGAAACGGTCAAGCCCGTGATGCAGAGGCTGTATCTGCAGATGCTTTCTGATCTGAAGGCAGGGAAGAAGAGCTCCCCGATCTTCAAGCACCATATCGATTTTGTGTTGAACAACCATTATGCTGCCAAGGATGGCTCGTATCTTGATACCGAGCCGAACCAGATCGTTATCGATTATCTGGCTTCCATGACGGATGATTATTGCACAGAGCTTTATAAATTTTTATTCCCGAAAAGCTCCGTGGAGTTTAAATATCACGGATATTTCGAGGATCTGATGTAAATTATAAGCGAAAGGAATTTTTTCTATGCAGAAAAAAGGAATGTACCGCGATGCGAGTGGGTGTATCGTCATTGAAAATCGCCACCTTCGTCTCACCGCCACCGAAGATGCAGTCGTTCGTAGCCTTGTTGTGAAGGCAAGCGGGCGCGAGCTCTTGGATAAGGAGGAGCTTTGTCCCCTTTTTTCCTTGACGGAGGAGCGCCCCTATAACAATGAGATCAAGCTCATGTATCCTAATAAGCGCACCACGTTTGCGGCAAGGAGCCTTGCTTTGGAGGGGGATCGCCTGATCCTGCATTTTGATCTCGTCACCTTTGGTGCCGCCGTAGAGGTGGATATCAAGGATGAATATATCCTTTTCCGACTGGCTGAATTTATTATCACGGACAAGGATTTCTGCGTAGGCCCAACCACGAAGCAGAAGCTGAATATGGATATTCCGCCCGTTGCTTCCTTCCGTCTGCTCTCTCTTCCCGTGAAGAGAATGGCTAATTTCGGAGAATGGCTGAACGTTACATGGGATGAGAGCGCGGCGGTTGCCGTGGTTGCCACCTCGCCCGCTGCCAGCATCCACCACGAGAAGAGAAAGGATGCGCTGATCTTGACCGCCGATGCCGTGCGCGGTATCGAGCTTGTCGGCTGCACCTGCGCCTTGATCGTGGCAGAGGGGAAGGAGACCTTCCTGGATGCTATGGATGTGATGGAAAAGGATCTTGGCCTCCCGCGCGGTGTTGAGAGCCGCAGAAGCGGCAAGCTGAATCGATCCACCTTCTGGACATACCATGCAGATCCTACCAATATCGATCATATCATTGATCTTGCAAAGCAAGCCGGTGTGAGCGGCATCCTGTTCTATTTCACCTGCTTTACCAAGAAATCGAGCGGATACCGTCTTTGCGGTAACTACGATTATAACGACGAGTATCCAAACGGCGACGAGGATCTGAAATACGTTCTGAAAAAGGTTCATGATGCGGGTATGATGGCAGGCTTCCATTTCCTGCAAACGCATATTGGTATCGAGAGCCGCTACGTCACCCCCGTTGCGGATCACAGATTGCATCTTACGCGCCACTTCACTCTCGCAAAGCCTCTTGGCAAGGAGGATGCGGTGATCTACGTTGAGCAGCCTACGGCGGATGCGCCGATGCAGGAGGATTGCCGCGTTTTGCAGTTTGGCGGTGAGTTGATCCATTATGAGAGCTACACCAAGGAGCCCCCCTATGCATTCCTTGGCTGTAAGCGCGGTCATTTCAATACGATCGTCACAGAGCATCCCCTCGGTCAGATCGGCGGCACGCTGGATGTTTCGGAGTTTGGCGCAACGAGCGTATATCTCGACCAGGATTCTTCTCTGGCAGATGAGGTGGCAGAAAAGCTTGCGCATTTTTATAATCTTGGCTTTGATTATTGCTATATGGACGGCTCTGAGGGCGCAAAAGCTCCCTTCGATTATCACGTTTCCAACGCGCAGTATCGCGTGATCAAAAGGTTTGATCATCCAACGTTGTATTGCGAGGGTGCGGCCAAAACGCACTTTGGCTGGCATTATCTCAGCGGTGGCAATGCATTTGATATCTTCCCCTGCGAAACCTTCAAGGATCTGATCCTGGAGTTTCCGTTCCACGAGGCAAAGCATATGCGCGAGGACTTCACGCGTGTGAACTTCGGTTGGTGGAAGTATTACGTGGAAACCGAGCCGGATATTTACGAGTTTGGCACGAGTCGTGCCGCGTCCTGGGATTGTCCCGTTACGATGCTTCTGGACCTTCCCGAGGTAGAGCAAAATCCCCGCACGAAGGACAATTTTGAGGTCATCCGCCGTTGGGAGGAATACCGCCCGATGCTCACCGAGGAGCAAAAGCTTGCCCTTCGCAGCCATGAGCAGGAGCACACGCTCTTAAAGCTCGAAAAGGGCTACGCGCTCGTTCCGTACGATCGCGTGAAGAATACGCCCGATGGCATCACCGCTTATACCTTTGAATACGAGGGCAAGGCGTACGCAACGCTCTGGCACAAAAAGGGAGAGGGAAGACTTGCGCTCCCCTTAGATGCAAAGGCCATTACCTATAAGGATGAGTTCTGCGGCAGCGCATTGCCGATCGCAGAGGAAAACGGCAATGCCGTGATCTCAGTTTCGGATAAGGCGTACCTTTGCGGCGCATCCCGCGAGGCTCTCATCGAAGCGCTCAGCTGCGCAAAGCTTGCATAATAAAAATTATAGAGGCACTGTGTAAACACAATGCCTCTATAATTTTTTCTTCGATTATGCCAAAAGACGATAGCCGCTTATACCAAAGTTTCGAATTTGTAGCCAACGCCCCAAACGGTCTTCAAAATCCACTTATCCGAAGCACCCTCAAGCTTCTCGCGAAGTCTTTTTACGTGCACGTCAACGGTTCTGGAGTCGCCGAGATAATCAAAGCCCCAAACCTTGTCCAGCAGCTGATCGCGCGTGAAAACACGGTTGCAGTTGGAGGCAAGGAAGTAGAGAAGCTCCAGCTCCTTGGGCGGAATGTCAATGGACTTACCCTTGAGCTTCAGCTCATATCTCTGCAGGCTGATCTCAATGTTTTCAAACTTAACAACCTCTTCGTCCGCGGTCTGCGTGTGTGCATTGTAGCGGCGGAGAACGGCCTTCACTCTTGCGGAAAGCTCCTTCATATCAAAGGGCTTAACGATGAAGTCGTCAGCACCCAACTCAAGGCCGAGCACCTTGTCAAAGACCTCACCCTTTGCGGTGATCATAATAACAGGCTTAGAGGAAACCTCTCGGATCTCGCGGCAAACCTGCCAGCCGTCCTTCTTGGGCATCATAATGTCAAGAAGCACGAGATCGGGCTCAAACATCTTAAAGCAATTTACGCCCTCCGCGCCGTCGTTTGCAGTCTTAACCTTATAGCCCTCGTTCTCAAAATACATCTTCAGAATATCACAAATATTTCTGTCATCATCCACAACCAAAAGCTTCGTGTCCATAGTAAACCTCCAAAATTATTAACTTTGTTAAAAACTTGAAAATCTTAACAATTAGATTATAGCGGATTTTGAGGTGTTTGTCAAGAGGGAATTGAAAAAAAGATAAAAATTCAAAATAAAATTATAAATTAAAGAAAAATGATGAAAAGCACTTGACAAATGCCGTGAAAAATGTTAAAATATAATGCGTTAGGCGCTGGTATGGCTCAGTTGGTAGAGCAGTTGATTCGTAATCAACAGGTCGCCGGTTCGAGTCCGGCTACCAGCTCCAAAAAATCCAAGTCTTCGGACTTGGATTTTTTTATCCGCTTTATATTAGAAAAAAGAGGTGATAGCGTGAACCTTTGTAATATAAACGTCATTCGCTCCCTGATGGAGGATGCCGGCATTTCCTTTCGTAAGGAATTTGGCCAAAACTTTCTGATCAATCCGATGATCCCGGAGGACATCGCAGATATGTGCTGCGATAGAGAGGATAGTCTGATCATCGAGATCGGTCCCGGTATAGGATGCCTTACGGATGCACTCGCCAAGCGCTATGCGCGCGTGGTTGCGATCGAGATCGATAAAGGCTTGATCCCCGTACTTGCAAAAACCATGGCTGAGCACGATAACGTCACGGTCATCAATGCCGACGTGATGGAAACCGATCTTGCCGCGCTGGTAGAGAAGTACGGTGAGGGACGTCCCGTTTCGGTCTGCGCAAATCTTCCTTATTATATTACAACGCCGATCCTCATGCGCCTGTTAGAGTCGGGCGTGCCTTTCTCGTCGATCACCGTTATGGTGCAAAACGAGGTGGCTTCTCGTCTTTGCAGTAAAGCAGGGAGCAAGGATTACGGTGCGATCACCGCCGTTCTCGGCTACTACGGCGAAACCCGCCGTTTGTTCAAGGTTCCCGCAGGATGCTTCCTTCCCGCACCCAAGGTGGATAGCGCGGTGATCCGTATCGATCTTTTTTCTGCCAAAAAATATCATCCGAAAGATGAAAAACTCTTCTTTTCTTTGATCCGCGCCGCCTTTGAAATGCGCCGTAAAACCCTCGTCAATGCCTTGTCCGCAAAGCTGTCGCAATATTCGAAGGAAACCATCACCGAGGCAATTTTAACGATCGGCCATCCCGAAACGGTACGTGGTGAGCGCCTCTCAACCGAGGATTTTGTGCGCCTTTCCGACTATCTTTCGAAGATGTAATTCCTTATAAAAAACAATAAAAAGGGGCTTTCGCATTTAGGGATAACCGAATAAAAAACGAGTGGAGACATTGAAATAGTGCCTCCACTTTTGTTATATAGGTATTTAAATGGTATTGAGGTTGAAAACCTACGGTTTTCTCCGTTTGAATTCGTTTTTTCTATAATCAAGCAATTTGCATCGAGGAGCTTGCTCATCAGTGCAAATGCGAAGATTGCTCTGCACGCGTTGCGA
>JAGBCA010000007.1 GCA_017938205.1 Clostridia bacterium
AAATAGAAAATGACTAAAATTTGATGGAGAAATTCGCAGAATTTCAACCTTAGATCATATTTTTTAGCTCATTTATCAAAAAAGTGAGTTTTCATTTGATTTTCGTCATTTTCGCTTGCGCGGGGAGGCGCCATCCCCTTTTGCGGTTAATTAAAATCGTAATACATATCCGTAAGCTCCGTATACCGCTTGGCAAGGCTTTTATCGCCGAGTGCGGAGCGGAGGTTATCCCACGGAATTGTGAAGGAATGGATCTTGTTCTGATAAAATTCGATGTATTTTTGCGAGGGGATGGCGTTAAAGAGCGCCATCTGCGTGCTTGCATTGCAGAGGGGATCGCCAAGCCCTGCAATGATGTATGCGGGGCATTTTAAAAGCTGCGCCGCCACGGCGGTATCGTAGTAGGCAACGCCGTCTCCCTTTGGCATGGCGTTTTTGCGCCTGCCCGCAAGCAGGTCTCCCATAACGTCCGAAAAGCCGGGCACGTTCATGATCACGGCGGTTGCCTTTTCAAACTGCGCCGCCAGATTGCAGGCCTGCATGCCGCCCTGACTGCTTCCGACGAAAATATAATCCTTGCCGTTCAGAAGCTCGTGATTTTCGAGAAAGTGCAGAACCTGCAGGTCCCTCAAAATCATTTTGACAAAATAGGTGGTTTCGCCGCTCTTGTTTTCCTCATCGTTAAATCCGTAGCGCTTCAGCGCGCCGTCACGCAGGGATTGATAAAATTCTTCGCTTTCGCCGTTTGGCATGCTGTGCGCACAGACGTGAGCGGTCAGGTATCCATCCATCGGCCAGGGGGTGGCGGGATTGACGCCGTAGCCCTGAAAAAGCATGGCAAGCTTCAGGCTTCCCTTTTTCGCGCCCTTGGGGTAGGAGAGAATAAACGAGGCGTATTCGCTCTCTGCCGCCTTGATGCGCATATCGTATATCTCAAAATCGGGATGACTCGCATCCTCGATCCGCTCGCAAAACAGAACCTGCGGCTCGGTGGTCGCCACCTTTTTGCGATTGGCGCTCCAAAACGCGGCGTAATCTATGGGCGTTTTCGTGGCGCAAAGGATTTCATGCACGTCAGCCCCTGCGCTTGCGTTAAACTCCTCGATGCCCTCGATGGGTTGCTTTTCTGCATCGCAGGCCTTGGCCTTCAAATAAACGAAGCCGTTTTTGGAGATGGAGGCTTCGATATAAAACCAGCCGTCCTCCGCGCACGCGGCGTAGTCCTCCTTGGCTTGCCCGTCCTCGGCAATCAGGGAATAACGAACGAGGGGAATTTGGAGATAGTCGTCCCCGTGCTTTGCGCGGAACTTAAAAACCATCGCCTCGCCCGCCTTGTAGGAAAGCGGATCCTTCTCGGTCGAGCCGACGAAGTATTTATAATCTTCCTTTTTCTTATTGCTTTTTCTCGGAAGCTCAAGGCTTCTGTATTCTTTCATGTCTGCTTCTCCTTTGTGAAAGCGTTTTATTCCTTTGTTCGGTGTCGGCGGCGGTAGGCGGTCGGACTTTCCGAAAAGGCGGATTTAAAGATCTTTGAAAAATAGTTGTAATCGGGAATGCCGCATCGAACGGCGATCTCGCAAATAGGAAGATTGCTTTCTCTGAGCAGCTGCTTTGCATGAGCAAGGCGGCTGCTTTTTATGTATTCCGCAGGCGTGGATGCAAAGTATTCTTTGCAAACTGTGTATATTTCGTTATGCGAAAGGTGCAAACGCGAACAAAGAAAGGGAACAGAGAGCGCACCCGATAGGTTCTCCTGCACAATCTTTTCAAGCTCTCTGTCAATGCGCGGGACGTTGAAGGAGGAAACGGCACGCAACAGCTCATAGCCTGCGCAGGCATCGAGAATGCGAAAGGCTGAGGAGAGCTTTTCGGCGGGGATGGAGGAAAGCTCCCCATAGGCCTCGGCGAGGGGTTGCCCAACGCTTGCGATCAGTGCGGCACTTTCTTTTGACGGGGTGCTTGCTTCGCAAATTTGCCCGATCATAATAAAGCCGACGATTCGGTTTTCAAAAAGGATCGGAGAGATGCATTCTCTGAGTCCTGCGTGGCAGATATAAGTGTGCTGTGTTCGGGTTTTGCGGCAAAGGTCAAAGCCATCTTTATCGCATTTTTTACACCGTGCATCCATTTCGCTATCCTCGCGCAGCAACGCGCAGAAGCGGCTGTGCATTGGAGGATAGTAAAAGAGCTCGTTGCCGTCGGCATCGAAGAGGCAGGTCTTGATGCCTGTCAGATTGTAGAAATCCCGCAAGAGAGCTTGCAGGGCAGAGGCTGTTTCTTTTTTCATATATCTTCCTCGGTACAAAATTACCATATTCGATATACGAATTATACTATAAAGCAGCGCAAAAATCAAGTATAAATATTGTAGCGGAGGTGAAAAAATGAATTATCTTTCGATCGATATAGGAACAACGGCCTGCAAGAGCCAGCTTTTTTCAGAGAGCGGCGAGATTCTTGCCTACCGCCTTGAGGAATATCCGTTTTTGATATTGGACGGTCTGCAGTACGTGCACGTGCGCGAGATCGAGGTGCGCCTTCGCCGCATGATCTGTGAGATCGCGGCAGAGCACGAGGTTTCCGCGGTTGCGATCTCCTCGCTCGGTGAGTCCTTCGTTCTTTTGGATGGGGAGGATCATATTCTTTTTCATCCGATGTTGTATACGGATCCGAGAGGAGAGACAGAGGCAAGAGAGCTTCTTTCGCGCTTTGACGAGGAGAGATTTTTCGCGGTCACCGGAACGGTGCCGCACAGTATGTATTCGATCTCCAAGCTCCTTTGGATCAAGAAAAACGCACCTGCGCTTTTTGAAAAGACGAAGCACGTGATGCTGATTTGCGATTATTTCGGTTATCTTCTGACAGGGGAGCGGGTGATCGATTGGTCGCTTGCCGCACGGACGGGTGTGTTTGACATTGAAAAAAAGGAATTTTCGGAAGAGATCCTTTCTAAGTTAGGGATCCCATCGGAATGGTTTTCGCGCCCGATGCGCGCAGGCTCGGTCGTTGGTCGCGTAAAGCCCGAGCTCGGTGTGGATGCCGTGCTGGTACTCGGTTCGCACGATCAGATCTGCGCGGCACTCGGCGCGGGCGCGCTTTCATCGGGAGATGCCGTGGACGGTATGGGCACAGTGGAATGCATTACGGCTCTTTTTGAGAAGAAAACAACGGCTCTTCGGATGGGGCGACAGGGTTATCCGATCGTTCCGTATGTGGCGGAGGGGCTATACTGCACCTATATGCTGAATTTTTCCTGTGGTAGCGCGGTCAGTCTTGTCAGAAAAAAATGGATGCACGGTTATAGCGGAGAAGAGAAGCACTTTTTTGATTATATGGAAAAGCGAATGAAGGATGCGCCCTCGGGGCTTCTTTGTCTGCCCTATTTCGGCGGTGCATCCACGCCGCATCAGGACCTTTCGGCACGTGGCGCGATCCTTGGACTTTCTACGGCAACCGAGGATCACGAGATCTACCGCGCGGTGTTGGAGGGCGAGGCGATGGAGATGCGCTACAATGCCGAAACGGTGAAGCCATACGGCATTGAGATTCGCTCTGCCGTTGCCACCGGGGGCGGCGCAAATTCTGCCGCCTGGCTTCAGATCAAGGCGGATATTCAGGGCATTCCGTATCGAACTCTGCGCTCCTCGGAGGGCGGACTTTGCGGTCTTGCAATGCTACAGGCGGTGGCGCTTGGAGGAGTGAAGGATCTTTTTGCCGCACGGGATATTTTCGTTCGGTATCGGGATTCGTTTTTGCCTCGCAACGGTGAGGCGTATGCGCCCTATTACGAAAAATATAAAAGACTATATAAAACGATCAAGGAGATTTAAAAAATGACGTTTGCACTGTATTTCGGAAACCGAGGCTTTATGCCGGGCGAGCTTATTACGGGCGCGAGAGAGGATATGATACGCGCCGTGACCGAGGCGGGGTATGACTATATAGCCATGGATGCATCTCTCACGCGCTACGGTGCGGTGGAGACCCGCGACGAGGGAAAGCTCTATCATGACTGGCTGAAAGCCCATGAGGGGGAATATGACGGCGTGATCCTTTGTATGCCGATCTTTGTGGATGAAAACGGCGCGATCGCCGCCCTGCAGGATGCGGGCGTTCCGATCCTGATGCAGGCTTATCCCGACGAGATCGGTAAGATGGATTTCAAGCATCGCCGCGACGCCTTTTGCGGAAAATTCTCGGTGACCGACGTTTTCTATCAGTATAAGCTTCCCTTCACGGTGATGAAGCCGCACGTGGTGCATCCGCTCTCGGATGCATTCAAGAAAAATCTTCGGGATTTTGCCGCTATTTGTCGTGTTGTAAAGGGGATGCGCCGCTTCAATCTCGGCTGCATCGGTGCGAGAACCACCGCCTTCAAGACCGTTCGCTTTGACGAGGTGACCTTGCAGCGATACGGCATCAACGTGGAGAGCTTTGATCTTTCCGAGCTGATCTTCAAGGTGCAGAACAAGGCGGATGACGAGGCCGCCGTGGTAGCGAAGAAGGAGCGCCTTTGCGCATACGCAGACTTCTCCCGCGTTCCTGAGGATAAGAAAAATATGCTTGCGAAGATCTCCGTTGTGATCGACGAATACATTGCGGAGTATCATTTGGATGCGGTGACGCTCCGTTGCTGGAACGAGATGGAAACCATTCTCCGCGTTTGCCCCTGCGTTCTGATCTCGGAGCTGAACGACAGAGGTATCACCTGCTCCTGCGAGATCGATCTGACGAGCGCGATCACGATGCGCGCGCTTTCTCTTGCAAGCGAGGGACCTGCGGCCTGCCTCGATTGGAACAACAATTACGGCGAGGGGGATAATAAGGTGATCCTCTTCCATTGCGGCCCTGTGGCACAATCGCTGATGGCGGGAAAGGGAACCGTGACCTCGCACAAAATGTTTGATAAGGGAGATCCCGGCAGCGGTTGGGGAACAAACGAGGGAAGAATCGGCGCGTTTGATATGACCTTCTCCAACGGCTTTACCGAAAACGGCAAGCTGAAGGTGTATTTCAGCGAGGCAAAAATGACGGACGAGCCGATCGAGGGTGCGTTTTTTGGCTGTGGCGGCGTTGCCGAGATTCCGGATCTGCAAAATAAGCTTTTGCGCCTGGCGAGAGGGGGCTTCAAGCACCATACCACCATTGCGCGCGGGCATTACAAGGAGATTCTCACCGAGGCGCTCGGAAATTATCTCGGATATGAAATTGTGGATATAGAGGAGGAGAAAAGATGATTGTCGGTTTGAAGGAGGTCCTTGCGGAGGGCAAGGCGCGCGGCATTGCCGTTGGCGCATTCAATACGCCGAATCTCGAATGCCTGACGGCGGTGCTTGAAGCGGCAGAGGAGCTGGATGTGCCCGTGATCGTTGCACACGTACAGCTGCACGAGGCGGTTTCGCCGTTGGCGTATATAGGACCGACGATGTTGGCACTGGCTGAAAGAAGCCGCGTGAAGGTTTGCGTGCATCTGGATCACGGCGAGGATTTTGAATACCTGAAGCGCGCGATCGATATGGGATTTTCATCCGTTATGATCGATTGCTCCACTCTTCCCTATGAGGAAAACGTGGCATACACGCGGATGGTTACGGAATATGCGCACGCGCACGGCGTGGACGTGGAGGCGGAGCTTGGCGCATTGCCCCAAAGAGAGGGCGGCGCGGGCGAGGCCGCAAAGGATCCCTCTGCGCTTTACACAAAACCCGAGCTTGCCTCGGATTTTGTTACGAGAACGGGCGTGGATGCGCTTGCCATTGCCTTTGGAACGGCGCACGGCATTTATAAGACCACCCCGATTCTGAATATGGATATTATCAGCGCGGTGCGCGAGAGGGTGGACGTGCCTCTCGTTATGCATGGCGGCAGCGGTATTTCGGACGAGCAATATCGCGAGGTGATCCGTCGCGGCATCGGAAAGATCAATTATTTTTCGTATATGTCGGCCGCAGGCTATGAGGCCGCCCGAAAAAAGATCGAAGCAAGCGAGGGCACTTTTTTCCATGACCTTACCCTTGCCGCAAGGAACGCAATGAAGAAAAACGTGCTGAAAACCTTGAAGGTGTTCAGCAATATCGAAGAATAAACGCGTGTATCATCTAAAAAAGGAGCAATGCAAGAGCGTGGAATTTGGAATTCAAAGAGAAATGAGCTTTGATGTTTTTGTGCTTGGCGGCGGCACGGCAGGCGTGTTTGCCGCAATCAGCGCGGCGAGAATGGGAGCAAAAACCGTTCTCGTTGAAAAAAACAGCCGCCTTGGCGGTACGATTACAAACGCAGGCGTGAATTATCCGGGCTTGTTCTTTGCGTGGGGGGAGCGGATCATCGGCGGCCCCTGCTGGGAGGCGATTGAGCGCGCGGTGGCTCTCGACGGTGCCGTGATCCCCGAAATCTCCTATAAGCCCGCCCATCACTGGGAGGAGCAAATTCTTTTGGATAAGCTCGTTTACACGAAGGTTTTGAACGATATGTGCCGCGAAGCGGGCGTAACGGTGATGACGAATGCGATGCTTTCTGCCGCACGCGAGGAGAGGGACGGGCTTTCTCTCCTTATTACGGACAAGGCAGGACTTTTATCCATCAAGGTGAAAACGGCAGTGGATGCCTCCGGCGATGCAACGCTTGCCGCGATGCTTTCGTATGCAACGGTGCGCAATGAGACGCAACAGCCTGCAACGCTGGACAATCATCTCGCCGGCTACTCGATGGATGCGGTGGATATGGAGGATCTGAAGGCAAAATGGGCGGCTTGTCCGCTCTCGGCGCGAGTGCCTCTTGAAAGAATTCTATATTATCTTGAGCTCCAAAAGATCAATTCGCACGTGACGTCGGTTGCGGCCGATTTGCCCGATGGCAGAGCTGCGGTGGAGGAACGGGCCGTGGAGGAGCTTTTTATGCATATTCAAACGCTTCGCACCGTGCGCGGACTGGAGGATCTGCGCGTCGATCGCTTGGCGGATGAGACCGGCGTGCGTGAAACGGTTCGTATCGTTGGCGAATATACTGTGACGGCGGAGGAATACGTGCGTGCAGAAAAGTATGAGGATGCGATCTGCAACGCCTTTTATCCCGTGGATCTGCATGTGGAGCGCGGCATTGAGCAGGTCTTTCACGCGGATGGGCTCGTTCCCACCGTTCCGTACCGCGCCTTGATTCCCAAGGGAGCCAATCGCTTGCTTGTGGCAGGACGGTGCATCTCCTCCGACACCTATGCGAACAGCGCCTTGCGCGTGCAAGCTCCTTGTATGGCGATGGGACAGGCGGCCGGCGTTGCCGCCGCACTTGCGGCAAAGGAAGCTAAAAGCGTTCGATCGCTCCCGATCCAAGATATCCGTGATGGTCTTGCAAAGATTGGCGCGATTCTTCCGTAAGATTTAATTTTGAAAACAAATATTTGCAAAAAAGCGGTGTTTCTCTAAAAAATAAGAGAAATACCGCTTTTTTTAATTGTTTCTTTGGATCCCCTTTGCCATTCTTGATAGAAGATTAGAGAGCGGCAGGATCAGAAGTCCTGCAATCAGGTTTCCGAGTCCGTGCAGAAGATCAAAGGGAAGCCCCGCCGCGATCCAGGCGAGCATTCCTTTGAAATTCAAGCCGAAGATCAGCGCTTGCGCAGGTGCGTAGAGCACACCGTAGAGAAGTCCGTGCAGACAGCAAACGACGGGGTAGACCGCGGCGGCAAGCGCGTGCGGCATACGGCGCGGGAGCAGCATCGTTACACCCCAGAGGATCGCCCAGATATAGAGATAGGGCAGCCACCAGAGGCCGAAGCCGCCGTACAGTCCCGTCATGAAAATAAAAAGATAGATCGGTATGAGTGCCTTTGCGCGATACACCAGCGTATACACCATAATAAACATCCCGAGCAGGTGGATGTTTGGCAGAGCGTCCATGATCACCTTGGAGCAGAACATCAGCGCCGCCAGCATGGAGAAGATCGCCATTTCGCGCACGGTGATGCGGTGTGCCTTTTTTTTCATTCCGCTTTAGCCCTTTTCCTTGGCAAGGCGGTAGATCTTGCCCTCTTCGATGGGGGTGGAGTCCACGCCGCTCATGGCGTATTCGCCGTCAACGTAGAATGCCCAATAGGTTTTGTCCGTATCGTAGTCTGCAACGGTGCCGTTCACGGCTTTGATATAGAGGCCGTAGTCACCGTCCTCGCCCGCGATGATCTTTTCTTTAAGAAGCGCCGCGCCGAGCATTTCCTCGTCGGTCTTTACGGTAAGGGTAACGGTTTTTCCGTCCGTGACCACCTCGACCACGGCGGTTTTTGCACCCGTGCCGACGGTGGTATCCTTCGAATAGCAGACCGTTTCCCATTCGTTCGTGCCGCCTCCGAAGCAGGAGGCGAGAGAGAAGAGCATGATCAGCGTGAGAAGAGAGATCGCAATTTTTTTCATTGTTTTTTATCCTTTCCTTTTTTGCGTTCCAAAAGGATAAAGCAAAAGCGCTCCCCACGGAGCGCCATCGATCGTTTTCGGCATCCTGCCATGCCAAACGCAGAAACGCAAAAATGCGTTTCCTTGCGGATCGGTTGCGCTCTCCCTTGCCCGAGAGCCTTCCACCTGCACGAACCGATAAGCATTCCGACTTGACTCAAAAAAGAGAGTTACGGTAATGGCTGTTGCCGCGGATTTACACCGCGATTTCCTTATCCCTGCGCCCCTTTCGGCGCGCAGAAGCGGCAGATAAACTGCCGAACTGATCCGTGTTATTCTTTTGTGCTTCTATTATATAAAAGCTTTGCGTATTTGTCAAGGGCTTTTCGCTTTTCCCACGGTTTCTTTTTCCGGAAATAGAGAAAAATTGCAATATAAAAAAATATATTTGCAATCTATGTATTCTTTTTATAGGTTACAATAAAAGAAAAAACGCCGACAGGCGAAAAAAGGTTTTTCATGAAATATCTGATCGTTTTTACCACTGCCCTGCTTTCCACGATGAAGGTTTCTTTCCAAAGCTCCTTTGCGAAAAAGGGCGTGCGCACCGGGGCGGACAGTGTATTTTTTAATATGCTGATCTTCACGGCGGCGGCACTTTTGTTCTGCCCGTATCTGTTCGGGGCACCGTTGCCCGTGTTTTTGTTTGCCGCGCTTTACGCCGTTTGCAACGTGACCTTTCAGCTCACCTATACGCGCGCACTCTCGGAGGGTAACGTTTCGGTATCGGTGATGTTTGCAAACTTCGGTATGCTCGTTCCGATCGCGATCTCCTGCATTTTTTACGGCGACCGCCCATCTGTGCTTCGTATCGTCGGTATCGTGCTGACGGCGGCGGCCTTTCTCGTCACGGTCAAGCCCGGCGGCAGCAAGGGGGAGAAGCGGTACCTTGCCTTTGCCTTGCTTGCTATGCTGATGAATGGAGCGAGCCTTTCCGTACAAAAGCTGTACGGAAAGCAGGAGCTTGGCGGAGGAAGCTTTTCCTTTGTGGCGGCGAGCTATCTTTTTTGTGCTTTGCTTTCGGCGGCGATTTACGCCGTGCTCTGTCTCAGGGGCAAGAAAAAGACCTTCGTGGTAACGAAGCGCCCCGTTCTTGCCGCCATCGGCGCAGGCGCATCGCTTGCTTGCTTTCTTGCCTTGAATACCTATGCCGCGGGCGTGATCGAGGGAAGCTTTCATTATCCCGCGCATGCGGGCGGCGCGATCCTGCTCTCCACGCTTGCGGGCGTGCTCCTCTTTCATGATCGGCTTTCGAAGCGGCAGATCGCGGCCTGCGTGCTCGGCCTTGCCGCCATCGTGCTGATGAATTTCTGATCATTTGAAAAAGCCGTTGACAAGGTGCGCGTTTTGGTATATAATGAACGTGTTCATAATAATACAATAGTAAGGAGACCGAAATGAGCAGCTTTGAAAATCTTCGCATCGTGGATAATTTTTATCAGACCTCTCTGTTTTTCCCGATGCCCACCGTGATCATCAGTACCCTCTGCGAGGACGGAAGCACAAATCTTGGCCCGTATTCCCTCGTTCAGCCCTATTACGTGGCGGGCAAGGACTATTATGCAATGCTTCTTTCCTGCCGCAATTCCTCCAACACCGCGCAGAACCTTCTGCGCAACGGCAAATGCACGCTGAATTTTATCGACGACAAGCCGAGCACCTTCAAGGAGGCCGTGAAGCTCTCCTGGCCCGGGGATAAGCCCTCGGAGAAAATGCCGAAGTGCAATTTCCGCTTGGAAAAGAGCCTTCTTGAGGAGCAGACGGGCGAGCTGCGCCCGATGGTTCTCACGGATGCGATCGAGGCGATCGAATGCACCTGGGTGCGCGAGCTGGACGGCGCGGATAAGGACCTGCCCGGAGAGCTGAACGGCTACGAGCCGCCCTATCACGATTTTAACGGCATCACCTCCAAGTTCGGCGCGCACTTCATTCTGAAGATCGAAAGGATCCTGATGAAGAAAAAATACAGTGACGCGATCATAAACGGCGTGCGTGCGCAGGATTTCCCGCCCCTGCCCGTGGACTACGGCTACCGTGACAGCAAAAACTTCTGGTTCCACAGAAAGAGAAGAATGCGCGCAGAGCTTTTGCAGATGCGCAAGGCCTCTCTCGAATCCGTGCGCTATGCGGCGGACCGCGTGGACGATACGGTCAAGTTTACGGATGCGGCGCTGCAAACGGTGCTTGCCGTGCCGCGCGTATTTTTGCCGCTCGTTCTGAAGGGCTGCGTGCAGTGGGCAAGAGAAAACGGCGTAACGCTGATCGATGCAGAGCATATGCAGATCATCAACGATAAGCGCGCAAAGGAAAAGCAAAAGAAAAATAAGTAAACTTTAATTTACAAAATAAAGAAAATTTCTATAAATAGGATCTCTCTTCCGTTTTTTTCGGAGGGGAGATCTTTTTCATCTTTCTCTTAAAAATTGTCTATTTGCGTCCCGCTTTAACAAAACGCAAACATTATAAAAACCGAAGAAAAACAATCGGATGCTAAAATACGGGTGTAAAATGCAAAAATATGCTTTGGAGGGCGAGGATGAAAAGAAAATACAGCTACCTTGCGGGCAACAAGACCATTGAGCGGGAATACAACTATATACCCGTGCGTTATATTCTTGCGGTGCTGATCTCCGTTTTTGAGATCGCGGCAATCATTGGGCTGATGGTGCTGATCTGTATGTACGTGCCGTATTTTTATATTCTTTGCTACGTGACGGCGTTTGCTTGCATCGTGAAGATCGTTTCCTCGGATGATAATCCCGATTACAAGGTCCCGTGGGTGCTTTTCGTGCTTTTGGTTCCGATTGCGGGCTTTATGATCTATTTTATGTTCTATTCCCGTAAGCTGCAGAAGAAATTTATCCGCCGCCTTCATGAGCTTCGGCGGTATCGGTACGAAAGAAACGGCACCGCGGCGCAGGCCGCGCTCGCGGCCGAGGATCCCATGGTTGCCTCGCAGGCAAAAATGCTTTGCGAGATCTCGGGTGCAAGCCTTTTTACGAATACGAAGCAGACCTATTTTCCCTTGGGTGAGGATATGCTTGCCGCCATGCTCCCCGATCTTGAAAGCGCCGAGCATTTTATCTTCATGGAATACTTTATTATTGAGGAAGGAAAATTCTGGGGCTCGATTCTTGAGGTGCTGAAAAGAAAGGCGAAGGCGGGCGTGACGGTGCGCGTTTTGTACGACGATATCGGCTGCATGAGCACGCTTCCCGGGGATTATGCAAGGACCCTGCGCTCTTACGGGATCGAGGCTGCGCCCTTTTCCCGTCTGCACGGCAATGCAGACAGCGAATTCAACAACCGCAGCCACCGCAAGATCACGGTGATCGATGGAAGGATCGGCTACACGGGCGGCGTGAATCTTGCGGACGAGTATATCAACGAGACCGTTCGCTTCGGGCATTGGAAGGATACGGCCATCCGCCTTGAGGGCGAGGCCGTGCGAGAGCTTACGAGGCTTTTCCTTTGCGACTACGGGTTGAATGTCAAGGCCTTGCCTGAGGATGGGCTCACGCTGTATCCCGAGACGGGGGATATTTCCGCCAAGGGCTATCTGATCCCCTTTGGAGACGGGCCGAAGCCGCTCTACGAGCGCCGCGTTGGAAAGAGCGTGATCCAAAATATGCTTGGCAGTGCCACGCGGTATATGTATATGACGACGCCCTACCTTATTATTGATAACGATCTGTGCGCGAGCATTGAGAGCGCGGCTTTGCGCGGTGTGGACGTGCGCATCATCGTGCCGCATATTCCCGATAAGAAGCTGGTGTTTCAGATGACGAAGAGCTTTTATCACCGTCTGATCGCGGCGGGCGTTCGCATTTACGAGTACACCCCCGGCTTCATCCACGCCAAGAGCTATGTTGCGGACGATACCTGCGCCATGATCGGCACGATCAATCTGGATTATCGCAGTCTCGTGCATCACTTCGAAAACGGCGTTTTTATGTATCAATGCGATTGCATCCGCGACCTGAAGGCGGATATTCTCTGTACCCTCGAAAAATCCGAGGAGATCACGGCGGACAAGCTGAAAACGGGGCTCTTCACGCGCTTTATCCGCGCATTGGTGCGTTTCTTTGCGCCGATGCTGTAAAAAAATCAAAATCATGCTTTATAACATATTGAAAACATTTCAAAAGCAAAACGGAAAAAATGGCGGCGTATAATAGAACCGTAAAAAACAAAAAACGGAAGGGAAATAAAAATGAATCAAGAAGTATTCACCTACAATTACAATGCAAAGCAAAACAAGGAGGTTGCGCTCATTCGCGAAAAATACTTGAAAAAGGAGCGCACTGCGATGGACGATCTGCACCGCCTAGATACCGAGGTGCACCGTCCCGCAGATATTTTCGCTTATATCTTCGGCAGTACCTCCGCCATCATCATGGGCGCGGGCATGAGCCTTGTGATGACCGAGCTCGGAGCGATCCTCGGGATCGCGGGTGCAATGCCGATCGGTATCGCGCTCGGATGCGTTGGAATGCTCATGGCGATCGTCAATTATCCGATGCACAAGCGCATTCTCGCACGCCGCAGAGAAAGATACGGCGCACGCATCCTCTCGCTCAGCGATGAGATCATGAGAAGAAAATAAAATTCAAATAAAACAAAAAAACGAAATAAGGAGATCTTTACAATGGGACTTGGAAGCTTTTTTAAGAAGGCCTTCGGGGATATGAAGGCAAGCGCAAAGGCACAGCACGAGGTGGATAAGGCAGAATTCGCAGCCACCAAGGCAGAGGCGAAAGCAAATTTTGAGGAGAACAGAGGTCACAACACCTTCGCAAGAGCCAAGGCGGATGCAAAGCAGCATTGGGACGATGCGCATATGAGCCCCTCCGAGAGAGCCGCCAAGGAGCAAGAGGCGCGCGACGCGCGGATCGCCGAGGCGAATCAGCGCAAGGCAGATGCGGAGGCGCGCTATAACGCCGCAAAAAAATAAACGAAAAAACAGCAAAGCGAGGCGCAAAATGAGCGGCTCGCTTGTGTTGCTTTCATAGCAAAGGAGAAAAAATGAACGCTATCGAAATACGAAATCTTTCCAAAAGCTTTCGCGGGATGTATGCGGTGGATCATCTGAACATGACTGTTCCCGTGGGGGCGATCTACGGCTTTATCGGCGAAAACGGCTCGGGAAAATCCACCACCGAGAAGCTGATCTGCGGTCACCTTGTTGCAGACGGAGGCGAAATACGGCTCTTCGGAAGAGATTACACGGATCCCGGCGTACGCGTGCGCGTAGGCGCGCTGATTGAGAATGCGGGCTGCTTTCCCGGCTCCTCCGTGTATCAGAATCTTATGATGCAGTGCATCAATCTCGGTATTGAAAACGCAGACGAGGAGATCACGCGTGTGCTTGGGATCGTGCGCATGGAGGAAAACGCCAACCTCAAATTCAAAAAATGCTCTCTCGGTATGAAGCAGCGCATCGGTATTGCCATGGCTCTGCTCGGCGATCCCGCGCTTCTCATCCTTGACGAGCCGATCAACGGCCTGGATACGGACGGTATGCGCATCATGCGAGAGATCCTTGTAGACATCACGAAAAACTATGGTTGTACGGTGCTGATCTCCTCGCATATCCTCGGGGAGCTGGAGAAGATCGCCACGCACTACGGTGTCATCCGCAGAGGAAAAATGATCATGGAGCTTTCCGCGGAGGAGATGGAGAAAAGTGCGCGGGTCTTCGTTTCGCTGAAAACGGCGGATATGCAGGGGGCGTACAGGGTGCTGAAGGAGAAATACGCCGACGTTCGCAGGGAAGGAGAATACGTCCGCGTTTACGATGCGGAGGACAGTGCCGCGATCGTGGATCTTCTGATGAAAAACGGCCTTGCTGTGTCCGAGATCTCCAAAAACAAGATCGGCCTTGAGGAATATTATATTGAGCTTATGTCAAAAAAGGAGGAAAAGCGCAATGACGCGTGAAATAAAATTTGAATCTCCGAGCTTTCAGCGGAGGATCAAGGGAATGCTCGGCGTGGATTTTTACCGCCTTTTTCATACCCCGCTCTTCTACATCTTTCTTGCCATTGCCGCTATCATTCCCGCAATGGTTTCGGCTATGACGGTGATGCCCGGTCCGGACGGAAGCCCGGGAACGCCTCTGTATTCCAACGTGTGGCAGATCATTGCGGCCTCCGAGTCGCTCTACGTGATCTGCGGCATCGCCGATTATGCCAATATGAACATGGTGTTTATTTTTGGTGGGATCATGGTTTCGATCTTCATCGGACATGACTATAAGAGCGGATATGTCAAACAATTGTTTACAACACACGCGAAAAAGCAGGATTATATGATCTCAAAGACGCTCGCGTGCGCCTTTGCAATGGCTTGTATGTGTATCTCCTATTTTATCGGAGGAACGGTTGGCGGCTTGCTCGTAGGATACGAAACGGAGGTAAACGCGGGATCTCTGATCCTTGCCATCCTCGGCAAGATCGTGATGAGTCTTGGCTGGGCAAGCTTCTATACCTTCCTGAACGTGATCTTTCGCCGCTATTTCGGTGTTTCGATCGCCTCGTCCTTTTTCTTCGGCACGGGCATTCTGATCATCGGTGCCGCCGCCATCGTGGAGAGCCTTGGTGCACCCGCGTGGTTTCTTAACGTCTTTCTGTACGGTGCATCCGTGAATGCAAGCCTTGCAAGCCATATCGGCTCGTTTTTCGTTTGCCTCGCGGTTTCCCTCGGATGGACGGTGATCTACAATCTGCTCGGCACCGAGATCCTCTCAAAGAGCGATGTGTATTGATAGGAGGACGGAAAATGAATGCAATAGAAATCAGAGATCTAACCAAAAATTTCGGAGAGAAGCAGGCCGTTTGCGGCCTTGATATGACCGTTCCCATGGGGGCGATCTACGGCTTTATCGGAGAAAACGGCTCGGGAAAATCCACAACAGAGAAGATCGTTTGCGGCCTGATCCACGCGAGCGGCGGCTCGGTTCGGCTTTACGGAAGACCGCATACAGACAGCGACGTGCGTGCGCGGCTGGGCGTGCTGATCGAGGCGCCCGGGTGCTATCCCTCGCTGACGGTTTGGGACAATATGATGCTCCAAGCCGAAAACCTTGCGCTCCCCGATGCTGAGAGCGCGGTGGTCGCGACGCTCAAAGCCGTCCGTATGGAGGGCGCGGCAGGCAATAAATATAAGAATTGCTCGCTCGGCATGAAGCAGAGAGTCGGCATTGCGATGGCGTTGCTTGGCGATCCCTTGCTTCTCGTGCTTGACGAGCCGCAAAACGGCCTCGATGCCGACGGTATGCGCATCATGCGCGAGGTATTTCTCGATATTGTTAAGGACGGAAAGCGCAGCATCGTGATCTCCTCGCATCTTCTCGGCGAGCTGCAAAAGGTAGCCACGCATTACGGCATCATCCGCCACGGAAAAATGCTCGTGGAAATGACCGCCGCCGAGCTGGATGCAAGCTGCCGCACCTTCGTGGCGCTGCAAAGCGGCGATATGAGAAAAACGAAAGCTCTTTTGTGCGAAAAATATGCGCGCGTAGAGGAGGACGAGGCGGGGTATCTTCGCGTATACGACGCGGTCACTCCCGAGCAAATTGTAAAATATCTCTATGAAAAGGGTGTTTGCGTAACGGAGATCAAAACCGACAAGATCGGTCTCGAGGAATACTACATCGATCTGATGAAGGGAGGCAAATAAGAATGGAAAATGCAGTAAAATTTAAGCAGATCGGCTTCGGCGCACGCGTTAAGAGTATGCTGCGCGTGGATGCTCGCAGAATGCTTCGATCGAGGCTTTTCTATATTCTGCTCGCCGCCGCCCTCGTTATGCCGATCCTGATGACGGTGATGATGGCGATGATGGACGGCTCCGTTTCCGTGGATGCGGTGACCGGCGCGCAAACCGTTATGCGCGGTCCCGAGAATGCATGGCAAAATCTCGGCACGCTCCCGGGCGGTGAGGCGATGGGCGGAGGCGAGGTCTTTATGATGTGCAATATCAATATGATGTTTATGGCCGTGGCCGTGTTCGTGTGCCTCTTTATCTCGGAGGATTTCCGTAGCGACTATGCAAAAAATCTCTTTGCCGTGCGCGCAGAGAAGGGGGATTACGTGATCTCCAAGACGGTGATGGGCTTTGCCTGCGGCACGCTGATGCTGATTGCTTATTTTCTCGGCTCGGTGCTCGGCGGCGCGATCGTCTCTCTGTCCTTTTCACTTCATGGGCTGACGGCGGCAAATCTCTTCTTTTGCATGATCGCAAAGATCCTTCTGATGCTCGTGTTTGTTCCGATCTTCGTTCTGATCAGCGTATCCGCAAAGGAGAGGGCGTGGCTCTCGATCTGCGGCTCTCTCGGCGGCGGTATGCTCCTCTTCATGACGGTCTCGATGATCACGCCGCTTTCCTCCACGGCGCTGAACGTGCTCCTTTGCCTTGCCGGCGGCGCCATGTTTTCGCTCGGACTCGGCGCATTGAGCACGACCGTTCTGAAAAAAACAAGCCTTGTGTGAGCCTGCGTGCTTCGAGAAACGCTCTCCCGCGCGGAGAGATCTTTAGCTGTTTTTTGTAAACTTAAAGTTTGCATTCTACCGCAGGGAGAGATAGAGCGGAGGGCACGGAGATGAAAAACGCCGCCGTCCTGTAAAATGGGCTAAGCCCAACCCCTTATACTAACAGAAAGAGATAACAAATCGGCCGAAATGTTATCTCTTTTTTTGCGAAATACAAAAACACAAACAAAATTTTAACATTTGCGTGTTATAATAGAAAAAACGAAGTTTTGGAGGACGGGAATATGTTCAAAATTCTTGTGGTTGAGGATGACAGAGATCTGAATCGCAGCGTTTGCTCCTTTCTGAACCGCTCGGGATACGAGGCCAAGGGCTGTCTTGGCGCCGAGGAGGCCTACGACGAGATGTATAAAACGACCTACGACCTCATCGTTTCGGATATTATGATGCCGGGGATCGACGGCTTTGAGCTTGCAAAAACCGTTCGCTCGCTCAACAACGATATTCCGATCCTCTTTATGACGGCGAGAGACGATATTGCCTCCAAGCAACGCGGCTTTCGCATCGGGATCGACGATTATATGACCAAGCCCATCGATCTTGATGAGCTCTTTTTGCGCATCGGGGCACTGCTTCGCCGCTCCAAGATCGCATCGAGCCGCCGCCTGGAGGTGGGGCGCTTCGTGATGGATGCGGATGAGCGCTCGGCTATGCTTGGGGAGGAGGAGATCTCCCTGACGGCAAGAGAATTCGATCTGCTCTATAAGCTTCTTTCCTATCCGAAAAAGACCTTTACGCGCACGCAGCTGATGGATGAGTTCTGGGATGTGGATACCAAGGCGAGCACACGCACTGTGGACGTGTATATGACGAAGCTGCGCGCAAAGCTTTCGGATTGCGAGTCCTTTGAGATCCAGACCGTGCACGGGCTTGGCTACAAGGCGGTGATCAAGTGAAGGCGAACGATAAAACCAAAAAAATCATCAGCACCTTCAGCAGCTTCTTTATCTTTTTCCTGCTGGCGGCCTTTGTGACCACCTGCTGTATTATGTTGTTTATTTCCACTCTGCAGGCCTCCGTTGGCCGGGAGTTTACGCAAGCGGAGATCACGCTTGCCGCGAAGATCACGATGCTGAACGTGATCCTCCTCAGTGTCGGCATGGCGATCCTTGATTACGTGCGCCGTAAGCTGACGGTGGAACGCCCCGTGAAGCGGATCGCCGAGGCCACGCAAAAAATGATGGATGGCGATTTCAGTGTCCGCATCCCCAAGACGGCAAGATTCGGAGCGGACGATAGCTTCAATGCAATTATCGATTGCATCAACGCAATGGCTGCCGAGCTTTCGGGCGTGGAGACCCTGCGCACGGATTTTATTGCCAACGTTTCCCATGAGATGAAAACGCCGCTTTCCGTGATGCAGAATTACGGCACGCTTCTCGGGAAGGAGGGCGTGACGGAGGCGGAGCGTATGGAATATGCCCGTTTGATCACAGATGCCTCGCGCCGCCTTTCGGATATGATGACGAACATTTTGAAGCTCAACCGCCTTGAAAATCAGCAGATCTATCCGAAGGCCGAGCGCTATGATCTCGGCGAGCAGCTTTGCGAGTGCCTTTTGCAGTTTGAAAGCGTGTGGGAGAGCCGTGAGATCGAGATCGAAACCGAGATCGAGGAGGGCGTTTTCATTTCGGCGGATAAGGAGCTTCTTTCTCTCGTTTGGAACAATCTTTTCTCCAACGCCTTCAAGTTTACCGAAAACGGCGGAAGGGTCTCTCTTTCTCTTTGCGCGGAGGGGGCGCACGCCGTTGTCAGAGTGAAGGATACGGGCTGCGGTATGTCGCCCGAGATCGGTGCACATATTTTTGAGAAGTTTTATCAGGGGGATACCTCTCGCGCTACCCAAGGCAACGGCCTTGGCCTCGCGCTCGTCAAACGCGTGGTGGATATTATGCAGGGCGAGATCGGTGTGGAGAGCACCGTGGGTGTCGGAACGGTGTTTACGGTACGGATCGGGAGGGAAGAAAATGCCTTGGAAGAAAATCCTTAAAGCCTTTTTGTTTCCGCCGCTATGGCTGATGCTTCTTTTGACTCCCGTTGCTATCGTTCTCGTGGTAAACGCGCTGGCCTTCCTTGCCTCGGATTCGATCCTCGCGATCGTATCCTACGTCCTTGCCGCCTATATGCTGACGGTCTGGTGTGTGCAATTTCCGCGCCTGCTTTACGCCTTCCGCGCATTCAAGCAGGAGAATAAATTCGTAAGACGATGGCTGGAGGACGATCGTTTGCGCGTGAATTTCTCTTTGTACAGCGCGTTTGTGCTCAACGTCGCGTACGCCGCCTTTCATATCGGCCTCGGCGCCCGTCACCGCACCTTCTGGTTCTATTCGCTGGGAATCTATTATATCTTTCTTGCCGTGATGCGCTTCTTTCTCGTGCGGCATTCGAGAATGTATAAGCCGGGCGAGCGGATGCGCGCGGAGCTGCGCCGATACTGCGCCTGCGGCTACGCCTTCCTTTTAATGAACCTGGCGCTTGCCTGCATCGTTTTCTTTATGATCTATTGGAACCGCACCTTCGTGCATCACGAGATCACAACGATCACGATGGCGGCCTATACCTTTACCGCCTTCACCCTCGCGATCGTGAATATCGTTAAATACCGAAAATATAAAAGCCCCGTGTACTCCGCCTCCAAGACGATCAGTCTTGCCGCCGCCTGCGTCTCGATCCTTACGCTGGAGGCAACTATGATGACTACCTTTGGCGGCGAAACGATGGATGCCGCCACGCGCAGGCTCTTTTTGGGGCTCACAGGTGCGGCCGTGATCGGAACGGTCGTGGCCCTTGCGATCTTCATGATCGTGCAAGGAACGAAAAAACTAAGACTATTAAAAGCAGAGGAAAATACAGATGGAGAATAAAAACGAAAGCGGCAATTTCCGCTACACCTATTCCGCAAGAGAGCAGGCCGAGCTGCGCAGGATCCGCGAAAAATATACGGGCAGTACCGCCGAGGGCGAAAGCAAGCTTGCGCGGCTGCGCCGCCTGGATGCCTCCGTAACGCAAAAGGCGCAGGCAATATCTCTGATCTTCGGTGTGATCGGAACGCTGATCCTCGGCTTTGGTATGAGCCTGATCCTGTCTACGCTTGGAGAGGCGCTGGGGCTTGGTTTTTCGATGCGGATCGTTCTCGGGATCGTGATCGGTGCTGTGGGCGGCACGCTTGCGGGGCTTGCGTATCCCGTGTATCATTTCGTGCTCGAGCGGGAGAAAAAGCGCGCCGCGCCCGAGATCCTGCGGCTGACGGAGGAGCTGATGCAGTAACAAAATAGGGGATGGCGCCTCCCCGCGCAAGCGAAAATGACGAAAATCAAAAGAAAACTCACTTTTTTTGATAAATGAGCTAAAAAATATGATCTAAGGTTGAAATTCTGCGAATTTCTCCATTCAATTAAAGTCATTTTCTATAATCAAGCAAATTGCATCGAGGAGCTTGCTCATCAGTGCAATTGCGCTGATTGCTCTGCACACGTTGCGACAAAGGCGCAACAAGGCACGTTGTGCCGAGCGCGATAGCGCTTTTGTGTGCAAAGAGTATTTCCGTTTTCGAGGCTCGACGTACTTTTGTACG
>JAGBCA010000050.1 GCA_017938205.1 Clostridia bacterium
TATATAAATCAGATATAACATTTACAATTCAATGTTGAATTTTTTTGATAAACATGCTAAAATAACTGTAATGTCTGTAAGATACATGCGGAGGAAATATGTATTCGTATTATCAGAACGATCCACAAAAAAATTTTTATACAGAAGAAAGAGATATGAGATTACGCAAAAAATTCTCGCGTATTTCTCTTGCTTTCGTTATCGGAGTTTTGGTTACCTATATTGCAGTTCTGCTGATTCAATTGGTCGTTTCGGTTTTCGGTGGTGCGGAGGCGATTTCTGAAAGCATATATTGGCAATGGGCAATTTCTCTTCTGCCTCTCTATCTGTTCGGTATGCCTGCCATCTTCCTTTTCGTTTGGAAAATGGATGTTAGAACACCCCAAAACAAAACACTTTCTCTCGGGGAATTTCTGCTTTTGTTTTTAATCGGCCGTTTTTTCACTCTCGTTGGCACGTATATCAGTAATTTTTTAGTTGCTATCTCCGAAACCATCACGAGATCACCGATCACAGATACAACGAGTGAGCTGATGGAAGTAACGCCGCCTTGGCTGATCTTTATTGCCGCCGTTATCATAGCACCGATCTTGGAGGAGCTGATCTACAGAAAGCTTATCATAGATCGCCTGTATATGCACGGCGAAGCCGTTGCAATTCTGTTTTCCTCTTTCATTTTTGCGCTTGCGCACGGAAACCTCTACCAAGTGGCATACGCTTTCTTAAATGCGTTTATTCTTGGATTGATCTACACACGCACCGGTCGCTTACGCTATTGCATTGCATTCCATATGCTGACGAATTTTCTTGGTTCTATACTCGTGCTCCCGATTTTAGACGCACAAACGAAACTGCAGGGTTTTATTTCCGGCGGTGAGATGAGTTCGGAATATATTCGCCTTTCGATGTTGGTTGGTGGTTACGGCATAACAAAAATACTTCTTGCGCTTCTCGGCGCAGCCGTCCTCTGCTTTACCTATAAGCAACTTGTGCCCAAACGAGGCGCTATAGATCCGATTCCGCGAGAGAGCACGTTGCGTATTGTTGCGCTCAACCCCGGCTTTATTGCCTTTCTTGTAGTTAGCGCATTGGAATTTGCTATGAGTCTCTTTCAGTGATGTGTGACTTTATTTAAAGGAGAATTTATGAAACGGGTAATTTACAAGCCTCTTGAAGTTCTGTCCGAATCGGTTGATTTTTCCGCATATCCTCGTCCGCAAATGATCCGCAATTCATATCTTTGCCTGAATGGCGAATGGGGATTCGCGGTATCGAAATGCGCCGATCGTCCGTCGTCCTTTCCATTGACCATTCGCCTGCCCTTCCCACCGGAGAGCTCACTTTCCGGCATATGCCAAACACCCGAAAAAGGTGAATATTTGCACTATAATCGAATCTTTTCTCTTCCCGATGGCTTTATAAAGGATCGTGTTCTGCTTCACTTCGGTGCAGTGGATCAGGTTGCCACCGTATATTTAAACGGTAGGCTTCTCGGAACGAATGAGGGAGGCTATCATCCCTTTTTCTTTGATATTACAGATTATCTTAAAGAGGAAAACGAGCTGACCGTTTGCGTTCTTGATGATCTTTGTCAAGCACTTCCCTACGGCAAGCAAACGAGAAAGCGCGGCGGCATGTGGTATACACCCGTCAGCGGTATATGGCAGACCGTTTGGCTGGAATCCGTACCCAAAAACTACATTGAATCTTTGCACATTACGCAGGGGTGTAACGATGCAATCATCGAGGTTACGACCGAAGCGAAGGAAAAAACAATTGTATTGAAGGAAAGCGGCGAGCGGTATTCCTTCACGGGAAATAGTATTAAAATTTCTCCGAAAAATCCTAAACGATGGACGCCCGAAACGCCGTATCTTTACGAGTTTACTCTGATCGCGGGAGAGGATTCGATAGAAAGCTATTTTGCCCTGCGCGAGATTTCGGTACAACAGATTTGCGGGATCCCTCGTATATGCCTTAACGGCAAGCCGTATTTTATCCAGGCGCTTCTGGATCAGGGATATTACCCCGGCGGCTTATTTCTTCCTCAAACGCCGGACGGATACGCCAAGGATATTCTTGCCGCAAAGCAAATGGGATACAACACCCTCCGCAAGCACATAAAAATTGAACCGATGATCTTCTATCATTTGTGCGACCGCCTTGGGATGATCGTATTTCAGGATATGGTGAATAACGGACGGTATTCCTTCCTTCGCGACACCGCGCTTCCCACCATTGGGCTTTTGAAGCGCAACGACCGAAAAATGCATAAGGACTTGGAGTCAAGAAAACGCTTTGAGGACGGCATGAAAAATACGCTTGCGCATCTATATAACTGCCCCTCTGTGCTTCTTTACACTATTTTTAACGAAGGATGGGGACAGTTTTGCGCGGATGAAATGTATAAACTTGCAAAAAAGATCGATCCCTCGAGGATCTACGATGCAACATCGGGATGGTTTTGGCAAAAGGAGAGCGATCTTGACTCCCTTCACGTATATTTCAAGCCCTTGAAAAAACGCACTCCTTCCAAGCGTCCGTTACTTATTAGTGAGTTTGGCGGCTATTCCCTTCGCGTTAAGGATCATGTGACAAGTCCGAAAAATTATGGCTACAAAAGCTTTGCAGATCAAAAGGAGCTTATGGTTGCTTTGCGTGCGCTTTATCTCGAACAAGCACTCCCGCTTGTCTATGAGGGGCTTTGCGGACTTGTATATACCCAAATCGCAGACGTCGAGGATGAAACGAACGGTCTTCTCACCTATGACCGCATCATACAAAAGGTCGATCCTTTGGAAATGAAGGCGATACTATCAAATTTCGACACCGCATACGAATCCATTTTTAAAACCGAATAAATTTATATCGCCTCACGATATGCATATTTTTTGCTCGATCGGCATACCTTTCAATGAAAAACAAAACGAAGGAAGGCTGGTATCCGAGAGTATGGCAGACGTTAGTATTTACGAGCAAATTGCAAAAAGAACGGGAGGCGATATTTATATAGGCGTAGTTGGGCCGGTCAGAACCGGAAAATCAACGCTGATCGGAAGATTTCTTGAAAGCATCGTTCTTCCCGGGATCGAAAATCCCTACGATCGCGAGCGCACCAGAGATTCTACGCCGCAAAGCGCATCGGGAAAAACCGTTATGACAACAGAGCCGAAATTCGTTCCGGACGAGGCTGTGAAAATTCGCATTGCAGATACCAATACGGAGCTGAACGTAAAGCTGATCGATTGCGTTGGATATATGGTTGATGAAGCGATCGGAGCGCATGAGGATGGCGCACCTCGTATGGTGAACACACCTTGGAGCGATTCGCCGATCCCATTCGACCAGGCAGCCGAGATAGGAACGAGAAAGGTGATCGAAGAACATTCAACCATCGGTCTGCTCGTTACAACCGACGGTAGCTTTAGTGAGATCCCCAGAGAGAGCTACGCCGCGGCAGAGGAAAAGGTGGCGCGCGAGCTTCTTGCGATCAAAAAGCCTTTTGCTATCGTCTTGAATTCCGCTGTTCCCGAAAGTGATGAAGCACGCGCACTTGCAGAGGATCTGGAAATAAAGTACGGAGTGCCCGTGGCGCTTGTCAGCTGTCCCAATCTTGACGGCGCAGACGTTGCTGAAATTCTTACCCTCATTTTAAAAGAATTTCCGATCTGTGCGCTGCGCTTCGAGCTTCCCGCATGGACGACCGCGCTGGAGGACTCGCATCCCATTGTAATCGGAATGACCGATCGGATCAAAGAAATTGCAGAAAGGGTACATAAGCTTGGTGATCTTTCGCCGGTATGCAAGGATATTGCGAACATTGAGCTTGCCGAGACCAATCCTGCAGACGGAAGTGCGACTCTGAAAATATGTTTGCCGGACTCGGACTATTACCAAGTTTTGAGCGAATGTTGCGGAAAAGAGATAAAAAACGAGGCAGAGTTGCTTTCTACGGTGGCTTCTCTATCCGCAATAGAAAAAGAATACAAGAAGATCGAGTCTGCACTTTCCGACGTAAATGAGAAAGGCTACGGTATCGTTATGCCCAAGCCTGAAGAGATGCATTTCGAAGAGCCCTCGCTTGTTAAGCACACAAACGGATACGGTATTAAGATCGGCGCAAAGGCCGAATCCATCCATATGATCCGTGCGCGCATTCGAACCGAGCTCTCCCCCGTGGTAGGCTCAAAAGAGCAGACCGAAGAGGTCATGCAACATCTCGTCAGTGAATATGAGGAAGATCCGCAAAAGCTATGGGAATCCAATATGTTCGGCAAATCGCTTTATGATCTGATGAACGACGGACTTGAAGGAAAGCTTTCTCATATGCCTGATGAATCAAGGGAAAAGCTTGGGCAGACATTAGAGAAAATCATAAATGAAGGGTCAAACGGCTTGATCTGTATACTTCTTTAATCCAATAAAAAAGCACTGTTGTGACGCAAAAAGCGTTCGCCGCAGTGCTTTGCTTTTTTAGTTAAGAATTGTGCCGAGGAATGAAAGGAAACGATTCTTCGCATCCTCGAGAGAAGTATCGTTATCAAAATAGTAGTCGTAGTGATAATTTTCAACGCCATCATCCGATATGTTTCCGTAGCCGCCGAAGCGTTGCTTGAAGCGCTCACCGCCGCGAATAAGAAGTGTTTTTGCGACTCCGCCCGTAGAGGCAACGAATTTTGCTATCTCCTCTGCCTCGCGGATGTGAACGAAAAGTATCTGCTCATCGGTATGAAGAAAATCTTCAAACTGTGCCTTTGCCCAATTCGTAGGAAAATCATTATAATCGGCGCACAGACGCTTCATATCGGAAAGAAATTTACGGCTCTTGTTATCCTTTGTGCCGTTCCAACCGCAGAGTGCGGCGATCTCCTTGATCGGCGTGATCGTTGAGATATTGCGTGTTTTATATCGGGTCTCTGCCGCATCGCAAAGCGTATCCTTGCCAACGCCGCCTGCTCCGTTGATTACTATAACTGCTTTTTTCATTTCAGCTCCATAAGCATTTGATGCTAACATTTTAACACAGATGATGGAAAATGTCAATAAAAAGTATGAAAGAGTGCGAAAAACAATGAAAAATCCTTTGTTTCGTCTTTACATTTACGATTTTTTCATTTATAATATTGATATACAATATTTATCGAGGTGAACAACAATGAAAAAAGAACTCTTCGGCACAACCGTCTCAGGAGAAAGCGTTTTTGCTTATACGATAAAAAACGAGGCCGCATCGATCACTATTTTGAACCTTGGCGGCATTATCCGCGACTTTACCGTAAACGGTATTTCGATCGTTGGAGGTTATTCTTCTGTTTCTGATTATGAAGCAGATATTTCGCATCAAGGGGCCCTCATAGGACGCGTAGCAAACCGTGTTGCAAACGCACGTTTCGAGATGGACGGAAGATTGTATGAGCTTCCGAAAAACAACGGAGAAAACTGCCTGCATGGCGGCAATGTTGGCTTTGACAGAAGGATTTGGACAGTAACCGATACGAAGGACAATGAGATCACCCTCACACTTCACGCAGAGGATGGAGAAGAGGGCTTCCCCGGTGCATTGAACGTAACCGTTATTTACAGACTGGAGGGCGGCGATCTGCTGATCGATTATACAGCGATCCCGGAGTCAAAAACTCCAATTGCGTTGACCAACCATGCGTATTTCAATCTGAACGGCTTTGGTGATACGATTGATAGCCACGTTCTTACTCTCTATGCAGATCGCTATACCGAGACAGATTCCGCAATTCTGCCTACGGGCAATCGTCCCGCGGTCGTTGGAACGCCCTTTGATTTTACGTCTCCCCATGCGATCGGCTCACGCCTCAACGATAGCTTTAAAGGTTATGATCATAACTTTATTTTAAATCCCACTACGTGCGATACGGTATGCGGTGTTTGCCTCCCATTGATCGCAACCTTGGCTGCAGACAAGCTGATCATGAATGTTTACAGCGATCAGAAGGGCGTTCAGCTTTATACCGCGAACTTCCTCGGTGGCAGACCCGACTTCAGCGGTGGTATTCAACGTGTCCGTCGCGGCGCGGTTTGTCTTGAAACCCAAACGGAGCCGGGCGCGATCTCCCGCGGAGAGATCTTTTATGACAAGGGCGAGGTATATAAGCATCGCACAGTATATTCTGTAAAGGCCGGTAGAAAAGAATGAACGTCCGCTTTCTTGGCACGGGTTACGGCCCTTTAAAAATCAAAAAGCGCACGACAAAGGATTTTCGCCGCCCTGCTTCCCTTCTCGTTGATGACAGTATTCTCATTGATCCAACCACACAAACGATTACCTTCGCGGATGATTACGGTCTTTCGGGGCTTTATCGCGACGTGCAGACCGTTTTGATCACAATGGCGGACGAAGAGCGCTTCTCTGTCGGAACACTTCTCGCTCTTGCTGATCAAGGAAAGCAGATCCACGTTTACGCAGATGTATGTTTCCGCGAAATAATTCCACAGCATAATGCCATCATCTTTCACGAGGTGCGCCCAAATGAGATTTATGATGCGGCCGATGCAAAGATTATTGCACTTCCTACGTTATATCGCTCTGATAACGGCGCGAGTGCATACGGATACGCGATCTGCACGGATCGCTCTCTGCTCTATCTGCCGGACGGAGGATTTTTTCATCCGGATGCATGGGAGCTTCTTTCAAAGCTGCATTTTGATCATGCGATTCTCGGATGCCCTACGGGAGATGCTCCGATCGGCGCAAGAACGGTGCGTGCTTCAAATTTTGAAATGGTAAAAATGCTTCGCGCTATTTTATTGGATTCCAAAACGCTTTCAAGCTCCGCGCGATGCTTTTTGACTGCGATCCCGAGCGATAAAAAAAGAAGCATACACGATGCACTTTTAGAGCTTTCCAAAGACACGGGCTTTACCGTTGCATACGATGGTCTTTATATGAACGTATAAATTTTATTTTATATTATGTTTTCTTAAAACTTGCTTGACAATTTTGTCAAGATGTGATACAATACATTTAAATCGTTGAGAAGAAAGAGTAACCTTTTGAAAAAAGCGCAGAGAGATGCCGTGTGGTGCGAGGCATTGTTTTTTCTCTTGGTGAATACGTCTTTGAGTGTGTACCGAAGTTCCGTTTTTTGGAATGTGTAGGCTGCATCGGTCGTGCCCGTTATCGCGCGTATCCGTTTTTTTGCGGATCATAAGGCTCTTTCGCCGTAAGGCGGGAGTGAATCAAGGTGGTATCGCGTTTTTTCGCCCTTGGGATTTTTCCCAAGGGCTTTTATTTTGTAATATAATTTGAAAGGAAATATAAAAATGAAAATTTATGACGAGCTGATTGCTCGTGGGCTGATCGCCCAAGTAACAGACGAGGCTGAGATCCGTGATCTCGTAAACGAAGGAAAGGCAACCTTTTACATTGGCTTTGACCCTACGGCAGATAGCCTTCACGTTGGTCACTTCATGGCACTATGCCTCATGAAGAGACTGCAGATGGCAGGCAATAAACCCATCGTTCTGATCGGCGGCGGTACAGGCCATATCGGAGATCCCTCCGGCCGTACCGACATGAGAACGATGATGACCTCCGAGACCATCGCTCATAACTGCGAATGCTTCAAGAAGCAGATGGAAAAATTCATCGAATTCGGCGAGGACAAGGCCATTATGGTAAACAATGCCGATTGGCTTCTTGGGCTCAATTACGTTGAGCTTCTGCGCGAGGTTGGTGCTTGCTTCTCCGTTAACCGTATGCTGACGGCAGAATGCTATAAGCAGAGAATGGAAAAGGGACTTTCCTTCCTTGAGTTCAACTACATGATCATGCAGTCCTACGACTTCTATCACCTCTACAAGCATTACGGCTGCAATATGCAGTTTGGCGGTGATGACCAGTGGTCCAATATGCTTTACGGCACGGAGCTGATCCGCAAGAAGCTTGGCAAGGATGCTTATGCTATGACGATCAATCTGCTCCTAAACTCCGAGGGTAAAAAGATGGGAAAAACCCAGAGCGGCGCTGTTTGGCTTGATCCGAACAAGACCTCTCCGTACGACTTCTATCAGTACTGGCGGAACGTTGGGGACAAGGACGTTCTCAAGTGCATCCGTATGCTGACCTTCCTTCCTCTTGAAGAGATCGACAAGATGGATTCCTGGGAGGGCGCACAGCTCAACACCGCAAAGGAAATTCTTGCATTCGAGCTCACTAAGATGATCCATGGTGAAAGCGAGGCGGTTGCAGCACAGAATGCATCCCGCGCACTCTTCGGCGCAGGCGACAGTGCTTTGACCCCCTCCGTAGAGGTAGATGCCGCTTCTCTTGTTGATGGAAAGATTGATGTCAATTCCCTGCTTGTTCTCGGAAAGATGGTTCCCTCTAAGTCCGAGGGACGCCGTGCCATTGAGCAAGGCGGCGTTACCGTTGAGGGCGAGAAGGTAACGGATGTTCGTGCAACCGTAACCGAAGAGCAGCTTACTGCAGGCGTTCTTATTAAGCGCGGCAAGAAAAGCTTTGCAAAATTTATTTTGAAATAATATTTTAATCCCACGATTCCGTAATGGTTTCGTGGGATTTCTATTTGTCCGCAATTTTTCTCGGCGCTCACCTGCGGTCAGATCCTCGTTGTAGATCTGCCAAATGGCCTCGGCTATCCGGCTGCGAGTCTTTTCCATAGTCTAAAATGCGTATATTTAGCATAAAAGAAGAAAAATGTAAATAGTTGAATTTGGTATTCAATAAAAAAATACATTAAAATACAAAAGGAGAAGGCGTATCGTAGCCTTCCCCTCTTTTTCATATATGTAAGTGCGGATCAAACACCCATCAAAAGCTCCATAACGTACATTTCAAGCTTTTCGTAGTCTCTCTCGGCAATGCACTTCTTCTGGAACTCATAGTCAAACTTCTCTGCTTTCTTCTCCAGGGCCTTAAAGATACGCAGGCTGTTTTCGAGATGCTGATACGAGCCCTCGTCCTTTTCGGTTCTCATAACCTTGACGTCAAGGCCGATATACTCGCCGTTTTGTCCGAAGCCGTTCTCCATCAAAAGCTTTACCTGGTTGAAGGCAGCGCGCAGGTTCTCAACGCCGAAGCTCTTATCCTGATCGAATTTCAGACCGTTCTGGTCATTCAGATGCACGCCCCAGAGCTTGCCCATTGCCATCGCAAAGCCGATCTCGCTTGCGGGATCAAGACCTGCGAGCATAGCGTGTGCAGACTCAAGCAGACCGCCAACACGGGAAGGATCATCGGATGCGGCAGAAATCGCCATGCAATGTCCGAGCGTGGGACAAACGCTTCTGTCCACGGGCTCGTTGGGCTTGGTTTCGATCAAGATCTTGATATTCTTATCATATGCAAGCATCTTGTTGATGGCATCGATCAGCTTCTTTGTGGATTCTACGGGAGACTTGCTCTCATAGCAGATCGTTCCCTCTCTCGCGAGCCAAAGAACTACCTTATCACATCCAAGCACGTTTGCGATGTCGATGGAGCGGTAGGCTCGCCACATTGCATACTCTCTGTCCTCTTCGCTGTTAGAGGTAAATCCGCCATCTACGGTATGGGGATCCATCCAAAGACGAGGAGCAACAAATTCTGCCTTGAGATCGTATTTATCGAGAAGCGCTTTAACCTTTTTAGCCTCCTCGATCACCTGCTCAGGCGTATAGTTGTTGATATTCGGTACTGCATCGTCATCATGGAACTGAATGGCATCAAAGCCCATTTCCTTAAACTTTTTGATCTTCTCCTCAAAGGGAATCTCGTCTCTTACGGCAGGGCCGTAAGAATCAGCACCGGAATGTACATTCCAAGGACCAACGGAAAACTTAAATCTGCTCATTTTTATTTCTCCCATTCATCAATTTTTATCCATTTTCTTTGTTTAGAGCTATCAACGATCGCTTCGGTGAGCTTCACAACGTAGGCGGCATCCTCCAGCGTTGAGAAGATCGGCGCCCCCTGCATACCGTCGCAGATATACTTATAAAAGGCATAAATATTACCCTTGAAGGCATCGTTCCATCCCTCAGGATGGCCCATTGCAAGAGCCGTATACGGTCTTGCTCCCTTTGAAATGTTATTCGGATCACGGATGATATAGCGGTTATCATCATCGCGGTGACCGATCCAAAGACGGTCGTTTTCTTCCTGGTTCCATTTCACGGAGGCCTTCGCTCCGTTGATCTCAAAATTGAAATAGCAGCCGTGTCCTGCCGCAATCTCAGAAACGTGATACACACCGGTTGCGCCCTTGTCTGTATGAAAAAGAACGGCGCCGTATTCCTCATTCTGTACCTCTACCTCGTCATATTCTGTAGGTACGTTCGAGGTGAAGGTCTCGGTTTGCTTCTTTGGCTTCTTTCTGACAGGAATAACGGTCTTGAGATCTGCCATTACCTCTGTGATGCGGTGCCCCGTTACGTGCTGGATGGCATCCATCCAATGCGAGCCTATGTCCGCGATCGCGCAGGAAATACCTGCAACCGAAGGCTCAAGGCGCCAGCTGTAATCCGTATCGTATAAGAGCCAATCCTGCTGATATGAGCCTGTGATTACGCGTACGTCTCCAATCATCCCATTTGCGATTCGGTTCTTGGCTTCCTGCACCATGGGATTTAAGCGATAATTGAAATTTACGGCGGCGGCTGAGCACGGATATTGCTTCTTTATCTCCAAAAGCTCCTTCGCCTGCGTATAATTCATGCAAAGCGGCTTTTCACTCAAAAGATGCTTACCGGATTTCAAGATCTGCTTATTGATCTCAAGATGCAGAAAGTTTGGCGTGCAGTTGTGCACTGCATCGATCTCGGGATCTGCAAGAAGCGCCTCAAGACTATCGTAGCATTTCTCTATTCCGTAATATTCCGCTTTCGAGCGTGCCAACGCTGCATTGGTATCCGCAACTGCATAAAGCTCGCAAAAGCCAATACGACGAACGGCCTCAATATGGCTCTCGCCGATATAGCCCATACCGACGATGCCGACCTTGATCTTCTTCATCTCTTAGTCCTCAAGAAACTTTTCAAGATATGCATAATTGTTCTTAGCACTCTCGATATTGGAGATTGGAGGCTTATCAAGCTCAATGCAAAGCGGTCCGGTGTAATTCACGCTTTCAAGAATTTTGAATATCTCCGGGAAATTAACCGTTCCCTTTCCAAGCTCATGGAAGCAGGTCATGATCGGAACACCGGAATCTACCCAACCGGAATCCGTCACCGCATCACCGAGCTTATAATCCTTCAAATGAATGAATTTCACTCTATCAGCATACTTGCGGATCACCTTTACGGGATCTGCGCCTGCTGCGGCGATATGCGCCGTATCGGGAGCAAGAGAAAGAAGATCCGGATCGGCGTTTTCCATCACGTAATCGATCTCGTCATCAAACATGAAATACGTATTTACGTGAGGATGCACGTTCGTTGTGATACCATACTTCTTAGCGATCTTAGCAAATTTGATCATACAATTGAGATTATGGAGCTTCGCTGCCTCGTCCATCACCTCAGGTCTGCCGTGCGTTCCCTGAAGCGTTACGATATCAACGCCCATAGCAACGATGAATTCAAACTCTTTGTCAAGATTTGCAAAAAGCATTTCATCCTCTTCTCCGGGATCCGGAATGTGAAAATAGAAGCTGACGGGCTTTAAGCCATATCCGTCCAGCATTTCCTTATATGCTTTGTGATCGAGGTCGTATGCATATATAGAGCTTTTAACGCTCTCAAAGGACTTGTAGCCAAGCGAGGTAACATCGCGCGCAGCCTCAACCGCCTGTTCTCTCGTCTGCGTTCCCCATGGCCAAATGGCATAGGTTATCTGTGATTTTTTCATAAAAAACACCTCCGTGATAATTCATTTTGGCGAGACAGAATCTCGCAAAGCATTTGCTTACGATTCCATTATATCAAAGAATCCGCCTCGGAAACAAGGGTATATCTTTTCAACAAATACCCAAAAATTCACTCATTTCAAAAAAATAATTTCATTTTGAAATAATTTAAAAATCAAAAAAAGATCATCCCGTGATTCCGTAATGATTTCGCGGGATGATCTTTTCTGTTTAAGAGATAAAGTGATTTCGTCACTTTCGGAAATTACTTTAGGAATACCAACAATATCACCTTTTGAGCCGCACGACTTTTTCTGCGTTTTCGTTATATACAAAAAAGCAAGGCGTATTCTGCCTTGCTTTTTGCCTTATATATTCAAAATTACTATAGACATAACGCCCAACAAAAGTCCGACCTTTTGGAGATTTGAAAGCCTTTCTTTATAGAAAGTCATCGAAATAATTGCAGAAACAAGTATACCGCCTGCGGAAATGATCGGAAACATTACAGATGCAGGCATACGCAACGAAAGGATCATGACCATAAGATTGACTGCACCGTTTGCCGCACCGCAGATAACATATAAATATAAACCGCGTTTGGCGTGAGTCAAAGTCTCTTTTTTCTCAAAGCAAAGCGCGCAGATCGTGATGGCGACAAAGGTGATGCCGAGGGCTACGATCATAAATTCATTTTTATAAGTACCGTTGAAGGCAAGCTGCTGTCCTTTTTGAACGGCCGAACAACCACCGCTGCCAATGAATGCCAAGATAACGTATAGAAGCCATTTTGGCGTTAGCCTTTTCTTTTCTATCTGATCTTTTTCAGCTTTCGGTTCCATACGAATCAAAAAGATAGAAACAATCAAAAGCGCAAGACCGATTGCGAATAGAAGCGAAAAACTCTCGCCCCACGCAATCAAGCCATATATCGTGGGAATCAGCAAAGAATATGATGTGACAAGAGAGGTCAGCGAAAGCGGACCTTCCTTAATTGAAAGAAATGTAAATACAATACTTAAGCTATATGTAGCGGCAAAGCCGATTGCATGAGGAAGTATTTTCCACGTAAAATGCAGATCAGATCCGCCCGAAATAGCAAAAAAGGAAAGCGCTACAAGTGCCGAAAGTGCAGAAAATGTATATGCACCGCCAGAGGAGCTTTTGCTATATATTTTTCTGGTAACATTTTGCGCCGCGATTCCAAGAATTATGAGAATCAGATAAAGTGCATCCATTCTGTTCCCTCCTAAATATCAATTTATATTAACACAAAACGATGGGAAAGTAAATAGCTAAATTCGATTTTCAATCAAAAAGTGCACTTAAAAAGCAAAAAAATACAATGAAGGGAAAAGGCGTAACGGTCCTCTCCCCTTCATATAGGTATCAATTATTAAAGTTCATAACCGCGCGATTCCATGAACGAACGCGCGAGCCTTCCGTCAAATGCAGAGGGAAGGATTTTTTCTTTAATGCATGAAGCGGCCACAAAGCCTGCTGCTTCTCCCGTTGCCGCCATATCCCCCCCCAGAGTAAATATACAAAATTCACTTTTTTATAAAGAAAAATAACCGGTGCGCATTTAGTATTTTCTTTCTCCAAAATCAAATTTGTTTTTTTACTATTGAAAAAAAAGACAAGATATGATACAATGAAAAAAATGACTTTGATCGGAGGATCAGCGTGTGTATTATGAAAAAGCGGCTGATACGGAAGGCCACCTTTTATTTGTAAGATACACAAAAGAAGATACCGCATATTATCATGCCATGCCGCATTATCATTCCAGCATTGAAATTTTTATTGGCAGCAAAGGTCACTTTTTGGTTTACGTTGGCGGAGAAAAAAGGCAGCTGAGCGAGGGCGACATTGCTTTTGCGGATGGGCATACACCGCACACCTGCGGTGTCATGGATGCCGATGAAGATTATGAAGCATTCGTGATCGTTGCAAGCGCAGCATATTTTGATAAAAAGAAAATACAAACGGATAGGATCGCACCTTTTACTACCAAAAAGCCGGGATACGAAAAAATTCTGGATTTTGTCCGCATGATGTATGATTTAAAAGAAACCATGAATCACGAAATGCGTCTTGGATTTGTTAATATACTTCTCGGAATGCTAAACCTCCATTGCAAGGCGGAAAACAGCGTTCAAACAAAGACTACACAGCTTACCGTTGAGATCATGCGATATATCGATACCTCCTATACGGAGAACATCACTCTTTCCTCTCTTTCTAAAAAATTCGGTTATGAATCCACTTATCTTTCTCGGGTTTTCAACAGATGCGCAGGTGTAAATCTGCGTGAATATATCAACCGTACAAGATACAGCGCAACGCAGAAGCTTCTGTCCGAGCATCCGGGGCTATCCGTTGCAGATGCCAGTCACGCCTGCGGCTTTCAGAGCCCCAAGACCTATTATCGCGCCGCAAAATCGATCCGAGATGAGGAAAACAACAATTTTTGAGATATATAAGCCAAAAAATGCTATTCCCATTTAACTAAAAAGGTTGTATGATTGGATTGGAATAACAATTAAATCATAAAGGAGAAACCTATGAAAATCGGCGTTATTGTTGACAGCTTCAGAAAGGATTTCAGATCCTCCATTCTTGAAGCCCAAAAAATCGGAGCAAACGGTGTTCAGATCGGCCACAAATTTCTGATCGGCGAAAGCGATCTTCGCGTAGAAATTTCCGAGGCAAATAAGATCCTGAACGATGCAGGCATTGAATGCTCTGCCGTTTGCGCAGACATCGGATGCAAAATGTTCTATACAAAAAGCAGAGAGCTGATCGAGCTTGAAAAGAAGCTGCTTTACATCGCAAAGGAGCTTGGCACCAACATTGCCACCACGCATATCGGCGTTGTACCAACCGATAAAAATTGCCGTCAGTATGAGACGATGCACGAGGTTTGCTTCGAGCTTGCGGAATTTGCCAAGAGCATTGACGGACATTTTGCCGTCGAGACCGGCCCCGAAAGCTCCGCCCTTCTTAAAGAATTTTTGGATTCTCTCGGCAGTGATGGCGTTGCTGTAAACCTTGACCCTGCCAATCTCGTCATGTGTGCGGGAGATGATCCTGTGCAGGCTGTTTACAACCTTAAAGATTATATCGTACACACGCACGCAAAGGATGGCATTCAGCTGATGCCCTTCGACACACGACGCACCTATGCTGCATCTTATTTCGATCTTGAACCGCTTCTTTGGAGCAAATGCATCAAAGAGGTTCCTTTGAATGAGGGCGGTGTTCCGTGGGACAAATATCTTGCGGCACTACGAGAGATCGGCTACAAGGGATACCTTACCATCGAACGCGAGTGCGGTGACACTCCCTCCGAAGACATTGCTGCAGCCATTCGCTTCCTTGATAGCAAAAACGTAAGATAAGGAGGATAAAGCAATGCAGAAATTAAAAATTGCAGTTATTGGAACAGGCAATATATCCAACGTACATATTAAAGCTTATCTTAAAAATCCGAGCGTTGAGCTTTACGCCTTCTGCGATATTGACGAAGAAAAGCTGAAGGCACAAGGTGCGCAGTACGGTGTTACAAGGCTCTACACCGATGAAGAGGCTATGCTCCGCGAGCTTCCCGAGATCGATGCCGTGAGCGTTTGCACCTGGAACAGTGCGCACGCCCCCTGCACGATCCTTGCACTCCGCTACGGCAAGCACGTGCTTTGCGAGAAGCCTATGGCAATGAACGCGACAGAAGCGCGTGCCATGATCGATGCCTCAAAAAAATACGGCAAAAAGCTGATGGTTGGCTTCGTTCGACGCTTTGGAAATGATGCCGCCATCACGAAGGATTTTATTGAGGCGGGCAATCTCGGCGAGATCTATTATGCGAAAACGACCTATCTTCGCAGAAACGGATGCCCCGGCGGTTGGTTTGGAGATAAATCCCGTTCCGGCGGCGGTCCCTTGATCGATCTTGGTGTGCACGTGATCGATCTCGCAAGATATTTAATGGGAGGTCCAACCCCTGTTTCGGTTTACGGTGCTACCTTCAACTGCATCGGCGAGCGGAAATATCTAAGGGATAAAGCGGCTTACAGTATTCGCGGCAAGGATGAGGATCCCTTCACCGTTGAGGATATGGCAACTGCTCTGATCCGCTTTGATAACGGTGCTGTACTCTCCGTAGAAGCAAGCTTCAATCTCCATATAAAGAAAGACACCGGCACGATCGAGCTCTTTGGCAGCAAGGGTGGCGCAAAGCTTTCACCCGAATTTGAGCTTTACACCGAGATGAACGACTATCTCGTGGACGTGAATCTCAATATGCCCTCCGCTCTTTCCTTTGAGGGACTCTTTGAAAACGAGATCAACTACTACGTTGACTCGATTTTGTCCGATCGCGACCTTTCCTCTATAGCAGAGGACGGATGTACGCTTATGAAGATTTTGGATGCCATCTACCTCTCGGCATCGGAAAAGAAAGAAATTCTTATTAAATAAAGGTTCGGAACAATGGAAAAATCGTATAAACGTTTGAAATATGCTTGCTACTTTAACAATCTTTCCATCGCTGTGGTCGGAACACTTTCCCCGATTCTGTTTCTCACGTTTTACGATCTTTACGGAATCTCCTATACAAAGCTTGGTTTTTTGGTTTTTATTAACTTTTCAACCCAGCTATGTGTGGATCTGTTGATGTCCTTGATATCGGGATGGATGAACACTGCCCCGCTCATTCGTTCAATGCCGTTTTTGACAATGGCCGGATTTGCGATTTTTGGTCTTGCACCGATGATTCCTTTTGGAAGCGTGTATCTGTGGCTTACCTGCGGAACCGTCCTTTTCTCCCTTTCTGCCGGGCTTAATGAGGTGTTTACAAGCCCTTTGATCGCTTCCATTCCCGCCGAGGATCCCGAAAAAGAAATGAGTAAGCTTCATTCCGTTTATGCATGGGGCACTGTTTTTGTCGTAACGGTTTCTACGCTCTTTCTGCTTTTTTTTGGAAACAAGCGGTGGCAATTGCTTCCCTTCCTCTATATTGCGATTCCCTTCTGTGCATTTCTTCTTTTTTTCGGCATAAAAATTCCTGCACTGAACGAAGAGAAGAAAACGGAGAATCGGGAGGAAGGAGACCAAAAAAAGCTTTTGCTCCTTTGCGTTCTCGCGATCTTCTTTGGTGGTGCCTCGGAATGCACTATGGCCCAATGGAGCTCAGGATATCTTGAGCGCGTTCTCTCGGTTTCAAAAACACTCTGCGATATTCTTGGCGTAGCCATGTTTGGCGTTATGCTTGCACTCGGCCGTACACTTCATTCCAAATATGGCGGCCGCATCAGCACCATTCTTTTGATCAGTGCTATCGGCACGGCTATATGCTACATTGTTGTGGCGATCTGCCCGATCCCCGCCATAACTATTGCCTTTTGTGCTTTGTGCGGCCTTTGCACCTCAATGCTTTGGCCCGGAACGCTGATATTGATGGCAAATATCTGCCCCCGATCCGGCGTGGTTGCTTACGCATTGATGGCCGCGGGCGGCGATCTTGGCGCATCGGTCGGTCCTCAGCTGGTCGGTTTTTTGACGGATCTTTCGGTTTCAAGCACAGATATCGGATCTCTTGCGGCTACGCTTGGAATGACAAGCGAAACGCTTGGACTCAAGGGATCTATGCTTTTATGCGTATCCTTCCCGATTTTGGCGGCGATCATTTTTTATTTTCTTCGTAAAATAGAGGTCCGAAATGCTTGTAAGAACCCAAACGTTGAAACTTATGTATGATTAAAAAAATCCCCTTAGAATATGTCTTTTTGACATATCTAAGAGGGAGCTATTCAAAAATCTTATCTTCTCTCAACCTTTTCAAGACGATTATTGGATGCCAGGCCTTCGAGATATTCCCCGGGGGAGCATCCGAATTCCTCACGAAATACACGGTAAAAGGTGCGCATGGAATTAAATCCGCTTTCTATGGCACAGTGCGTGATGCTATGTTTTTGCTCATTCATCAAAATGAGTGCATTTTTTAAACGAATCGCGGAAAGATATTCACAAAAGCCAACCTGAAAACATTGCTTGAAATAACGGGATACGTAGCTTTTATGATATCCGAATTTTGCAGCCAGAGAATCCAAGTTCATATCACTCTTAAAGTTTTCGTTGATATAGAGAAGCATTTTCGAGGGGATCATAGGATCGGGAGAATCCGCTTCGGTATCCATAAACACATTATCCATAACGATTCCGAGAATAACGTGAAGATACCCCATCTGCATGATCTCATTGATATCCGACCGCTTCAGCTCCTCAATGCACGCCTTGATGCGCGCAACGGTTTGCGTATTGGTGATAAACGGGGCGCTCGCCTTTTTATGGCGAGTGGCAATAATAAACTGCTCGCACAAATAAATCGGAATAATAAACACACTGGATTTTGAATAAACAGGGGTTTTATACGCGTGAGATTCATAACTCAATGCAACAGACATTTCTCCGGCGCGAAGAACCCGATGATTTCCGCCGACGAGAAATTCCATTTCCCCTTCCTCAACAAAATACAACTCAATATGAGAATGAAATTGAAAAACGCATTTGTCATTCTCGTATTCTTTATAAAATAACTTATTGTGTTTTTCGCGATCCACATTAAATTTGGGCTGCATCTCTTCACCTCGTAAAAAAATGGCACAAATGAAGCGTTTTTTGGCACGCATTTGTCATCTTTATTTGATATAATTATAAAGCAAGTGACAAAATTTGTCAATCCCCTACATATTTTCTTATACGAGGTGAAAAAATGATTTACGGAATTTTAAAGGACATCAAAGAGGGTGAGTATCGTGTGATCTCTACCCCTGCAGAGGTGAGAAGCATCGTTGCGGCCGGCCACGAGGTCTGGGCGCAGAAGGATTGCGGAAAAGCAGCAGGCTTTCCTGACGAGAAATACGCCGCGGCGGGTGCAAGGATCGTTGATACCGCAGAGGAGCTTTGGGCCGGATGCGACATGGTTGCAAAGGTCAAGGAGTTTACGGATTGCGAATATCCCCTGATGCGTGAGGGGCAGATCATCCTCGGATGCATTCATCCTGCAGGACACCCCGAAGAGGTGGATGCGATTCTTAAGAGCAAATGCATCGCCTTTACCGCAGAGGATGCGCACCGCTACGGTTCTCCCAACTGCGAGGCCGCAGGCAAGCAGGGCGCGCTCTTCGGACTTGAATCCATGCTCACCATCAACGGCGGAAAGGGCAAATACGTTGGCGGCTTTGCAGGTGCACCGCGCATGAACGTTCTGATCCTCGGTGCGGGCGTTGTTGGTCGCGGAGCGCTTGAGGTTTTACACGCGCTCGGTGCCAACTGTACCGTTATGGACATCAACGTCGGTTTGCTTCGCACGCTTCTTTCTCAATATAAGAGTCAGATCAACACCATGCTTTGCAACAAGGAGGCTATCGCATCTGTGCTTGCTGAAACCGATATGGTGATCAACTGCGTAAAATGGGATAAGAGCCGTACGGATTTTCTGATCGACAAGGAGATGCTGAAGCTGATGGAGCCCGGCTCGGTTCTTGTTGATATTTCGAATGATGATCCCGGAGCGATCGAATCCAGCCACGAGACGCACCACGACGATCCTCGCTACGTTGTTAACGGCGTTGTTCACTATTGCGTTTCCAACATCCCCGGTGCGGTCGCAAATTCCACCTCCGTTGCATACGCCTCTGAAATGCTGCCCATGATCATGAGCATTCTTTGCGACGGCGTTGAGCAGTGCTGCATCAAGGACGGCTTTTATCGCAGAAGTCTGACCGCTTATAAGGGATATTTAACGCACGAGGAGACGAGTGCCGTACAAAACAAGCCTTGGATCCGCCCTGAGGACGTTCTCGGCATCGCCGATCAAAAACTTGATTTTGCCCCGCCAGCCACGGTTACCAGATCCAACAACTTTATTAAAGCGGACAAATGAGTTTATGAATTTTCAAACCGATTACACACTCGAAAAATATATCTTGGAAGCATCGTGGGAACGCTTTCCCTCAGATGTGCAGGAGCGCTTGCGCGGATGCCTGATCGATCTGCTCGGAGCGCTGATTTCGGGAACAAAGAGCGACCAGTTCGCCGTTGGACTTCGCATGGTAAAAAAAGCTTTTGGCGAGGGTAACGTTGCTGCGATCGGCACTAATGACCGTTTTTCCGCGATCGGAGCGGCTACGGCAATGGGCCATGCCTCCAACGCCTATGATATCGACGATGGGCACAATATCATCCGTGCGCATCCCGGAACCTCCTTTATAGGCGCACTTCTTTCCGTGGCATACGAAAAAGATGCCACACTTGGCGAGCTCTTCTCTGCCATGCTCGTTGCATACGAGGCGTCCATCCGTATGGGTGTGGCAATCATGGATCATTATAAATATGCACATTCCAGCGGAACCTTTGGCGCCATTGGTGTTGCAGTCGGTGTCGGAAAGCTTTTGGGCTTTAATAAAGAGCAGTTAAATCATGCACTTTCGATTTCGGAATTCAATGCACCGCTTGTACCCGGCATACGAAGCGTGGAATATCCGTCCATGAACAAGGACGGTGTCCCCTTCGGCGTTATGATCGGTATGCTTTCCACCATCGAGACGGAATGCGGGTTTACGGGCAATAAAAACCTTTTGGAATCCGACGAATATCGTCATCTTCTTGCGGATCTTGGCGAGAAATACGAGGTTCTTTCCTTGTATTTCAAGCCATATCCGTGTTGTCGATGGGCACATCCCGCCATCGATGCGTGCATATCGGTTATGAAGGAAAACAGTATCACAGCGGATAACATCGATCACGTGACGATCAAGACCTTCCGTCGTGCTACGCTGCTTTCCAAAATAGAGCCAAAATCTGCAGACGAAGCGCAGTATAATATCGCATATCCCGTTGCCACCGCCCTCGTGCGTGGTGACTTCTCGATCGATCACGTTATGCCGAAGGCATTTTCCGATTCGGAGGTGCTGGATATGATGAAACGGCTTTCCTTTGAGGTTGATATGGACCTCGATCGTAAATTTCCTCAAAAACGAATCTGCCGTGCAGAGATCCAAACGAAGGATGCGCGCGTTTTCGTTTCAAGGAATTTTGAGCCGAGCGGTGAGGCACATGAAAACATCGGAACGGAATGGCTTACGGAGAAATTCCATCGCATTACGGCTTGCGCAATGGATCGGCAAGCAAGAGAACAGATTCTTTCCATGGTTCTCGGCGACACCTCGCTTCCCATCCGAACCCTTGTGAATACGATCAATTCCCTGTTTTAAAGAACAAAATAAAAAGATACGGAGTGAACAAATATGCATAATTTCTTTGCATACATGGCGCGCATGAAGCTGATCAAGCGCTGGAGCCTTATGAAAGCGAACGATCGCGAAAATATTGCGGAGCATAGCGCACAAACGGCACAGATCGCACACGCGATTGCCGTCATCAAAAATCGCCTGTACGACGGATCGATCAATGCTGACAAAATTACGACCTTGGCTCTCTATCACGAAGCGGCAGAGGTGATCACCGGAGATCTTCCCACTCCCATTAAATACTATAATCCTAAGATCCGTACCGCATTTAAGGAGATCGAAGGCGTTGCAAATGAAAAGCTTCTCTCTATGCTTCCGGATGTGCTCACAGAGGATTACAGAGATATCATAATCCAAGCAGAGGATACATACGAGCATGTTCTCGTAAAAGCGGCTGATAAAATTTCCGCCTACATCAAGTGTATCGAAGAAATGCGCAGCGGCAACCGCGAGTTTGCCAAAGCAGAGCTTTCGCTCAAAAAAGAGGTTGAGTCTTATTTTAACTACCCCGAGGTAAAATATTTCTGCGAAAAATTCCTCCCATCCTTCAAAAAAACCTTGGATGAGCTGGATTGATACCCAATAAAAAAATCGAAGCACTAAATGCTTCGATTTTTTTATTCAGACGGCTTGTGGAGCGGGTAATGGGAGTCGAACCCACCTCTCAACCTTGGGAAGGTCGCATTCTACCGATGAAATATACCCGCATTGTCAAATCAAAGATTTGGCTTCGAAATAGTGCCGAATGGCACTATTTCGATTCCAACTATAATTATAACAAATAAGCGATGGAAAATCAAGTCTTTTTTATATTTTTTCTTTTTATCCGGTTTTGGACGCTTATAGATCCACTATTTTCCCTTTAAACGAAAGAATATTCGACGAATAAAATCAAATGGGATCACAGAAAACGCAAGAACGATCACAGCGCCAAGCTGTCCTACCGAGAGCGGAACAGAACGGAATAAAACCCCTCCGTAATATATGATCCATATCTGTATCAACGCGATCGAGGAAAGAATAAATAGAAACGGACGATTGCCTAAAATTCCGTGAAAGATCCATAGTCGATCGCTGCGCGTATGAATACAATTAAAAAGACCGATGAAAATAAACAGCGCATAAAATCCGGTTAAAAATTCTATGTTATCCGGGTGAGCATCAAAACGATCACGCAATAAAAAGCCACGCAGGTAAAGCGCGCAGATCAATAGCGTAAAGCTTCCTGTTATAAAGATCTGCATGAGCATATCCTTAGTCAAAATCGGCTCTGTACGTGACTTCGGACGTTCTCGCATATAGTATTCGATCGGCGGCTCTCCGGCGAACGCAAGGCCGCCTAAGGTATCCATGATCATATTGACCCAGAGCATCTGCACGATAGTGATCGGGTTTTCTATGCCGATGAATTGACCAAGGAAGGATACGCCACAGGCAGCAAGATTCATGATCAACTGAAACGTAACAAATTTTCGGATGGATCGAAAGATAGTTCTTCCGTATAGAATCGTTTTTGATATTGCGGAAAAATGATCATTCAGCAGTACGATATCCGATGCCGATTTTGCAATATCCGTTCCACTTCCCATCGAAAATCCTACGTCTGCATTTTTAAGAGCAGGTGCATCATTGATCCCATCCCCCGTCATACCGACAACAAGCCCGCATTCTTGCGATAACCGAACAAGTCGCATCTTATCCTCCGGCAATGCACGGCATATGACGCGCAGGCCGGGCAGGAGAGTTTTTAATTCCTGATCAGACAAAGACCGCATTTTCGCTCCATCCAACACGGCGTTCGTATTTCCCTTATGCAATATTCCGCATTCCGCCGCAACGGAACTTGCTGTCTGCTCACCATCCCCCGTGATCATAACTACCTGCACTCCCGCGTTTTGCACCGTTGCAACGGCATCCTTCGCCCCTTTGCTCAATTTATCCCTAAGCGATACGAAGCATAGAAAGGTGTATTTCTCATCCGTAGCATTTTTATATCCAAATGCAAGAATGCGTTTTCCCATGCTTGCTTCCTCGCTGTAAAGACGGTAAAGCTCTGCTTCTGCCATTGGAATGGAATCACCGTCATCATACATTGCGCCGCACATACCGATAACGATCTCGGGAGCCCCTTTAATCAAGGTGATCCTATGGCCGTTCATCTCTAAAGTTACCGTTGCATATTTACGTATACTGTCAAAAGGCAAACGATCAATTTGTATAACGGAAGGGATGTTTTCTTTCTTGAAGTACTCCCCTAACGCGCGATCGGTTTGGTTTCCTCCCGTTACACCTGACGCGCTAACAAAGGAATCCGTATTATATTTTGCAGAAAGACAAAGTGCTGAAAACATTTTTTTATCTGTGCGTAAAGCTTGCAGACTTTTATATCTCCCCTTCCGATGAAAAAAGGATTCGACCGCAAGGTTACCGGCAGTAAGCGTTCCTGTTTTATCCGTGAATAGAATGTTGAGTGATCCTGCCGTTTCTATGCCAACCATCTTTTTTACCATTACACCGTCTTTCTGCATCCGTCGCATATTGGATGAAAGAACAACGGTGATCATCATGGGAAGTCCCTCCGGAACCGCTACCACAATCACGGTAATCATAAGACTGAATGCGTGCAAAAGAACCGAAAAGAAATATGGAAAATTCTTTATATCCGACAGTATTTCCGAGGCAGAAAAATGATTATCGACAATCAAAGTAAAAAATATGTTACTTACCGCAACGAGAAATGCCATCAAATATCCGATGCGGCTTATCTGTGATGCAAGGCGTGCGAGGCGAATTTTTAATGGACTTTCCCTTGTTTCTGCCTGAACACCGCCGGCGACTGCGCCGTAGAAGGTGTCCTTGCCTACTTTGGCAACACGCATGATTCCCTTACCTTCTGCAACTACGGAGCCTCGATAGACACATCCCTCATCATCAAGTGACCATTCGTTTGGCAGCGCACCTCGCTTTGGCCTCTTTTGCACCTCTATCGTTTCGCCGTTCAATGCGGATTGATTCACGGAAACGGATCCATCAAGAAGTACACCGTCTGCGGCAATGATCTCTCCCGCGCCGAAATGAAGGATGTCACCCACGACTACGTCGTTTTGTGAAATTTGCATCAACCTCCCGTCGCGCATTGCATGAACACTCCGACCCGCACCTTCTTTTTCCATTTTTTCAAAAGCGCGCTCGCTTCCCCACTCGGAAATCGTTGTCACCATAGCGGCAATAAAAACAGCCAATAGGATCCCGCCAATCTCAAACCAGTTACAATCTCCAAAAGACAAAAGCACACGAAGCAGCGTTGCTATCAGCAGTATGCGAATGATCGGGTCTGAAAGATTTTCGAAAAATCTTGCGATCATTCCTTTATTTTTTCTTTTCTCAAGCGCATTTGTTCCAAATTGTGTCCTTGCACTTTGCACCTGTGCTGCTGTAAGTCCTACGATCCTTGTATTCATGTATTCCCTCCGAAACAGTCTGTAAAACTATATGAAAGTACGAATAAAAAAATGAGGACAACGGCAATAAAACATTTTTAAAATTCAAAAAAAGATCAAAAGGTTATTGTATGACAAAACAAAAAAAGCGGCACCCGAATATCTTTTCAGGTTACCGCTATTTTTTCATTGCTTTCGATCAGCAAACCGCACTCTTACAAATAGAAAGCATCCTTTCATTCAGCGCTCTTTGGTATGTAGAATACGCCTCACCGTCACAATTCAGCGTAATATCTGCGTATTTTTCATAAAGAGGCACACGCTCCTCGTATAGATCTCTGATCGTTTTTCCGGGAGCAAGAACGATGCCACGCTTGGAATAATCCCCCAAGCGTTTAATAAGCTCGTCCACGCCAACATAAAGATACACGACTTTTCCGTTTGCTTTGAAATTTTGCATTGCGCGATCATAATAGATCGCGCTTCCTCCCGTGGAGATAACGGTGTCCTTTTCTGCAAGAGAAAGAAGAACCTCCTCTTCAATTTTGCGAAAAGCGGAAAGCCCATCCTCATTGATAATATCCTGCAAGCGTCTTCCCGTTTTTTCCTCAATAGCGCGGTCACCGTCAACCCATCGATAACCAAGTGCTTTGGCCAAGGCCTTTCCCATAATGCTCTTGCCGGCGCCCGGCATACCTATCAGCGTAATCGTCATTTTGTTTTCCTTATATAAATTTAAGCTTGAAATTCTTTTTCGTTTTAATGATTGTAGTTGTCAAGGGCGATAAATGGAATACCGTCCCTTTTTTATTTGAAATCAGATCCGTTCCTTCGCAGGAAAGTAAGAGTCCAAGAGAATCCTCTCCTTGATTCAAAACAGTCAGATATACATAGGAGCGACTTTGACGTCCAAATATCAAATGAGAGTCCGACAATGAAAGAAGGAAAAAATCTCCTTGCTTATAAACAGAATTATCTCTGCGGATCGCTCCGATCCTTTGGTAATGGGTCAGAAGCTCTAAATCCTCGTTTCCGTAGGGATACGGCATACGATTGAAGGGATCGGAATATCCTTCGAGTCCAACCTCGTCACCGTAATAAATCATCGGAAGCCCGGGAAGCGTTGCGATCACGGTATAAAGCATTTTCAAGCGTTGCTTACCAAGAGCACGCTCTTGCTCGCTCATGCGTTTTTTTGAAAGCTCCGAATTGCTTATGCCCTCATGGTGCTCTGCTGCCAAGGCGGTAAGGATGCGTTCCGTATCGTGCGTTCCCAGCAGGTTCATCTGCGCATCCAAAATGCGCTTCGGCGTATTGGGATATACCTCATCAAAAATATAATACAGCTCCGAAGGATCCCGATTTATCACATACGAAAGCAATGCCCTGCGCAATGGATAATTCATAACGCCATCCAGCTCTTTGCCAAGATAATATTGTTTTCTTATGCCGTACGCGATCTTGTTGGAGGCATCCTCCCAAACCTCGCCGTACAGCAAGGATTTAGGATCGCTCTCCGAGAGAACGCGCTTAATGCCTGCGATAAAATCGTCCGAAAGCTCGTCGGCCACGTCAAGACGAAAGCCGGCAATTCCCATACGCGCATATTTTTCGATCACACCGCCCCGACCAAGAAAATAATCACGGCATTCCTTGCGATCGGGGTGGATGCGCGGCAGGATCGGAATCCCCCACCAGCAGGTATATTCCTGCGGGTGCTTCTGAAACTCATACCACGAATAATACGGCGACTCCTTTGACTGATATGCACCAAGAGACGGATATGTTCCCTTTCGGTTAAAATAAATACTGTCCGAGCCCGTATGATTAAAAACGCCGTCGAGAATAATTCCCATGCCTCGCTTTTTGGCTTCATCGATCAAATACTGCAAAGCCTCGTCTCCTCCAAACATAGAGTCAACCTGCATATAATTGCCTGTATCATACTTATGATTCGAGTAGGCATCAAAAATCGGGCTGAGATAGATCAAAGAAACGCCAAGGCGCAAAAGATCGTCAAGCCGTTCGGCAACGCCGTACAGCGTTCCGCCATAAAAGGTGTTATTTTCAAGATAGGCGCCGGGATATTCGGGATACTCGGGAACTCCGTTCTCCCAATTTTCAACAATTTTCGCATCAGGCTTCGGAGATATTGGGCGAGAACCCTTCGCAAAACGATCAACAAAAATATGATAGATCACGCCACCGAAATATCGATCCGGCACGGGATAGGCAAAGCGCGAAACGGAAATTTGCAGTGTATCCCCGATCGAAGGATTCCGCACAAGCTGTATGCGTCTCCCCCTACGAACACCGAAAAGCTCTCCAAATACCGTCAAAACTCGGATCCGCCCGAAATACAAACCAACGCCGAGAAATTGAAGCGAGCATCGGTATACATCATCCGCACCGCACAGTGAAACAAACGCCAAAGGTACGGATCTTCTTTTACCATCGAAATATAACTCTAAATAAACTTCCGTGATGCCAAGAGTATGAGGAACGCGCAAGACAAGGGCTCGCTTTTCGGAAGAAAGAAAAGCGCAACGATCGTTTTCTCTTCCATCGTGTATAAACGAGAGGTCACCAAAATTATGCGATAAATAACTTGTATCAATACGCAGATTATTCATGATGACCTCCTTTTTGCTTTATTTTTTCAACATTTTTCCAACAGGACTAAGATGCCAGATCTCCTCGGCATATTTCTTTACACTCTGATCCGATGAGAAAACGCCGGAAGCGGCAATATTCGCAAGCGACATACGATTCCAGCGGATCGTATCCTTTTTATCACCGAGTGCACGGCGATAGGCATACATATACGAATCGAAGTCAGCCAGGCACATAAAGGGATCGGATACGCCGTATCCACCAATAAAGTAATCGGCAATGTGACGGAAATCCTGGCCGCCGATAGGAGAATATAAGCGATCGATCGCACGGCGAAGAACAGGAGAATTATGATAAAAATCGCGCGCCGAATATCCGTTGCGCCAAAGCTCCTCAACCTCGCCTGTATTTAAGCCGAAGATATAGATGTTATCGGGACCAACGGCCTCTAATATCTCAACGTTTGCGCCGTCAAGCGTACCAAGCGTCAAGGCACCGTTCATCATAAGCTTCATGCATCCCGTACCGCTTGCTTCCTTGCCTGCAAGAGAAATCTGCTCGGAAATATCTGCCGAAGGGATCATAACCTCTGCCATGGAGACGTTATATTCCTCCATGAACACGATCTTCAATCGATCCTTCGTTACGGGGTTCTGTTCAAGCTCCTTGGATAGGCACCAAATAAGCTTAATGATCTTTTTCGCCATGGCGTATCCGGGTGCCGCCTTACATCCAAAAATAAAGGTCTGCGGCGGTATATCCGCATTGGGATTTTCAAGAAGCTCATCGTAAAGCGCAAGGATCTTCAGAACGTTCAGAAGCTGACGCTTATATTCATGCATTCTTTTGATCTGAATATCAAACACGGAAGAAGGATCGATCCTATGCCCCGCCTTCGCGTATGCATAATGCGCAAATCTTTCCTTGTTTGACTGCTTGATCTCGCCAAGTCTCGAAAGGACGCTTTCATCCGCCTGATAAGCAAAGAGTGAGGAAAGAGCCGTGGCATCCTCGCGGTATGCCGGACCGATCAGCTCATCAAGCAAAGAACAAAGCTCGGGATTTGAGGCACTCAGCCAACGGCGATGCACAACGCCGTTTGTCACGTTTGTAAACTTCCATGGTGTCATTTTATAGAAATCATGGAAAATGGTTTTCTTCAAAATATCACTGTGCAACTTGGAAACGCCGTTTACCGTATGAGAACCCACTACCGAAAGATTTGCCATGCGCACCTGATTGTAGGCAACGATCGACATACGGGAAATGCGGTCCCAATCTCCGGGATAAAGATTCCAAAGATCTGCTGTAAATCTGCGGTTAATTTCGCAAACTATGGTATAAATTCGAGGCAGTTTAATTTTAAAGAGATCTTCTCTCCAACATTCCAGTGCCTCGGGAAGAACGGTATGATTCGTATACGATACGGTTTTGATCACGATCTCCCAGGCCTTATCCCATGAATAGGAATAAATATCCATCAGAATACGCATCAGCTCCGGAATACAAAGCGCGGGGTGCGTATCGTTGATGTGAAGGGATACCTTCTCCTCAAAGCCCTCCAATGATCCGTGCTCGGCAAGATAATCGCGAATGATGCTTTGCAGCGATGCGGAAACAAGGAAATACTGTTGCGAAAGACGAAGAAGCTTTCCCTCGTCATAATTATCCGGCGGATAAAGCTGCTTCGTAATGATCTCCGCTTCCTCGCTTGCGGACAGGCGCTTTACGTACGAGCTCTGCGAGGACTCATGATCCGCAAGAGCAGCGTAAGGTGCACGCGCACGCCAAAAACGAATCGTATTTACCGCGCCGCTGACAGTACCGGGGATCATCATATCATAAGGAACAGCCTTAACCTCCTGATAATCCACGTGCGTGATCTTGAGACCGCCGTTTTCCCACGTTTCCTCGATGCGCCCACCAAGGCGAACGGAAATGCTCTTTTCCGGATGAACGACCATCCAAGCACCGCCGGCGGGCAACCATTCATCCGGCAACTCCACCTGTTCACCGTCTACGATACGTTGCTTAAACAGTCCGTTTTCATAAAGAAGCGAATATCCGTTTGCGGCATAATCGCAGGCAGACAAGGAATCCATGAAGCATGCCGCAAGACGGCCAAGACCGCCATTGCCGAGACCGGGATCGGCCTCACAGGCATAGATCTGCTCAAATCCGGAATCATATTCCTTAAGAAGCTCGCAAAGCGTATCGTATATACCAAGGTTGACTGCATAGTTTTTAAGCGAACGGCCAACGAGAAATTCCATGCAAAGGTAACATACACGCTTTGCACCTGCCGCCTTCATTTTCTTTTTGAAATCGGCTCTGGCTTCCAGAATCATATCCTTCATAGCATAAACAACGGCGTGATAAAGCTGGTCCGATGTTGCTTTTTTGGGATCGCAGATTCCTCGCGTGGAAAGCTTTTCGGTGATTCTTTTGTCAAGGAGCTCCTTGGTCACTTTTTTTCGATTATCTTTTTGGGGAGTGGTTTCTTTTACTTTCATTCAGTTATTCCTATCATTTTACGAGATTGTCATACATATCAAGATATTCTCCGGCAGATCTTTGCCAGGAAAAATCCGATTTTTTCGCCCGATCTGAAAGCGCATCAAAACATTTTTTATCACGATATGTTTTCAAAGCACTCTGGAGCACATCCAGCATTTGATGCGCGTTAAAATCCGAAAATACAAATCCGTTTTCCATCGGACGAATTGAATCATGAAGACCGCCGACCGAACGGACGAGCGGCAGCGTTCCGTACGAGCACGCAATCATTTGTGCAAGTCCGCAAGGCTCGCTCTTTGAAGGCATCAGGAAGATATCCGCAGCCGCATAGATCTTTTTTGAAAGCCCTCTGTCAAAGCGTATAAGCGGCTTAAAGGCACTATGGCGATCTCCGAATGCAGAAAATGCCTGCTCGTATACCGCATCTCCGGTTCCGAGAAGCACGAATTGCACATCCTCGCTCATAATGCTGTCCATCACATGCAAAACGAGGTCAACGCCCTTTCCCGCCGTCAAGCGCGTGATCATAGCGATCAAAGGCACATCCTCTCGCTCGGGGAGACCGAGCTCTCTTTGAAGCTCTCTTTTATTATATGCTTTTCCCTCTTTTCTATCCTCGACGCCGTATGAACGATAGATGTCCAAGCCATTTTCGGGAGAAAAGGCCTCGTAATCGATTCCGTTTAAAATACCCACGAATTTATCCGAAATGCTTTGAATCATAGGGGACAGACCGAAGGAGAAGTAATCGTAGCAAAGCTCCTTTGCATAACTCGGGCTCACCGTGGAAACAAAATCCGAAACCGTCAGCGCCCCCTTCATCAGGTTAATACAGCCGTCCCATTCAACGATAGAATAATACTTATTATCCAAGCCAAAAACATCTCCAAGGATGTAGGGGTCGAACTTGCCCTGATATTCAATATTATGAATCGTAAACACAGTGCGGATGCTTTGCAGCTCGGGGATATGAGAAAGCTCGGTTTTCAGATAGATCACAGAAAGCGCACATTGCCAATCATTGGCATGGAGGATATCCGGCACGGTTTTCGATACACGAAGAAATTCTAACACTGCCAGAGAGAAAAACGCAAAGCGCTCCCCGTCATCCCCCTCGCCATACAAGCGATCACGATCAAAGTAATAATGATTTTCTACGAAATAATAGTTTACACCGTGCCACTTGAGAATATAGATCGAGGCACCCGTTTTTCGCCAAGAAAGATAAAAGGAAATATCCGCGACCTTTTTCATATCCTTTCGATACTGTTCTTTTACGGACTTATAAAGAGGCAGAATGACATCACAAGAAACATCCTCGCGTGCAGAAGCGATCACGGGCGGTAAAGCGCCCATCACGTCTCCAAGCCCTCCGCTGGCTGCAAAGGGGCTCGCCTCACTCGTTACGTATAATATTTTCATGAACCTCTCCTTTATACGCGACGTCCCTTCTGAATATAAAAGGGCATATTTTCATTTCCGGAAAGCGTGACACCCTCACTGATATGTACCGCCTTGTCGGTCACAACACAGTTAAGAGATGCATTCTCACCTACGTACGTTCCTTGGAAAAGGATCGAATCCTTTACAACGGCACCCCGTCGAACGATCACCCCGCGCGAAAGAACGGAGTTAATAACGGTTCCCTCGATCACGCAATCGTCTGCGATCATAGAGTCCGAAACTTTAGCCCCTTTGCGATAGATCGTAGGCGCAGAGTTGTGAACTCTCGTGAAAATAGAGGCATCTCTCTGTCCGAGAAGCTGATCACGCGCCTCTGCATTCTTCGTTAATTGAATGGAGCTCTTATAATAATCCAAGAAGCTGCTGACGGTCGCAACGTGACCGCTATAGCAATAACTGCGATAGTTCTGGCGCTTGTAGCTGTCAAAGAACAGCTCAGTAAGACTATTGAGGCCGTATGCATTCGCCTGCTCAATGATCTTTCTGAGCATGGTTGTGCGCATAACGAAGATGCCGAGCGAAAGCTCCGGATTTCTTTCAGTATAAACCGACGAGAGAACCATGTCCGTGATCTTCCCTGCAACCGAGGAAAGCATCATGCGCGGATTCTTAGAGGAATAGCTTTTATCCGGCGTTTTCGTGACAAACGTAACGTCAGCCTTCGTTTTTTCATGTGATGCGATCACGGCACGAAGATCGATATTCAAAACCGTATCTGCATCCATGAGAACGACATATTCCTCCTTCATCTCGTTGATATAATCCCCCATGCTTCTGAGCGCCTCAAGGTGACTCTTATATAGCTTGGCAGAGGCGTCTCTTGCACTCTGATACGGAGAAATCAAATTGATACCACCCGAGCGGCGTGCAAGATCCCAATCCTTACCACTACCAATATGCTCCGCAAGCGATCGATAGTTATAATTGGCAACGAGGAATATATTCGAAATATTGGCATTCACAAGATTGGACAGACAAAAATCCACGAGACGATAACGGCAGGCAAAGGGGATCGCAGCAACCGCTCTGTCCGCGGTCAGGCGCGAAAGCGTATTCTGATTCAAGCTGGAAAATATAATTCCCGCAACACTTTTAGCCATAACACGTTCCTCCTTTACGCCTTTTCGGGAACATTCGTATTTACGACGGTTCCCTTAGCAATTACCGTAATATCATTTTTATCCGCCCCGGCTTTACCAACGGTGCATCCCCCCGAAATCGTAGCGTCCGCATCCACGATCGAAGTATACACGCGTGCTCCGCTCATGATTTTCACGTCCTCCATGATGACGGAGTCATATACCTCTGCGCCCGCTTCAACGACAACGCCGCCGGAAAGAATTGAATTTTCCACCTTACCGTAAATGCGGCAGCCCTCGGAAATCATCGAATTTTCTACCGTAGCATCCGAACCGATAAACTGCGGCGGACGCGCGGTATTTCTCGAATAAATGCGAAAGCTTTTATCGGAGAGGTTCATTGGCGGATTTTCGGCAATCAGATCCATATTGGATTCCCAAAGGGATGCAATCGTTCCAACGTCTCTCCAATAACCGTCAAACTGATAAGCGAACAGCTTTTCACCGTTATGTAAGAGATTGGGGATCACGTTTTTACCAAAATCGTTGGCTGAGGTCTCATCCGCCTCATCGATACGAAGGTAATCGATCAGCGTTTTTGTTTTAAAGATATATATTCCCATGGAAGCCTGATTATTTTTCGGCTCCTTCGGCTTCTCCTCAAACTCATAGATAGAGCCGTCCGATCTCGTATTGCAAATGCCGAAGCGACTTGCCTCCTCGATCGGCACCGTAATCGTTGCCACCGTGCACGCAGCATCCGTTTTGATATGCTGACGCAGCATCAGAGAATAATCCATGCGATAAATATGGTCGCCGGAAAGAATAAGAACATTTGAAGGATTATATTGATTGATAAACTCGATGTTCTGATAAATAGCGTTGGCAGTTCCCTTATACCAATCCGATCCGTTTTGTCCCTGATACGGCGGAAGAACCGAAAGTCCGCCTCTGGTGCGGTCCAGATCCCACGGCTCGCCGTTGCCGATATATTCATTCAATGCAAGTGGCTGATACTGTGTCAAAACGCCGACTGTATCAATTCCGGAATTAATACAGTTTGATAAAGGAAAGTCTATAATCCTATACTTTCCGCCAAAGGAAACGGCAGGCTTGGCCGTTTTTTTCGTGAGATCATAAAGACGGGAGCCCTGACCGCCCGCGAGGAGCATTGCGATGCATTCTTTTTTCAAATACATATCAAAACACCACCTTGTTTTATTTTTCTTTATGCTTGAATATTATTTCTTTTTCTTCATGACGGAGCAGAATGCCGCCAAACGGCGGAAGTCGAAGCAGATATCCATCCGCGGTGACGTACGAAATCGCATGATCGCCCCCCTGCCAGGTGCAAAACAGCTCCTTTGGAACACAGTCCGTTTCCAAGGGGAGGTAAATCTCTTGCACAGAACCGGAGAAGCTGATAACCGCACGCACGCGTTCACCATTCAGCGACACGCGTTCATAGGCAACGAGATTTTTATCCGCCTCGTCAGGAAGGAGCCAGCAAAAGCCGTCCTGCGAAAAATCCAGCTCCCAGAGGGCAGGCGTGGAAAGATACAAAGCATTCAGCGCACGTACATAATCGCGCGTCTGTCTGTGCCTTTCATGATCCAACATAAACCATTCCAGTGAATGATCAAAATCCCATTCTCTGAATTGTGCAAATTCCGTTCCCATAAACAGCATCTTTTTTCCGGGGTAAGTCATTTGCAAGAGCAATGCCGCGCGCAGCTGCAAAAACTTGTCCTCATACGCACCGTGCATTTTCCCTATTAACGAAGCCTTTCCATGCACGACCTCGTCGTGCGAGATCGGAAGGATATAGTTTGAATGGAAAGCATACATAAGAGGAAAGGTGAGCGCTTTGTGATGATACCTGCGGTACACGGGATCCATAGCAAGATAGGCATAGAAATCGTTGGCCCAGCCCATGTTCCATTTCATGGAAAAACCGAGACCGCCCATAGAAACAGGGTGTGTCACACCGTCAAAATCCGTGGATTCCTCGGCGATCATAAGAACATCGGGAAATTCACCGAGAACCGCTTGATTCATTTTTTTTATAAACGCGATCGCCTCGAGATTTTCACGTCCGCCGTTCGAATTCGGGATCCATTGCCCGGGTGCACGATCGTAATCCAAATACAGCATGGAGGCCACTGCATCTACGCGCAAGCCATCAACGTGAAATTCTCGGCAATAATATAAAGCAGCCGAAATAAGAAAGGATTGAACCTCTTCACGACCGAGATCGAAAAAGCGCGTCCCCCAGGAAGCGGATTCCATGCGATCCGCGCCCTGATATTCGTAAAGAGGACCGCCATCAAACTCATAAAGCCCCCAAGCATCCTTTGGAAAATGCGCGGGAACAAAATCAAAAATCACGCCGATTCCCGCACGGTGAAAGCAATCAATAAGAAAACGAAGGTCATCCGGTTCTCCGAATCGGGAGGTTGGTGCATAGAAGGCTCCAACCTGATAGCCCCACGAGCCATCATAAGGATGCTCTGTGATCGGCATAAGCTCAACGTGCGTATAGCCCATATATTTAACGTACGGAACGAGAACGTGTGCAAGCTCACGGTACGAGTAATAGCTGCCATCCTCGTGGCGGAGAAAGCTGCCGAGATGCACCTCATAAATGTTGATCGGAGCAGGAAGATACGCATCCGCATGCACACCAACAGTCTTGCTTCGATACTCAAGATACGATGCATCCGAAAATTCATACGATGAAGAATAAATGATGCTTGCGCCATCGTCCATTCCCTTGGAGCAAACGGCGTAAGGATCGCCCTTCAGTCGCGCAACGCCACCACGTACAATACTGTATTTATAGCAAGAGCCCTGCAAGGAACTCTCCGAATGCACAGTACACTCAAAAACGCCTCTATCGGTGATGCGCTGCATGGGAATGGGAGAGTCCCAGCCAAAAAAATCACCTACAACAAAAACCGCATCGGCCGAGGGGGCCCAGGTTCGGAACGTGTATAAGTATCCGCTCTCCACCGCCTGCTCATGGCAGCCAAGGTAACGATAGGATGTAAAATTCGTTCCCTGATGGAAGAGATATGCGGCCATATTATCGTTTTTCATTCGCTGAAATCTCCCTTCCGTCTCGGCAAAATTCACAGAATCGTTTCTTTTCATTCAAGTTCTATATGTATATTTTACCATTTGAAAAAATGAATGTCAAGAGTAACGCACGTAAAATATTATATATTAAATATTTTTATCGCATCCTCACAAGTCTTTTTGATCTGCGCCTTCCATTTATGCACTGATATGGGTGAAACTATATGCATTGTGCAGACTCGTGCAAGATGTATTATATACAAAATCGGAAGTTTTAAAACGATTTGCAATCGATATAGTAAAAAGATCGGAAAGGAAAGCGTCGCCGAAAGCAGCGAAAGCACGTGCATTAAGAAAAACAAAAAGATGCGGGTGTAATATGGCAAAACAAAACGGCTAAAAAGAAAATACCCAAAAACCAACGGTAACAAATATATTATCCGAAAAATGCCGTCAAAAAAGAAATACGATATTAAAAGGTATCCTATAAACAGAATAACGACGGAAATAAAATCAATAATGAATTCGCCTATCCGCCCATTATACCTCTGCTCAGGTAAAGCAAGCTTCCCTCTATTTCGAAGCCGAGACCGATTCGAATAGAGCTGATAAACAAAGGCAGCGAATGCATCCTTTGACGTAACACAAAGGCGCAAACTTCCCGTGAGGAAAGCAGAAAAAGCACCAAAAGCAAAAATGCTGATAGCACCAAGAAATATTTCAAAAAAAGAAAAATAGTTCATTGAAAAAATCTCTCAAAAAGCTTCTTCTTTTCTCGCGGCTCTTCATTATAGTAAAATCCATCGATCTCGCCGCTGATGCAAATCTTCCCTTCTGCTTTGGAAAAATCTTCGATTTTTAATTTTTTTCCTTCTACGGTCATGCGTCCCATAACTGTTTTTAAGCTCAAACTTCGATCATCGAAGCTCTCAACATACAAAACTCCGCCTGCCAAAAAAGCTTCTCGATTGTTGATATGGATCTCGTGTGATGCTTCCTTGATTTCTGTATCCGACATATAGACGTTCCCTCCATAAAAAACGGTGCATATCAATAAAAGATATGCACCGTTTTTTTGTTTTATTCATCGTGTTCCGAAACAACCTCGTACATTCCGATGCTTTCGGACTTCTTGGTAGTTTCGCGAATATCAAGAACACGCACCGTAACAGCGCGATTTCCAAACATAACGGAAATCAAATCACCGATTTTAACCTCATAGGAGGCCTTGGCACGCTTTCCATTGACCTCAATGCGCTCGGCATCACAGGCTTCATTTGCAACCGTTCGGCGCTTTATAAGCCTGGAAACCTTCAGATATTTATCAAGCCGCATATTTATAATCAGCCGATAGCATCCTTCATAGCCTTAGAGGCAGAAAATGCGGGCTTCTTGCCTGCTGCAATCTTAATGGTCTCGCCCGTCTTGGGGTTGCGGCCTTCTCTCTCGGCCGTTGCTTTTACCTCGAAGGTACCAAAGCCCATCAGCTGTACCTTATCGCCGGCCTTCAAAGCCTCAACGATGGCATCGAGAGCGGCATTAACAACCAACTCAACGTCCTTTTTCTTTACTTCGGTTTTTGCTGCAACAACATTTACAAGATCTGTTTTGCTCATTTTGGGAACTTCCTTTCAAAAAATATTTACATTGTGATTATAACAATTTTTTACAGCAAATACAAGTGTTATTCACAACTTTTTTAAGATTATTTTGTCAATAACCGTCAATTTTTATAATTTCAAGCACTACTTTTTGTTCGCTTTGCTATATTTGTGATTTTTTCAAGCCGCAAAACTCCGGTAATGTATGAAAAAAACAGATAAACCATTCCAAAAACGCAGAGTGAGATTAGTCCTTCTAAACGCGACGAAAAGGAAAAATGCAAAAAACGCATAGAAAGCATCCCTGCAAGCGTTGCAAACAACGCATTTATAGTTGGCAGAAGATGCGAGGATAAAATAGGAGTTCTTACTCCCGTTATTTTTTCTAAACAAAAATACGAGAATACAAATGATATTGCATAAGATCCTACTGTTCCGATCGGAGCGCCGACAATACCAAAATCAGCTCGACCGAGTAAAGAATAACTCAATGGGATCTTTATAACTACTCCGATAAGCATAGATAGCATCTGAAGGCGCGCACCTCCAACCGCTTCGAGCGCAGTATTTAAAACTAAAAGCGAAGAAAGAAAAATAACTCCAAGAGAAAGCAAACGAAGAAGGGGCGCAGCGTTGGCGGCACTCTGCGCAGGAAAAATGAGAGAAAGCAATTCCTTCGAAAAAAAACAAAAAATAAAGGCGAGCGGTACAGAAAAAAATGCACAGACATTTTCCGCCATTTGCATTGTCGCTTCGTATTCGCTTCGTGTGCCTTGTGCCCAAGCATTTGCAAGACGAGGAAGAAGAACGACCGTGATCGGCGCAAGTAGCGCGGATGCAAGCTGAAGCATAGGAACAACAAGAGTCGTATAATTCCCGTATGCGGCTGTTGCCTGCACTACAGTGAAGCCCGCTGCCTCCAAGCGCTTCATGATCATCGACAAATCAATCAGCGATGAAAGTCCTGTTACGGCACTTCCAAGTGTGATCGGTATGGCAATATGAAGTATTTTTTTTACTATCGTTTTATCTTCAAATGTATACTGCTTTACTTTTTCTCTACATTTTCTAATTTTAATGTGTTTTTTGAGGTATATTGTACTCAAGAGAGACCCTACGCCGATTCCAAGCACGGATACTGCACAGATCCAAGGCAAAGAAAAATCGAGCGACGATCCTAGCCAAACAAAAGCAAGCCCAACCAATAACTTTGTGCATGCTTCCACAAGAGATGCAATGGCAATCGTGGAGAAAGCCCCCTCCGAGGTCAAATATCCTCGATAAACGCCCGCAAGAGAAACAAACAGAAGGCATGGAGAAATCAGAAGCACCGTTGGGTATGCATTCGGACTTCCGATCCAAAATGCGATCGGCTTTGAGAGCAAAAACAAAAGCATAAACAGAAGAAAACCGATCAAAAGAAAAAATCTGCATGCAACCTTGAAAATTCGATTTTTGTTTTCTTCTTCATTGCTTATACATCCGCTGATCAGAACCGTGATCGCTTTAGGAACTCCCGCTGTCCCTAAAAGATATAACAAGGAATAAACGGTATATGCAGCATTAAAATATCCCATTCCCTCATCCGTCAAAATATGTGTTAAGGGAATTTTATATAATAACCCCGTAAATTTAACAATAACGGTAGAAAAAGCGAGTAATGCCGCGCCGCTCCATATACCTCTTTTTTCGATCTTTTTTTCCATTGTGCACCTCATAAAAAAAGAACTTGCTCTAAAAAATATGAGCAAGCTCTTTCGATTATGTTATTAAGTCTCCATATATAGTTATAATAGGTAGAAAACAGATACAATATATGATTTTGATTTTTGAACTACACAAACATCGAATCAATGGTTAACGGTAAAACTCCAAGATGCGGCAACGATAGGATTTTACTGCTGATTCTTCATCTCCGTTGCGTTTTTTTTCTGCATCCCTTAAAAATTCATACGGATATTTGGGGCGGAAAATACGCTCGATACGGTATCCACCCTTATCAGCATCCCCCTGCCGAACAAGCTTCGTGACCGCGCCTGCACCGATCGCAAAAATCGGTTGCGTCTCCTCCATCATAAAAATATTGTATAGTCCCTCATGTCCCTCAAACGAAAAGCCGACATTTTCAAGATTACCGACCGTATTTTTTTGACGGTACATATAATACGGTTTATAACCGGAGAATTTTGCCTTTAACTGTGAATAAAAAACACTTTTGCTCGCATCACCGCCTGTGAGCGAATATACGTCCGCGTTTTTCTTCAGAACGTCGGCGGCCTTTTTTACACAGAAGGTGTGAACCGTTATGTTCGTAGGCGCAAGATCAATGATCTTATCCATGGTTTCAGAGAAATTTTTAAAATCATCGCCGGGCAGGCCTGCGATCAGATCCACGTTAATATCACGGATACCGCTTTTCTTTGCGAGCTCAAAGGCGCGGTAGAAATCCTCCACGGTATGGCGGCGCCCGATTTCCTTCAGTATATCATCGTTCAGCGTTTGCGGATTCACGCTGATTCTTGTAACACCGTACCTCTTTGCAATTGCAAGCTTTTCGGAAGTAATGGTATCGGGACGTCCTGCCTCAAGAGTAAACTCCATTAAAGTATTGGTATCGATGTTCTTTCGTATACGTTTAAAGAGGATGCGGAGCTGATCCGGCGAAAGAATGGTTGGCGTTCCGCCACCAATATATACAGTCAACACCTGCATCCCCAGTTCTTTTATGACAGAAAAGGTTTGATCAATATCCTCGCAAATGGCTTGAAGATAATCATCGATCAAAGATAAAAGCTTTGCGTTTGTATAGGAAACAAAGCTACAATAAGAGCATCTTGAAGGGCAAAAAGGTATCGATATGTAAACCGAACATCCGTTTTTGGGTATTTTTTTTAAGATTTTGTTTTCCGTTGCCGCAACGCTGACGGCCAACGCCGCCTTTTGCGGTGCAAGAAAATACTCGTCACGCAATATACGCTTAGAGCGTATAATTCCCTTCCCGTCAGCGAGCAAGGCCCCCGCCATTTTTGCAGGACGAATACCGGTTAAAATCCCCCACGGAGGAATATGACCGAGCATCTCCTTTCCTGCGGCAAAAATCGCACGGCCGACCGCAAGAGAGGCATGCGTGGAAATCGTGATATCCTCTTTGCCTGAAACGGTTTCCGTTGCCTCGCAGCTTTTATCGTTCAGCCGAATGCGCACGTAAGAGGTATACGCACCGTCTCTGTCCGGATAAACGCTGACCCATGCCTCGGGAACGCCCTCACGAAGCTCCTCATTTTCTCCGAAAGTGGATCCCGGAAAAAAAACCATGAAAAGCGTTTGGACATAATATTTATTGATCTCGCCATCAATATGCAGAATCATGAGAGACTCCTAACAAATTATTTCTTCCTTAACACAGATGAGTGCATAACGATCGTTACGGGGCCATCGGTTTGCATATCCGTGCGCATATCCGCGCCAAACCTTCCCGTGGCAACCTTTTTCACACGTGCGGACATTAGCTGCACGAATAAATTGTACAAGGACTCGGCCAGCGAGGGAGTAGCCGCACCGAGATAGCTCGGACGATTTCCGTGCGAATAATCCGCAGCAAGTGTGAAATTTGAAACCACCATGACCTCACCGTCAATATCCTGCACGGAGCGATTCATCTTCCCTGCCTCATCCTCGAAAATGCGAAGCTTTGAGATTTTTTCCGCAAGAAGCGTAGCGTCCTCCGCATCATCTCCGGACTCAACGCCGAGAAGAATATAGAGCCCTTCTCCGACGTCGCCGGAGAGCACGCCGTCCGCATAAACGGTAGCGTGCTTGATCCTTTGCAATACTGCTGTCATTATATAAATCCTTTCTTAATGCGAAAAGCCACGGCTCACCGAAACCACGTGCGGAAGCTGGCGAAGCTTGGATACGATCGAATCATAGTGCGACGTGTTTTTGCAGCCAACCGTCAAGTTCACGATCATAAGGTCGCCATTCTTTTGCTTTTGCGTGTTGATCTGCATGATCGAAACCTTCATTTCGGCAAGCGCCATAGAGATGGTTGCGATCACACCAATGCCATCCTCGAGCTCAAGCTGTAGCGCCGCCTCGTATACGGTGCCGAAGTCAGCGGCATCATCCTTTTCCCATTCAGCCTTCACCCAACGCGACAAACTCTCGGGATCCTTCTTTCCGTTCAAAACGTTAAGGCAATCGGCTTTATGCAGAGATACACCAAAGCCGCGCGTAATAAATCCAACGATCTTGTCGCCCGGGAGAGGGTTGCAGCATTTTGCAAATTTGATCTGACATCCGCGCTCACCGTCAACGATCACGCCGCCGTGTGAATGAACACGCGTGTTCTGCTTGATCTTGACATTCTTAACCTCTTCCTCCGCAGAAATCGGCGCGGGCGCGCGGGATGCAGCAATCTTCTCTACCTCTTCCTTGATACGAGGCATAAAGCGTTGAAGTGAAATTCCGCCAAATCCAAGCGTATTGTAAAAGTCATCCGCATCTTGAATACCGATACGTTTCGCAACGCCAACGACGATCTCATCGATCTCGGCATCCGTAATGATGCGGCTGAGACGGCGGATCTCCTTTTCAACCTCCGTTCGACCAAGAACAATATTTTCGGGACGTTTTTCTTTTTTAAACCATTGACGGATCTTCGTGCGCGCTTGCCCGGTTTTAACGATCTTTAACCAGTCACGGCTCGGCCCTTTAGAGCTCGAGGACGTAAGAATTTCGATGATCTCGCCGTTCTTGGGAACTCGATCGATAGGAACGATCACACCGTTGATCTTTGCTCCCACCATTTTATTTCCGACAGCGGAATGAATGGCGTATGCAAAATCAATTACCGTTGCTCCAAGGGGCAAGGAAATAACATCGCCCTTGGGAGTAAAGACAAACGTTTCATCATGGAATATATCCGTTTTGAACGAGCGCATAAACTCATCGGGATCGCGTGTATTTTCGTCCGATTCAAGAAGCTGGGAGATCCAACGAAGCTTCTCATCGATGTCAGCACCGCTCTTCTCACCCGACTTATATTTCCAATGCGCCGCGAGACCGTACTCTGCTTCGTGATGCATCTGCTCGGTTCGTATCTGCACTTCAAACGGAACGGCGCCCCTTCCCATAACGGTGGTGTGAAGCGATCGATAGAGATTCGGCTTTGGCGTGGAAATATAATCCTTAAAGCGTCCCGGAACGGATTTAAACAGCTCATGCACGAGCCCCAGCGCCGTATAGCACTCGAGCTCTGTGCGAACGATAATGCGTACGGCGTAGAAATCATATATCTCATCGAAGGAACGATTCAGAACGTACACCTTCCGATACAAGCTATACACCGATTTAATACGGCTTTCAAGCGAAAAGCGGATCTCATTTTCTCGAAGCTTTGAGGTGAGGATCTCCTCAGCCTCTGCCAAAAAGCCACGACTTTGACCGTATTTTTTATGGATGGAATCCTGTATTTCATCGTAGCCGATACGATCCAGGTAATATAAGCTGATATTCTCAAGCTCTTGCTTGATCTTCTGCATACCGAGACGGTGTGCAAGCGGCGCATATATATACATCGTTTCAAGCGCGATCGCCCTCTGCCGATCCTCTTTCTTAGCAGAGAGGGTGCGCATATTGTGCAAGCGATCACAGAGCTTGATGAAAATGACACGAATATCCTTGTTCATAGCGAGAAGCATCTTTCGGATATTCTCTATATGCGCCTCTTCCTTATCCGCTACCTGAACCTGAATGATCTTCGTCAAACCATCCACGAGCATAGACACCTCTTCTCCAAACATTTTAGAAAGTGTCTCAAGGCTTGTTCGATCGGCGCAATCCTCAACGGTGTCATGCAAAAGCGCAGCACAAATAGAATCGGTATCGAGCCCCAGCTCTGCAACGATGGTTGCAACAGAGACGGGATGGCTGATATAGGGCTCACCGCTCAAACGCATTTGCCCCTCATGCAAGCTGCTGGCATATAAAAAAGCCTGCTTGATCTTTTCAAGATTATAGTTTTTATCACTGCTCTCGATCACTTCGAGAAGTGGTTTCATTTCAGTAAACATATTCATTACCTATCCGATGCTGTTCCGCTTTTTTGCTGAGCACGTAATCTTCGCAAAAGCGAGGACTTTTCCAGATCGGCCTTGCCGGAATTGTAATAAAGGCGGAAGGTATAAACCTCATCACGCTCTTCAATACCGATCACGTTCAGTTCTGTCAGCACCTTGATAATAATTTTTAATTTTATATATCCAATCTTTCTATGCTCGGAAACGGAGGATGCCTTAGCACATATTTCCCGATGACTCAGCGTATTTATGCCCGCTCTCGAGGATGCGAGTATCATGCGATAAACCGCGGCAAAATCATTTCTGTCAGGTAATATATCCTCTGCTGAAGAAAAAGGCTCACCTGCCCAGATGCGAGCAAATCTGTCTCTTTCACCGTCATTCTTCACTGTCTGGTTCTCGGAGGTACGTATATCCTTAACGATCAGCTGCACGGAGCGCCGTCCCATCCAATCATTTACGTCAAGATTGAAAATAAGATCTGCGCTGTCTCCAACAAAAACACCAAGAGATTTCGGCGAGGTGGAGAAAAACATAGCTGTCATATCTTTTCCGTCCTTTGTGATCGTCAGACGCGTATGCTTGCCCTCGCTCACGGGTGTAATATCAGAAATCGTAACGCCATACATTGCAAAGGTGGGAACAGGATTTCCAACACCGTACGGCTCAAGTGTTCGCAGAGATTCCGCAAGTGACATATTCACCTCGTCAAAGCTAACCTCAAGGTCTGCCTCCACGGTCGGGACCATATCCTCTGCCGAAAGGTTTTTGCGGGCATATTCGTTTATCTTCTCGCGGAATTTCGGAAGATTTTCACGCGTGACGGAAAGACCTGCCGCCAATTCGTGTCCACCGAATTTCACAAGGATATCGCTGCAATAGCAAAGCGCATCCACGAGATTCATTCCTTTAATGCTTCTTCCGGATCCCTTGCCGATATCCGATCCGCTCTCCGTTTTTTCTCCTCCCTCAAATGAAACAAGGATGGAGGGGCAGCAGAATCGTTCGGTTATTCTGGAAGCAACGATACCGATAACGCCATGATGCCAATTGTCCGCAGACAAAACGATAACAGAATCCTTGTTGAGATCGATCTGCTTATCGATGATTCGAAAGGCATCTTCAATGATCTTATTTTCCTCGTTCTGCCGCTCTTTATTTGCGGCGCAAAGTTCTTCTGCGATACAATACGCATCCGAATAGCTTGGGGATAAAAACAGCTCCACCGCACGGGTAGCGCTTTTGATTCGACCCGCAGCGTTTATGCGCGGAGCAAGCGTATATCCGATATACCCCGAGGATATTTTGGCAACCTTTCTTTTTCTCGCATCCCCCTTGCGCTCATCCGGGCGACTGGAGGCCGCATCCATCAATGCAAGTAATCCGGGTCGCTTCGTTGACTCGATCATGTGGAGGCCATAGCTTACAATGATGCGGTTCTCGCCGTGAATAGGCATAACGTCCGCGATCGTACCTATGGCAACGAGATCCGAGTAAAGAGAAAACATCTTCTGTGCCACGGCAATGCGGCTTTTTGCACTCTGCGTTTCCTCGATCGCACAGATAAATTTAAAGACGACACCAACCCCGGCAAGCTCCTTAAAAGGATAGGAGCAGTCCGGCCGATGCGGATTGACAACGGCGATCGCGGGCGGCAGCTCTGCGCGACACTCATGGTGATCTGTAATTACAAACTCCATTCCGAGGCTCCGAGCGTATTTCACTTCTTCGATGGCCGTGATCCCGGTGTCCACCGTAACGATCAAGGATGTTCCCTTTGCCGCCAGCGACTCTAATGTCGCGCGCGTGACACCGTATCCGTCAGTCGCGCGATTCGGAATATAATAATCCACAACAGCACCAAGGGATTTTAAATACAGATAGAGCGTGCAGACCGAGGTAACGCCGTCTACGTCGTAATCACCGTAGATCGTGATCCGTTCTCTGCGCGAGATCGCAGAAAGCACACGCCGCACCGCCTCTCTCATATCCTTAAGATCAAAGGGGTTGCAAAGCATTTCACTTTCCATGGCAAGAAAAGCCTTGGCCTCTGCGGGTGTTTGGTATCCGCGGGAAAACAAAAGCTTCGCCACGATCGGGTGGATCTGAAGGGCATTTGCAATGGCATCAGCGCCACGCGAAAGCCCGGGAGCATCCGCGGATTTTAATATCCACCGCTTCTCCCGAATCATCTGGGTATTATCAGACATTATTTTAACCATAGTCGAGGCAAAAATTGCCCCGCCTTCCATTTTATTATCAAAAGAAGATCACCTTATAGGGGGTGTCCCTCACGGTCTTGCTTTCACCCGTGATCAAAGGATCGGAGCATAGCGCTCCATCATAGAAATGGCGATATACATACCGTCCAATGCGGCACTCGTAATGCCGCCTGCATATCCCGCGCCTTCGCCGCCGGGATATAAGTTTTCATAACCGAGGGCAAGCCTCGTCTTGGGATCTCTTAAAATGCGGATCGGAGCGCTGGTTCTCGTCTCGGCACCTGTCAGCAGTGCGCAAGGATCAGCAAATCCGTCTATTTTTTTATCGAAAGCACGCAGTGCTCCACGAATGCTTTCACATACAAAGCCGGGCAAATATGCCTCCGGTGAAGCAAGCGAGATGTGTTTTCCATCCATATAACTGGGACGAACCTTCCCTGCAATACGCATCGGCGCACGGGCGTTCAAAAAATCTCCAACGGAGCATAGCGGTGCGCTGTAATCCTTTCCTGCACAGGCAAAAGCAGCGCGCTCAATGCTACGCTGAAAGGCAATGGCCTTCATCGGCGTTGCACCGTAATCATCCTTGAAAATCGAGCAAACCACGGCACTGTTGGAATTCTCTCCGCTTCTTGCGCGCTCGCTCATACCGTTTACGACGACACCGCCCGTCTCGGAAGTGGCGGCAACCACCGTTCCGCCGGGACACATGCAAAAGGTATAAACACCTCGGACTTTCGTGTCATGCGATAGATTGTATTCAGCATGTCCGAGCGCGGGGTGACCTGCAAAATCGCCGTACATCGCACGATCAATATCCTCCGCACGATGCTCAATTCGCATACCGACAGAAAAGGGCTTCGCTTCCAAGGCCATTCCCTCCGCGAGCAGAGCCTCATAAGTATCTCTCGCGCTATGACCGATCGCAAGGACAAGCGCACCCGCAGGGATCCGCCCTTTGGAGGTCTCTACCGCGGTGACCGCGCCTCCACTCGTCACGGCATGCAAAAATTTCGTATGGTACAAAACCTTGCCCCCGTGCGACTCAATTGCATCGATTAAATTTTGCGTTACAGTACGCAGAACGTCCGTGCCGACGTGAGGCTTGGCTTTTGTAAGAATATCAGGATCCGCGCCCATTTTCACGAGCGTGGAAAGAATAAAAGAGATATACGGATCGTTTACACGCGTGACGAGCTTACCGTCCGAAAATGTACCTGCGCCGCCTGCACCGAATTGCACGTTCGTTTCCGCATCCAGGAGTTGCGTTTTATGAAAACGGTCAACGAGCGCCACGCGCTCCTTGACACTGCCGCCGCGCTCCAGCACGATCGGTGCATATCCGTTTTTTGCAAGAATCAGAGCTGCAAACAAGCCACATGGACCGGCACCAACGATCACAGGCGAATGTGAAAGAGGCTTCGTTCCAAACGTATACGAGAGGTCCGGGGCGGATAGGCGAGCCATATGCAGATCCTTGCAAAGCTCATCGCGTATCGACTCTGCGATCCCGGATGCGGAAATTGAATACACCAGCCGTATATCCTTTTTCTTTCTTGCATCCACACTTTTTCGGTAGACCGAGAAACAGACGCCGCGGACAGAAACGTGCGCACGTCGCAAGCGTTCACTCGCAGCAGCATATGCATCCTCGATGGGAGAGGAAACGGACAGTGAAATATCATTGATAATGTATGTGTAGCTCATCACGCTCGCTCTCCTTTCTGAAAAAAATGAAATTGGCGGGAAAATACCCGCCAATCCATGCAATGGAATCTATCCTGCACAAATCAATGCGCAACCATTGAAAAATCCACGAGAAGCCAGATAATAACGGCGCTGGCAAGGCATCCAAGAATACCCAAGACAGTTTTCAGCGCGTGTAATCTATTATTGTTCATTCAATCCTCCGGTTTGCATAAGCAAAAGCAGATATTCTATTAGTCCTGATGCTCTCTCAAAACCTTTTGCAACAAGTAAGTCTTGAGAGACTCCGGTGTATAATTTCGGGTAAGGGTGCAATCGTTTGCAACAGAAATGATACCCGTCTCCTCTGAAACAACGATAACAACAGCATCACTCGTTTCCGAGAGACCGATGGCGGCACGGTGGCGCGTTCCAAGATCGGAATCCACATCCGATCTGCGTGTCAGCGGTAAAAGGCAACCTGCAGCGGCGATACGCGCATCATCTATGATCACAGCACCATCGTGGAGAGGTGCCTTGTGGAAAAAGAGATTTCGGAGCAAAAAAGAATTTACATCCGCATTTACAGTGATACCCGTTTGCATAACATCATCGATCTTTGTGGTGCGTGCAATCGCGATCAAAGCACCCGTGCGCGTTTTAGAGAGATCGGCTACGGCAATGCAGATCTGCTCTATTGCAGAATGCACAGCCTCCTTTTTCTTTCGGTCTCCGAGCGAGGCAATGCTCGAAAGCGCACCCGAACCGATTTTTTCAAATGCATCACGAATCTCAGGCTGAAACAGGATCAAAAGCGCAAGACCGCCCATACGGATAACGGAATCCAAAATAAAATTTGTTCCCCGTAAATCAAAAACGAGAGTAACGATATACAGAAGAAGACCTATCCCGATGCCGATCAATATCGTGTGGCTTTTTCTGCTGATAACGAAGCGGAACAAAAAATAAAGCAACGCGGCCAAAAGCAAAATATCCAGCGTGTCAAAAAGCGGCGAGAAATTTCTAAAAGATTCCGCCGCAGAACTCATGAAGGCAGAAAACTGATCCGCGACTCGCTGAAAAGAAAATTGCAACAATACATTCATATATAATCTCCATGCCAAAACGGCACTCATACAATTCAAAAATGCGGCAAATGATTTCACTAATCTTTATTATACCATATTATTTTTAAAAATGCAATATTTTAATATAATTATTTTGCTCAAAATAATTATATATTTCACTTCGTGATGATTTCATTGTTTTTTAATCAAAAACATCTTGACAAAACTCATAATATAGTCTATAATTGTATCAAATGATACAATATTCGAGGTAAGAATGAAAAACAGAGAACTTGCATTTCTTTCCGGAACCTTTCTTTTTTCGGATTTTTCCGAAAAAGAAATTTCGCTTTTCTCCGAAAGCATTCACTTGGAGTGGGTACTTTGCCAAAAGGGTGATCGCATAGACATGACTCTTTCAGGCAGTCAAAGGCTCGCTTTCGTTTACTCCGGAAAGTGTGAGGTACTGAGCGAAAAGCTTGTACTTAACACACTGAAGAAAGGAGATAGCTTTGGTATCCTTTCTATTTTTTCGGATGAGCCATACCCTACCGCTATCGTAGCAAAAAAACAATGCAGGATTTTCTTTATTGAAAAAACAGATCTGCTCGCTCTGATCGAGGCCTCGCCGAAAATCGCAATGAACGTGATCCGCTTCCTTGCGAGCCGCGTAACATTTTTAAATCAAAAGGTCTCAACGCTTGGCGGATCGTCCGTTGAAGAAAAATGCATTGCATATTTAAAAAGTCAATATCAAAAGCTCGGCACAGCAATTCCCTTTCCGATTTCTGCTGTTGCAAGAAAAATCGGCACAGGCCGCGCTTCTCTTTACAGAGCGCTCGATGCGCTCGCCGAAAAAGGGGTTCTCAAATATGAGGAGAACACCGCAAAAATATTAGTTCCAAATTTCTTTGAATAATAAAAAATAGGAGATAAAAAAATGAAAAAAACGATTGCACTCATCCTCACACTTACGCTCGCACTTCTGGCACTTGCATCCTGCTCTCCGAAGCAAAGCAAGATCACGATCGGATATCTCAACGGCCCGACCGGAATGGGCATGGCAAAGCTGATTGCCGATACACCGGAGGATTCGGAAAAGTATGTATTCGAGTCATACAGCGACAAACCCGGTAATGCCATTTCCGACTTGGAAAGCGGAGCGATCGATATGGCATGTCTTCCCACGAACTCTGCGGCTAACCTTTTCAATAAAGGGGATGACATTTCCGTGATCGCCGTCAACACCCTTGGTTCGCTTTTTATTATTGCAGATAAAAGCACAAACATTGAGACGATCAATGACCTTGCAGGCAAGACGATCTACGCCAGCGTTCCCGGCTCAACGACCGAACCGATCCTTAAACATATCCTTTCCGAAAACAACGTGCAGGCCGATATCGAAGTAGACTCTACGACACATCAGGATCTTGTAAAAAAGGTGAAGGATTCGGGCGGTACAGCCATTGCGATCCTCCCCGAGCCTATGGTCAGCAACGCACTTCTTCAGGCTAACAATTATGAGGTTAAACTCAATATTTCCGAAGAATGGTCGAAGGTTTCCGATCAGCCGCTTGCAATGGGCTGCATCGTTGTTCGTAATGATTTTCTGAAAGAAAACAAAGCATCCGTGGATGCATTTCTGAAAGATTACAAAGCCTCGGTTGATTTTATAGCAGCAAAGGAGAACCGTGCCACCGCCGCTCAGACGATCGTCAACGTCGGAATCATTCCCAAGCTTCCATTGGCATCCTCCGCAATGAACAATCTCGACGGTTCTATTGTTCTGATTACAGGACAAGAAATGACACAAACGCTGAAAGCCTTTTACGCCGTGCTTCTTGAGTCCTCCTCTGCAAGCGTAGGCGGAAAGCAGCCTTCTGATGCCTTCTATTATGACTAAGAAGATACTAAAGCGTGCACTCCTCGTCTCGTTCGCAATCGTTTTCTGGCTCGCCGCTTGGGAGATTGCAGCAAGAACGCTGGATGTTGATTTTATCTTCCCCACGGTTTTGCAAACCACGAAGACGTTTTTTCGTCTTCTGGGCACTTCTGTTTTTTGGAAAAGTCTTGCGCATTCTCTTTTTAGAGTGCTGCTTGGATTTATTATCGGACTTGCAGCCGGTTCTCTGCTTGCACCGCTCGCATTCCGTTTTGTGCTCTGCCGAGCGCTTATATCTCCCATAATGAGTGTGATCAAGGCAACCCCCGTAGCATCCTTTATTATGGTGCTTTGGTGCTTCGTTGGCTCGTCACCCGTTCCGATCGTGATCGGAGCGCTTATGGTTGCTCCATTGATATATCATAACCTTTACGATGCCATACAAGCGCGGGATACCGATCTTTCGGAGGTTTGTGCTGTATACGAGGTACGTGGATATAGAAAATTCCGTTATTTATATCTTCCGAAGCTTCTGGAATTTTTAATTCCTGCCACCGTCAGCGGAATGGGTCTTTGCTGGAAGGCATCCATTGCGGCGGAAATCATCGCATACACCAAAAACTCGATCGGACGGCAAATTTATATCTCAAAAGCATTTCTCGAAGGTGCGGAGCTTTTTGCATACACGATCGCTGTGATTCTTATGAGCCTTATATTTGAGCGACTGATGCATTTCCTTGGAGAGTTGGTGAAGAAAAAATGCCACTTATAATTAAAAACCTGAAAAAATCATTCGGCGAAAAGGTGATCTTCGATGATTTCAGCTACACCTTTGACAATAACGGAATCTATATTCTCGTAGGAGACAGCGGAAGAGGAAAAACAACACTGCTTCGCATGATTGCCGGGCTCGATAATGACTACACGGGCGAAATAATTACCGATCAAGTTGCGTACGTATTTCAGGAGTATCGACTCTTCCCTGTATTAAACGCAATCGATAATATCGCAAAGATCCTTTGGATACAGCCAACGGATGAGCAAATACGATCCGCAGCATCCCTGCTCTCCACGCTCGGTTTTTCAAAAACGGATATGCAGCTTTATCCAAACGCTCTTTCCGGCGGAATGAAGCAACGCGTTTCTCTTTGCCGTGCTTTACTGGCAGACAAAAAGATACTTCTTCTTGACGAGCCGTTTAAGGAATTGGATAGCACGCTACGCGAGCAGCTGCGCACCATCCTTGCCGAGGAGGCAAAAAAACGGCTGATTCTTTTGAGTGCACACAGTCTTGATGCGCTTGGTGACCTTGACAGAACCGTTATTGAAATTAAATAAAAGTTAGCGATCCCCATAGGCTATGCCAAAATTCGGGGATCGCTTTTACTATTCTTGCGTTCTTGTTAGTTCTCTTCTTTTTGATTCTTTTCATTGGATCGCGGACGCGGCTTTTTTCGATAAATACCAAGCTCGCCATCCATAATTGCTCCTGCAACAATTGCGGATTTTCCGTATTTCTGCCTTATATTATCAAGCGTTATTTCGATTTTCTCTTCTTTTTCATTGTTGCCACAGCCTGAATCAAAAAGTGATAATTGCTCCGATGCATCCTCCTTATTCAAAAGCCCAAGCGCGGTAACCGTCAACATACGGATCGGCTTTTTGGACTTCCAGCCGTCAAGGAGGATCTCATACGCGCAGTTGCAGATTTCTTTTGCAAGATCCGTTGCCGCGCGCAGAGGCTTTTGCCTTTGGATCGTAATCAGGTTTTCATCCTTGATCTTGAGTGAAACCGTGGTACACACCAGCCCCTTTTCACGAAGCTTAGCACCGATCTGCTCCGAAAGATATAAAATGCCCGTGTAGCATTCCTCAAGATTCAAAAGATCCCTGCGAAAGGTATATCCCCTGCCTATGCTCTTGACCTCGTCCGTTGGCACCGTTACGGGGCTATCCTCCTCGCCCGTGGCACTTTTATGAAGCATCAAGCCGTTTTTTCCAAAATGATATTCAAGGATCTGAACAGAGGCCGTAGCCAGATCACCGATGGTTCGGATCCCAAGATGCAAAAGCTGCTCCGCTGTTTTTTTACCGACAAAAAGAAGATCGGAAACCGGCAAGGGATATACAATGGATCGGAAGTTGTCCTCATCGATCACCGTAACCGCATCGGGCTTTTTATAATCGCTGCCAAGCTTCGCAAATGTTTTATTAAATGAAACACCGATCGAAACTGTGATTCCGATCTCTTTCTTTATCTCTTGACGAATTCTTTCTGCAATCTGCTCGCCGCTGCCAAAAAGCTTATAGCTTGCCGTTACGTCAAGCCAGGATTCGTCAATTCCAAAGGGCTCTATCAGATCGGTGTATCGCGCATAGATCTCATTCACACGCCTCGAAAACTCCACGTAGCGATCATGATGCGGCTCTGCAATAACGAGCTGAGGGCATTTCTTCATTGCGGAATGGATCGTCTCTGCCGTAATAATGCCGTAACGCTTTGCCTCTTCGTTTTTTGCAAGAACGATACCGTGGCGTTCCTCCCGGTTGCCACAAACCGCCATCGGAACACCTCGATAAGCGGGGTTCAGTACGGTTTCAACCGATGCAAAAAAGGAGTTGCAATCACAGTGCAGAATCGTTCGCTTCGCCATGTATCGCCCCTCCTTTTTTCATCATTTGATACTATTTTTCGCCCTTTCAGCAGGCATTACTGTCTTTAAATCAAAATAGAACTCGCAGTTTTTGCCCTCCTCAGAGCGCACACGCAGCTGTTCTCCATGAGCATCCACCATGGTTTTTGAGATATATAGGCCAAGACCAACACCGGTTTTGTCAAGTCCTCTGCTTTTATCCGTTTTATAAAAGCGATCGAATACATATGGAAGATCCTCCGAAGAAATTCCCTGTCCCTCGTTGAACACGGAAACCGTGACCTTTCCCTCCTTCTCTTTTGTGAGAGAAATGCGAAGAAGCCCCCCTTCCGAGGAAAACTTGATTGCATTGTGACAAAGATTATAGATTACACGATGGATCGCATCCTCATCGGCATGAACAAAGATCGAATCCTCCGCGACAAATTCAACCTCGATCTTCTTTTCATCGATCGGCTTTTCAAAAGATATTAGAATCAAGCGCGCCATCTCTGCAATATCAAAATCCGTAAAGTTGTATTTTTTATCACCGCTTTCAAGACGGGAAACGTCAAGCAATGTGTTAACCATACGAGATAACCGCTTTACTTCACCGGATACGATCTCCAAATAGTGATGATGCATTTCGGGCGGAATCACGCCGTTGTTGATATTGTCGATAAATCCTGCAATTACCGTCATCGGGGTGCGCAGGTCATGTGAAATGCTTTGAAGGAAGGATGCGCGCATTTTTTCAAGATTGTCAAGCGCCTCAGCCATCTGGTTGAAGGCCGTACCGAGCTGTGCGATCTCATCATCCCCCCAAACCTCAACACGCGCCGAGAAATCTCCTTTTGCATACCGCTTCGTGGCCTTCGTCATACTGCGCAAGGGATGCAAGATCCTCTCCGTTATAAAATAAATGATTACCAAACCCGCAAGCAGCATCCAAAGCGAGCACGTAATGACATTGTGACGCGTCACACTGATGATGGCATCCTCTTTGGCCGTGGACTTCAAGGTAATAACGTATCCGATCGGCTCTTCGTTTCCGTCAAGCGGCTTTGCATACGCACGGTATTTCTCCGCATCCCCCTTCGAAAGAGGGAGCACGGCAAACAAAAATTTTTCCTCATTTTCGGAGGTATAACGCTCAAAGACGGAAAGATCAAGCTTTTCTCCCTCTCTGTCCTTGATCGTGGAGAAAAGTATCTCGCCGGCCGAATCGCAAACGATTATGTTCTGATCCGTATTGATCTTAACTATGACCTCGATCGCGCCTTTATTCATTTCGGCAACGGCGGCAAGATCTTTGATATCGTGATCCAGAGGATCAAGGATGCTCGCCACGTTAGAGCTGGTTTTGCGCAAACGCTCATCACTGTCATCCGCGGTGTACTCGCGTATCAAAGCCGTAAAAACAGAAGAAAGCATTATGATAAATACACCGAGTATGCACAAAAACGTGATGAAATACTTCGCGAAGGTTGATTTAGACATTTTCGCACTTCCTTTTTTGATTTCCATCTTTAATTATAACAGGACGCGATGTGCTTGTCAAACTATTTTTTTAAATCCATTGACATTATATTTAAAATATGATAAAATACTATGTGAATTTCATTTTCATTAAATTTCGGAGGTAATATCATGACCGTTACAAGATTTGCACCCAGTCCTACGGGTTATATGCATATTGGAAATCTGAGAACCGCTCTTTACGCTTATCTCATCACCAAGCACGACAATGGCAGATTTATTCTGCGCATTGAAGACACGGACAGAGAGCGCCTTGTTGAGGGGGCTGTTGACGTGATTAAAGACACCCTGAAAACCACGGGCTTACTTTGGGACGAGGGTCCCGAGGTTGGCGGTGATCACGGACCTTACGTGCAGAGTGACAGAAAGCCGATCTATATGGAATACGCCAAGAAGCTTGTTGATCTTGGCGCGGCTTATTACTGCTTCTGCACCAAGGAGCGTCTTGAGCAGCTGCACGAGGAGGATGCAACGGGTGGATATGACCGCCATTGCCGCAATCTTTCCAAGGAAGAGGTCGAGAAAAATCTCGCGGCAGGCCTCCCCTTCGTTATTCGCCAAAAGATGCCTCTTACCGGCGTCACGACCTATACGGATGCTGTATTTGGTGAAATATCCATGAACAACGAAGAGCTGCAGGACCAGATCCTTATGAAGGCAGACGGGTATCCTACTTACAATTTTGCACACGTAGTAGATGATTATCTGATGCAGGTAACGCACGTGGTTCGCGGCTCGGAATATCTGTCCTCCACCCCCAAATATGCTCTTCTTTACGATGCATTCGGGTGGGAAAGACCGACCTATGTGCATTTGCCGCTTCTGATGGGAAAAAATGCAGACGGAACAGTGTCCAAGCTTTCCAAGCGGCACGGTGCCGTTTCCTTTGCAGATCTCGTAAACGATGGTGTTTTGCCCAAAGCGATCATCAACTATATTGCACTTCTCGGCTGGTGTCCGAAGGAAAATCAGCAGGAGATCTTCTCGCTTGAGGATCTCAAGGGGCTCTTCTCTCTGGATGGAATCTCCAAATCTCCCGCCGTATTTGATTTTGAAAAGCTGCTTTGGTTTAACGGAGAATATCTGCGCGCCATGGACGATGCAGATTTCCTGAAAGTATCCGCTCGTTTCATCAAAAGCGAGATCCATGAAGATATTAACAAAAACAAAATGCTCGCGCTCCTTAAGACGCGCATTTCCAAGCTTACCGAGCTTGACGAAAAAATGGCATTCTTCCTTGCTCTTCCCGACTATGATAAGGAGCTTTTCCTGAACAAAAAGAATAAGATCAACGAATTTGATACGGTCAAGACCGTCCTTTGCGCCGCAAAGGATGTTCTTACAAACGTCGAAAGCTTTGATAACGACACGCTCTTTGCGGCCCTCGCTCCTCTGACAGAGAAGCTCGATCTAAAGACCGGAGCGATCATGTGGTGCATTCGCATTGCGGTCTCGGGTCTCTCTGCAACCCCGGGTGGCGCAACCGAGATCATGGAGGTCATCGGTAAAGAAGCAACACTTGCACGCATAGACTGTGCGCTTGCAAAGCTCGTATGATCACTCCAACTCCTTCGAGGTGAAATATGGCAATTGATATTTCTCAACGCATACGGCGTAAATACTCTACCTTTTCAAAAGGGCAGAAGAAAATAGCCACTGCCATTTTACAGGACTATGATAAGGTGGCATTTATGACCGCCGCGCGTCTCGGTCGCTTGGTTGGCGTTTCGGAATCCACCGTCGTTCGCTTTGCAGGTGAGCTCGGTTTTGAGGGCTATGCCGAGTTTCAACGCGCAGTGCAGGAGCTGATGCGCATAAAGCTCACTCCCAATCAGCGCATCGCCGTCACAAAGAACCGTGTCGGCCGCTTGGATATGATCGATTGCGTGATGGAAGCAGATATTAGAAAGATCCGCTACACCTTGAAGCACATCAACCGTGAACATTTTCACAATGCTGTCGGCGCTATTATCAGCGCAAGAAATATATACATTATGGGCGCGCGCAGCTCGGAGGCACTTGCCTATTTCTTAAAATACAATCTAACACTTATTTTTGACAACGTAAAATACGTGCAACCCACCTCCTCAGCCGAGTTATTCGAGCAGCTTCTTGCCATCAACGAGCAGGACGTTCTGATCGCCTTCTCCTTCCCACGTTATTTCAACAAGATGATCAGCGCGGTGAAATTTGCAAAGCAGAGCAATGCCAAGGTCGTTGTTATTACCGATTCCGAGGTTTCTCCTCTCGCTGAGCACGCATCCTTTCTCCTCACAGCACAATCGGATATGGCTTCCTTCTCGGATTCACTTGTTGCACCTTTCAGCATTCTGAATGCACTGATTGCAGAGATCGCGCAGCAGATCGAGGGGCGTATCACCAGACGCTTTGAAAAGCTCGAAAAGGTGTGGGATGAATACAACGTATATTCCAAACGATAAAGGATACGATTCTTTTTATGGATGAAACAACGAAAATTGCCGTGATCGGAGGCGGTGCGGCCGGGCTTATGGCCGCAGGAACGGCGGCTTCACTCGGTGCTGACGTTACGATCTTTGAGCACATGCAATATGTCGGGCGAAAGATCGGCATTACAGGCAAAGGCAGATGCAACGTAACAAACGCCTGCACTTTGCAGGAATTTATGGAAAACGTGCCAAGAAATCCGCGTTTTCTTTATGCCGCTCTTTCTGCATTGACCCCCGATGACACGATGCAGTTTTTTGAATCCCTCGGTGTAAAGCTCAAGGTGGAGCGCGCACGGCGCGTTTTTCCCGAAAGCGATAAGGCGGCCACCATCGTGAACGCACTTCGAAAATACACGCAAGGTACGAAAATCCTGCAAGAAAAGGTCACTTCTGTCACAAAAGAAGAAAAAGGGTTCATTATCAACGGAAACGATGCACGGATCTATGATAAGGTGATTCTTGCCACAGGTGGACGTTCATACCCCCGTACCGGGTCGGACGGCTCGGGGCACCGTCTTGCACGAAAGCTTGGTCACACGGTAACGCCGCTTTCGCCCTCACTTGTGCCTCTTGAATCCCCCTCCCCTTACTGTGAAAGGATGCAGGGGCTTTCGCTCAAAAACGTTGGGATACGCATCGAAAAAGGCGGAAAGCTTCTCTATTCCGATTTTGGAGAAATGCTTTTTACCCATTTCGGTGTCAGCGGCCCGATGATCCTTTCCGCATCTGCGCATCTTTCGGGAGAAAGCCTTGATGGCGTTTCGCTTCTGATCGATTTCAAAAGTGCGCTCGATGAAAAAACGCTGGATGCACGTCTTATATCCATATTTGAGAAGGAAAGCAATAAGGATTTTGCCAATGCACTTTCTTCGCTTCTTCCCTCTACCGCTATTGACGTTTTTATCGATGCGTCCGGGATTCCGCCCCATAAAAAGGTGCGTGAGATCACCAAGGAGGAAAGACGGCGGCTTCTCTCGCTTCTCAAGAGCTTTTGCATTCCGCTCTCCGGATTTCGCCCGATCGAGGAAGCGATCATTACGCGTGGCGGGATCGAAGTGAAGGAGATCTCTCCCAAAACCATGGAATCAAAGATCTGCCCCGGCCTCTATCTCGCAGGCGAGATCATTGACGTTGATGCCTATACCGGCGGATACAATCTGCAGATTGCCTTTTCAACCGGATATTTGGCCGGAAAAAGTGCAGCAGAATATTAAACGCAAAGGAGCTACTATGACTCATATTGCAATTGACGGTCCCGGAGGCGCCGGTAAATCCTCCGTCGCTAAGCTGATTGCAGCAAGGCTGAAATTTATATACGTTGACACCGGCGCGCTTTATCGAGCCGTTGGATACTACATGGTATCAAACGGGATCGCACCAAGTGACAAAGAAAAAGTGATTGCCGCACTCCCATCTGTTAAGATCACCTTAAAATTCACCGACAAGCAGGAGCTTTATCTCTGCGGCAAGGACGTTGGAGATAAAATCCGTACCCCTGAAATATCTATGGCGGCAAGCACCGTCAGCGCAATTCCCGAGGTACGTGCCTTTTTGCTTGACACGCAACGAAATATCGCAAAAAAGAATAATGTCATTATGGATGGACGCGATATAGGTACCGTTATCCTTCCCAAGGCGGATCTGAAGATTTTTCTGTTTGCTTCTCCCGAGGCGCGTGCACAGCGCCGATACGAGGAGCTGAAGAACAAGGGCGAGGTTACTACCTACGAGGCAGTGCTTGCAGAAATGAATGAGCGTGACAAGAATGATTCCACAAGAGCGACGGCCCCCTGCGTTCCCGCAGAGGATGCCATTTTGCTTGACAATTCCACGCTCGATCTCAACGGTACCGCGGATGCAATTATTTCACTTCTCGAAAAACGAAAAAAACTCACGAAAGAGATCCGCAACTACTCGTTTTGGAGAGCTATTCTCGGCGCACCGCTCCGTGTTCTCTTCGGGGTCAAGCTCATCGGAAAAGAAAATATCCCCAATGAGGGCGGTGTTCTGATCTGTGCAAACCACATTGGAATGCGTGACCCCGTTCTGTTGGCAGCCTCATATCCACGCCAGGTTCGTTTTCTTGCAAAAAAGGAGCTCTTCTCCGTGCCTATCATCCGCGGTATCATCACCGCGTTTGGCGCAATTCGCCTCGATCGCTCCACCAGCGACGTGGGCGCACTTAAAAAAGCCGAGGAAATGATACGATTCCGCCAAACGGTAGCCATCTTCCCACAGGGGCACAGAAATCCTTCTACCCCCGTAGGTGAAACCGAATTTAAGCGCGGTGCATCCTTTATTGTATCTCATACAGGGTGCAGCGTTCTTCCCGTCTATATCCAAACCAAAAATCAAAAATACGGCCTTTTCCGCCGCGTGAAGCTCCACATCGGAAAGCTTATCCCCCCCGAGCAGTTATTGTCACGCGAGGGTGAAAGCGGTTACGAAGCCATCATTGATCGCATCCGCGAAGCCATCATTGACCTGGAAGCAAAGGCAAACGGAGAAGTCAAATAATATGGAAGTCATTCTTGCCAAAAATGCCGGCTTTTGTCCCGGCGTGAAGCGTGCGGTGGACAAAGCACTCGCATATAAAGATGTTCCCCATACTTATACGCTCGGTGCTTTGATCCATAATCCCGTTTTTCTCAAAAGACTTGAGGATATTGGGATACGATCGATCGAATTCGATGAGATCCTCGCAGAGCTTGACGCTATTGCGCCCAAAACGATGCACCTCATTCTTCGAACGCACGGCGTTCCAAAGGAGCAGGAGACTGCACTTCGTGCGCTTGCATCGGAGAGCGGACGGCTGGATATTATTGATATGACCTGTCCCTTCGTAAAAAATATTCACCGTATTGCCGAGGAGAATACGTCGGATAAAACAGCATTTATCCATTTCTGCCACAAGGACCATCCCGAGGCGCTCGGCAACATGAGCTACGCAAAGGGAGAAAAATACGCCATTTCCTCCCTTGACGAGCTGAAAATGTTAAATTTAGATGGCAAAATTCCTATATTATGTTCACAAACGACCGAGAATTTGGTGGAATTTAAAAAAATTAAAAATTTTTTGAAAAACCTATATACAAATGCGATTTTTTTTGATACAATATGTAGTGTCACTGAAATCAGGCAAACCGAGGCCACTGCTCTCGCGAAGGTCTCAGATGGGATGATCGTGATCGGAGGAAAAAACAGCTCGAACACGCAAAAGCTTTTTGCACTATGTAAGGAGCACTGCAAAGAAACGATCTGCATTGAATCCGCATCCGAGATCCCGAAAGACTTCCCTATTGGGAAACAAAAAATTGGTATAACTGCCGGTGCCTCCACGCCCGGCGATATAATAACGGAGGTTTTAAAACTATGGAAATGACAGAGAACAACTTTGTTACAATGCTGGAGGAATCAATCAAACCTTTACATACAGGAGAAACCGTGACCGGTATCGTGTACGCTATTACCGATAACGAGATCTATCTTGATCTCGGCGCAAAGTTTACCGGCGTGATCGTTAAAGAGCAGATCACCGACGATGCATCGGCGAAGCTCCAGGATATGTTTAAGGTAGGCGATGAGGTTACCGCCTTCGTCATCAGAGTGGAAGATGGCAAGGGCATGGCTACCCTCTCTAAGACGCGCGTTGACCGCGACAGAAGCTGGATCGTTCTTAAGGAAGCATTCGAGGCAGGCACTGACCTTGAAGGCGAGGTTACCGCTGTTGTAAAGGGTGGCGTTGTTATGAACGTTGCATCCAACCGCGTATTCGTTCCCGCTTCTCAGACCGGTATTCCCAAGGATGGCGATATGTCCGTTCTTGTCGGAACCACCCAGAAGGTCCGTCTCATCGAGTTTGACGAGGGCAAGAAAAAGGCTCTCGGATCGATCAAGGTTATCCTCAACGAGGCAAAGAAGGCCGCTGAGGATGCTATTTGGGCCACCCTTGAGGTTGGTGCTCACTATCGCGGCGTTGTTAAGAATCTCGTCCCCTACGGTGCTTTCGTAGACATCGGCGGTGTTGATGGTATGGTTCACAATTCCGAGCTTTCCTGGAAGAGAATCAAGCACCCTTCCGTGGTTGTATCCGTTGGTCAGGAGATCGAGGTATTCATCAAGGAGCTTGACACCGAGAAGAGAAGAATTTCTCTTGGCTACAAGACGCAGGAGAATGATACCTGGTACCAGTTCACCCAGAAGTACAGCGTTGGTGACATCGTTCCCGCTAAGATCGTTTCCCTTATGCCCTTCGGCGCATTCGCTGAGGTTTACGAGGACGTTGACGGCTTGATCCACATCTCCAGAATCTCCACCGAGAGAGTAAACTCCCCTGCTGACGTTCTTTCCATCGGTCAGATCGTAAATGTTAAGATCACCGAGATCGACGACGAGAACAGAAAGCTTGCGCTTTCCATCCGTGCGATCGAGGAGGCTGAGAAGAAGGCTGCTGAGGCTGAGGCAAGAGCTGCTGAAAAGGCCGCAAGAGATGCCGAGAGAGCTGAAGAGGAAAAGAGAATCGCCGAGGAAAGAGCCGATATGGCTCCCTACATCGTAGGTTCCATTTGATTTTTCGAACAATCTATAAAAACTCCTTGCTTCAATAAATGAAGCAAGGAGTTTTTATTTAAACCGAAAGCTCAAAGGCTGCCATTCCATACGGCGCAACGTCACCAATAATACGAACGTTGTTCCCTTCCAAAATGCACTCGCAACCAACCGTTCTAATGCTCTTATAAGCACGATCAAGCATAACAACCGGTGAAATGATTTCGTCGATACTCATATTGAAAAGTGCAACGGCCAAAGTGCCGTCATTCTCGCTCCTCGCCGTTTGCATATAGAGATAAGGATGCTTTTCGCACACAACCGGCATAGTTTTACCGCAAAGCCATTCGATCGCACGAATGAGCTGAGCCTGCCTATAGTAGTTGTTGAAATAATTATAATTGTTTTTACTGCTTCGGTACGCATCGATCAGAAGAACAAAATAACGCTCTCCCGCCTTATTTTTATAGAAATAAGAGGCCGGTGCGCCATTCGGCATAAAGGTGCTATCAATTTCCGCTTTAGGCGAGATTTTCGCTTTCTGCATTGCAATATCGTTGATGCCGCGAATCTCATCCATTTCTTTTTCAAAATATTCGCCTGTATAGTTTGCACTTTCACAGGATTTTAATCCTGTATCAAATCCACGCTTGGAAAGAATGCGCGCCGCAACTGCATCAAGGATCAGACCGTTTTTCATATCCTGAGCATCAATATATCTTGCATTTTCGCCAAAAACGATCGTAGGATAGTCGGACGAAGGAGTATAAACCGTAGGAATGGAGTTTTCGCTCGCAAGCTTCTGTGCTATGCTGAAATAGGCGTTCCACGCAAAGGAAGAAATGCCGGGCTCGTATTTTTGGGGAAGGTCGTATTTTTTCACCTTGTGCATTGCTTCAAACACACGAAGACCGATATGTTTCTTCCCTGCAAAAAATTCTGCAAGCCGCGAGCGAAGCTCTGCATTCCGTACGTGACGATCACAATAGCCCGTTTCGTAGCCGAAGGGGCGGTTATAATCCAACATATATTTGAGTCGGCCTTCCACACTGCCGGAGGCAAGGACGGCAAAATCAAAGATTTCCAACTGCCGTGCGGGTACGGCGTACCGAGGACGCGGATACACGTCTCCCTCTGAAAAAAGTTCGATATCCTCTCCCTCGCACCAAGCCGCCTGCATACGCGTATGCTCCACAGCATACTGTACACGCGGACCGTGATACGGCGCACCAATGGTACGAATGAAAGGTCTCGTTTTACCTGCAAAAGCCTTAGCGAGAGCAATCATATCCGTTCCTTCAAAATCCCATGTGGTGTAGACGGCGCAAGCACCGAGACGGATGTTTTCGTTGATCTCATCTACGGCAGAACGAAGTTGGTAAGCAAAATCCAAAAGTGTTTCGCCCATAAGATCCATCCAAGCTGTGCGATATTTGTTTTCCCCGCCCGTAAAAGCAAGCTCCTCCATTTTTTCATAAGGAATTTGCTCACCCAAGCGATCACAAAGGATCTTCATATGCCGATCACAACAGCAACCCATATTATATTGTCGGATATTGAGGCGAAAATCATCATCCAGCATAATGAGATCGGGTCCCATTTTTGCTACTGTTTGAATCGCGCGAATAAAGCACGCTCTGAATTTTTCATCTAAGGGGCAAAAGCCTTCCTGTGCCATATGGCCATCAGCGCCACGGATACGCGTGAAATCCGCCACGTATTCGCTCTGTGTGCTATGTGCAAGAATGCCGCCGTGACCAAAGGAATCCATCCATACACCGACCTCAAACCCTTCACTCTTAAAATAGGAAATGGCGCGTGTCATACGTTCAGGCGCACTGTATAGATAACAGTTCGTGCGTGTGATCGCCTCTGTAGAAAATAGAAACACACGCTCTGCGCCAATTCTCCTAAGTTCTTCCGCATATTTTTTCTTTGTTTCATCATTGAGAACTTCAATACTGAGCGGTACAGAAAGCTTATACATACGAGAGAATATCCTTTACAAAAAATTCGGATTCTTCGTCTTCGAACACATATTCCTTTTGACCAAAAAGACGAAGATGTTTTCTCACACCCTTTGGTGCGCGAACAGAGATACGAAAGCCACCGTTCTCTTTTTTCCAGCTTACAAAAACCTCGCCCAACCGTGTTGGTACGATTCCCTTCGCATATGTCAGCGAGCCGGTGATGGGTTGAATCTGAATTTCGTCTTCTTCATCCGCAGATACCCCCAACACATGTCTTGTAAATTCATAAAGCGGCGTACTGCTCCAACCGTGACATTCGCTTCTTGGAGAATCGGGGTTTTCGCACCATGAGGTACATCCGTTTTCAAGCATTTCCTTCCACTGATCAAAAATTCGGAAACCGCGCTCGTAGCACCCACATTTTTCAAGTGCTCTGAATAGGAAATAATTCATCGAAAAGCAAGCCCTGCTGATATCCTTATAAAAGAAGCTATCGATCAAGGCATCCCGCTCATTTTCTTCATACGCCCCCGCAAGGATCGCAAAGATCGAGGTGTGAGCACTAAAGCTTTTACCCGAAGAGGAATCGCTGAACATCCCTTTTTCGGCTTGATAGCAGGTGTTTCGCAGAATCTCGATTGATTGCTCTTTTCTTTTTAGATATTCCTCGGCAAGACCATCTCTTTTAAGGGCTTTTGCAAGCATAGCCGCATCATCCAGCGCGATCGCATAGTACAAATGATAGAGGGCGTGCACTTCTCCATCAGCTACGGGAGGACCACCGTTTTCCCACTGCGGCACCCAATCAAAGAAATCCCAATAACGCGTATTCGTGATATGCCCCTTCTCCTTGATCATACGATCAAAGAAGCCGAGAATACCGTCTGCAATTCCCGTATAAAGCGACAAAAACGTGAGATCACCTGTTTGTCTGTAGTAATTTCCAAGCATCAAAATCCAAATCAAGGAATAAGAAGGAATAATCTGCTGAGCCCATCCGGCAGGATAAATCGAAAGCAAAAGTCCGCACGGCTGCTGCGAGCGTGCAAATTCATCGATGCATTTTTTTGTCAGCCGCACGTCCTTCGTTATTGCGGAAATTGCTTGGATAGAAACTGCACTGTCAAACTGGTACTGCTGCTGCTCGTAATACGGACAGTCGGAAATGATCTCGTGACAGCAGCTAAGTATCGTATTGACCGATACATCCCAAATTCGGTTAAAATTCGGATCGGAGCATTCAAAGCTGCCCGTAATATCGAAGGGATAATGGATGCGACTCATTTGCAGTGAAAAAACAGCGCTCACATCGCCCTCAATACGAATATAACGGAAGCTGCGAAACCAAAAGGTTTCATAGTTAAGAGAAGAATCTGCGGAAGTAACGGTATCAAAATAGCCGCGCAGTTGCCCGCTTGGATCATCTCGCCGATGCTTTCCGTCTTCAAATTCGTAAGACTCGGCATAAATGACCTTGACAGCGCTATTATTCGATAAGGTTAACGAAACCTTCGCTGTCGTATAAGCACCGGCGTCGAATTCGGCGAAATCTTCCCCTTTGCGGATGAGTCGCAAGGGCCCAGGTGCTTGTGGATAAATCATAGGGATCGGGCGTTCCTCCATGATATACGGAAAAGCTGCCCCACCGCGCGTGAAGAATCCGTCACTTTGAAACATTGCCTTTTCAGCTTCTTCAAGAGGCAAAGGAATGCTTTGCTCTCTTGCATCGTAGGCCTCATAAGGAGGTAAAGACTTCATCGCATGACAAAGCAATCGGTATGCACCGAGAAAACGGCAGGTCCAGCTTTTATCCGTAGAAAGGATCACCGCATTTTCGCTTCTTCCTTCAATTGCAAGCTGCGGCGTTGGCGTATTGTAAACGGAAGTAAAATATGTGCAGGTATGAAGCACCTTCACGTAAATTTTATTTTTACCTTTAGAAAAAACATGGCGAACGCGGTCAAAATATCTGACCTTTTCATGTGAGCGGCACGGTCCTTCGCAAACATATTTTCCGTTCACGTATAAAATGTACCTTGATGCGGCAAAGATGCAAAGCTCAAGCTCAACCTCATGATCAAGGCTGAGCGTTTTTTCGAATGCATACACACCATCCACACGCGGCGCATACGTTGGTTTAATATAATAAGTCATAACCCAAAAATTCTCCTTCGAAGTTCTTAATTTTTTCTTCCGCTTCGCATATTTGTTTTTTCACATCGGCATCACCGGCCAAATATCTTTTCAACAAAGCCCCCGACATTTTGCACAAGTGATCATGCGTTGGGAAATAGGCTCGAAGAAGGAAATGTGCAAATTTTGCAAGTGTAAGATCTCCTACAATTCTTGGCGATTCCCCCTTCGCACAATATACTGCCACGCTTTTTCTATCGGATATTGATTTTATAATATTAAGATCTTTAACAAAAGCAAGCGTGAATATCTCCCCAAAGGCCGTAATGCCATCCGAAACGGTATGAGAATCAGACGAGGCAACGACGGATAAATTTCTGTTTTTTAAGGAATAAAAAAGAGAGACCTGCAGATCGTTTCCCTCAGGGGTGCAACCGCCGAAGACCTCGAAAGCATCGGCTATGCCATTCTCCAGAACGGCCGTGCTCATTCTCGTATCTGCGTTGAATCGCTCGGGTAGCTGCCAAAAGGGATGCGGAAGAATCGCATAACCGCCGCTCTTTTTTATTTGCTCGTAAATCACCGCACGCAAAAGGTATTCTCTCTCATAAAGCCCATTCGGAACGGTATATTTTTCTTTCGCTTCTTCTAATAGGTGCGCAAGCCTTTGCGGCCGATTTTGCAACAAATCGCTGATAGAACGGTCGCCGCCGATACAGACGGTATGAATCACAGCGTCTTCCTTTTCGTGAATCTCCTCACCCGGCAAAACGATCAAGGGGTTGGCGAAAGAAAAATATTCCGTCAATGATTTACCGTCAGAAAACCTATGATGATCCGTGATGGATATGAAATCAAAACCCGCCTCTCGGTATGCGGCCACGTTATATTCGGGCGTCTCCTTTCCATCTGAAAGAGTGGTGTGAATATGCAGATCCCCTTTCATGGGTATACGGCCATACAGATCGTCCGTCAAGCAAAATATGGAAAGCCTTGCGCGCGTTTCGGGGAAGGAATCTGTCCAATACCACTCGACTTCGTTATCATCTTTTTTTCTAAGATAGATTATCCATTCCTGACAGCCGTAAAAACGGTATTCAAACGATATTACGCCGTCCTTCGGAGAAAGATCAATCGCCTTTGTTTGCTTTTCCGTACCAAGCTGCGAAAAATATCCATCGCCAATAGGTTCGCTATAGTCCTTTGGAAGTATCCGAAGCTCAAAAGCATCCGTATCACAAAATGCTAAGTTTTTTTCCGCAGGATAAATGCGTATCTTAGAAACCTGTCCGTTTTGGACAACGGACGGGCGAATGTAGTATTTCGTTTCGTTTATATAAGAATGAGAAGGATACATTTTATTCTTCGTCTAAGCAATTCGTGTGGTTGTAGGTCTTGAAAAGCTCGCGCCAAACGTCCGTATGCGCTTCGCAATCGAGGAAGTGACCGAAAACATCGGTTTCCTCCTGCGTAGCATCGGGAGCAAGCGTACGAGCAAGCACATTATAGTAAAGCTCGGAGCGTTCTTCGCAGAAGGCATGCCAGCCCTTTTCCCATTCTCCGTTCGTAAGCTCTGCATTTCTCTTCTCAAATCCGGCCATGATCTCCTTTGCATCCTCCCCCTCGGCAAGCGAAATACCGTTTTCAAGAGCACGGATGGGAGTAAATTCGATTGCATGGGTTTTTGTATCGTATTTGACTCCAAGAGAGGTAAACCAGCCCTCTTCCTTGGAATTTTTATTCACGAAATGGAAGTTGCCCTGGCCGTAGAGAATATGACATCCCTCATACTCTTCATAGCAGCCGATACAATGGCTATGCTGGCAGATGACAACGTCTGCGCCGTTTCTCGCCATAGCACGGCAGAGGCGCATAAGACGGGGCGAGGGATAACGGCAGTATTCCTTGCCGCCGTGATAAATCACGATAACGCGGTCAGCATTCGCCTTTGCTTTGCGGATATCCTCCATCGTATCATATTCATCATAAGGACGTGCTCCCATACGATTTTCGAGTGCATAGGAATACTCATGCTCGCAAACAGTGATAAAGACGATCCTTTCTCCGTCTCTTTCAAGAATATAATCTTTTCTTGAATCCTCGTAATTCTTACCCCAACCGGTGTAATCGATACCAACCTTATCAAGCGCGGCAAGTGTATCCTTAATTCCCTGCACGCCAAGGTCAAAGGTATGGTTGTTGGAAAGGCCGCAAAGATCCACCGAAAGCTCCTTCAAAACCTCTGCGGTTTCAAGCGGAGCGGCGAGATTTGGGCCAAACTTTTTGATTTTTCCATCGGTTTCCGTAAGGGCGCATTCAAGATTGACAAAGCAAAAATCCTTATCCATCATATAAGGAATTACGTTTGTGAAAAGCTTTTCCGTTTCCTTTGCGCGGAAGAGCTCTTTTGTGTTGTAGACGGGGGCGGTATCGCCGAGAAGCAATGTTTTCATAATCTTTCTCCTTATTTGTACAATTTTAATCTTGACTTTTCATGATTTTATGCTATTATTATAATATAATCACGGATTTTTTTCCATATCCTATATTGTTGACTTTATTTGTTTTTTTCACAATTTTAAGGAGAACTCTATGTCTGCATTCATTGCACGCACTCTTTTGCACTACTGCAACGTGTCCCGAAAGAACTCCACCTATATGGCACCGCTGAAGATCGATTTTTATGATTTTACCTTTGTACTTAAGGGGCGGTTACGCTACGTCGTGAACGGCGAGGCGCAGGATATTCTTGAAAACGATGCTGTTTTTATCCCGCCGGATTCGATCCGTGAGCGCATTGCGCTGGATGAACCCGTGAAATACGTGAGCTATAACTTCATTGCAGGTGAGGGAGAGCGGTTGCCAAGTGGGCCGTTTCTTAAAGGGATCATCTCCGAGCAGATCCGACAAATCGTTTCCTGCTTCTCTGCCAGCCACCTCGCGGAGGTCTACAGCACGCGCGAGAAGGTGATCAACCTTCTCAACGTGATCCTGCACGAATTAAATGATATTTTAGACTTCCGCAGCAGCAATCCGCATATCATCAACATCATCCGCTACATCAACGAGCATATCACAGAGCCGATCACACTCCATTCCGTCAGCGCATATGCCGGTCTCACCAAGGAATATACCGCGCACATTTTCAAGAAAGAAACAAGCATGACCGTGACAGAATATATCAACCACAGAAAAATGCTGCTTGCAAAGGATATGATCCACAGCACCTCCTATCCCTTGCACGAGATCAGCGATCGATTGGGTTATGAGGGATATAGCTATTTTTCACGTGTTTTTAAAAAGGAATTTGGCGCCTCGCCCACGAAGATCAAGCGTGAAGAATGATTGACTTTATAACACGATCCGAATAATAGTACAAGGACGGAGAAGCCTATTGCCTTCTCCGTCCTTGTTTTATTTCAAAAAACGATCTAAATATTTAATTATTCAACAGTCTGCGCCTCTTCGGCCTCTGCAGGTGTTTCAGCGACCGCAGATTCCTCTGCTACAGTGTCGGTAGATTCCTCTGCGGCAGTCTCATCCGTGAGATCGGCAACAAGCTGCTCCGCATCGGCGAGCTGTTCTGCAGAGGTTTTTGCAAGACCCATCATCAAGGTTTCGGCCTCAGCCGCGGAAAGCTCCTTGCAGAAAACCTTTCTGAGAACGATCATAGCGATCTCAGCAACGATCATGATAATGATACCGACCAGAGCGGCAGACAATGCCTTTTCTCCATCCGCACTCAGGGCGATAAAGCTCGCATCACCCTCGGATGCAGTGGAATAAATATCCTCAAAGTAGTGCTTTGCACCCTTGATATAAGTGGGAATGATAAAAGCGAATGAAGTAATAACAGCTATTACGATATTGTTATCGCTTGCCTTATCGGGGAAAAATCTTCCGATCAATCCACCGGGGCGTTCCTTCTTCACCGCACAAGCAAATCTTCTGGTTACCTTTCCAAGATAAGCAACGCAGTTCATCATCACGATAAGATAAACGATGATCAAAACGCCGTCAATAATGTATGCTTCATTAACAGCCTTATCGGAAAGCTCAAGCTCCTTCGCGGCGATCGCCTCTGCCATATAGAGAGCAAACTTACCGCCGGTGAAGGCCTTGAATACACCGGTCTTGATCATATTGAAGAAGAACACAAGGAATCCAACGATTCCGACAGCGGCAGTTCCCTGCAGGATATTCAGATATTTGAACTCCTTTGCGGGATACTCACGGAGTCTGGAGATCACGAAGTTCAGAACCATAGAGGCAACGGCAATGTAGCAAACAGCCATTACACCGGAGCCGGGCTTCATGCCGGGAACCACGCATTGGAAAAGCATAAGGATCAACGGAAATGAAATAACTCCGGAAAGCCTGCTTCCAACGGCAGCGGCAGCATTCTCTGGGGTCTTGATATTTCTAAGGGATTTGAAAAGAGCAACGAGACAATGAAAAATCAGTATAATAGGAAGAATCAACGACATAACGATCACTGCCAATTCAGCGATTATAGCAATGAATACGTTAAGGATCATGGAAAGGAAGTTGTCATTTTGCTTGCTGTCGCCGGCTTTGAATGCATTGGTAAACGAGGCTGCAATGGAGATCGCAGTAACGATATCCTCCTTGCCCTCCTCGGTCTGCAGATATGCTTCCAGATCCTTCTGCTTGTTAACCAGTTCCTCCTTCTCGGCGGCGGTCAGATCCTTCTTTGCGGAATCTATGGCAACGCCTGCCACCTTTACTATGGTGGAAACGCTGCCGATCAGCTTAGGCGCGGTAACGTCGATCTCCTCGGGAATCTTAAAATCCGCCATCTCGGATGGAAGGATCTGCTCCATCGTTTGGTTGATTTCGTCAGCATTTTCCACGGTGGTCAATGTAATAATGGGGGTCAGACTAAACACGGTGGCGAGAAAAATCAGCAAAAGGCTCACCCATAGCTGAACGTTGGATACGATTTTTCTCGGAACATTGAATTGCGGCATGGTATATTCTCCTTTTTAAATATTTTGTGTCGAAGCACTGCTTGTATTTTAATACAAAATCCATATTTTGTCAATATAAATCGGATATTTTATTCAAAAATAAATCTGTTTTTTCTACTACGTAAAAATCCGCCCGGGGCATAAGCCCAAGACGGATTTTTAAATATAAAACCGATATAGATCAATCCAATTCCTTTTTACCGGTGTAGAGCTCGTAATAACGGCCCTTCATTTCCAGCAGCTCGTCATGCGTACCGCGCTCGATGATCTCGCCCTTTTCCAGTACCATGATCGCATTGGCGTTGCGTACCGTGGAAAGGCGGTGTGCAATCACAAAGGTGGTACGGTTTTTCATCAAGCGATCCATACCGTGCTCAATGTGACGCTCCGTTCGGGTATCGACGGAGGAGGTAGCCTCGTCAAGAACGAGGATGGGCGCTTTGGAAAGAGAGGCGCGTGCGATATTGAGAAGCTGGCGCTGACCTTGGGAAAGGTTCGCACCGTCTCCCTCAAGAACAGTATCGTAGCCGTTTTCCAGACGCATGATAAAGCTATGCGCGCTTGCGGTCTTTGCGGCCTCTACGACCTCGTCATCGGTGGCATCCAAGCGGCCGTAGCGGATATTTTCTCTCACAGTACCCGTAAAGAGGTGGGTATCCTGCAAGACCATGGCAATATTTTTGCGCAGATGCTCTCGCTTATAGGCCGTGAGAGGTTTACCGTCGATCGTAATGCTTCCCTCTTCAATATCGTAGAAGCGGTTGAGTAGGTTCGTTACCGTGGTTTTTCCGGCACCGGTCGAGCCGACGAAGGCGATCTTTTGCCCCGGCTTTGCGTACAGAGAGATATTCTTCAGGACGGTTTTATCCGGCAGATAACCGAAGGTGACATCCTTCATAATCACGTGTCCCTCGATCGTTTCGTCCGTTGCGTTCTCGACATCGGCGATCTCGGGCACTTCATCCATTACCTTAAACACGCGCTCCGCTCCTGCAAGGGCCGCAAAAAGAGCGGAAACCTGCATCGAAAGCTGGTTGATCGGCATAGAGAACTGTTTGGAGTAGTTGGCGAATGCGGTAAGTTCACCGGGCGTGAAGCCCTTTACGCAGATCAGAATACCACCAACACCAAGCGTAATCGCGTAGCAGATCAAACTGATATTGTGCATGATCGGACCCGTAACACCGCCCCAGAACTGTGCTTTTTCCTGCTTATCGCGAAGATCCTCGTTAAGAAGATTCATCTCCTCGACGCAGGACTCCTCGCGGTTGAAGACCTTGATGACCTTCTGGCCGCTGATGGTTTCCTCAATATACCCGTTCACGGCGCCGAGGGCGGCCTGCTGCGCACCGTAATACTTTGCGCTATTCTTACCGATCACACCGGCAGCAAAGATCAGAAGCGGAACGAATACGACCGTTACAAGCGTGAGCCATCCGTTGGTCGTTAACATAAAGATAAACGTACCGACAAGGCTGATCACACCACTGACGATGGAAGTCAAGGAGTTATTGAGCATAACGTCGATATTATCCACGTCATTTGTGAAGCGGCTCATGATCTCGCCCGTGGGGTGCGAATCAAAATAGCGAACAGGAAGTCCCTGAAGCTTATGAAAAAGATCGTCTCTGATATTCTTAATGGAATTTTGCGAAACGGAGAGCATCAGGCGCGCTTGCACGTAGCTTCCAAGGGCTGAAATCAGATACACCGATCCGAGAACGATCAATGCAGCAAATACGTATACAGAAACCTCTGCTACCGTATTTTTCATTAAAGAAGAAACGAGATGCGTATCTACCAGGGATTCGATGATACTGTCAGCAAACTGCGCGATCTTGCTGGGCTGCAGATCCGCCGCGGGATTGATAGCGAGGGTGATGCGGTTGATGATCGGAACGATCAGATAACCGCCGCAAAGAGAAGCAAGCGTTGTCAATCCCATACAGACGAAAACAAGAAGAAGTCTTGCCTTGTATTTCCCTACGTAGGAAAGAAGACGTCCAACGGTTTTCTTTATATCCTTCGGCTTACCCTTGGCTCTCGGGCCGGGGCCTCTGCCGGGACCGCCGCCACGAAGCGACTGACCGTGGGAAACGCTGTTATATTGCGCACGAAGCTTTTGAAGAGATCTTGCCATATCACTGCGCCTCCTTCTTTTCCATTTGAGAATAATAAATTTCACCGTATTCGGCATTGCCCGCAAGAAGCTCCTCGTGCGTTCCGATGCCGGTAATTGCACCGTCGTTCATAACGATGATCTCATCTGCATCCTTGACAGAGCTTATGCGCTGAGCAATGATGATCTTCGTGCATTCGGGCAGATCGTTTGCAAGCGCATTTCGGATCTGTGCCTCGGTAGCGGTATCCACGGCGCTCGTAGAGTCGTCGAGAATCAGGATCTTTGGCTTCTTGATCAAGGCTCTTGCAATGCAAAGGCGTTGCTTCTGTCCACCGGAGAGATTCATGCCACCTTTATCGAGCATAGTATCATAACCTTCCTTGAAGGAAGTAACAAACTTATCCGCGGCGGAATGCGCAGAGGCAATTTTGAGCTCATCATCCGTGGCCTCTTCATCTCCCCAACGAAGGTTTTCCGCTATTGTTCCCGAGAAAAGAAGGTTCTTTTGCAGAACGATACCGATGCCCTCACGCAGGCTATGGAGTGCATAATCCTTGACGTTTACGCCGTCGATCAAGACCTCTCCGCTATCCACGTCATAGAGTCTCGGGATCATGGAGATCAGTGTGGTTTTTCCGCATCCGGTGGATCCGATGATGCCTACGGTTGCCCCTGCATTGATCGTCAGATTGATATTTTCAAGAACGGCCTCCTCACTGTTTTTGTAGTAGCGGTAAGAGACATTTCTGAATTCGATCTTTCCTGCCTCAATTTTTCTATCGGAATCTACGTTTTCGACATCACAAATATCGATTTTTTCGTCCAACACCTCGCAGATACGCTTGCCGGATGCCATGGCACGAGAGGTGTTCATCAGAAGGAAGGTAACCATCATAAGAGAAGAAAGGATCTGCGTGGCATAGGTGATAAATGCACTGAGATCACCGACCTGCATTCCGCCAACGAGTGTGTGCTCCGAAAGAACGATGCCGTGGCCAAACCAAATAATGGCAATGACCGCCGCGTACATGAAAAGATTCATTACAGGGCCCATATAGATCATGATCTTTACTGCACGCATACCTGCATTTTTAAGCTCTGCATTGTCCGTGCTGAATTTATCCTTCTCAAAATCCTCACGAACGAAGGACTTCACCACTCTGACGTTGGTTACGTTTTCGCGTACGGTGGAATTGAGCTTATCGATCTTCTTCTGCATGATTGTAAAGCGCGGAAAGCTGACTTTGATAAGAATAGCAATGACGATCAGCATCAAGGGAATTGTGACCGCCAAAACCACAGAGAGGGAGGGCTTCAGAGAGATCGCCATGATCACGCCGCCGATCAGCATGCCGGGAGAGCGAAGCGCCATACGTAAAAGCATATTCACAAAGTTTTGCAGCTGCGTTACGTCATTCGTCATACGAGTTACGAGAGATCCCGTAGAAAAGCGATCAATGTTTGCAAAGGAAAACTTCTGGATCTTTGCATATACGTCACTTCTCAAATCTGCCGCAAAATTCACGGATGCCTTCGATCCAAAATAAGCACCGGCGACACCGCCCGCCATCATACAAAGCACAATGCCTGTAAGAATTGCGCTGATTCCTATACTCTTCCCAATTGTAAGCGTTCCCGCCTCTCCGCTATTGATGATCGCAGCAAGAAGGATCGGCATAAACATTTCACCGATCACCTCAATGATCATACCGAGTGGACCGAGAATAAAGGATCTCATATACGGCGTTACGTATTTAAGCCATCGTTTCATTTTAATTCTTCCCTTCGGTTATTTCTTTTTTGCATCGGGGCAGATCCCCGATCTGTCGCCGCATATTTTCCTGCAGCTTCTCAAGACAGGCAATATAAGAGGAAAGCTCCTCCTCCGAAAATCCGTCAAACATAGACATATCCGCCTCGGAAAACAGACGGCGCGTAAGCTTGACAAGCTCTCTGCCCTTTTCCGTGATCTGCAGCTCATTATATCGGTTGTCCTGACCGAGCGTTCGCTCAATGTATCCATCCCGCTCAATCTTTTTCAGCGCTCCCGTAACAGCCGCAGGTGTAATATCCAAATGCTCTGCAAGCTCCTTTTGCGACGGAAGTCGCCCATGCCTTGCAAGATGCATGAGGATCCTATGCTGTGTACGGTGAACACCGATCTCGCGCACGCGACTATCGATCATCGCTCTGTGCATATGATCCGTGCGGATCATCATATCCACGGCACGTGAGCGTTGCTCACTTCCGGCCTTCATCATAAGTATCTCCTTTTTTAAATTTAGCACTTAATGATTAACCACTTAACTATTATACTCAAAACAATAAAAATGTCAATACCCTTTTATATTTTTACAGAATATACATAATATATTTTTAATATTCGCAGCACTACAAAAATGGACTTGAAATGCATAAAAATTGATGCTATAATATAGGCATACAACTATTGAGGAGATCGGCCGATTATGTTCAATACCACTCTTTGCTATATCGAGAAGGATGATAAATATCTTATGCTTCACCGTGTGAAAAAGAAAAACGATATGAATCACGACAAGTGGATCGGTATCGGCGGCAAGCTTGAGGACGAGGAGTCTCCTTTTGACGGTGCACGCCGCGAGATCCTTGAGGAAACAGGGCTTACCGTGAACGAACTCTCCTATCGCGGGATCATCACCTTTGTTTCGGACGAATTCGGTACGGAATATATGCATCTCTTCCATACAACCGAGTTTCAAGGAAAGCTCCGAGAGGACTGTGACGAGGGAAATCTTGAGTGGATAGAAAAACAAAGGCTTCTTTCCCTTCCCATCTGGGAAGGCGATAAGATCTTTCTTTCTCTGCTTGACCAAAACGTCCCCTTCTTTTCTCTGAAGCTATGTTATAAGGGTGACACGCTCGTTTCACATACGTTGGAGTATGCAAAAAATGTTTGAATACAAAGTGATCTATTCGGATCGGCGCACGATCACACTCACCTTTGATAAGGACGGCGAACTGCTTTTGCGCGCACCGATCGGAACGAAAAAGAAACGATTGGATGCGATCGTGCTCGAGCATGCATCATGGATTGAAAAACACCGTGAGCGCACTATAATGAGAGCAGAGACCGAAGCGGCACTCACGAGCGAGCGTGTTGCCGCGCTAAAAAGCGAGGCAAGAACGCGTCTGCTTCCTCTAACAAAGCATTATGCCGCATTGCTCGGCGTTTCCTACGGCAGGATAACGATTACAAGCGCCAAAACGCGCTTCGGCTCTTGCTCCTCTAAAGGAAACATCGCGTATTCCTACCGTTTGATGCTCTACCCGCCCGAGGCGCAGGAATACGTTGTGGTGCACGAGCTTTGCCACCGTTTTTATATGAATCATTCTGCAGCCTTCTACAAAAAGATCGAAAGCGTGCTTCCTGATTACAAAATGCGACGGGCATTGCTGAAAAGGATTCCCAAAGAATAAATACAAAAAGCATCCCTTGACCGTTTTTCGTCAAGGGATGCTGATTTATTAAATCTTAATCAAAGTAAAAATGCAGGGGCATACCGTTTTTATAAATGATAGGCAATTCGCCGATAATCAAGGGAGCGAGATAATCGATGCACGCCTGCGTTACACCGTTGTGCTCCTCATTGATATATTCAAGCGGAACGCTTCTTACGGCATTCGCGATAGAGGCAACGTCAAGCGCCTCGAAATAGGTCTCGTATTTTTCTCCCTCATAACGCTTAATGCATACCATCGTTCCCACTCTTCCGAGAAGTGCAAAATTGACAGCAGCCTCACCCGTTTGTACGGACTCCTGAATATCGGTCAAGGAGGCAAGATGTGCCGCGCACCTCTGCATCAGGCTAATCTCGATAGAGCGCACCTTACATCCGATGCGATCACGCACAAGTGCTTCCAGCACGCGGCCGGCACCCGTAAGCTGAACGTGTCCGAAATTGTCCTTAGCGCCGCTTGCGCTGATATAATTACCATCCTTATCACGAATACCCTCGGAAACCGCAATGGTGACATTGGGGTGGCGCGCAAGTGCTTTTTTTACATCCTCAATAAATGCATCAACCGAGAAGGGCACCTCGGGAAGATAGATATAATCCACGCCCTTACCGTGAAGCGAAGGAAGTGCCGCCGCCGTGGTCAACCAGCCTGCATCACGCCCCATGATCTCTACGATGGTGACCGCAGGAATCTGATATACCGCCGTATCGCAAAGGATCTCAGAGATCGTTGTGGCGATATATTTCGCGGCAGAACCGAAGCCCGGCGTATGATCCGTTGCGGCAAGATCGTTATCAATGGTTTTCGGAACACCAACGGCGCGAAGCTCGTGACCGATCATTTTGGCATACTGCGTCAGCTTTGCGACCGTATCCATCGAATCATTACCGCCGATGTAGAAGAAATAGCGAATATTGTATTTTTCAAAAAGCGAGAAGATCTTCTCGTAGGTCTCATTTCCAAGCTCAGGCGCAGGAAGCTTTTTACGGCAAGAGCCGAGTGCGGCTGCGGGTGTTGCCTCCAAAAGCGAAAGATCCGAAAGCGAAGCAAAGGTGGCATCCAGATCCACCAACCGCTCCTGCATAAATCCTTCGATTCCGTTGCGCATACCGTATATTTTTTCAACCGCGCCATCGGCAATGGCCTTCTTTGCGCCGCGGATAACTCCGCTGAGCGTTGCGTTTATAGCGGCGGTAGGTCCGCCGGACTGACCGACAATTACATTTCCCTTCATGCTTTTGCTCCTTGTTTTTGATGTCTTTATCATATCACACTATAATTAAAAAGTCAATGGTATTATAGCAAATGTCGTGTTTTTTTGCATATGCACGAAATGCAAAATGCGCCGTATTTGCTTTTTTACTGTTTTAGCCTTGAAAAATCAAGATGCGAGAGTGCGGCTTTAAGATAGGAGATGTAATCAAAGCCATAGTCAAGAAAATACGCGTGCTCCCACAGATCCAATGCAAGCGCTGCACGTGCGAGATTTTTTTCTTCTGTTCCAAAGCCGACAAAGGGATAACGCGCCATGGGATAGATATATAGGAAGCCAAAGCGTTGCCGCTTCACATATTCCAAGAGCTCAAAGCAAAAATCATTCTCTGATCGATAACCTGCACGTACACGCTCACACGGCACACGCTCACGACGAAAAGAAGAAAAGTAAAGCTCATGTGAGCGAATTTGCACCTCTAAATCTTCCCTTTCCCGGTGTGTTATGCAAATTTCTTTTTTCATCCTGAGTGCACAAAGATGCTCTTTATGTATTCTCAGGCTCTCCTCCGAAACGAAGCACTCGATTCCCATACTCTCGCCCTCCATAAAAAATGACCTTTATCACAGATTATGAGAAAGGGCATTTTTCGTTCATTTCAGAAGTTCTTTTTCCGAGAATGTGTATTCCGATCCGCAGAAGCGGCAAATTGCGGTCAGCTCTCTGGGCTTTCCCTCCGCCTCCTGCTCATCGAGCATTGTAAGGATCTCGGTTTTTGCGAGTGAGCGGATCTTTTTCTTCATACGATCCGAAGAGCAATCACAGCGATAAGAGACCTCGAGCGTATCAAAGGGATCAAAAGGAATGTCCTTTAAAGCAATATCGGCGATCTCCTGATTGGAGAGTCCCTTTTCAAAAAGCGCGGAAATATGTGAGAGTGCTTCTGCATTGCGCTCAAGGAGCGAAACGGTCTGCTCTTCGGGGAAAGGAAGCAATTGAATCAATACGCCGCCGGCCGAAAGACAAGAGCCATCCTTGTCAACAGAGACTCCAAGCGAAAGCAACGTTGGCACCTGCTCACTCTTTGCAAAATAAGTAGCGATGTCCTCCGCGATCTCACCGCTGACGATCTCGACCGTTCCCGTTTGAGGTTCACCGCTCGCAAGATCGCGTACCATGAATACAGTGCCTGCGCCAATCGCGTTACCAACATCAGGCGCGCCGTTTTTTTTGCGCGGAAGATCGACAGAAGGGTTCTCGATATATGCCTTCACGCATCCGTAGTAATCCGCAACCGCAAGCAGCTGCCCGAGCGGGCCGCTCCCCTTGAATCCAACCGTTACGGAATCTCCGGCCTCGGGAAGCATGCTGCCGATCATTGAGGCGGCAGTAACAAGGCGACCGAGCGCAGCCGTTGCTGTAGGAGCGGTTTTATGCGTTTTGATCATTTCATTGACCATATCACGCGAATTCAAAACGAGAACACGGGCACTGCCATCTCTCGTCATTCCGCGAAGCATCGTTGCATTTTGATTGTTTTGCATAGCATTTTCCTCACTTTTTACATCTTGCGACTATATACAGACGGTCATCGGTATCATCTGCCGCGTGAAAATCAAAATCATTATAAGCACCGATAAATTCAAACCCCGTTTCTTCAAGAATACGGCGAAGGGTTGCGAGAGGATACATTTTCTCGCTCTGCACCTCTTCGGAGCGCACGTATCTGCCGTCACGCTCCTTCGAAAACAAGGTGATAAAGAAGCGACAAAGGTGGCTTTTTTCGTTATACTCGTTTTCCCAGATACAAAAATCGTTCCCCTCCTCGAAAACGTAGGTCTCATCGGCGTAAACGGTTTCGAATTTATGCTTTCCGTTAACGTCAAAGATAAACAGACCATCGGGATCAAGATAATTATGAACGAGAGAGAAAACAGAAGAAAGATCCTTTTCCTTCGTAAGATGATTGATCGTATCAAGACAAGAGACGATCGCCCCCATCGTACCGTAAAGCTCAAAGCGGCGCATATCCTGACATAACCAAAGAATACGCTCCGAAAGTCCGGCCTCTGCTGCCGCCTCACGTGCACGCCCCAGCATATTGACGGAATAATCAATACCCGTCATATCATAGCCTTTTTTTGCGAGGGCAAGCGTCATTTTTCCCGTACCGCAACCGAGATCCATAACCAGATTTGGGCGTGATTTCATTTCCCTATCAAAGATCTGCTCTATAAAAGAAGCCCAGGCATCGTAATCGATTTCACTATTGATGCGATCGTAAAAATCGGCAAGCAAATCGTATATCATAGATCTATCCTTTCTCCCCCGAGATAACGCGCTTGAAGCTCATGCAATTGCAAACGGTCCGAAGCATACGCTTGCCGCAAAAGCTCAGGAGGTATAAATTCATCATATTTGTCATAAACGGGACATTCGGATGCACCTACCAAGCGTTCGGTATCCTCGCCGAGATTTTCGAGAATATCGCGAATCGCATTTTCAAGATGCTCTGCGGCACCGTCCTTTGCCTTGAAGGTAATATAGCAACACCCCTGAGACTCTATATCGGAAATACCAAGCTCGGAGGAATAGGTTTTCAAAATGCGGCGAAGCGTTCTGAAGGAGACCGTTCCGAGCCACGGGAACAAAACATAGCTTTGTCCACCAAGCGAAACGAGATTTTTCTTCGCAAGCCCCGCCTTGGCGGCCAGGTGACGCGCATCCGATAGGCGATGCGCTGCATTTTCCGAAAGATAAGGATATTGCTTGTCCGAAAGAAGCACGCGGCGCATCGCAAGCAGAAGCTTGGTATGGATCTCGCCGCTATCTCCCGGCCAGGAGACCTCCATTTTTCCGTTCACGTGATGAACGAAGACAAGGCGGCGCGAAACGTCCAGATCCTCAACCTCCCAAACGCGACCCGCAAGAGCAAAGCGATCGCCCGCGGGCGGCGGCGTCGTGATCGTTCCGATCTCTTCACTGCCGCAACGCACAGTAAAATCCTCGCTATCCTGAAAGACAGCATAAAATTTATAATTGTTGAGTATACGCTCGCCAGCAAGACCGATGATCAACGTTTTCTCCTCCGTCAGCTCCAAATATTCGTTATTGATCATGGAGACGAGAAGTGCGCGGTATGTATCCTTAGGCAAAGCCGAAAGCGGCGGAAGTGATAAAAGGCTCTCTGCCAAGGCGGCAGGCGTTTTTTCGCCCTCGGAGACAAGCAGGCTGAGCGTTTGATGAAAGGCAAGGCTAAGCGGCATTTTTTTGACACGCGGGGGCTCGATAAACCTCTCATCCGCATATAGATCCACGATGGCAATGCCCCGCAAAAGATCCCAGGGAATCAACTGCGGCAAAGGCGCATTCGGTAGCGGTGTCGCTTCCCTATAAACCATCACCATTTCGGGTGGTGAGCCGCGGCGGCCGCTGCGGCCAAGCCGTTGCAAGAAGCCAGAAACCGTGGTTGGTGCGCCCACCTGTGCCACACGTTCAAGACGGCCGATATCAATACCAAGCTCCATCGTGACCGTTGCGCAGGTGACAGCCCGTGTAATGCTCTCGTCCTTCATTCTCTGCTCTGCATCCTCGCGAAGCGAAGCGGAAAGATTACCGTGATGAATAAGAAATACATCCTCCTCACCGCGTGACGCCGCAATTTGGCGCAAGGTAGCGGTCACGTACTCTGTTTCTTCTCTGGAATTGGAAAAAACCAATGCCTTTAAATCAGAAACGCAGTCATAAAGATATTCATATCCCGGATCGAGAGCCGCATGACCGCCCTCGTTTTCTTCCGTCGGACGAAGCGTTTGGCACTCTCTTTGATCCTCCACGTAGAAATGCGCCATACCAAGACGCCATTTTAGAGGCAAACGTAAGGGCTCGGGAGCAATACAGCCTCGACCGCTCCCCGCGTTGAGCCAAGCAGTAGCAACCGAGGTATCTCCGATCGTGGCGCTGAGACCGATCCGACGAGGATGATACCCTATAAAGCGCGCAAGGCGCGTGAGCTGACAAAGGATCTGACTGCCGCGATCCGAGCCGATCATCGTATGGATCTCGTCCAATACGATAAAACGAAGTCCGCCAAAAAGACGGCAAATATCGTTGGGGCGGCGGATCAGAAGCGACTCCAAGGACTCGGGCGTGATCTGTAAAATACCCGAGGGATTTTTCAAAAGATTGGTTTTGTGTGAGGCACCAACATCTCCGTGCCAATGATAGACAGGGATACCGGAGGCATCCATCACCTCTTCCATACGCAAAAACTGATCGTTGATGAGGGATTTAAGCGGCGCGATATAAAGAACCGCCACAGAATTTTCTACCGGCTGCTCCGTCAGCAACGTAAGGATCGGAAAGAAGGCAGCTTCGGTTTTTCCGGATGCGGTGGAGGAAGCAAGAAGAAGGTTCTCATCGCTATCAAAGATCGCATCCGCGGCAGCGATCTGAATGGAACGAAAGCTCTCCCAACCGCGAGAATAGATATATTCTTGGATGAACGGTGGGAATCTTGTAAAAATCTTATCCGCTTCAGTCATAAATCTGCCTCGTTTTAAATTTCTATATCAAAGATTGTTACGGTTTTCTTCTGTGAACTATTTGGTTGTTCCTCCGGCGAAGCGCCCGAAGCTGTTTCCGTATTCACTGTCATATTCTTCTGTGCAGCTTCGTTTTTCATGCCGCGAACAAGCGCATCAAAGGTGGCATCGGGATTATCTCTTAAAATGTTCAGAAGCGTCAAAAAGTCTCTTATGATCTCACGCGGCGTAACCATATCCTCTGCTCCGATCTTGCCGAGAGCACAGGACATAAAGGTTTCTATCTCTGTCTGCGAAAGCTTGGGAGCTCGTTCCCCCTCCTTTTGGACATAAAGCTTATAAAGTCGCACGACAAGCGCGTACAGCTCGTTATCCGAAAGACGGCGCAAACGGATCACAGGAGATGCAAGATTTCTATATCCAAGCTCTGTATAACGCGAATCGCAAAGGCGCGAGCGCAAAGCCTCGTAGCTGAAGAGGCCGCGGCGTGTATCCTCGAGGAACTGCGGTACACCGCCAATCACAACGCCTATGCTTTTTGCTTTGCCCTGCAATGTGTCGTTAAAGATCGCAAGAAGCTTTTCGTAATTCGCCTCACGGGAAATACGGTTGGGGATCTTATAAAGATTTACGCATTCATCCACAAAAAGAAGCAGGCCCTTGTAGCCGATCTTTACGGTTAAAGCGGCAAAAAGCTTGATAAACTCATACCAATTGTCGTCTCCGATAATGTGGCTGACCTGGAAGCCGAGGGCGTTTTTCGCCTCGGTTTTGGTTATAAACTCGCCGCGTAAAAAGCGCAGGCAGGCACTCTTTCTCTCCTCGTTTTCCTCTAAGGATGCAAGATAATATTCCGCAAGGACCCGTGCAAAATCAAAACCGCCAACATCCCCCTCAAGCTGTGCAAGCGTGCGGTATACCTTCTTTTGCAAAAGCGTGGCAAACGTGGGATCTCTCGGCAGCGTTCCTTCTTCGATCACTGCATTTTTCAGACTCACGAAATAGCGCGAAAGTATGAGCGGTAACGCTCCGCCCTCCGGTGAGGCCGATGAAGCGAGATGCGCAATCAGTTCCCTATAGGTCGCAAGTCCTGCACCGTTGCCGCCCGTAAGTCTACGCTCCGGAGAGAGATCGGCATCGGCAGTGAGAAAACCGCGCTCCAATGCATGACTGCGAATGAGCTGAATCAAAAAGCTCTTACCGCTTCCGTATCGACCGATCAGAAAGCGACAAAAAGCCCCACCGTCTGCCACCGTCTCAAGATTCTCAAGCAAAGCGGCGATCTCATCGTTTCGACCAATGGCAATATAAGGCGCACCACTACGCGGTACAACACCTGCCGCAAGGGATGCGATCAGTGTATTTAATATTCTTTTTGGTATTTTTACTTCTGCCTGTTCAACCACTCGGACACTTCCTCTCTGTAATCCTCGATCAAGACGGCACCGCCGTCACAAATTTCCAATACAACGTCGTCAAGGATGGCGAAAAATATTTCATTAACCTTTTCCGCAAGAGACTCCTCCGGCAAAGCGGATCGCCTTACGGTTTCTTTTTTCTCGGTTTCATCTGCACTTATTAGCGCACGCAAATAACGAACTACATATACATCCGCAGATTCTTCGGCGCGCTTCGTATCTTCCTGTACCTCGGCCTCGACGATTGGTTCGTCAATAGAATGCTCTTCATCGGAAATCTTTTCATTTTCCTCTGTGTCAACAAGACGCCAAGTGTTTTCCCAGGAGCTTTGCTCGATCGCATCAGCGCCGGCAAAGGACATTTCTTGTCTTGGCGCATCGTAGAGCGTTTCATACGATTCGCGCTGCTCCAATCGGCGTTTTTCGTTCACGGCACGAAAGAGCGTTTCAAAATACATATCGATCAACGCCTTATCCTTCTCGTGAAGATTTTTCACAGCAAGACGGCTTTTAACGGAAAGTGCCGAGCGCAAGCAGTTTTCAACGTACTTCAACGCGCTTGTCACACGTGCACGAAGCGCATCCGAACGGCCAAGCGGATAATACTCGATCTCTATGCGGCATTTAACGCTATGCGTGCATAGCGAGCAAGGAAAAGCATCTCGCGTAAGACGCTCTGTAGCGGCATCCTCACAAAAAAGCGCACCGCTTTCCCAAAGAGAGCGAAGCACAGGGAGCATGGCTCCCTCAACGTGCTTTTTATACATATCACGGTGCTCACCGCCCGAATAGCGGCCGCTCCGCCAATCATAATCCGAAAGACATGAAAGCAAAGCCGTGATCTCCCCGGCATTTTTTGAATACACGCCGCCGAGGTAAAACTCCTTGAAGGAGGCGGCATCTATAATCTCATATATAAAATCCTCGATCTCGGCCGTAGGCGCATCAAGCTGATGCACGATGCAATAATCCTGCACCCAAACCGAGAAATACCGATCGATCGCAGGCAGGCTCTTCCGATAAGCGCGCCACAGCTTGCACAAAAGAGAAATTCCTTGTTTCGGCGGTATTTTTTCGGGCAGATTTAAGATTTCATATACATAAAGATACAAGTAGGAGATGTCAGCCCGCAGTGAATAATTGCCCTTACGGATCTCGGAGCGAAGATAAAAATAGTAGCTCTTTTGCTCCGCATTCATCTGCGAATACTGCGGCATATAGGAATAAAAGGAAACGAAGGACGATGGCTCGGCAGCCACGTCATAGTACAGGAGTGCTGCCTTTCGGAAGCTCTCGTAAAAATCATATCCGCCCTGCATACGGCGAACGGTAACCTTACGAATGAGGGGATTGGAGAGCGGCACGTAGGTGCTCTCCTCCATTTTCGCACTGCGGCCAAGCACCGTAATGCGGTTTTCTTCAGGCTTTGCATCGCCCGCGATCTCGAAGGAGACCGTTTCATTCTCGGTTTTGAAGCGAGGCTGCGGCTTTTTCGCATTCGGAGCAAGCTTCGAAATATCCCAAAAATCGTCTCTTTGATCCTGTGCCATAACCGCGCCTCCTTTGTCTGCTTTTCTTAACAATATATTATATCATAGCAGTCGTAGTTTGTCAAGATTTTGGGGGCGGAAACCATTTTTTTGAAAAACTATTTACTTTTCTCGATACGCGTGGTATAATGGAATTGCGACGTAACTGAATATTTTCCAAATAAGGATGTACTATGCCATTTTAGTACTTCCGTCTTTTTCTATACCTTATTTGGAAAAGTTGCGTCGCGGCAAAGTGAAGTGCTTTATGGAGTGCGCTCGCTTTGCGGGCGCATTTTTATTTTAGAAAACAAAAAAAGGAAGGAAAACGAAATGAAAAAAACTCTAAGCCTTATGCTTCTTACGGCAATGCTTTGCACGATGCTGACCGCCTGCGATTGCAAACATAAGGAAACCGATTGGGAGACCACAAAAGAAGCAACTTGTACTACCGAAGGTCTGCGTAAGGAATTTTGCAAAAAATGCAAAGAGACATTGCAAACGGAAACAGTCAAAAAGCGCACTACGCACACGTCTGGCACACCCGTACAAGAAAACATTGTGAATGCCACGGCAACACAAATGGGCTCTTTTGATGAGGTTTTTTATTGCACGGTTTGTCATACCGAAATTTCGCGAACAAAGAAGGATCTTCCTATTGGATCTATCATTTCTCCCGACAGCGGCAATAACGAAGGTAATAGTAGCGGTGAGGGCGCACCCGAAAAAACACCAACGGAGGGTGTAATCTACGAGCTTTCCGATGATAGCACATACGCAATCGTTTCAGGGTACGAAGGCGCGAGCACGGACGTTATAATCGCATCCACATATCAAGGCGTGCCGGTGACGGAAATTGGCTATCGGGCGTTCAAAGACCGCACGCAGCTTGCAAGCATTCACATTCCCGATAGTGTAACGTGCATTAATACTTCTGCATTCCAAAATTGCACTGCCCTCACGAGCATCAATATTCCAAGCAGCGTGACGAATATTCAATATTGGGCATTTGAGGGGTGCGACAACCTTGCCTACAATACGTACGATAACGCATATTATCTTGGTAACGCAGAAAATCCTTATTACGTACTGATGGAAGGCATCAATAAAAATATCACCTCCTGCAAAATTCATGTGGATACAAAAGTTATTGCAGGGAGAGCATTCTATGCCCATAAAAGCCTTTCGAGTATCACCATTCCGAATAGCGTGATGAGTATTTGCTATCAAGCGTTTGATATTTGCGAAGGACTTACAAGCATTCACATCCCCAATAGCGTGCAAATATTGGACAGCTGGGCTTTTGGTGCTTGTTCAAGTCTAAAAGCGGTCACCTTTGAAGAGAGTAGTCAATTATCGATCATCGGTTGGGCAGCGTTTTGTAGTTGTAAAAGCCTTACAAGTATTAACATTCCGGATAGCGTGACGAATATTGGCATGGATGCCTTTTTTGAATGTACGAGTCTTACGAGCATCCATATTCCGAAAAACGTGCAAGCAATCGGAGACTCTGCTTTTAGCGACTGCTCAACCTTACAAACAGTCACTTTTCAGGAGGGGAGCCATTTGGTAAGCATTGGCTATGGGGTTTTCAACAATTGTGTAAAACTTAGTAGCATCACCATTCCGGCTAGTGTAACGAGTATTGGCGATTATGCATTCAGCTGGTGTATCAAACTTACGAGTCTTGCGTTTGCAGATCCAACCGATTGGTATAGGACGAATAATTACGAGGGCTGGGAAAATAAAACCGGCGGTACGCAGACTTCTCTAAGCGACACGAGCACGAATGTTGACTATTTCATATCAGCATATATTGACAGTTATTGGTACAAGAAATAATTTTACTGCACGATGCCCCTCCCTTGGGGTATCGTGTTTTTGTATAATGAAAACCACGCGATAGTCGCGTGGTTCAATAAAGGCTATTGCCGATAAGCAGAAAACAAATAAAAAGTCAGGGCAGAATTTCCTTGTGTCAAAGGCTCCCTCCGGGAGGGAGCTGGCGAGCGAACGCGAGACTGAGGGAGCACGCGCACGCTCAATCATGCAGTTGAAATGAGGCGAGAGGGAGAACTATAGTTTTCGCGGGCTCCTTCCACCGCAAGCGGTCCCCCTTCCTCCCGGAGGAAGGCTTTTTACGCAACCCGTTTACGGGTAGCAAGTAGCAATTGCGTGGCTGGCAGGCCAATCTAAAACGCACTTGTGCGTTGCCAGTAACATTTAGGGTTTTACCCGAAAATGAAATACCCCCCGTTTTACGGGGGGATCTTTATTCATAGGAGGCGCACGCATTGCGTTATTAAAACGGCTTGAAATTCATAGGGTTGATTTTTTATACAAAAAATGCTATAATTATTATACGTGAGAAAAAAGAAGGGGCGAACGTATATGAATCACACGGAAAAAGCACCGGCAAAAATCAATCTATATCTGAACGTGACGGCGCGGAGAGCGGACGGCTTTCACAACATTGAGACCGTGATGCAGACGATCGACCTCTATGACACCTTGCATTTCTCTCTTTTCCCTGCCGAGCAGACCGAGATTACGCTTCGCTTTTCCAAGGCTTGCGATTTACCGACGGACGATCGCAATCTGATCGTGCGGGCGGCAAAAGCGTTTCTTTCGGCGGCAAAAAAATGCGCCCAGGTGAAAATTTTGCTCGAAAAGAAAATACCGATGGCGGCGGGGCTTGCCGGAGGATCGGCCGATGCGGCAGCTACGCTACGGGCGTTGGATTCGATGCTTCCGGGCATACTCACACGGGAGCAGCTATTTGAGATTGCGGCCTCGCTTGGCAGTGATATTCCCTTTTGCCTGCTTGGCGGACGGGCGCTTTGTTATGGGCGCGGTGAAATTTTAGAACCGATTTCTGCGAGGGATGAGGGATTTTTCGGCGTACTTGCCAATACGGATGAGGTTTCCTCCACGCCAAAGGCGTATGGCGATTTGGATCGGAGGTATCATAATTTTGACGGCAGTGTGGCATTGCCTGCAGATCTTTTGGGGCGCGACGCGCTTGGCGCGGTGCGTGAGGGGGTCACGCCTCCCTTCTATAATATTTTCGAGGAAGCGGTGCTTCCGCTCTGTCCTCGTGCTACCGAGGCAAAGGCGCTCCTTTCATCTATGGGCGCAGAAGCTGTGATGATGAGCGGCAGCGGACCTTCGGTTTTTGCTTTGACAAAAAACGAGGCTCTTGCAGAAAAAATGCAGTCCGCACTCGCCGAGCGCGGATATGATGCGCGGCGTTTTTCCTTTTAATTTATAAGTTTTTTTGTGAAAAACTATTGACAAATCGGGCATAATGTGCTATTATATTATGGCGCGGTGATATGCCCCTGTAGCTCAGTCGGTAGAGCACTTGACTTTTAATCAAGGTGTCCGGGATTCGAGTTCCCGCAGGAGCACCATGAAAACGACAGATTCCTTCGCAGGAATTTGTCGTTTTTCCATATATACGAAAATCCAAGCAAATCTATTTTAAGAGAGGTGCTATTATGTCTTCTTACAAAATCGAAACCAAATGCGTGCAGGGTGGTTATACCCCCGGAAACGGCGAGCCCCGTCAGATTCCGATCGTTCAGAGCACGACCTTCAAGTATGCCACCAGCGAGGATATGGGAAAGCTCTTTGACCTTGAGGCCTCCGGCTATTTCTATACCCGTCTGCAGAACCCCACCAACGATTCCGTTGCCGCAAAGATCTGCGAGCTTGAGGGCGGTACGGCGGCTATGCTGACCTCTTCGGGACAAGCTGCCAACTTCTACGCCATTTTCAACATTGCTTCCTGCGGCGATCACGTGGTTGCAAGCTCCACCATTTACGGCGGTACCTTCAACCTCTTCTCCGTAACCATGAAGCGTATGGGCATTGAGTTTACCTTCGTTTCCCCCGATTGCTCGGAGGAGGAGCTGAATGCGGCATTCCGCGAGAACACAAAGGCTGTATTCGGCGAGACGATCGCGAACCCTGCGCTCACCGTGCTGGATATTGAGCGCTTTGCAAAGGCTGCACACGCGCACGGCGTACCGCTCATCGTGGATAACACCTTTGCTACTCCCATAAACTGCCGTCCCTTTGAATGGGGCGCAGATATCGTTACCCATTCTACCACCAAATACATGGACGGACACGGCGCGGCCGTTGGCGGTTGTATCGTTGACAGCGGTAAATTTGACTGGACGAAGTATCCCGATAAGTTCCCCGGCCTTTGCACACCCGACGATAGCTATCACGGCGTGACTTACACCGAGCGCTTCGGCCTTGGCGGCGCGTTTATCACCAAGGCTACCGCACAGCTGATGCGCGACTTCGGCTCGATCCAGTCTCCACAGAATGCATTTCTTTTGAACCTCGGTCTTGAAAGCCTGCACGTTCGTATGGCACGTCACTGCGAGAACGGACTTGCCGTTGCAAAATATCTTGCATCCGATGATCGCATCGCATGGGTCACCTATCCTTCTCTCGAAGGTGACAAGTATTATGAGACTGCAAAGAAGTATCTTCCGAACGGTAGCTGCGGCGTTGTCAGCTTCGGCGTAAAGGGCGGAAGAGCAGCTGCAGAAAAATTCATGAAGCATCTGAAGATCGCAGCGATCGAAACACACGTTGCCGATGCACGCAGCTGCTGTCTGCATCCCGCAAGCGCCACGCACAGACAGATGACGGACGAGGAGCTGATCGCGGCCGGCGTAAGCGCCGATCTCGTACGTCTTTCCTGCGGTATTGAGAACGCTGAGGATCTGATCGCAGATATCAAGCAGGCACTCGATGCCGTTAACGCATAAAATAACGGAGGCAAGCTATGCCAATTAAAATTCCAAACCAACTGCCCGCAACACAGATTTTGCATGAGGAAAATATTTTCGTAATCACCGAAACGCGCGCAACCACGCAGGACATTCGTCCTCTGCGCATTGTGATGCTCAATCTGATGCCGCAGAAGATCGTGACGGAAACACAGATTGCACGTCTGATCGGTAACACACCCTTGCAGGTTGAGCTTGAGCTTTTGCAAACGGCAACGCATCAATCAAAGCACACATCCGCGGAGCATATGCTCTCTTTCTACAAGGTCTTTGACGATATTAAGGATCAGAACTTCGACGGTATGATCATCACGGGTGCACCCGTGGAGAACCTTCCCTTTGAAGAGGTTGAATATTGGGATGAACTCTGTGAGATCATGGAGTGGAGCAAGACGCACGTAACCAGTACGCTTCACATTTGCTGGGGTGCGCAGGCTGCACTCTACTACCACTACGGTGTGAAAAAATATCCTCTCGATAAAAAGCTTTTCGGAGTTTTTGAGCACAAGCTCGACTACAAGCGTTCGATTCTCTTCCGCGGCTTTGATGACACGTTTCTCGTTCCCCATTCACGCCACACGATGAACCGCAGAGAGGATATCGAGGCCATTCCCGGCATACGCATTCTTGCAAGCTCCGAGGAGGCAGGCGTTTTCGTTGCTTCTACCGACCGCGGCAGACAGATCTTCGTTACCGGACATTCGGAATACGATGCCGATACGCTGAAAAAGGAATATTTGCGCGACAAGGGTCAGGGACTTGAAATTCAGCTTCCAAAGAACTATTTCCCGAATGACGATGACACGAAGGAGCCGATCGTGCGTTGGAGAAGCTGTGCAAACCTTTTCTACTCCAACTGGCTCAACTATTTCGTTTATCAGACCACGCCTTACGATATTACGCAAATCAAATAATGGTTACTTAAATCGAGGCAGAAAAACGGCGACACGTTATGTGTCGCCGTTTTTCTTTGTTTGGATTCAGCTTTGAGAAAGCGCTTTTCGATATGCGATCGGGCTTACGTCCATATATTGCTTGAATATCTTATGGAAATAATTCGGATTGCAAAATCCGATCTCCTCCGCCACCGCTGCAACGGAAAAACGAGGATTTTCAAGAAGCTCCAGCGCGCGATTGATACGCAGGCCGTTGATATAATCGATCGGTGTTTTGCCGATAGACTCCTTAAACATACGCGTGAAATAATCGGGAGAAACCATCAGCTTATCCGCAAGATCATCGATATAAATCTTTTCTTTATAATTCTCTTCTATGTATTCCATAACAGGACGAAGACGCAGCACATTGTGATACACCATCCGCTCGGACTCGTCTTTAGAGCCGCAGTAGTGCCTCAAATACGCCGTCATCATTAAATAGATATTGGCACGGATCGGAAGCTTATAACAAACGTCCTTTGCTTCAAACTCCTCGTAAGACTCTGCCATATATTTCTTCAGTATCGGATAGATCGGATGATCCTTTCCGAGTGGCGCAATACGATTACGGGATTGCACACGGAACATATACAAAATTTCCGTATCGAAGTGAGCCATATTTTCTTCAAGAATCGAAGACTCGAACACTAGGCCGCGCAAAGAAGCACGCCCCTCCGCTTCTATACGATGCGTGATATCCGCAGGGATAAAAACAAAATTACCCGCCTCTGCCACAAACCGCTCCGTTCCTACGGAAAAATTCAACCTTCCATCCAAAACCTGGACGATCTCCATGGAATCGCTATGCTTATGTGCGGGGATCAAGCACCCCTCACCACTCTCCGAATAAACAGAAAATGGGATTTTCGGCTCTCTCTTCATCTTACACCTCAAAACGTATTTTTTTGGGCTAAACAGTTTAATAGAAGGTAGCAACCTCCTGCTCGGGCTTCTCTGCTTTCGCAATTTCTTTTACAGTAAGGACCGGACCGCGCGCACGGTAAAGCTTTGAATACTCCTCGGCAAGCGTTCCCTTCACCGTTACCCAATCTCTCGTAGCAAGCTTCAATTTACCCATACCCTTGGCAACTACGCCACGGTAGGCAATATCCGCCTCACAACAGGTCATAATATGACGACCGATTGCAAATTGACCCGAAGGAAGTGCTTTATCCAAGGCAACAATGCCCTTGAAGGCGATCGTTTTGCCGAAATACTTTTCGGGCTCCTCAGACATATCGCGGTAGAAGATCGCAAAGTCCTCATCCTTGATCACGACCTCGGGCGCGGAAAGATCATACGGCAAGGGATCTTCGATATCATCGAAGGCGATCTCGCCTTGAAGATCCTCGTAGCAAATATTGGCTCTGCGGCTGACACCGCGCACGAGCTTATGCAGTGCAAGCTTATCCACTTTGTCGCTATAACGATTAAATACCACCATTTCTGCGCTGGAAAGTTTGTCAACGACCAGCTGACGCATATTGGCGTTATAATTCAGAATCGTGTTTGCATCTGCAATCAAAATTTCCTGAAAAACCTTGAAATTTTCGGGCAGAGCGTTATAAATGCTGTCAAGCGACCACATGCCGTTATACTCGATCACAATAATTTCCGCACCCGCGCGCTTCTGCATAGCAGCAATACGGTCCGGTGTTAACATCTGCTCTTCATCGAAGGTGCTCATTTTTACGTTCGATGGCAAAACATCGGGATCGTATTCCTCCTCACCTTCTTCACAGCAGATCAAAAGGTATGGGCGCTTTCCATCATTAAAATTCGGATCGTGGAGCGTCTCGGTGATAAATTTTGTTTTTCCGGCCTCTAAAAATCCGGTAAAAAGATATACGGGAATTTCCATGTTTACTACCTTCTAAAAAGATTACTGATCAAGTCCAAAGAGTGCTGTGAGCTTATGCTCATCTATACCTGCACCGATCACGCAAAGACGTCCGATCACCGATGCGCCGCCGATTCTGACGTCGGGCTCACCGGGAACATAGTCAAAGTGAAGCCAAGTTCCGTCCTCTGCCGCAACGATTCCCTTTGCGCGAAGCACCATGCCATACGCGGGATCCTCGGAGAACGTCTCCAAAATGGAGAGCAAGCCCTCCTTCGTATACTTTTTCGTGGTTTCTCTTCCGAAGCTCTGAAAAACCTCATCTGCATGATGATGGTGGTGATGATCATGACCGCAGCCGCACTTCTCGTCATGATCATGGTGATGGCGGCCGCATTCGCACTTCTCGTCATGTTCGTGGTGATGATGGCCGCATTCGCATTCCTCATCATGATCGTGGTGATGGTGGCCGCATTCGCACTTCTCGTCATGTTCGTGGTGATGATGGCCGCATTCGCATTCCTCATCATGATCGTGGTGATGATGGCCGCATTCGCATTCCTCATCATGATCGTGGTGATGATGGCCGCATTCACATTCCTCATCATGATCATGGTGATGATGCTCGTGATGCTCCTTCTCCAGCGCTTTCATCGCAGCATGCAAGGTATCCTTATGCTCCATCGTTTCAAGGATAGCCTTACCGTCAAGAAGCTCCCAAGGCGTTGTTACGATCGTTGCCGTCTCATTGTTCTCGCGAAGAAGTGCAACTGCATCGGCGATCTTCTTATCCGAGATGCCGCCCGTGTGAGAAAGAATGATGGAAGTTGCATTGCGGATCTGATCGATATAAAACTCGCCAAAATTCTTGGCATACATCTTGCATTTATTTGCATCGGCAACCGCGCAGAGGCAATTCAGCACAACGGTTTCCGTCAAAACAGAGGAAACGGCACGCACCACGTCCGAAAGCTTACCAACGCCGGAGGGCTCGATCAGAATACGGTCGGGATGATACTGCTCCAAAACCTGCGCGAGAGCCTTGGTAAAATCACCAACAAGCGAGCAACAGATGCAGCCCGAATTCATTTCCGTGATGTTAATGCCCGCTTCGCTGAGAAAGCCGCCGTCGATTCCGATCTCACCAAATTCGTTTTCGATCAGAACGACCTGCTCGCCCGTATAAGCCTCCTTCAATAGCTTTTTAATCAAAGTTGTTTTTCCTGCGCCGAGAAAGCCGGAAAAAATATCTATCTTTGTCATTGTTTCTCTCCTCCCGCTTGGTAATCCTAAAAGATATTATTGCATATATTATATATAAATTATATTACAGTTTCAGCAAAATGTCAAGGAGTTCAAAAAAATGTAACGAAGAAAACTTCCCTAACAGATTGGAGAACACGATGAGACTATTACTCGTTAATACAAGTCCGCATAAGAATGGCGCAACGCAATGCGCTCTTTCACACATTATTGACGAATGGGAGAGGCTTGGCGGAGAAGCAAATTTGTTTTGGTGCAAAAACGGACCAACGTTTTCCTGCATTGCCTGCGGACTTTGCAAGCATGGAGACGGCTGCTTTTATCAGGATGCCGTGAACGAGCTACGACCGCTTTGCGAAAAGACGGATGCTTTCGTATTCGCAAGTCCGGTGCATTACGGAGGCGCGACCGGTATGGCAAAATCCGTGATGGGGAGACTCTTTCACTCGTCCGGAAAATTGCTTAGAAAAAAGCCCGCCTTTGCCGTTGCGGTTGGACGGCGTGGCGGGCATATAGGAACACTTTGGGAAATGGAAAAGTTTTTTACCTTCAACGAGATGCCGATCGCATCCTCAAACTACTGGCCGCTTCTCCACGCAGGCACGCGTGAGGATGTGGAAAAAGACATCGAAGGAATCAATACACTCAAGGTAGCAACCAAAAATCTTTTCTGGCTCACTTCTCTTATCGTTTCCGAAAAAGATAAAAGCAAAGAGTGAACGAGCGTTTTATACTTTTTTGAAGTATAAGAGTTTTCCAAGAGGGGATGCAATAACGCAGGTTCTTCCACCCTCATACACAACTTGGTCCGCATCGATCCATTTCCCTCTCGGAAATACTACACCACGCTCGCGTGTTCCTTTGGTGATAACGGGAGCAACAAGTATTTTCTCGCCAAGCATAAACTGGTCGGTAATGGCATGATAGCCTTCGTTGGGATAATTGTACTCCATAAAACGCACGATCGGCTCACCTGTTTCTCTTGCGTTTTCCACAAGCGCAAGAATCTCATCACTCATTTTAAGGTGTAGCTCGGACATTTTACGAACATTGCTAAGATTCTCATTAGAGAGCAAACGCCATGGTGCCCAAGAGAACTGCATCATAGGAAGCAGTGCCGAGGCCTCCGCCATACGAACAAAAAGCTCCTCGTCTACATGAAAATCGGGCATCGTATTATAGATCCATTCACCTCCGCCGATCATATCGGGACAGATGAACGGATGCCCAAGGAGCCCTGTGATCGCGCAAGCGGGCACAAAGGTATCAATACCGTTGCCGATCCAGCGGTGATCCTTATCGCAGAGGCGCTGAATACCGCATTTACCGCCGCCGTGATATGTATCCTTATATTCATGATAATCATAACGACGACCAAAATCGTTCCATGCAATGTTCATTGCATGCGCATCCTCGTCCTCTCGCGGCGTTCCGCCAAGAACGGACGCATACATATCCACAGTTCCCCCGTCAAACTTGAAGCCATCCACGCCGTAATCTTCCATCAGATGGCGCAGCTGTGCATCCATAAATTCCCTGTCACAAGCCTTACGCATATCCAAAGCGGCGGAGAAACCGTTCCACCATTTGAACAGCGCGACCTCACCCTCTTTGGTACGAACGAAGAGGCGCGAAGCATCCGGCACAGCGTCAGGAAGATTTTCAAAGCAATGGCGAATAAAAAACTGACCGTCCGGGCAAACGAGAGGCACCACCCATAAAAGCACCTTAAATCCCATCTTGTGGAGCTTTTCTATCATTTCCTTAGGATGAGGAAATTTATGGGGATCAAACTCCCATTGGCCATATCTGCCGTGCCAGCCCTCGTCTATGATCAGAATACCGGGAGCAAAGCCGTTTTTGATTACCGCCTCCGCATATGCAAGCACCTTCTCCTCTGTGGGATCGTAGGTATATTCCATCCAGGTATTATACTGCGCCGTACGAAAAAAATCTTCGGGAAGTGCGCGACCGTCAAAAGGAAAATGCGCGTGCATGGCGGCAAGATATGCTTCACGCAAGCAGTTCCCTGCTTGATATTCCTTTACTTCGCCACCGTCGAAGGTGATCTCTCCGTTTTCTATCGTCACGGCAAAGGGCGTTTCGCTATAAAAATACCGTCCCTTGGTTGAAAGATACAGCGGCATCGTTTGATTTTGGCAAAGAACACGAAAATCCGCATGATATACCGAATCTGCGGTAAAAGGATTCCTCGCACCGTCATATGCCGTGCCGCCGTATAAGCATTCGTCTTTTTGAAATTTGAAGGTTTTTTTCATATATTTTCCTCTGGGCATTTTTCTATATTCTATCAAATTGCAAATCCCATTGTCAATATATGCGCTGCATTTTCCGTGTTTTTTATTATCATACGGTTGGTAATTTAATACTAAATTTAAAGCCATAGGCGTATTTTACCTATGGCTGCTTGTTTTATTTCGATAATATGGTTACAAGGACAAAACGATACTCCGCTCTGAAAACGGAAGGCTTTTGCCTTTCATTTTTTGCACACGCTCATGCCCTTTGCCAAGTAAGAGAAGCGTATCGCCCGGGCGGCACAGCGAAAATGCATAGCGGATGGCCGCGGCACGGTCGGTCACAATGCGTGCCTTTGTTTTATCATCAAAAGCGGCATAGATCTGAGCGCAGATACCAAGCACGCTTTCTTCCCCGGGATCATCTGCCGTGATGACTGAGAAATCCATCCACTCGCCCGCCACCTTCGCAAGCTCGGTTCGCCTTCCCTCTCCTCTGCCGCCAACCGATCCGAACACGCAAAGCAAACGTCCTTTGGAGCGCCCGAACGCTGCCCTTGCAACTGCAGTAAAGCTTTCACGGTTATGCGCATAGTCGATCACGACATGAATGCCCTTATGCAGGATTTGCTCGTATCGGCCGGGGATCGAAGCATCGGCAAGATACGGAAGGAACTCCACATCTCTTTTTCCCGTCAACACAGCTGCCGCTGTTAGTGCCAAGCATGCATTGATCCGATTGTGCGCTCCAATGAGAGAAAGAAACGCTTCTCTCCCTTTATAGGAAAAGTTTTGCCCATTTTCCCTCTCCGCAATCGTACGTGCGTCGTCTTTCATATGGATGATGTTTGGGGTATCGGAAACAATATGCTCCCCCAGCATCACCCCATGCGGCAATATAGCCGCGGAAATTCCGTATAAAGAGAAAAGCGAACGCTTTGCACAAAGATATTCCATCATGCTTTCGTGCTCGCCTTTACCTACGTGATCCTTTGAAAACGAAGTGAGTATCCCCAGTTGAAATTGCATACCGTACAACCTGGCACCGGATAAAGCAGCGCTCGAAACCTCGATCACCACGAAACGCATTCCCTTTTGCTTTAATTTTGAAAGCCAAGGAACGATCGTAAAAAGATTCGGGGTCGTATTGCTCGTCTGCTCCCATTTTTCTCCATCAAAAAGCCCAAGCGTTGTACTACATGCCGTCGGATACCCCGCACGACTCAAAATATGAGATAAAAGTTGAGCGGTAGTCGTTTTACCCTTCGTTCCCGTCACGGCGATAAGAGTGAATTCGTTTTTTTCTACACCGTAAAGATCCATCATAAGTCTGCAAAGATGTATCCGAACACTCTTTACGATCGCATAGGAGACCTCGCTTGGCAAAACGAGCTTATGCTCGCATAGAAAATGCCTGCACCCATGATTATACGCATCTCTTACATAATCATGCCCATCTCTCTGCACACCGCGCAAGCAAACGAAAAGAGATCCGTATTTGGCCTGCCCCGAGCTTTCCACTATTTCTGAAACTGCGGAAAAATCACCCGAAACAACAGCGCTCGGATCGCTTTTCAGAATATTTTCTATCGTTCCTTTTCGATTCATGCTTTTTTCTTCCTTTCTTCTTTAAGTGCCATCGTGCGTCGCACGGCATGCACCGGCAGATAAAGGCATCGTTTCAGAGTTAATCGCTCCCCCTCATAAGCAAATGGCGAAACTGCGCGCCCTCTGCGCCGCAAAGAAAGCAGCAATGCACGATTTTCAGCACTGACTCTGCGCACCACAGCACGAAACGGAACGGCGTGCCAAAGGCTGATACGTGAAGTAAGATCCGTTTCTATCATCCTTTTTCCTATGGCATCCACAAGAAACTGAGCGAGACTGATACCGCATGCGCGAAGATAATCGCAGCTACGTCCCTGCCGTGCATTCAATTCAAGAATATACGTTTTCCCTTTGAAAGTGAGAAGATCAAAATTCGCAATTCCAATATAGCCAATTCGTTCCAAAAAAGAAATCAGTCTACAGGTCAGGGCATCGGGCGGGCGACTGAGGATCGCTGCGTAATTGCCGCGAGCTCCGGCCGCACTTTCCTCTATCAACGCCTCGCCAAGCGCGCCGCGGCGCACGCGCCCTTCGCGATCCAAAAAAAGTGTCAGCGTCTTGGAAACGGCAGGCTCTTCCTTCGTTCCGATTCGTTCCTGTAATATGAGCTTGCCGCTATACCCCGAGGCATAGATCTTTTCTGATATATCCATGGCCTCCTTGGGATTTTTAGGAAAATAAACCTTCTGCATTTCAGAAAAAGGATGCGCATAATACGCAACACTATCGCTTGGCTTCAAAACTGCAGGATACTCACCTATTGAGAGCAAATGTCCAAGAGAAAGATCCTCTTGCGAAAGAACTGTGGTCTTTGGATAAGGCAAAGTTGCCTTCTCCAGAAGAGAATAAAAGCTCGCTTTATCATGCACCGAAGCATACACCTCGCGCGGTGGTATCAGAAAGTGATAATGCTCATCCAGAGCATCTCGGTTTCTCTCCAAAAAATCTACGTACCAATCCCCACAAGGAACGAGAAAAGGGCGCTCCGACATTCCTTTTGCAAAGCTAAGAAGCGCCGCTGTTCCAACCGCATCGTCTAAAATGTTCGGCTCTATGTGCACGTCTATAATAGACGAAACACCCGTGATACCGCAACGGTATCTGCAAAACGCTGTGCTTTTTACGCCGAATGCCGCGTGAAACGAAATAGCAACCGAATATGCATTCAGATCTCCGCCAAGCAAAACCACCCTCATCATTTTCTCCCTTACATGTGAGTTATAAAAAATGAGCCGCCCCGACAACCGTCGGGACAGCCCAAAAATATGTTAAAAGCAAGCGACACGTTTAAAGCGCGCCTGAGATCTCCATATCCGCAAAGCCGCCGCTGCGCAAAACCTCATACACGGCCACAGCCACCGCATTGGAAAGATTTAAGCATCGCAGGGTCGGAAGCATGGGGATCCGCACGCAACGGTCCAAATGCTCCCTCAAAAGCTCCTCCGGAAGACCGCGCGTTTCCGGCCCGAACATCAGGAACACCGGGCGAGGATAGGCAACGTCGCAATAGTTCTTGTGTCCCTTAGAGGAAAAATAATAGATCTCGGCATCGGGATTTTTTTCATAAAAATCCGCAAGGCTCTCATAATATGTGACGCTCAGCTTGTCCCAATAATCAAGACCTGCACGCTTCAAGGTTCTGTCACTGATCTCAAAGCCAATGGGCTTAATGATATGCAGAGCCGCTCCCGTAACAGCGCAGGTGCGGGAAATGTTGCCCGTATTCTGTGGGATCTCGGGACAATACAGTACGATATTGATAGGCTTCATACAAAGGATATCCTTTTTTTCTTTTTTTATGTGCTCTACGATACATATTTTACTCCCGAAGGACAAAAAGGTCAAGTATTATTTCAAAAAAATAAATATATTTCAAATATTTACATTTTTCTCTTTTATTTCCGAGCAAAGCGTGCTATACTATAATGTAAATATTTTTTCATTTTCCGCGGAGCAAAAAAATGCACCGCAAAAAAAGGAGATCTACATGGGACTTTTCAAATCATACAGCGAAAAGCAGATCAAGCGTATCATGCCCTTGGTGAACCGCATCGAGGCACTTGCCCCCACCTTTGCCGCTATGAGCGACGAGGAAATGCGCGCATATACAGACAAGCTGAAGGGTGACCTTGCAAACGGCAAGACCCTTGACGATATTCTTCCCGAGGCCTTTGCGCTCGTGCGCGAGGCGGCTGACCGCGTGCTCGGCAAGCGCCCCTTCACCGTACAGCTGATGGGCGGTATCCTTCTGCACCAAGGCAGAATTGCCGAAATGAAAACCGGTGAGGGTAAGACTCTCGTTGCAACCCTTCCCGCCTATCTGAATGCGCTGACGGGCAAGGGCGTGCATATCGTTACGGTCAACGATTATCTTGCGAAGCGTGACAGCGACGAGATGGGCAAGGTTTACGGCTTCCTTGGGCTGACGACCGGTCTGATCATTCACGGCCAGACTCCCGATGAGAAGCGCCGCGCCTATGCTGCCGATATTACCTACGGAACGAACAACGAGCTCGGCTTCGACTATCTTCGTGACAATATGGTAGTCTACAAGGAGCGCATGGTGCAGAGAGGCCACGCCTTTGCCATCGTGGACGAGGTGGACTCCATTCTGATCGATGAAGCGAGAACGCCCTTGATCATTTCAGGCGCGGGAACGAAGTCCACCGATCTCTATGCAGCGGCGGACAGCTTTGTTCGCACCCTGAAGCGCCACGTGATCAAGGAGATCGACACCAAGCAGGATCTCGACGTTTACGAGGAGGATTATATCGTTGACGAGAAGGCCCGCACCGCCGTTCTGACACAGCACGGTATCGCCAAGGCAGAAAAATATTTTCACCTTGAAAACCTCTCCGATCCCGAGAACAGCTCCCTCTATCATCATATCAACACCGCCATCAAGGCGCACGGCGTTATGAAGGTGGATGTGGACTACATCGTGAAGGACGACCAGGTGATCATCGTTGACTCCTTTACGGGTCGTCTTATGCCCGGCCGCCGCTTTAACGACGGCTTGCACCAGGCGCTGGAGGCAAAGGAAAAGGTTAAGATCCAGAAGGAAACGCGCACGCTTGCTACCGTTACCTTCCAGAACTACTTCCGTATGTACGGCAAGCTCTCGGGTATGACGGGTACGGCTTTGACCGAGGAGGACGAGTTCCGCGACATCTACGCGCTCGATGTTGTTGAGGTTCCTACAAATAAGCCCATGATCCGTGTGGATGAAAACGATGCAGTCTACCGCACCTATGCCGGCAAGATCCGCGCCATCGTTGCACAGATCAAGGAGTGCCACGAGAAGGGACAGCCCGTGCTCGTTGGTACGGTTTCGATCGATAAATCCGAGGAGCTTTCCGCCATTCTTAAGCGCGCGGGTATTCCCCACAACGTGCTGAATGCAAAGCAGCACGAGAAGGAGGCGGATATCGTTGCGCAGGCAGGCCGACTCGGCGCCGTTACCATCTCAACGAACATGGCCGGACGTGGTACGGATATTATGCTGGGCGGTAACCCCGAATATATGGCGAAGGCCGATCTGCGCAAGCGCGGCTATGAGGACGGCGTGATCGCAGAGGCCGTTGGCACCGCGCCCGCAAGCAACGAGACGGTTGCAGAGGCGAGGGAGCTTTTCCGTGAGCTTTACAAGAAATATAAGGAGCAGATACGCCCCGAGGCTGAAAAGGTGAAGGCCGCAGGCGGTCTTTATATCCTCGGCACGGAGCGGCACGAGAGCCGCCGTATTGACAACCAGCTGCGCGGCCGAAGCGGCCGTCAGGGCGACGAGGGCCGCTCGCGCTTCTATCTCTCCTTGGAGGATGATCTGATGCGTCTCTTCGGCTCGGAGCGTCTGATGGGAATTACGCAGAAGCTCGGTCTTGGCGATGATATGCAGATCGATGCACGCATTCTTTCCGGCTCGATCGAAAAGGCACAGAGAAAGATCGAATCGATGAACTTTGCTCGCAGAAAGAACGTATTGACCTACGACGACGTGATGAACCAGCAAAGAAGCGTGATCTACAAGCAAAGAAGCGACGTGCTTTGCAGTGATAATATCCGCGAAACCATTGAGAATATGATTCTCTCCTCCGTGAAGGAGCAGGCAGAATTCTGCTTCGGTGTTCCCGAAAAGGATCATTGGAAATTTGATGAGTTCCGCAATCACTATATGGGGCTTCTTACGGATGACAAGGATTTCAAATACACTGACGAGGAGCTTGCATCGCTGGACAAGGACGCTCTCACCGAGGAGCTTTGTGACAAAGCACTTTCGATCTATCGCGGCAAGGACGCGCTCTTTGCGGCCATCGAGGGAATGCACCCCGATGCTATGCGCGAGATCGAGAAGGTCATCCTGCTCGAAAACGTGGACAAAAAATGGATGGAGCACCTCGATAACATGGAGGAGCTCAAGGAATATATCGGCCTCAACTCCTATGCACAGCGCGATCCCGTTGCTATGTACCGCATCCAGGGCGCCGATCTTTTCGACACAATGATCGACGATATTAAAGAGGATACCGTTCGAAAGATCCTCTCCGTCGTACCTAAGATACAGAAGGTGGAGCGTGTGCAGGTCGCAACGCCCTTGGTCGAGGGCTTCGGCGACGGAAAGTCCGTAAAGAAAGCGCCCGTGAAATCCACTAAGGTGGGAAGAAACGATCCCTGCCCCTGCGGAAGCGGACAAAAATACAAGAAATGCTGCGGCAGAAACAGCACAGAAGCTTGAGGTAGGGGAAGATGGGATTCGGTATTCTCTTTATCGGTTATATCTTTCTTCTCAACATCTCCTTCTACGCATATACGGACGTTTTAGCGGGTGTGCTCATGCTACTTGCCTTGGAAAAACTCAGAGTTTGGAACCAAGGCTTTAAAGCCTCCTTTTTTGCAACGATCCCTTTCTTTCTGATCGGAACGATTGAATTCGTATTGAAGCTGCTAACCATGTTTTCGATCGCAGTTGCACCCGCACTTTCCGTCACGGTGGCCGTGCTTCGTATGGTTTCGCTCTGCCCGTTGCACCTATGCCTCCTCGTTGGGATCAAGCAGATCACAAAGGAGGTTGGTCTTGACAAGATGGAAAGCCGTGCGATCATGCTTCTCCCCTTCTCCCCCTTGCTCCACGTGTGCCAGGCCTTCTTTGAGATCCCGTCTCTTTTTTCCGGTGTTAAGGAACAAAATCTTCTTACCGTGCAATTTATACTTCTGATCGCGTCACTCGTATTTTCATTCATTATGCTAAGCTTCATTTACAAATGCTATGCAAGGATCTGTCTGCCATCCGACGTTAATATGGAGCAGAAGCCTTCGCGTTTTCGCTTTGTGAACGAATACAGAGCAAAAAAGGAAGAAGAACAGCGTGCCGAGATCGAAGCTCGCATCGCCGAAATGAAGCAAAAGAATCAAAAAGCAAAAAAGAAGAAAAAAAGATAAGGTTTTTATGAAAAAGAAAAAGAATTACTACTTGCGCCTTGGTGCGGCACTGCTTCTGCTTTGCAATCCAAACATCCATGTCATAGATATTCTGCCCGATTTTATCGCATATTTTTTGATTTTTTCTGTCATATCTGAGGCAGCGGATCTTGCACCGCATTTTGCACAGGCGAGAGACGCTTGCAAAAAGCTTGCAATTCTCGGACTCCTAAAAATTCCCGCATCCTTTTTGATCCTGCTTGCACGATCTCACAACACGATGGACTCCAATCTCATCCCCACCTTTGCGATCATTTTTGCGGTTTTCGAGATGATACTCGGGTGCACGTTTATATACCGCGCATCCGAAGCGCTCTTCTATCTTGGCGAGCGCAGTGATGCATCGGCTCTGATCTCCTCATTTTATATTACCGCCCCCAAGTCACAAGCGACCGCACCGCGTTCTCCTTTTTGCCGCAGCCGACAGCCGGAGGAGCTGCGCACGCTTTCTTATTTTTTCCTCTTCGTTAAGTGCTTTGCTTCCTTTCTTCCCGAGCTTCTACTGCTGACGAGAAAGCAGGAATACGTTGGCGATTACCAAGGACAGACCGCACTTATGCGGCTCTATCCGTACGTTCTGATCCTCGCCCTCGTTCTCACGCTTTCCGTTGGGATCTATTGGTTTATTCTCTCTTTTGCATACCTACGTTCGGTTCGTACGGAAGGAAAATTCCTTTTTGCACTTCAAAACCTTGCAGGTGAGGATCTGATCAAAAAAAAGGAGCAGCGCACGCTTTGTGCCGCTCACATACTCGGTTTTTCCCTGCTTGCGATCGCAACGCTATTTTCGCTCAATTTCATGCCGATCTTCTGCTATGCGCTCTTTCTGATGCTCGGCGCATCCTGGCTACGCACGACGAAGACATTGCGACGTTGTGTTCGAGCATTCGGTATTCTTTCCATTCTCTCCTCGCTTGTGCAGGCGCTCATGCTTGAAGTATTTGAATATGACTATGGCTACAAAAGTCTTTATGCCGACCTTGAAGCACAGCAGGCCTATATCCCCTGTGTGATCGCCGCGGCGATCAATAGTGCTCTGATCCTTGCATTGGTGGTCTCCGTATTTTTTTCGCTTCGCCATACAACGCTTTATACGCTCGGCACATCCCCCACAAGCGAACGCTATGGTCCTGCCGAGAGAAAATATCACGCGGAGCTTTCTCGCTTCAATCTTGTTTTTCTCGTTTTTGGCGCATTATCCACAATTTGTCGCGGAATCTACGTGTATTTGCGCGGACAGGTCATCTTCGTTCCCTCAAGCATCGTGGCCACAGCCGGCGCATTTTCGCATAAACTGGAATTCTGGCCTCTGATTCTCGTTGGAATTGCAATTCCCTATATAATCTTCGGATTTTATTACATGGGTGTTATGAAAGAGGAGATCACTCTCACCTTGAACGAGGAATGATTTCCTATTTCAACCTTTTTATATTTAGAATGCCAAGGCATTACACTCTTTGAGCGGAGGGGATGCCTTGGCATTTTTTTTGCAAAACCCCTTGACAAAACCATACTATGTGTTGTATAGTATTATGTGTAAGGAGGTATCAGATGGATATTCAAATGAAACGCGGCCTATTGGACGTTCTCGTTCTTGCGGCAATCAAGGATGAGGATTCCTACGGCTATAAGATCATCAAGGACGTTTCTCCCTTTGTGGAGATTTCGGAATCCACACTGTATCCCATTTTGCGCCGCCTTGAGGCCGTATCTCTTCTGACAGTACGCACGGCCATTCACAATGGGCGACTGCGAAAATACTATCGCATCACCCCTGCAGGACTTTTGCGCCTCGAGGAATTCAAGCGAGAATGGAAGGAGCTTCTTTCCATCTATAAATTCGTTACCAAGGAAGGACTTTAAGTCATGAAGAAAAATGAATTTTTACGCGAGCTGCGCATTCGGCTCTCGGATCTTCCCGCGGCGGATCTCAGAAAATCCCTTGATTATTACAGCGAGATGATCGATGACAGAATGGAGGACGGCCTTTCTGAGGAAGAGGCTGTGAAAAAAATCGGAACGCCTGCTATGGCGGCGGCGCAGATCATGCAGGAGCTCCCTATGATAACACTTGCACGCGCAAGAGTTGGCGAAGATAGATCTGCACTTGCTATTATCCTTATCATCCTCGGCTCTCCTCTGTGGATCTCACTTTTTGCGGTTACATTCTCACTTGTAATAGTTTTTTTTACAGTTCTTTTAGCCATATTAGTTACATTCTTTTCTCTTTGCGTGGCTTTTTGGGCGGCGGAGCTATGTTTTGCAGCCGGAGCGATCGCCGGATTGATCGGATGCCCGTTAACAATTATTTTCGAGGGACGGGTGGTGCTCGGCATTCTTTTTCTCGGCGCTGCATTGGTTTTTGCGGCGCTTGCGATCTTCGGATATTTTGGCGCGATCCTTGGCACAAAGGGCCTACTTTTTCTTTCTAAATATATAATGAAGCTATATGAGCTTATTTTCAAATTTATAAAATTCTGCTTGATTCGAAAGGAGACGATACGATGAAGCCTTTATTTATTACTGCAGGAATCCTGCTTCTTATCGGTTTAATGCTTTTTGGCGGTGCGTACTTTATCAACGGCGGATTTTCTGATGAGAAGGTCTTTAATACCCAAACCGTCACGGTTGAGGAAGATATTTCTTCTATTTTCATCGATGCTGATACAACGGATATTGCCATTCTCCCCGCAACCGATGAAACATGCACGGTAAGACTCTATGAAAAGAAAAAGCTTCCGCACACGGTATCCGTAGAGAATGGTACGCTTACCGTTACGAAGGCCGAAAAAAAATGGTATGACTATATCAATTTCTTTAATTTCTCTACACCAAAGATCACGGTTTACCTCCCTGCCGTCGAATATCAAAGACTTTCCATCAAGGGCTCAACCGGCGACATCACGGTGTCGAAGGATCTGTTATTCGAATCGATGGATTTAAGGTTAAGCACGGGCGACGTGGAAATATCCGCTTCTGCCGCCAATATGATCAAGGTTCAGGCAAGCACGGGAGATATTATGCTTAAAGGTGTTCGTGCCGGCAACATCGATATTACCATTTCAACCGGTGATACTACACTGAATGAAGTTGAGTGCGGAGGCGATATTCGTATCAAAAGCACTACCGGAGATATAAATATAAACAATACAGATTGCACGGGTGATATTAAAGCGAAAAACAGCACGGGAAAATCCACGATGGTCAACGTTCGATGCGAAGATCTGATCAGCGAAGCAAGCACGGGAAGTCTACGGATGACAAACGTGATCGCAAGCGAAAAGTTCACTCTTGAAAGAGATACCGGTGAGATACACTTTGATAGATGTGACGCGTCAGAGATATTTGCTGAAACCGACACGGGATCCGTGAAAGGAACCTTGCTTACGGACAAAATCTTTATAACGAAAACCGATACGGGCACAATAAATGTACCGGAAAGCACACAAGGCGGAAAGTGCAAGATCACGACAGACACCGGAAATATTACGATTTCGATCATTCAATGATCAAATTCCAAAAAAAGCCTTCGGCTTAAGATTTTTCTTAGCCGAAGGCAATTTTTATTTAAAACTCAAAATTTACGGCCCTAAGAAAATAATCCCGCATGGTGATCGCTTCTTGTGCAGAAAGCAAACGGCGCTCTTCAAAAATCGAAAGCACTTCTCTTGCGGCAGCATCGGCACAAAGATTCTCCACAAAAGCATCAAAAAGATGCAAACGACCGTCCGCCAGCGAGCGGAAGTCCTCGCGGTTATTCTCCAAGCGACGGGCAATGCGCTTTCTATTTTCTTCACAGCCATCACCAAGATCGCGTGCTTGCAATCGATCACGGATCTGCGCTGGATCGGCATAAAGATATACGGCAAAGATAGGAAGGCTCGGATGATCGCGGCGAATGCTCTCCACGCCGTTGATATCCAGGATCATCAAAGGAATCTTCCCCTCCGAATGCGATCTTTCTACCTCCGACATGGGTGTTCCGTAATAATTACCGCCATAGAGCGTATATTCCAGCATTTTTCCCGCCTGCACGCGCGAAAGAAACTCCTGTTCGGAAACGTACAGATATTCATCTGCATACGTACCACGCGGATCACGCGTGGTCAATGAACGGGAATAGGAAAAAGGGCTATCCTTGGCACCGAGAAGTATCTCGGCAACCGTATTCTTCCCCACCCCCGAAGGGCCTACAAGGATCAGAGCAGGTGCGTGCATCATTTCTTCGGCACCAGCTTTTCCATGCCGCCCATATAAGGACGAAGGGCAACGGGAATATTCACACTGCCGTCTGCATTGAGGTTGTTCTCAAGGAAGGCGATCAGCATACGGGGCGGCGCAACCACGGTGTTATTCAGCGTGTGCGCAAGATAGGGCTTATCCTCGCCTGCCTTCACGCGGATGCGAAGTCTTCTCGCCTGCGCATCACCAAGGTTCGAGCAGGAGCCAACCTCAAAATACTTCTTCTGACGGGGCGACCATGCCTCAACGTCTACGCTCTTCACCTTCAGATCCGCAAGGTCACCGGAGCAGCACTCCAGCGTTCTTACGGGAATATCCATGGAGCGGAAAAGATCCACGGTGTTCTTCCAGAGCTTATCAAACCACATAGGAGATTCCTCGGGCTTGCAGACAACGATCATCTCCTGCTTTTCAAACTGATGGATACGGTATACGCCGCGCTCCTCAAGTCCGTGCGCACCCTTCTCCTTACGGAAGCAGGGAGAATACGAGGTGAGCGTATAGGGCAGCTCTGCCTCCGGAACGATCTGGTCGATAAACTTGCCGATCATAGAGTGCTCGGAGGTGCCGATCAAGTAAAGATCCTCGCCCTCAATCTTATACATCATGGCGTCCATCTCGGCAAAGGACATAACGCCCGTTACCACGTTGGAACGGATCATGAAGGGAGGCACGCAATAGGTAAAGCCTCTGTCGATCATGAAATCTCTTGCATAAGAGATAACAGCAGAGTGCAGGCGTGCAATATCACCCATCAGGTAATAGAAGCCGTTTCCTGCCACGCGGCGGGCGGACTCAAAGTCGATGCCGCAGAAGCGCTCCATGATCTCGGTGTGGTAGGGGATCTCGAAATCGGGAACGAGAGGCTCACCAAACTTCTCTACCTCGACGTTTTCGCTATCGTCCTTTCCAATCGGAACAGAGGGATCGATGATGTTCGGGATCGTCATCATAATGGTCTTGACACGCTCCTCAAGCTCGCCCTCCTTTGCCTCGCAAGCAGCAAGCTCGGCGGCCTGCTTGGCAACCTCCTTCTTTACGGCCTCGGCCTCCTCAAGCTTCTTCTGCCCCATCAGCGCACCGATGGACTTGGAAAGCTTATTACGGTTGGCACGAAGATCGTCCGCTCTCTTCTTATTCTGGCGAAGCTCCTCATCCAGAGCGATCACCTCATCCACGAGAGGAAGCTTGTCATCCTGGAACTTGTTTTTGATGTTCTGCTTTACGACCTCAGGATTTTCGCGCAAAAAACGGATGTCAATCATTGTATTTTCTCCTTAAAATTTATTTTTGAAAATAAAAAAAGAGTTCCTTCGCCCGACAATGGGACGAAGAAGCTCCGTGGTACCACCCAAATTGCAGAAAGATCTGCCACTTTATTGCCGATAAGGGGGCATTCCCTCGGCTTTCACCGAATGCTCAAAAAGCGGAGCCGCAGAATCCAACGACCGCTTACACCAACCGCGGCCTCTCTTTCGAAGGTTTTTCTGCATTATCTTTTTTCAACGCATATATTATTATATACCATTTTTTTGAAAAAAGCAAGAGGTTTTTTAAATATATTTATTTTTCAGCGTATTAAAAAAACGGACATGTTTTTTGAAATTATGTCCCGTTTTAGAATTGAAAAAACAAAGCCGATATGTTATACTATTTACACCACTGTCTGAAAGGATTTTTTCATCATGGGAAATAATGCAAATCGCTTTTTTTGCTGGGATAAAAAGATGGTTGAGAAGGAGAAGGATCTTCTTTTGCTCCCGCACAAACCGGAAAAGAAAAATATCGCTCTGCTCTGCGACGATGAATGGGAGGGCGTTCATAACGGTTACGGTTGCACCGTGCGCGTAGGGGATACGATCAGGCTCTATTATCGCGCCTCTACGGAACGAATTATTCTAACCGAGCATGCACCGAACAACGGCGGCGGCACGAACGTGATCTGCGTTGCGGAAAGCAGGGACGGTATTACGTTTCATAAACCCAATATCGGCCGCTACGAATATAATGGCTCAACTTACAATAACATCGTATTCATGCGAGACAAGGAGATCGACAACTTCTCCGTTTTTTACGATACCAATCCGGCTTGTCCCAAAAACGAGAAATTTAAGGCGCTTGCCGCAGAATACAAGGATGGCAAAGCCTTTCTGCGCTGTTACTTGAGCGCGGACGGATATAATTTTAAGGAAGGAGAGTTGCTTCCACTTTACGGCTCCTTTGATTCTTTCAATCTCGCCTTCTGGGATGAGGATACCGAACAATATTTCCTCTACTTCCGCGCATTTCATCCCGTTGGCCATCCCGAAATTCCCCAGCACGATATTTTCAAGAGCGATGATGTTCGCGATATTCGCCTGGCGACGAGCAAGGATTTCCATACCTTCACAACACATGGGTGTCTGAAATTCGAGGAGGGACAAGAGGAGATTCCGCTCTATACCAATCAGATCGAAAAGTATTACCGCGCGAAAAATACGTTTATCGGCTTCCCTGTTCGTTATTCCGACCGCAAGGACGAATACGAAAGCTTCGATGAGATGCCGCTCGCGGATCAAAGACGTGCTACCACCGAAAAATTCGGGCGTACAGGCACGGCGCTCACGGACTGTCTTTTCATGACATCAAACGATGGCTACACATTTAACCGCCGCGACGAGGCGTTTATGACACCCGGCCCGGAGGGACGAAACAACTGGAGATACGGAAACTGCTACACCGTTCACGGAATCGTTGAAACCAAGGCAGACGTAGAGGGAGCCTCCAACGAGATCTCTATTTACACCGCCGAAAACTACCGAATGAAAAGCGCAAGCTTCCGCCGCTACACCATTCGCCTTGACGGTTTTTACTCTTGGTTTGGCTCTTACAAGGGAGCAGAAGTTTTAACCAAGCCGATCACCGTGACGGGAGAGCGCCTTTCGGTCAACTTCGCAAGCTCCTGCGCAGGATCCATGCAGATCACGCTCTGTGACGAAAGCGGAGCTATCATCGATGGCTTTACGAGCAATACGATCTTTGGCGACAGCACCGATCGCACCGTTCGCTTTGCAGGTGAGATGGGCGCACTGATTGGTAAAAGCGTGCGCCTCAAGATCGCCTTGAAGGACTGCCATCTCTATTCATTTGCATTCATATAAAGGAAAAAAGGTGCTTCCGCATTCCACCGCGGAGGCACCAACATTTTTATTATAGCATATATATCTGCGCTTGTAAAGGCTTTTTTTGAATTTTTTTGTGCAAAGAGTATATTTTCTCCGTTTTCTATAAAATAAAAATGTTATTTTCGTACAATTTACCAATTGAAAAATGCGAAAAAATATGGTACAATAGAATCACAAAGGAGGAAGGACCAATGTACAAGTAAAACTCCTACAAAAGAACTCAAGCAGCCGAACAGGTGATGAAAAAAGGCCAAAGACGTTAGCCTTTTAAAAAACAAGATCTCGCTACGATAACAAAAAAACACGGCGGTGATACGCAAAAAGATAGATGCGGACAGCGAGGAGGATATGCGCTGACGATCCGCAATTTGAAACCGGCGAGATAATAGTAGGTTAGCTTGAGAAAAAAGCACCCACGATTTTAATGTGTGCCATAAAAAGATGAACGGTATTCTTGTTAAAGAATGAGGAGTAAAAAAGTTTTCCAAAGGTGGCAAAAAAAGAAGATCGATGGGTAGAAAAAAGAAAGTGAGGATTAAGAAAGATGTTAGATACTAAGAACGAACAGAAGTGACCCTTGGTCGGTACAAAGTCGCAAAGGCATGCGGCTCGATCAAGGGTCACTTCACTTTTATACTGAGGATCTGCACCACGAAGGATTTCGCGGTGTTTTTTTATTTTTGCCTGCTTCGCAAGGCCGCGAGCGCAGCTCGGATCGCACGGAGGGCTGACGAAGGATCTTTCTCGGCAAAAACAGCGCTCTCCATCGGGCAAAAGCCCGTGCCTTCCCTGTTTTTGATGCGCGGCACGCAAACCTCATAGCCCACGGCAATGCCGTATCCTTGCAAAAGCGCAAGCGCACTCTCACTGACCGTAAGAGCAAAGACGCGGCGAATACCGAGGAGAATATAGAGAAAGGCGGCCGCCTTCCCCACCACCTTATCCACGGCAGAAAAGGATGCGCAGTTCTTTTTCCCGTCAAGAAGTGAAACAAGGGGGGCGACGCCGCGTGCACGCTCCGTTATTATTTCGGTTTCGTTATAAAGCAACAGCGTGTATCCTTCGTTCTTTAAAAGTGCTATTGCGGCGTTTTCCTGCATATTTCTTCCCTTTCCGCTCTCAAAGAGGGCGTTTTTATTTTAACTTACCCGCAAATTCCTCCATAATAGCAGAGATCTCAATTTTCTGCGGACATTTCTGCTCACAGGCGCGGCAGGCGATGCATTCGCTCGGCATTTTTCCGTCCGGGAAGGTGATCTTTCCCTTGGGCGTACTGCCTGAAACGAGAAATTTATCGTTAAATAGCTTCAGCAGCGAGGGGATCGGAAGCTCCATCGGGCATTCCGTGACACAATATTTGCAGTTCGTGCAAGTGAGGGTGCGCTTCGAGAGGATCTGATCCGCGATGGAAAGAAGAGCGGCTTGCTCCTCGGCAGAGAGCGGTTTATTTTCGGCGTGTGTTTTCAGGTTATCCTTTACCTGAGAAAGATCCGACATACCCGAGAGCACCATGGTGACCCCCTCGATTCCCTGCAGAAAACGGAAGCACCAGGCGGGTACACTTTCCTCGGGACGATAGGTGCGAAGTACGGCCTCGTGATCGCTTGAAAGCGAGGCCAGACGGCCGCCGCGCACAGGCTCCATCACCCAGATCGGAATGCCGTAGCCGTTCAGTATTTCGACCTTCTCTTTTGCATTTTGAAGCTTATAATCGAGCCAATTGAGCTGGATCTGACAAAACTCCATATGCGCATGATATTTTGCAAGAAAGTCCTTTAGCACAGGAATGGAGGCATGGGTAGAAAAGCCAAGGTGTCGAATACGTCCAAGACGTTTCTGCTCCAAAACAAAGTCGATAATTTTAAGTTTTTCATCGGTAAAAATGGAAACCGTATCGTCCGAAACATTGTGCAAAAGGTAGAAATCAAAATAGTCGAGGCCGGTGCGTGCAAGCTGGGTTTCGAAGGTTTTTACGACCTCCTCGTGGGAAGAAAACTTGTTAAAAGGCATCTTATCTGCCACATAGTAGCTATCCCTTGGATATTTGGAAAGCAAGCGCCCAGTCAGCTCCTCGGATTTTCCCTGATGATAGAACCATGCTGTATCATAATAATTCACACCGTTCTTCATGCAAAGATCAAAAATTTCGGCAGCCTTCGCTTCGTCCACCGCGCCGCTCTCATCCGTCGGAAAACGCATACAGCCAAGTCCCAAGGAAGAAAGGCTCTTATCTTTAAACTGCTTATAGATCATAGAAAATCCCCTCTTTTATTTACTACTAAAATTGTAGCACATCCGAGGGGATTTGGCAAGACTTTATTCAAATTTTATTGCATAGAGATCCGCATCAAGAAGTCGCACCGTGAGAACGACCTCCTTGCCGGAAAACAAGACGACGGGATCGCGGAAGGCGATCGGCTTATCCGTTGCATCACCAAAATATTCAACGCTTTCCGTGCAAAGCGTTCCATCCGCGGTTTCAAGCTTGAAAATCGCATAGCCAAACGCGGAGGTGGAAAGATTTACCGTAAGCCTTTCCCCCTCAAAGACGAAGGGCTTTGTGACGAGAAGCTTCTCCTCCCCGCCCGCATGGCGGGAAACGAAGCCGTCACGACGAATGGTGTAGCGACGAAGACGAAGATTTCCGCCATACCGTTCGCGGTCATGGCACAGCATTGACAGCTCCTTATCCACTCCCTTTCCCGATTTTTCGGGATCGGTAAGAATAAAGCCGCGCGCAGGATAACAATCACCATAGATCCAGTTTCCGTCATATTCCGCGCCCGGCGTCATGAACGCTTCATTATAGCGTTTAAAATTCACGCCATCACGCGAGGTCATAAAGATGCAATCGGTTAATGCAAGACCAAGACGCGCATTTTCTTTAATACGTTTCAATCGCCCTTCTTTCGTGCATAGTGCCTCATAGGAAACAGACCAAGTACCGCGATTCACATATCGCGACGGAAATCCGACAAAGATATGCGGCGCAAAGGGATACGAAGAGACACAATTGGTATAAAGAGGTATGTCGCTTTCTTCTCCGAAATTTATACATCCATGAACACAAAAATCGCGAAAATTTTCACTCGTGGCTACACGGATGTCGCGAATATCCTCCGGAGCAAGAACTCGATCCTGCACAATTTCGGGTGTGTTCTTGTTATGATAAGTACGATAATACACATAGTATTTTTCCGTGTTTTTATCCCAAAGTGCTGTATTCAGGGAATCAAATGCACCAAAAAGCGGAAGCTCGTACATGTCATTAAAGGAAAATCCGTCCGCACTTGCAAAATAACGAAGCGTTTGCCGCTTGTCCTTGGTCTCTGTGTATACCAACGCTTTATATCTTTCCTCCGGCGGACAAGTTGGATTTTCATCATAGAAAACAAAGAAATTATCAATTTCCGCTTCGCGGTCAAATACAATGTTGTTATCCTTTGATCCTTTGTATTCGAAGAGCCCGAGAGATGGCTTCATCCAACGGCAACCATCCTCGCTCTCAGCATAAGCAACACGGATCTTTTCGCTCATAACAAGATCCGTAAGTGCTTCTCTTGCCAAATAATACATTCTGTATTTTTTTAATTGCGAATCAAAGAAAAAATTCTCATAGGTTAAGCCGCGCGTTTCCCACGGCTTATCGCAGTTCAGCACAACCTCGCGCGGTACGGGGTGATGCAGGCGCGCTTCAGCCGTCGTTTTTTTCTCGTCAATCAAATAATTATCAAAAAAGCATTCTCTGCGATGTCCAATATAAATCATATGTATTTCTCCTGTTATATAAATTTAAAGGAGTAAAAATCCGCATCCAAGAGGCGGACGGTCAATATGACCTCCTTGCCCGAAAAAAGAACAGCGGGATTGCGGAAGGCGATGGGCTTATCCGTGGCATCACCGAAATACTCCACGCTTTCCGTGCAAAGCTTTCCATCCGCAGTTTCAAGCTTGAAAATCGCATAGCCAAACGCGGATGTGGAAAGATTTACCGTAAGCGCTTCGCCCTCAAAGACGAAGGGCTTTGTGACGAGGATCTTTTCTTCCTCGCCCGCATGGCGCGAAACAAAGCCGTCACGGCGAATGGTGTAGCGGCGAAGACGAAGATTTCCGCCATATCTTTCGCGCTCGTGGCAAAGGATCGAAAGCTCTTTGTCTACTCCCTCTCCGCCCTTCTCGGGATCAGAGACGATAAAGCCGCGGGCAGGATAGCAATCACCGTAGCACCAATTGCCGTCATATTCCGCACCGGGGCGCATAAACGCTTCGTTGTAGCGTTTAAAATTCACGCCGTCACGCGAGATCATAAAGACGCAGTCCGTAAGAGCAAGGCCATAGCGCGGATGCTCTCTTGCAACCCTCACGCGGTCCTTGTTCGTGCAAAGCGAATCGTAGGCGGCACTCCATTGCTGCCGATAGAAATACCTCGTTGGAAAACCGACAAGAAGATGCGGAGCAAAGGGATAGGGGGAAATACAGTTGGTATAGACCTGAACGTCATCGCCCGTCATACGAATACGCTTTTGCTCTGTAAAGTTCACAAAATCATCCGATTCCATATAGCGGATATCACGGATAAACTGTTCCTTTTTCTGCCACGGAAGCGCAAGAGGCGTTTGATCAAAGGGGCTTTTGCCTTCATCGTCACCCGGCTCGTGGAGGCCGCGAAAATACACACGGTACTTTCCTATTTCCTTATCGTAAAAGGCGGTATTCAGCGAATCGAAGCTTCCCCGATCGGTGATCAGATCTCCCACCTTGAAATGCAGACCGTCTGCGCTGAAAAAGCAGGTCAAGGTATGCTGATGATCCCCAATTCCCTTATAACGCTTTTCGGGAGGGCAAGCGGGATTTTCATCCTTGAAAACCATAAAGTTGTCATAAAAGGGAGCCGTTTTTTCATCGAGAATAATATTTGTCGCATTGCTTCCTTTGAATGCGCAGATACCGAGATCGGGCTTTGTCCAGCTCAAGCCGTCCTCACTTTCGGCATAGCAAACGCGGATCTGCTCCCCACGCAGCGACTCGGTAAGTGCTTCTCTGCCAAGGTAATAAAGACGGTATTTTCCGATCTCCTCATCGTAGAAAAAATTTTCGTAAGCGATACCGCGCGTTTCCCACGGCTTATCGCAGTTCAGCACGACCTCGCGGGCAACCGGGCGATGCAGGCGAGCTTCGGCCGTCGTTTTTTCCTCGTCAATCAAATAATTATCAAAAAAGCATTCTCTTTTATTCCCGATACATATCATAATTTTCTCTCCGATACCTGTTGATGCTATTATTATACAGTACGCCCCTTCGAAATTCAATACAAAATTCGGCCATCTTTTTTGCTTTTATGGCCGAAACAAAAAGGATAGGATATATATTACTTTTACGCGCACGCACGTATGTGTAGAATACACAAAATATTTTGACAAAAACGCCAAAAATCCTTGATACGCCTTGATAAATCGAACGATCTATGTTACTATGACACAGAGGCGTAGCAATAATAAGATCCGTAAGGATACTCTGCACGCCCAAAAAAGGAGAATTGAATATGTATAACTTTGAAAGGCACCCCAACCTGGTTCTCAAGCTGAACGTTCCCTTCGCACTGAAGGACGGCGAGAAGATCACGCTCGACTATGCGCCTATGCGCAAGGACGACGGCACGGTTCTGGTGCCCGCTTTTATTGAAGGCTTCGGCGGCAAGGCTGAGGACTTTGAGGGAAAGGCGTATTTCGCTCTGGAGAGCCTCGATGCAAACAAGAAGTTTGACGAGATGGGCTGCATTATAATCGATAAGGAAATCGATCTTTCCTGCATCAACCGCAAGGACGATCTGGATCTGATGCTGCACTGGATGGGCGAATTTATTTTCGATATCGAAAAGGTGCCGATGCAGAGAAGCTACGCCCCCGCAACCCCTGAAGAAAGAGCGGGGTTCATGCGCGTTGGCCAGGATATCAAGGCAAGACTTCTCGCCAGAGAAAACAAGCATCCGATTTTGGTTTCCAAGCCCGGTATTCTCGATACGCTTCACGAGATCTATAAGACGAATTCCAATCCCACGTTAAAGGGTTACATGGATCGTCTTGTGGGGCTTGCCGACAAGGTTATGGAGAAGGAAGCCTATAAGATGAACGAGGATATGACCTCGCTTCTCAAGCCGCTTGACGATCCTTATGAGGATGGCTATGATGCGGGCGGCCGTTCGGCCGATCACAATGACGTTGGCACGCATATCACGCATCTCGCCGTTGCATATCAGTTTACGCGCGACGTGAAATATGCGAAGCTTGCCTACATCCTCATGAAGGAGCTGATCCGCCGTGCGCACTGGGGCCCCGGCCACTTCCTCAACTGCTCGATGTTGACCTATGACTACTGCTTTACCTATGACTGGCTCTATAACATCTTCGTTGAGCTCGGCTACGATCTGAAGGAGATCAAGAACGCGATCTATTCTCACGGCGTTTTGCAGTGCTATAACTCCATGATCTACGACAAATGCGACTATCCTTCGCCGAGAATGGGCACAGGCTGGCGCTTCAAGCTCAAGCCCGACAACTGGAACGCCGTTTGCAACACCGGTTGCATTACCGGCGCGGCAATGCTGATCTGCGACGGCGAAAGCGGATATATCACAAATCGGGTTTTGGATATCTGCACCGAATTGATCGGAGCCGCTCTCACATCGCTGATGCAGGATGGCCTGGTGCTGAAGCAATATGCAACCGACGGTTCTTACGTTGAATCCAACTCTTATTGGTCCTATGGAACGAACAATCTGTTCAAGACGATCGGATGCCTTCACAGCATGCTCGGTACCGATCTTGGTCTTCACTATACTTGGGGACTGGATAAGACCTGCTACTATGCCATTAACACCGAAAGCGCAGAATACGTTGGCTGGAACTATCACGACGGTAGTCTTTCTGCCCAAAGCACCGGTTCGTTCTATCTTTACGGCTATATTTCCGGAGATAAAAATCTTTATGCGCTGCGCAAGGAGCATCTGAAAAACGGAAAGGCCGCCGGTCTTTTTGACTTGCTCTATGATCCTGAGCTTCTCGGAGAAAAGATTCCTGCTCTGCAAGCACTCCCGCTTGACTACCTGATGGAGTCCATCGACGGCTTTACCGTTCGCAGCGGATGGGAAAAGGGATCGATCTATGCCGGTCTTCTCGGCGGCAAGAACCCTAAGGGCGCAAGCCATCAGCAGATCGATGCAGGCACCTTCGTTTATCACAATCACGGCAAGCTTTGGTTTACCGATCTCGGAACGGACAGCTACACTCTTCCCGGTGGATATTTTGGAAACAACCGTCTCTTCAGAAGAAACGCAGAGGGCAACAATACCCTCTTTATCAACTCGCTTCCTTTTGGTCAGGCTTTGGATAACAATTCTCCGATCACCGAATGGAAATCCTCCGATGCGGCTTCCTATTCGATCGTTGACACCACCGCGGCTTACGGTGATAAGGCTATAAAAACAACGAGAGGTATGCTTCTAACGGCAGACAGAAAGACCTGGGTGCTTCGCGACGAGGCAGAATTCAAGGAAGCGGAAAATGCTTACTGGGTTGCAAACTTCGAGAGCGCGAAGATTGGGTGCGAAATTGCAGAGGACGGAAAGAGCTGCAGAATGTCCTATGAGGACGGCGCGGCTATCAACGTATATCTCTTCTCCGATGCTGACGTGAAGTTTGAGACCATCAGCTGCTACGACTTCTTACTTGCTGAAACACAGCCGAAGGTAGAGGGAGAGTATCCGAGAGACAACTACTCCCGTCTGCTCGTGCGCTTCGAGGGAATGAAGAAA
>JAGBCA010000051.1 GCA_017938205.1 Clostridia bacterium
ATAAAAAACGAATTCAAACGAAGAAAACCGTAGGTTTTCAACCTCGATACCATTTAAATACCTATATAACAAAAGTGGAGGCACTATTTCAATGTCTCCACTCGTTTTTTATTCGGTTATCCCTAAATGCGACAGCCCCTTCTATTATTTTAAATATTAAATCGCCTTGCCCTCGCCGTCAAAGAGCGGCAGGGGTGCAAGATAGGTGATGTCCTTGCGGCCGATCGCATCGCCCTCGGCAAGAATGGCCATGCGGCCAACGATCTCACCGCCCGAGCGCGCAACGAGCTGCTCCAGGGCGTGCAGGGATTCACCCGTGCTGATCACGTCATCCACGATCAGAACGCGCTTGCCCTTCATATATTCGGCATCCGCACCGTCAATATAAAGCGTCTGCTTTGCGGCGGTGGTGATGGACTGCACCTCGCACTCCACAACGTCCTTCATATAGAGCTTAACGGACTTGCGTGCCAGAACGTAGCGGTTCTTTCCGCTCTCGCGGCACATGGCGTGAATGAGGGGAATACCCTTGGATTCTGCCGTGATCATCACGTCGTGCGCGGGTGCTTTCGCAATCAGCGCTTTGGCGCAGCACTCGGTCAGCTCCACGTCTCCGAAGAGAACGAAGGCGGCGATATTCAGATTTTCTCCGATGGGGCAAAGAGGCAGATCTCTCGTAAGACCCGCAACCTGTAATTTGTATACCATGATTTTTTCTCCCGTAAGGTGTTTTTTACAGAAATAGTATACAATACTTTTTGCCTTTTTGCAAGTCTTATGGAGAAAAATCTGCCAATTTTTCAAAAAATCTTAAGCGTAAAAATCATGATGTCCGATCGTAAAGCGGTAGGGTCGATTGTTTGGCACCCACTGTGAGATCGCGATGCGCGGCTCTAAGAAAAACAGGATCTCGGAGGAAACACTGTAGCCCTCAAGGCAGATCTTCGCTGCCGTCACGGAGACCTCGTAGGGGGCTTTATAAATGCTTCCATCCTTCACGGGGCTGAATTGCACGCCGTAGCGGCGGTCAAAGATCACGCCGTAGATCGTATTCGGATAGAGCGGAGAGCGCATACGGTTGAGCACAACGCTTCCTACGGCGATCTGGCCAAGCAGGGGCTCGCCTTGACTTTCCGCGCTGATGATGCGCGAGAGCCAATACAGAGAGTCCTTGTTATAATACCGATCGCCCGAAACGAGATATTGCGCACCGCCTCCGATAGAAACGCTGCGTGTCTTGTCACTCCAGGAAACCGTCACACCCATAACCTTTGCCGCTATGCGCACGGGCAGATACATCCTTCCGTCGCTCATCACCACGGCGGGCGTAAGGGAATACAACGCGCGGCCGTTTGCGTAGATCACGTTGCCGCCGTCACTCACCAGCATTACGAGTCCCTCGTCCTCCACACTTGCCTGGCGGCTTACGCTATCATAACCGATATGTGCATCGGTGAGCACATCCGTAAAGGCGCGCAGAGGTATGTAGGTCGTATCGTGGATGAGGATTCCGCCGCCCGCCAGAGTTTCGCCGTTCACGGTGATGCGAACGCTCGGATAGCTGCCGACGCTTTTGTCGCGGATCGTTTTCGGGGTAAGCTCCGTCCGTTTTCCTGCGGCCAATGTGGGCAGAGCCGTCAAGGCGAGGAAAACAAGACAAAATAATAGTCCTAAAACCTTGTTTGTTGCTTTTGTCATAAATCTCCTTTCCTTTGGATTTTTGCAGCGGCGTCCGAAAAAGAGAGAAAGCGATATTCGCTTTCTGCTTATTACCGGAGCCAATTGCTAAGCAAGAACAAGGTGGTGCCGGGATCGTCAGATCGAACGCCTCTTCGGCGGGCGGCAAAAGGCAGTGCCGCAAAGCAGAGGGAGAAAAGATCCCCGCTTTCCGCCGATGAAAAAATCATATCACATTCCCGCGCTCTTGGCAAGGAACAATATATGGAAGAAAAGGAAGAAAACGGAAAGAGAAAAGGGACTGCCCGCATCGGGGCAGTCCCTTTTAAGAGAGTATCTGTTTATGCTTCCTCGGAGGATTCTGCGGAATCCGCGATCTCAACGTTGTTCTTCTTTTTGTAGAAGATCACGCCGATACCCATAATAACGGCAAATACGATGAGGTAGAAGAGGATGGGGAAGGCAAATTCGCCATTTGCGGCAGCCTTCTGATAGGGCGTTACGCCGTGTGCATAGAAGGCGGCAAAGATCATGAATGCCGATGCAATGGTTGAAAGGATGGGCATTACGAGGTTGCGAAGCTTGTCTTCCTTGCCGTACTTAATAGCAAACATGATAAATACGGGGATATAGAAGGCGTAGATCGTAACGATCGGGATCTCGGAGGAATCGAAGGTGAAGAGGCCGAAGATGGAGTTCGTCAGATTTGCACCGTAGAAGTAGAAGAGCCAAGCGCCGCAAACCAGAAGACCGATCCAAGCGGAGTTGGAGGGCATATTGGTGGTGGGGCTGACCTCTGCCATCGTAACGGGGCGGGGACCCTGATGACGAACGCCCATTGCGTACATACCGCGGGAGCATCCAACGGCCAGGCCGTTTAAGGTACCAAGGCAGGAAATAACAACGAAGAGGTTAAGGAATACGGCACCGCCTTTTCCAAACAGACCCTGGAAGCCAACGGTTGCACCCTTGTCCATCAGATCGCCAACGGGAGCGGCACCGGCAAGACCGATGAAGTAGAGAACGTAGATAGCAACGATAACGATACCGCCGAGAAGCAGTGCCAAGGGAAGGTTGCGCTTTGCGTTCTTCAGCTCGGCGTTGATCGAGGTAGCAACGATCCAGCCCTCGTATGCGAATACGGTTGCGATGATGGCTGCGAAGAGACCGCCGCCCTGTGCATCGCTTGCAACGGCACCCGTGAAGGCGTTTACCGTGTTTCCGTTGATCAAGCCTGCGACCGTACCAACGATGGCAACGAGTCCCAGGGGGATCAGCTTGATCACGGTGGTGGTAACCTGGAACTTACCTGCGATCTTCGGAGCCAGTGCGTTCATTGCGAATACGGCACACAGGTAGAAGCAGGCAAGAGCGATACAAAGGCCGCTTGCGATCAGATCGTCATTGCCCGTGAAGAGCACCAGCGTGTAACGCGCGGATACCCAAGCGAGAACGCTCGTCATACCGGGGTAGTAGATCGTGATCATAAACCAGGAAAGGAAGTAAGCGTATCCCTTGCCGCAGGTTGCCTCTGCATAGTCAACCACGCCGTTGACCTTCTGGAACTTCATAGCGAAGCCCGCAAAGGTGATCGCGCAGATGATCATGATCGCGCCGCCGATGATCCAGGCAAGAATGCCCGTACCAAGGTTGCCGTTCGTTGCGTTCAGGATGTTCTGACCCTTGAAGAACACGCCCGAGCCGATAACGATACCGATAACCATGGCAATGGCGGTAAACAGACCGTACTTTTGTGTAAGTTTGTTTTCCATTGTTTTTCTCCTAAAATTTATTAAAAATATTCTCTCGGAATAAAGAGATCAAAGGAAGGGAAGGGGTGTTTTGTCAAAAAAATAACGAAAATTTCGTCATATTCGCTGAATAAATAAGAAACATATTATTCATATAAGTGAAAAATGAGAAGAGGAAAGATGCAAAATAAACAAAATAGGCACCGTCGAAGGTGCCTATAATATTGGTGACTCGTACGGGAATCGAACCCATGTTTCAGCCTTGAGAGGGCCGTGTCTTAGCCGCTTGACCAACGAGCCAAATTTGCTTTGCCCGATTATTGTATCACAGGTTTTTCGTTTTGTCAAGCCCTTTTGAAAATATTTTGGCGATTTTTTTGAAATTTATTGATTTTCCCCTTGGAAAATGATACAATGGAAGGGAAATAATGGAAAACGCTTTATTGATTATGATATGAGGAGAAGTGACGATGGATCTGAATGCTTTGAACCCTGAGGTACGTGCCGTACTGCTTTTGGATAAAGGAATTTCGCAAACGCAAAGCAGCTTTCCCGAGGCGAGAGCCGTTTTCGTGCTTTCGGGGGATCTTGCGATCGACTGCGCAGGCGAAGTCACGCATATGCGCCCCGGTGCGTTTTGCTATCTGCCGCCCTTCTGCACATTTGCCGCAAAGAGCAAGCACGTGCGTGCCGTGGTGATCCGCTTTCTTCCTATATACGGTATAGAACCAACCGCATCGGAGGAGCAGGCGCTTTTCGTTGAGGATATGGCGGGGGAGAGGGAGACCTTTCTCCGTATGTGCGACATCTATAATTCCTCGGCAAGCGATGCGCAAGCGCGGCTTTCCGCGATGCTCAAGCTCCTTTTGCTCGGCGCGCTTGTCACCGAGGGGGAAAACGCTTTGCCTGTCGCCATGGCCGCCAACCTCGATTCCTATATCCGCGAGAATATGGCAGACGAGATCTCCAATACCGAGCTTGGTGCCGTGTTCGGCTATCATCCCTTCTACGTGAGCCAGATGCTCAAAAAGAAGCTCGGCATCACCTTAAAGCAGTACGTGATCGCCTATCGCCTTCGCACGGCCTGCGCGCTTCTTGCTACAACGGAGAAAACAACGGCCGAGATCGCAGAGCAAACCGGTTTTACAGATGCTTCCTATTTTACCAAAAGCTTCAAGGCATCGTTTGGTAAAACGCCGAAGGAATATCGCAACGAAAACAAGATAGATACTCTTTAATTGAAAACAAATATTTGCATTTTAGGAACTTTTTATGAAAAAGAATGATATTGTACGCCTCGAGATCGAGGACCTGAACAATCTTGGATTCGGCGTTGCACGGATAGACGGAAAGGCTGTTTTTGTTTCCGGCGCGGTCACGGGAGATACCGTGGAGGCACAGCTCATTAAGGTGAACGCCTCGTATGCCGTTGCCATCGTGAAAAAACTGCTCGTCCGCTCTTCGCTGCGTACGGAGGGGCGCTGCCCCTATCCTGCCTGCACGGCTTGCGCATATAAGAATATTGAATACGCCCATGAGCTGAAAACTAAGCAGGGTAACGTGCGTGCCTCCTTCCGCAAGGCGGGACTTTCGGAGATCGAGGTGTTGCCCGTTTTGTCCACGGGGCAGACCTGCGGCTATCGCAACAAGGCGCAGTATCCGATCGGCAAGGATGCAAAGGGGAATTATGTTTTCGGCTTTTATGCGCCGAAGAGCCATACCGTCAAGGAAGCGGCCGCCTGCCCCCTCCAACCGAAGATCTTTGCAGAGATTTTAGAGCTTTTGCGCGTGTTTTTTAAGGAAAACGATCTTTCCGTGTATGACGAAAAAACCGGAAAAGGGCTGCTTCGTCACATATATCTTCGCCGCGCCGAGAAAAACGGCGAGGTGCTTTTAACGCTCGTGATCAACGGCAGCGGCCTGCCCTGCGAGGAAGCGCTCGTTTCGCGCGTATGCGCGGCGTTTCCTTCCGTGGTCGGCATTCTTATCAACGAAAACCGCGAGGATACCAACGTGATCCTCTCGGATACCTACCGCACGCTTTGGGGGCAGAATTATATGACGGACGAGCTCTCGGGCGTAACGCTGAGGATCGCGCCCTCTGCTTTTTATCAGGTCAATCACGATGGCGCAGAGCTTCTGTACGGCGAGGCGAAAGCGCTTGCAGGCCTTAGAAAGACGGATCTTCTTCTTGATCTCTATTGCGGCACGGGCGCGATCGGCCTCTCCATGGCAAAGGACGTGCGCGAGGTGATCGGCATCGAGATCGTTGCCGATGCGATCGAATGTGCAAAGCAAAACGCAGCCCTTTCGGGCATCGAAAACGCCTCCTTCTTCGTCGGCGATGCCGCCGATGCGGAAAAGATCCTCGAAAATGCGGAAAAAGCACGCGGCGAGGCGATCCGCCCGGACGTGATCGTTCTCGATCCCCCGCGCAAGGGCTGCGACGCAAAGCTCCTTTCCTTCGTTGCCTCTCTTTCCCCGCGCACGATCGTCTACGTTTCCTGTGGCCCCGATACGCTTGCGCGCGACGTCGCGATCCTCGCTCCGCTCGGCTACACAACCGATAAAGTGCAGCCCGTGGATATGTTCCCGGGGACCGGGCATGTCGAGTCCGTCGTGTGTCTCACACGAGGACTCGACAACTAAGTTCGCCTGCGGCGAGTGAAGTTGCAAGCAGTGAAGTTTCGGCTACCGCCGAAGTGAAGTTTGCGCCACGAGTGGCGCAAGTGAATAGTAGTTTAGGGCGAACTTAACTTCACTTTGCGAGTGAAGCGAGCAAAACTTCACTGTGAGGAAATTTGCAGAGCAAATTGACGAACAACTTCACTACGAGCGTTAGCGAGTAACTTCACCTTATCAGGCTTCACTTTTGCAAAGCAAAAACTTCACCAATAATCCCAAAGGAATTTCATATTGCTCTTAAGGAATGCGAGGAAACAGAGTGGTGGATTGAAATGCTTGGCGGTTCAAATGCGATAAGCGAATCAATTGAAAAAGCGCTTTTGCAGGAATGCGGAGCTATTCGCCGTATGCTTGTTAAATCTATCACCACCGCAAAGGAAAACAGTTGAGGACAAATGTTGCTTTCGAGCAAAACTCGAAAGTGCATTTTACAGCGGTTTAGTATAACATATCGAAAGGAGCAGCCTTGATGAAAGTCAAAATGAAAATCAAATATCGAAAGCTTTGGCTATTTATGATTGGTGTTGCATTTTTGTTGACATTGCTCGTTTTAATGGCAGTAGCTTTTATTACTGAAGATCATAATTATGCTTTGGCGATTTTATGTTTACTGCTTGGTGTTGTAATTCTTGTCGCTACTTATTTCCGTTTTAATTATGGAATAACGATTACTGAAAAACGTGTAGTAGCCATCGAGCAAGCAAGAATTAAAATACTGCGATATGACGATGTAAGCAGTATTGTTGTGAAATTTACTGACGAAAGTGTTGTTGCTTACATAAGAATGAAAAATCAGAAGGAATATACTTTTGTTTGGGACAGTATATTCTTGGGAACAAACGTTTTTCTGCCATCTCACAACAAAATTAAACTATATGATGAATGGGTGGAGAAAAGCATCGCGAATCTATCCAATTGCCCTAAGGTAAAAATTCAAAACTTTTATAGCACAGAATAAAATATACCTTTTGGCTTTACAACCCCCGTTTTTCGACCATTTTGAGACCTTTTGGAGTCTTGAGGCACGTTGAGTTGGTCGTTTGTCTTTCGCGCCATAGATAAAGGTTAGCCTTATGCTCAAAACCATCCCCGCCGTGTCATCGATTGCAAGCGTTATGGGCTTTGAATGTGAAAAAGAAGGGGAAGGAAAAGCGATCGGCTGAATTTCTCTATTCCCGAAAATAAAAAGGAGACAAACCATGGGATTATTTGATTTTTTTAAAAGAAAAAAGAAGGAGCTACCCATTGAGGCGCAGAAATGGAACAAAATGTGGGAGCTATGGGCGGATGAGGCGGCGGCCTCGCCGTATGCGGAGCTGATGACCTATCAAGCGGAGGTCAACAACGGCGGTCATGCGCAGTTTTTTGATAACGTTTCAAACACCTCCGATCTTCCGAAAACGGTGGAGGCTCTTTATACGGTTTTAGAGGAGGCTTTGCGTGAGAATATCGAAAAGGCGTATACCGCTTTCCTTGCCTACGATGAGAATGACGAGGAGGATACGATCAGCGCGCTTCTTGATGAATGTGACGCGGTTTTCTATGAGAATGAGAGCGAGATCGAACGCATCCTTCAGGCATATGCCGATACATTAGAGCTTTAATAAAAATACAGAATTGTAACTTGTTCTTATGTGTTATATGAGGTGAAAGAATGAAAATTATCGATTTACATACGCATTGCAATTCCGGCTCGCCGCTGGACGTGGAGCCAACACCCTTGCATAAGCGGAATTTTTCCTTCATGATGGAGGAATACAAGAGCGCAGGTATTTCGGCCGGGGGATTTTCCTATTACAGTGCCGTTTTGCACACGGATGAGATCTACGAGCAAAACGAGAAGCTGGCCGAGCAGGCAAAAAACGATCCGCGCGTGTATCAGTGGCTTGTCCTGGATCCGAGGCAGGAGCGGTTGTTTGACCAGATCCAAAGAAGGATCGGGGATGAAAAGGTGCTCGGCATCAAAATCCATTCGGTCGGCCACAAATACGATATTTGCGAATATGCGGACAAGATCTTTTCCTTCGCAAACGAGCTTGGCTGCTTCGTGCTGATGCACCCTGATAAGGTGCCCCTGATGCCGAAGTTTGCGGATCGCTACCCAAATATGAATCTGATCATCGCGCATATCCATTCCGTGGATTACGCGGAGGCCATTCGAAATGCCAAGCACGGCAATATCTATGCAGATACCTCGGGCGGTGATTCCCGGCAAAATAACGTGATCGAATACACCGTGGAGCGCGTTGGCGCAGAGAAGGTGTTTTTCGGTACGGATACGTATGCCGCGGGCTTCCAAAGAGGGCGCATTGAGTATGCGCGCCTGCGCGATGACGAGAAAGAAAAAATTCTGTACGGCAATGCGAAAATGCATTTTGCAAGACAGTTTGAAAGCATATAAGCATATAAAGGGGACTCAATCATGAAAAAAATCGTTTTAATCGGAGATTCCATTCGCATGGGTTACGATAAATACGTAAAGGAAGCACTCGCGGACGTAGCGGAGGTCTATTATCCGGACGAAAACTGCCGTTTTGCCGAAAACGTGCTTCGCTTTGCGCACGAGTGGAAAAATAAAATGGGCGCGCCCGATGACGTGGATCTCGTGCACTGGAATGCGGGACTTTGGGACGTTCTGGAGCTTTTTGGTGACGAGCCGCTCTCCACGCCCGAATATTATGCAAACGTGATTCCGCGCATCGATCGCCGCTTGCGCATGCTTTTTCCCAAGGCGAAAATCGTGTTTGCAACCTCCACCTCGGCAATCGAGGGGGCGCCGGGAGCAGATTTTAATCGCCATGACAGCAATATTGAAAAATATAATGCCATTGCCGTTTCGGCTCTCAAAAATACCGATACGGTGATCAACGATCTGTATACGCTCTCAGCCTCTCTTCCCGCGGAAGCACATTCGGATTTCGTGCATTACTACACCGATCTCGGAACGGAAAAGATCGGCGGCAGAGTGCTTTCCGTGCTCTGTGAGCAGCTTGGCATTGAGGCCAAGGACGTAAGGCTCGATGGCTTTTCGCCCGAGAAGTATTCCAAGGATAATATCGGCTTTTAAAGCCGGGAAAAGGAATGCTAAACAGTGCTTGGAAAACGAAAATGAAACATTTTTTCTTAAAAATATTGTATACTTTTCTTTGCATTTCCATCCTTTTCTCGTTTGCTTCCTGCCACGCGGATAGTTATTCGGCAACGATGCTTGTGAGAAGCGGCATCGGCGGAACGCTTTCGGTGCGGTTTGGCACGCTGAACGGGTACCTTTACGAATCCTTTCGCAAGGATGCGGATGGCGAAGGCGCACTTTCTTATACCGCCTCGCTCGGAGAGGGAAGTCTCTCGGTTTCTTATGAGGGCGCGGATGGCAAGATGTGTCCCTTGTTTTCCTTGAAGGGCGGAGAAAGTATTTCCGATATCGGCGGCTACGCTGAGGGGAAAAAGGGCACACGTATCCGCATCCTGATCGAAACGGACGGAAAATGCAGAGACGGATCGGTGAAAATTCACTTTTACAACGGAGAAAAATCATGAAACGCACCTTGATTTCAGCGTTGCCGACGGATGCGCCTGCCGCGGTCTTGCGGCTTCTTTGCGGCGCTTGCGTATACGATAGCTCCTGCTCGCCCGAGGCAAGGGTGTATTTCATTGAAAAAGGCAGGGGGTATTACCTCAAAACTGCCGCGAAGGGAAGCCTTGCGCGCGAGGCGGAAATGGGAGCGTATTTTCATAAAAAGGGCCTTGCGCCCGAGGTGCTTTCCTACGTATCCGATGCGGCCGATTGGCTTCTCACTGCACGCGCCGAGGGAGAGGATGCCACGCATACAGCCTTCCTTTCGGATCCTCTGCGGCTCGCCGCCGTGATGGGCGAGACCCTGCGTTCCTTGCATGAGACCGATGCACGGGATTGCCCCGTGCAGGATCGAATGGGCGAATATCTTGCCTTGGCGGATCAAAATTATGCAAAAGGGGCTTGCGACCTATCTCTTTTCGGAGAAAAGCATCCCTTTGCCTCGGCGGCAGATGCGCACCGCGTGCTTTGCGAGGGGCGCTCGCTTTTGAAAAATGAGGTGCTGCTGCACGGCGACTATTGCCTGCCAAACATTATGCTGAAGGACTTCCGCATTACATCCTTTATCGATGTTGGAAACGGCGGCGTAGGGGATAGGCACGTGGATCTTTTCTGGGGCGCGTGGACACTGTGGTTTAATTTAAAAACCGACAGATACCGTGACCGCTTTTTCGATGCTTACGGAAGGGATAAGGTGAATACGGATCTGATGCGCGTGGTCGCAGCGGCTGAGGTGTTTGGGTAAAAAGATGCGTCTTGCGCTTTTTTAAAAAGTGTGATACAATAGACAAAATGCCTTTGGAGGTAAAAATGCAATATCTTGAAAACAGAGATTACGACGTTGCTGTTTGCGGCGGCGGATTTGCGGGCATCAGCGCCGCGTTGGCCGCGAAAAGAGCGGGCGCGCGCGTGGTTCTTTTTGAAAAGGAATATATGCTTGGCGGCCTGGGAACGGCAGGTCTTATCACGATCTATCTGCCGCTCTGCGACGGATACGGTCATCAGGTGTCCTTCGGCATCGCGGAGGAGCTGCTCCGCCTTTCCATAAAGCATGGCGCAGAGGCGCGTTATCCCGAAAATTGGCTGGACGGTGTGGGCACGCGCACGGAGCATGACAAGCGCTTCGAGGTGCAGTACAATGCGCAGACCTTTGCGATCCTTGCAGAGCAGCTTTTGCTCTCGGAGGGGGTGGATATTATGTACGGTAGCTATGCCGTGGATGCCACTGTGCACAGCGGAAAGATCGAAAGTCTGACTGTAGTGAATAAATCGGGACATACCAAATATTACACGAAGAGCGTTGTAGATGCCACGGGTGACTGCGATATTGCACATTTTGCGAGTGCAAAAACCGAAACGCATCGCGTAGGAAACGTGCTGGCAGCCTGGTATTATTATGCGGACAAGGAAGGGTATCATCTGCGGCAGCACGGCTTCGCGGATATTCCCGAGGAGGAGCGCACGGGTAACGAGGCCGCGCCCTTGGTCGCGCGCCGCTTTTCGGGGCTTTCGGGCAAGGAGCTTTCGGAGCAGACGGTGCTTGCGCACGCGGAGATCTTGAAGAATTATCTCTCGCTCAGAAGTCAAACGCCCGATGCCGTGATCGCAACGATCCCCTCGATCCCGCAGATCCGTATGACCAGAAAAATTGAGGGTGCGTACACCTTGAAATATGATGAGATGCACACGCGCTTTGAGGATTCGATCGGCCTTGTTTCCAACTGGAAAAAGAGAGGCCCCGTTTGGGAGGTTCCTTTTGGAACACTCTATGATCCTTTGGTTAAAAATCTTGTGGTTGCCGGCAGATGCACATCGGTGGATGAACGCCTTTGGGACGTGATGCGTGTGATCCCGTGTTGCGCCGTAACGGGGCAGGCGGCAGGCACCGCGGCCGCAATTTCGGATGATTTTAGTAAACTAAACGTTGCATATTTGCAGGAAAAGCTGAAAAACAGCGGCGTTGTTCTTCATGAAAATGAAATTATAAGATAACGAAAAAGGAAAGAAAATGAAAAACATATTGTATATTTTCCTTATCTCGATCCTTCCGATCGTGGAGTTGCGTGGCGCGATTCCCGTTGGCGCGGCGCTCGGCGTTCCGTTCTATTTAAACTATCTCTGCGCCGTGATCGGCAATATGCTTCCCGTGCCCTTCATTCTTCTCTTTATTCCGAAGGTGCTGGACTTTCTTGCCCGCTTCAAGATCTTTCGTCCCATCGTGGAATGGGTGAGAAGAAAAGCGCATAAGCATAGCGGCAAGATCGTGGATCACGGTAAGAATGCGGCGGAAGACGGTGACAATGCCACCGAGGCGGCGGAGCCGATCGAGGAAAAAAAGCCGAAGCGCTTCGGCGGTGCCTTCTGGGGCCTTCTCCTTTTTGTTATGATCCCACTGCCGGGAACGGGCGCTTGGACGGGCTCTTTGATCGCATCCCTCTTTGATCTCCCCAAGAAAAGCTCCTTCCTCGCCGCTCTGCTCGGCGTTCTTGGCGCGGGCGTGATCATGTGCCTGGCATCCTACGGCGTAGTTGGTTTTCTCAAAATCTTTATTTCTTGATTATGGAATACAACAATCTCAGCGTGCTTTTGCGCCGCCTTTACGGCGCGAAGATCCGCAAATTTTGTATTGATGGCGGCTTTACCTGCCCCAACCGTGACGGAACGTGCGGTATTGGCGGTTGCATCTTCTGCGGCGAACGCGGATCGGGAGAGCACATACAGAAAAAGGGCGTTGCGGCGCAGATGGAAGGCGCACTTGCAAGCGCAAAGCCGGGAGAAAAATACATCGCGTATTTTCAGAATTTCACGGGCACGTACGCGCCGATCGATGTTTTGAAGGAGCGTTACGATGCCGCCCTGTGTGACGGTCGCATCGTTGCCCTCACGGTGGGAACACGGCCGGACTGTATTGACGAGGACGTGGCGTGTCTGCTTGCATCTTATAAGGATAAAACCGACGTCTGGATCGAGCTTGGCCTGCAAACCGAGAGTGATGAAACGGCCGCGCGTATCAACCGCGGCTATAAAAAGGAAGCTTTTGAGCATGCGATGAAGATCCTTTCGAGCCACGGTGTGCGTGCCGTGGTGCATCTGATGGCGGGGCTCCCGGGCGAGGACAGAGAACAGCTCCTAAAGACCGTGGACTACGTAAACCGTTTTCCGCTTTTTGGCGTGAAGCTGCATTCCACGTATGTTTCGCGCGATACCGAGCTTTGCCGTATGTATGAAAGAGGGGAATATACGCCGCTGACCTTTGATGGCTACGTGGAGGATGCCATCGCGGTGCTTACGCATTTGCGCCCGGATTTCTGGATCCACCGCCTCACGGGGGATTCGCCCGGCGATCTTTTGGTCGCGCCGCTTTGGGTGCGGAAAAAGGATCCCGTCCTGATCGAGATCCGCCGCCGTATGTCTGAGCGCGGTCTTTTTCAGGGGTGCGAATATCGGGGCACGTCCTATCCCGTCATAGAAAAGCCGTAAAACATTTTTTTGCATAAGCGTGGGTGCTTTCGCATAGAGTAAAATACCAAACAATCCACCCGGAGGTCATCGGTATGTTTATTTATTCTGTGCGGGCATCCACGCTTCGCTTTTTTGGTATTCTTGCGCTAACGGTTTCGCTGTTGGTCGGCATTATGGCGTTCTCGGGCGCGGACAGCGTTTCCGCCATGAGTGACGGCGCATATCGCTTCTCGGATATCAGCACCAAGGAGGATCGTATTGAATTTCTCTCGCAGTTCGGGATCTGCGCATCGGCGGATTCGGAGGCGGAGGAAAGCTTCACGATGCCCGAGACGCTGGATCGTGTTCTGCTTTCGTATAATGAGATCCAGAAGGCACAAGGGCTGGATCTTTCGGGTTACTGTAAGAAAAAAGTACAGAGATATACTTATACTGTAGAGAATTATAAGGATTCAAATCTCACGGTGTATGCAAACGTGATCGTATACCGCCACCGTGTGATCGGCGGAGACATCAGCGCATCGGGAGAGGGCGGCTTCGTCCTGCCCTTTACCGCCTTTTTAGCGGCAGAATAAAAAGCATTTCAATCACCAAAGTTTTTTCTTCGCATATGATGGTATTAAGCAAGCGAAAAAGGCTTGCAAAAGCATCATTTGGAGGAAAACATATATGAACAACAACTGCCTGTGCCATCTCTTTGACGATAACTGCACCTGGATCATTATTCTGGCTATTGTGATTGTATTTTGCTGCTGCTGCAACAATTGAGCAAAAGGCATCTTTCGGTGAGATCGAAAACGGTCGAGCGTAAAATGAGATTGTAGAATATCAAGGTTGAATTTCTCCGAAATTCTCCGTTTTATGAAAGACCGTTTTCTATCGCCGTTCCCGTCCCTCGCCGTACCTATGTACGCCTCACGGGGCGGGAACAACGATTCTCCCGCGAAACCTGCTCTTTTGGAGAGCTTTAGCGCAAAGCCCCGAACGCTCCCATTCGCCGTATGTAAATACGGCTTCGGGTCGCGCTCGGGGCTTATCATCTGAAATTTCCTCGCTTGGTTGCTCTGTACGTGGGAAGATTTTTTTAGGTGAAAACTTCTCTTTTGGAGATTCTTAAAAAATGAAAAATTGTATTTTTCAAAGATTTATACCGTGATGGAACAAAATTTATGTAAAAAAGAATGCGCGTTTTTTTGCGCATTCTTTTTTATTTTGCATAGTCGCTGGGCGAGCATCCCGTGTGACGCTTAAATTCTCTTGAAAAATGCGTTTCCTCAAAGTAGCCGCAAAGCGCCGCAACCTCGCGAACGGTAAAGCTGCCGTCCGATAAAAGCCGCCGCGCTCGTTCGATGCGCATATCGATCACGTATTCCTTGGGGCTTTTTCCGTGAAGGGCGTGGAAAATGCGGCGAAAGTAGACCTCGCTGATGCCGCAAAGCGCGGCAAGCTCTGCGATGCGAAGCTCATTTTTATAAAATTCGGCGTGGATCTTTGCCATCGCGGGCGCGAGCTGGGCGGCGCGGCTGTCCGGCACGTAGGCGTGCTTTTCTTCCTCGTAGCCTGCAAGGAGGATCTCGCAGATCGAGCGCTGCGCAACGGTGAGTCCCGTTATGCCGGTACCAAAAACGCGAGCCGCCTCGCGAAAACTACGGCGCACGCTCTCTGCGTTTCTCAGTACTTGCATAAAGGGGGCGGCAGAAATCTGTGGGGTAAAATCAAAATTGATGGCGTAGCAGCCGCCCTTGCCGCTGATGCGCTGCACGCGATAGCTCGAGCCCTTTGGCAGATAAAAAAGCGTGTTCCCCTCGGTGTGCAGAACTTTTCCATCTTCAAATATATAGTCGCGCGCGACGCCGGGATCGTTCAGCACGAGGCCGTGATACGGGCGGTTTGTGTGCAATAATTTTCCAAATGCCGGCGGCACAAAGTCCGCATAGTGTACGTAGCAAACGGCACTTCCCAAAAGATCCAAAAACATAATGCTGAGCCTCCCGTTTTTTCTATACCTTCATTATAACCTTTTGTTTCGATTTCGTCAAGTGTTTTGTTTTCTTTATGGACTTTTTTTCGCTCTGTGATATACTGAAAACAGAAAAAACGGCGTTTTGCCTGCTTTAGGAGGATTTTGTTATGCAATACATTCGCCCGCAAGATGAAAAATATATTATGAAAAAATATTACGATCGCGAATCTTTTATAGGACTTGTGCATCAGAGAAATCGCTTCGTGAGAAACGATGCCTATTTTTCGCCCGAAACGGGCAAAAGCGGTGAGGAAATATATGCGCTGATTGAGAAAACCGATGCGGAAAATGCAGATCTGCCGCACGCAATTCGTAAGTCGCTTGCATTTGAGGTCGTTTTGAAAAACACAAGAATCCGTGTGGATGCAAGAGATCCCTTTCCTGCGATCTGCATGATCGACCGCCCCTTGGATAAAACCGTGACCGCAAAATGGCGGAAAGAGGTTTTTGAAGAGATCATTCCCGAGGTGGGCAAAAAGCGCGCGCACTTTGAATCTCGCGGTATCGCAACGATGTGGCCGGACTACGACCATAGCGTGCCCGTGTGGGAGCGCATTTTTTCGCTTGGTTTTGCAGGGCTTCTTGCTGAGAGCGAGCGCATTCGCCGCGAAAAGGAGAGAACCGCCGAGGAGGATGCATTCTTTGAGAGCGTTCGTATCACCTATGAGGCGCTTCTTATGCTCGTGCACCGCCTTCTTGATCTCGCTGAAAAAACCGAGGGCTGTGAAAAAATGGCAAAGGCGCTCAAAACTATTTCCATAGGTGCGCCCGATACCTTCTATGAAGCCCTCCTTATCTCCTACATCTACTTTATGGTCAGCGAGCATATCCAGGGGCTACAGGTGCGCTCGCTCTCGAATTTCGACCGTTTGTATCAGTCTTTTTACGAAAAGGATATGGAAAGGGGCGTGAGCGAAGAGGAGATCCGAACCGATCTTGCGTACTTTTTCCTGCAATTCACCGCGATCGGCAACTATTGGAATCAGCCCGTGTATCTCGGCGGCGAAAAGGCGGACGGAACGACCGAGATCAACGAAATGTCCTATCTCTTCCTTGACGTTTACGATAAAATGGGAATCTATAACCCCAAGATTCAGATCAAGGTTGCCGAAAGCACGCCGAAGCCCTTCCTCGAAAAAGCTCTCGATATGATCCGCAGAGGGCATAACTGTATCGTTTTCGTTTGCGATGCCACCATGCGTAAGGCCTTGGTGAAGAGAGGCGCAACCGAGGAGCAGGCGCGTCTTTGCCACGTGACGGGCTGCTATGAGTACAGTGTGCAGGGTTCGTTTGGTTCGGGTATGAATTGCGTCAATCTCTTAAAGCCCCTGGAATACACGCTCCACGAGGGCAAGGACGGCGTGACGGACGAGTTTTGCGGCAGAAAGTCACCCTCACTTTCCGCATACGAAACCTTTGATGCCCTCTATGCGGAATACAAGAAAAATCTTTTGTACGTGATCGATAATATCATCGAGATCGTCAACGCCTACGAGGCGTATCACGAATACGTCAACCCACAGCCGATGCTCTCCGCCACCTTCCCGACCTGCCTTGAAAAGGGCAAGGATGCAATGAAGGGCGGCGCCTTGGAAAACGGCACGCAAATGAATTTCGGTTTCCTTGCGGACGTCGCGGATTCGCTTGCCATGATCAAAAAATACGTCTACGATAAAAAAGAGATCTCGCTTGAAGCACTCGTAGAGATGCTGAATAAGGATTTTGAGGACGATGAAAAAATGCGCCTTCGCCTTCTGCGCGATCCCGATAAGTACGGCAATAACCGCGATCTTCCGGATTTCTTTGCCAAGGATATTTCGGACTTTTGCACGCAGAATGTCAGTGGCAGAAAGAATACCGAGGTGCGCGGTGGCATCTGGAGCTGTGGCTTCCACGTGGCGAGAATGTCCTATACGCAGGCACCGATGACCGCATCCTCCCCGAACGGAAGAAGAAAGGGTGAGGAGCTTGCAAAGAACGCATCCGCCTCGATGGGACAGAGCCGCTCGGGCGCAACCGCCGCTATCCTTTCGGCAACGAAGATCGATGCATCCTCCTTCTGCGGTGATGCCTGCCTTGATTTTGCCTTGCATCCAACGGCTGTGCAGGGCGAGGACGGACTTGCCGCCATGCTGGGGCTTCTTCTCACCTTTATGCGCCGCGGCGGTCACGCCATTCATATGAACGTTTTCTCCGCGGACACGCTGCGCGAGGCGCAGAAAGATCCGGAAAAGTATCGCGATCTGCAGATCCGCGTTTGCGGCTGGAACGTTCTCTTTAATAACATCACGAAGGAAGAGCAGGACGGCTTTATCCGCCAGGCGGAGGCGCTTTGCTGATGAAAGCAACAATTTTTGAGATCAAGCGTTTTGCCGTTCACGATGGAGACGGTATTCGCACCACGGTGTTTTTTAAGGGATGCCCATTGAAGTGTGTTTGGTGCCACAATCCCGAGGGGATTTTCATGAAGCCGGCACTTGCGTATTATGCGCATAAATGCATCGGATGCGGTGAATGTGCAAATATTTGTTTGCAAAACGCGCACAAAATGGAAGAAAACGGACATATTTTCAAGCGTGAACGATGCATTGGCTGCGGTGTGTGTGAGAGCGTTTGCCTTGGCGAAGCCTTAACGCTTTACGGCAAGGAAACGAGCGTGGAAGAGCTTTTGCCCATGCTCCTTGAGGACAAGGAGTTTTACGATAATTCGGGCGGCGGCGTTACGCTTTCGGGCGGCGAATGCCTTATGCAAGCGGATTTTTGCGCCGCGCTTTTAAAGGCGCTGAAGGAAAACGGCGTGCATACCGCCGTGGATACCTGCGGCTTTGTTTCGCGCAAAGCCTTTGAGAAGGTGATCCCCTACACCGACGTATTTTTATACGACGTCAAAGCGATCGATCCCGCGGTGCATAAGCGCTGCACGGGCGTGGAAAACGGCCTCATTCTTGATAATCTTCGCTATCTTGATTCTCTCGGAAAAAGAATCGAGATCCGCATTCCCTTTGTGCCGGGATGGAACGATTTGGAGATCGGCGCGATCGCCGCTTTCGTAAAAACACTCCGAAACGTCACGGGTGTGCGCGTGTTGAAATATCATAATTACGCGCGCTCTAAATACGAGGCACTCGACATGGAAAACACGCTGCCCGACGTTCTTCCAACGGAGGAGGAAATAGCCGCCGCTGAGGCACTTTTTGGAGATTTAATTAAAAAGTAAAAAACGGCCCGCGCTCCCGAAGGGATAAAGCGCAGGCCGTTTTTATGCTATTTTAAACGATCTCAACCGATCTTCGGCGTGCTACACGCTCGCAGATCTTGTCATAGGGCACGGTGGGATCCCAGAGGATCTCGGCGCAGCAGGCCTCGTTGTACCAAAGGCCGCCCGCAAACTGCCCCGCCATACCGAGGGCGATATCGGGGTGGTTTTCCGTAAGCACGTGGTTGGTCATATCGTAGACCGCCTTGCCGCCGCCGAGCATCCACTCGGTCTGCAGATGGCGCCACATCGGCTCCATAATTGCGCGGTCGTGATCCACGAGGCGCTTGTGGCTTTTTCCAAGCACGAAGGAGCCCTTCTGCGGCACGAATTGCTGCCAGGCAAGCGTGGTGAAGCCGCGCATCAGCATCGAAACCTTGGCATCGCCGCGCAGATTTACGATCTTGGAGGCGAAATCCTTCGTTTGCTCAAAGTAGGCGGGATCGGGGATCTTCGGCGTGTAGCTAAAGGGGAATTCGCCGCAGTCCTCCCACATGATCTCGATGCGGGGGTCAACCTTGGAAATAAAGGAGAGGTGATCCTTGACGGACTGCGCGTGCAGGCCGAACTGAATGTAAAGGTCGGGATAGCGTGTAAGAAGCGCGTCGGCGGTTTCGTTCACGAAATCGGTTACCATATCGGCAACGAGCCTGCCCTCAATGTAAGCACCCGTGTTCTCGGTGAAGGACTGGAAATAGATGCCGTCCACGCCGAGGGGCGCGTATTCGCGCTCGAATTTTTCGAGCACGCCTGCCTTGATCTTTTCAAGATCCGCCACGCGGAAGTCCGCGCAGGACTTCGGCGACCAGCCCCAGGCATAGCCCCAGATCAGCTGAATGCCGTATTCGTGCGCGTAGTCCACGATCTCCTTTGCGTTGATCGGCACGAAGTCGTTCCAGATGATCAGCTGATTGAGCTTCAGGCGCGCCATGTTTTCGATATAATTCCTAAAGTCATTGATCGGATGTCCCCAGGTGAAAACGCAGCGGCGCTTGATCTTCGGCGCGGTGGCGTGGAAGTATTCGGGCAAAGCACCGTAATTTTCATCAAACATCGTGTGCAGCATACGCAGGCATCCGTCCGCAGGGATGGCCTTTGCAAAATAATCGTCCACAAAGTCAACCGCACCGTAGAAAATCTGCTGCGGCTCGTGCGCGGTGATCAGAGCAAGCATACGGCTCTTGTCCTCGGGATCGCGCATCACCTTCACGGCGTAGCCGCCCTCGGGGATCTCGCTTTCCTCCATATAGCGGCGGATCAGCGCGTTCTCGGAATACACGCCGAGGATCACGGCGCTCGAATCGATCACGGCCTCGTCTGCCTTCTCGCAGGGAAGCACGTACAAGGAATACACGCCCGCATCACGGCTCACGTAAGAGCCAAGCTCCGCGCTCACAAGGTCCACGGCCTTTTTCTCAAGCCCCTCGTAGCGGGAGTAGATCAATTTCCAGCATCTTTTGTTGTCTGCCATAAAAAACTCCTCTTGACAAAATTTGTATCTGTGATACAATTATATTATAAAAATCGCCGTAAAACTATTGTTTTTTTGCCATGCATTATAATAATTTTGACATAAGAGGGAATTATGTTTGACGATCATTTCAAGAAAAGATATAAAACCATCCCCTTTGCCTACGTTTCCAACGATTATGAAAAGGAGGATAACCGCCTCCATGGCAACCGTATCTTTCACCATCATAAGGAATTTGAGATCCTGATCATCCGCAAGGGGCGCGCGGAGCTGCGCATCGAGGGGGAGAGTGAGGCCTTGCCGCTTTCGGAGGGGGACGTGGTGCTGATCCCGCCGCTTCTGCCGCATTGCTACTCGAAGGAGGTCTTGGCACCCTTTTCGCATGATTGCGTTTGCTTTGATCTTTCCTTGCTTGCGGATCGCGCTTTGGCCGAGGGGCTTGAAAACGGCACGCTCCGTCCGCCTGCGGTGCTTTCGGGCGAAGCGGCATCCAAGGTCTATGCGCTCGTGCGTGCCGCCGTGGATGCCTGCCGCGAGGGCGGCAAGGGCTGGGAGCTGGAGACCGTGGCACGGCTTTCTCTCGTTTTTTCCTATCTTTTGCGAGAGGGGAAGATCGAGGCAAGCACCCTCACGGCGCGTGACGGCTTTTGTGCACGCGTCAGCGAGATCCTTTCGCAATACTATACAGAGGCGATCTCCTCCTCTTTCGTGGCGGCAAAGCTCTATATGAGCCACGCCTATTTTTGCCGCCGCTTCCGCGCGGCCTTCGGCCTTCGCTTTATGGAATACCTCGCGATGTACCGCGTGGAAAAATCCAAGGCTTTGCTAAGGGACGGCACGCTTCCGATCTCCGAGATCGCGCTCGCCGTTGGCTTTCACAGCTTCTCGCATTTCACGAAGACCTTCAAGGCCTATGCCTGCAATACACCGAGCGCCTACCGCGCACGCCGCGGTGTTTAGCCAATTTCGGGAAACAAAAAGCAATCCACCATTCTGACGCGTGGATTGCTTTTTGTTTCATTCTGATTTATTTGAATATTATTCCAAAAATGTTTTCGTACCGTTTTTTTGATCAATGATTTCTATTTGTATTATATCGACAAATGAATCGTTTTCGTAATGCTTGAATTCTTGAAGAAGATCGATCAATATTTTGGCCTCGTTCTCGAATCTTTTCTGTTGAATCACTTCCAATCCAATGATTTTTATATAGAGTGGTTCGCCGGCAAGATCTGTCAAGCAATCCCAACATGCATCCCAGTTGCAACCGTAGTAAGCGGGAAAATCGAGCGAATCTCTTATAACCGAATGCATTTCAAAATAGGTTTTCACATTGGTAAAGTCGATTGTATGTTCTCTGATTTTTTCGTTCATTTTAGCCTCTTTTTGCAAAAGCGGTGTCACCGTATTGGCGACACCGCTTTCAGGGGTAATTTAATTCTGCTTATACCCATCAAGCAATATATATAGATTTTCTCCATCTGTAATCATAGCGTTTTCGGTATTATATAGTAAATTCACAGATTTTAGATTTTCAATGAAAGGATTAACTCTATTGTCTTCAAGTACTGAGAATGTATGGATTTTGCGTTCTATAGCATCTTGATTGTGCTTTCCGATCGACGCTCCTGCACTAATAAGAGCTTCATCAATTGTACCATCTTTTATGATGGGAATAGATCCGATCGCTTTACCGAGTCCTGTAGTAGCCATTCCAACAACATCAAGAAGTTTGGCTTCAAGAGCAGAGTGTTGATATTTTGAAACTTGTGAATAGCAATCTGCATATAGCGCTTCGTAGCGTTGTGCCATTAACTTTATTTTTTCTGTAACACTTTCTATGACAACCGTATCAAAAGTCTTTTGAAGGAGCACATCCAAGAAAGAACTAAAGGCATACAAATGACACGCAAGCTGATATTCTGCAAATTGATATGTAACTGCATCAAGAACATTTTTAGCATCTTTGGAGCTATGGAGTCCTTTTTGTTTTTGCAATTCATTAGCAATTTGGTTTTGATAAAAATCAATATCCTGATAAGAGGCAGTTTTTATGGATAAAACCTCGCTGATTCGTGATACACAGAACTGTTCATTTTTGCAATTCAGTTTATAATCTTCCATAATCTCCATCAACATATTAAGATTTCCGCGCTGACGAGATTGCTTTTCTTGTTTTAAGAACTGTAAAACAGTTTCGATGCTTTGCTGAATTCCATCAAGTTTTTTCTCGATGGTCATTAGTGCCACAGCAATAACCATAAGTGTGGGATCGAGAGGCAACGTAGTGGTTGAAGTTTCGGTTACCGGTAGATTATCTATTTCATTAAATTGTAATCTCGCGGCAATAACATTTTCATGCATAATATTTCCGTTAATACCGTATTTTCCACGTTGCAGAGGTCCTTGAATCCCTTTCGGGTTTATGGCTCTGTATAATGGTTCACTTGTAGCTATCTTTTTTTCAATGGTTTGAGTAATCGTTCTAGCGCCCTCAGGCAACTGCGAAAAAGCTGTTCCCAACGTCGAAAGGCTCGCAATCGGGATTTTCTTATATGCTTCTAACTGACCCTCTTGTAGTCTAACCACAGGAAATGCATCGCTGGCAAACGGTGCAATAGCGGATTCCTCTTTGGGGACAATCTCGGTAGACTCTGATTTTTTGAACATTTTTCCCAAGAAACCTTTTAATGACATAAATATATCCTCCAGTATATTTTCTCCGATAGATGTATTTATTCAGCCGAAAGAAGGAAGTCTGCAACGTGCATCGTTTTGATGCCTTGGTAGTTGCCTCCGGCAAAGTCATCCGTCAAGAGAACGTATTTTGGATGGTTATCCGAAATGGCAAGCAGACGGTCATATTCTCTGTGCTCGGTCTTTTCCGAACGAATTTCTTGGGTGACTTGAATATAGAGCTTTTCGTTTTGACGGGTTGCAACAAAGTCGATCTCGCCGTCTACGGTTTTGCCGATGTTTACGGTGTAGCCACGGCGGCAAAGCTCTAAGTAAACCACATTCTCAAGACTTGCAGCCACAGTGTCGGCATTGTATCCGAGAACACTATAACGCAGAGCGGTGTCCGCAAGATAGAACTTCTCCTGCGTTTTGAGAACTTCCTTGCCTTGCATATCGTAGCGGGAGCAACGGTGCAAAAGGTATGCCTTTTCTAACTTTTCAAGATAACTGTAAACGGTCTCATTATCGAGCGTTCTTTTCTCGGCTTTAAGATAGTCGGATATTGATTTTGCGGAAAAGGTATTACCTACGTTATCGAATGTGTATTTTACAACACGCTCAAGCTGGTCAACCTTGCGAACTTGATTGCGCTTGACGATATCTGAGAATACCGTGGAATTATAAATGTCTCTTACAATAGTATAAATCTCGTCCGGCGTATACGCTTGCAGATGTGTTGCCGGAAATCCGCCAAGCTTGATATAGTTGGCAAGCTCTTCACGGGGAGTGCCCACGGCCGTGTATGCGGACTTGAAGGTCAGATACTCGGCAAAGGAAAGGGTGTAGATTCTGAAAGTAATATATCTGCCCGTCAGATAAGTGGAAATCTCCGAGGACATCATACGGGAGTTGGAACCGGTGACATAGATATCCACGTTAAAATCCGAGGCAAGCGAATTGACGATTTTTTCCCAACCGTTTATCTCTTGAACCTCGTCGAGGAAGAGATAGGTCCTTTTAGAGGGGGCAAGGCGGGACTTGATATCGGCATAGATCTGCTTTGCCGTCATATCCTCATATTCCATTGAATCAAAGCGGTAGGACAGAATACGTTCTGCAGCAATTCCACGCATAGTATTCAGTTTTTCCATAATCATTTTGAGAATGGTAGACTTTCCGCACCGCCGAACTCCGGTGAGAATTTTTACAAAAGGCGTGTCGGTATACGCCATAATTTTATCAACGTACATAGGTCTTTCTATCATTGTGATCACCTCCGTTGATAATAGTATACCACAATCGAAAGCAAAAATCAACACTTTTGCGGATATAATCGCAAAACTATAAAAAATATTTGGGTTTTGCGGATACAAACCGCAAAATTGTGAGCTGCTTTATGGAGCGTTATATCAAACAAAAAGATGAATTGCGGAGCAAAAATAAAGAGGGTAACTCAAGTTCAAAACTTATAGAAAGTATCTTTATTGCGATTTATTCCAAAACTGTTTTTGTACCGTTTTTTTGATCAATGATTTCGATGAGGATGGTGTCGGCGTATTTGTCGTTTTTGTAGTGTTTGAAATCCTTCAATAAATCTATAAAGGCTTCTCCCTCCCCTGAAAAAGAATCTTGTTGCAACACTTCAAGTCCTATAATTTGGATATGAATCGGTTGATTGATTATTTCATGCAAGCAATCCCAACACGCATCCCAGTTGCAACCGTAGTAAGCGGGAAAATCGAGCGAATCCCTTATAACCGAATGCATTTCAAAATAGGTTTTCACATTGGTAAAGTCGATTGTATGTTCTCTGATTTTTTCGTTCATTTCAGCCTCTGTATTATGTATTTGACTTATTATATCATATCTATTTCTTCATGTCAAATCTATCCAAAGGCAATAAAAGCGGTGTCACCGTGGAGGTAACACCGCTTTTAGGGGTAATTTAATTCTGCTTATATCCGTCAAGGAAATTGCCCATGCGCTCCATGGCCTCTTTCAGCTTTTCGGGGCGGGGGAGCATAACGATACGGAAGTGGTCGGGCTTCTCCCATTCGAAGCCGCTGCCGGGAACGATCAGGATGTTCGTGGCCTCCAGAAGATCGCCGGCAAATTTCTTGTCGTTCGTGATGTTGAAGCGTGCAACGTCAAGCTTCGGGAAGAGGTAGAGTGCCGCCTTGTTCTTCACGTAGGAAATGCCGGGGATGTTATCCAGAGCGCGGATCGTTGCCTCTCTCTGCTCGTAGATACGGCCGCCCTTGGAGATCATAGAGGTAGGCGTTTCGTCATCCGCAATGGCCGCGGGAATAACGATCTGCGCAAGCGCGTTGGAGCAAAGACGCATCGAGGTCAGCTTCACGATGCCCTGGCGGTAGCTCTCAGTCAGCGCTCTCGGACCGCTGATCAGCATCCAGCCCGTACGGAAGCCGCAAAGGCAATGAGACTTCGAAAGTCCGTTCATCGTGATGATCGGAAGATCGGGAGCGAGCGCGGCGATCGAGGTATGCTTTGCACCGTCCATAACGAGGCGGTCATAGATCTCGTCGGAGAAGATCAGGAGATTGTGCTCTCTTGCGATGTTTGCGATCTCCATGAGGATCTCGTCCGAATAGAGCGCACCCGTGGGGTTGTTGGGGTTGATGATGATAATGGCACGGGTCTTGTCCGTAATTTTCTTGCGGATGTCAGCACAGTCGGGGTTCCATTCGCTTGCCTCATCGCAGAGATAGAAGCGGGGCTTTGCGCCCGTGAGGCGCACGCAGTTGCTCCAAAGAGAATAGCAAGGGGTGGGCATCAGAACCTCGTCACCGGGGTTGAGAAGCGCCTGCATAGCGAAGCTTGCAACCTCGCTGATACCGTTGCCGATGAAAACGTCATCTGCCGTGGCATCTGCGATGCCCTTGCCTCTGTGATAAGCGGCGATGGCCTCTCTTGCCTCGGGCATACCGCGAAAATCGCAATAGCCAAGGCCCTTGGGAATCTCGTTCTGCAGAGCAGAAAGAATGCTGTCGGGCATGGTAAAGCCGAAGGCTGCGGGGTTGCCCGTGTTCAGCTTCAGCACCTCAATGCCGTTCTTCTGCATTTCAAGTGCCTTGTAAAAAAGCGGGCCTCGAATGTCGGAATGCACCTCGTCGAGTCTTTGTGCGGTGTATATTTCCTTCATGGTTTCCTCCAAAATCTTTTAATATATTGACCTTATTATACTCCTATACCGCGATTTTGTCAAGCACCTAATGATTGAGATATAAAAAAATTAAAAATTAAAAAGATTTAAACCTCTCCGAGAATGATTCTGTGCATTTTCTCGCTTAGTATCTTTCTTTCGTCATCGTCCACGAGGCTGAAGCGGTTGCCGTCGTTCGGCGTGCTGAGATAGTTCCAAACGCAATAGGGAATATCCATTTCCTTCAGAAGCGTGATCACGTCGCGCATCCAGTTTTCGCGCCAATCGATGCGCGCGTGGCGGATGGTGCCGAATTCGCCGCACCAAAGCACCTTGTCGGGATGCGCCTCGATAAATTCCTTTGCGGGCGCAAGATAGGAGCGCAAAAATTCGATGTCCATGCGCGTAAGGTCGGGATAGGCGTTTTCTTCTCCGCGGTTGAGGCGGTAAAATTCCCGATAGCGCTCAATATCGTCCGAGGGGTAGGGGACTTTACGGTTGTAATAGAGCTGCTCCGCCTGCAAAACGCCTTGTTGGTGTGTAAATTCGTGCGGCGCGTAGCAGTGGAAGGTGTAGATAATATTTTCATCGTCAAAGACCTTGACCTTTGGCAATGCGGGCGGATTGTTCCATTCCACGCCGCCAACGATCAGAAGCCGCTTTTCGTTCTTTTCGCGGATGGCAAGAACCGTTCTTTCCGCGAGCGCGTTCCATTCCTCGGCCGTTGCATTCACGACCTCGTTGAGAAGCTCGAAGATCACGCTTTCGTCCTCGTGAAATTCCTCTTCGAGTTTTAGCCATAGCGCAATGAAGCGATCCTGTAGCTCCCCATTTTGCATCAGTCCTTTTTCTTCGAGGATGTCGCAGTAGTTGCCAACGGCCTTGTGCATATTCAGAACGGCACGCAGACCGTATTTTTTGCACCAGGAAACGAATTTTTTCAGAATGCCGAGAATGCTCTCGCGGTATTCGTAAGGGCGCTCCTCCAAAACGATCTGGTCAAAGCCGAGGCGGATGTGATCCATGCCGAGCGATGCAATGTAGGCAACGTCCTTTTCGGTGATATAGCTTTCAAAATGCTCCATATCGCCAACCGTAATATCCAGTCTGCGCTCGGGGGGCAGAACGTGAAAACGCTTATAATTTGTAAGCCAGCCGCCGATGCCCATGCCGCGGCTGAGTCCTTCGATCTGTTTCATTTTTTATCCTCCTGAAAATTTCTATTTTGTATTCATTATAATATGATCTCATCCTGAAGCGGTATGAAAAAATATATATTAACTTGTATAAAAGATAGATTTGTGATATAATGACTGTAGGAGGTGACGGTATGTATTTGCAAATTCACCGCACGGAAAACGGTTGTATCCGCTATCCTTTACATACGCATAAGAATTATGAGATCATGCTATATCTGAACGGTTCGGGAAGCCTTTGTACGTCGGAGGGGGATTATCCCTTTGAGGAGGGAACGGTTTTGATCGTTCCGCCCGGCGTTTCCCACGGATCGACTTCAAAGACGGGCTTTCGGAACATTTCCGTCGAGGGGGAGTTTCAGGGTTATTTTTGCTTTGATAGCGTGAAGGTCCTTGCGGATAACGAATCGCACGATGGGCAAACGCTTGCTAAAATGCTTTATGAAAACCGATGCGGCAGTATAGCTCTTTTAAATTCGCTTTGTCAGGCGTATCTCTGCTTTTTGATTGAGAGAATGGAGGTTGAGGATCGGATGTACCGTAGCGTGGAGCGCATTGTGGCAATGATCCGTGAGCACGCCTTTGATCCGCAGCTGCGCGTATCGGAGATCCTGTCAACAAGCGGTTACGCCGAGGATTATATCCGCGCTGCCTTTAAAAAGATCATTGGCAAAACGCCCATGCGGATGCTGACCGAGATCCGCATTCATCACGCCTGCTTTTTGATGGATGTGTATAAGCACGAAATGCCGCTTTCGCGGATAGCGGAGCTTTGTGGATTTCTTGATTATGTATACTTTTCGAAAAAATTTAAGGCTCTGATGGGAATGACACCGCGTGCTTATCTTTCTTAACTATATCCGCCGAAAAAGAGAAAAATGATCCAAATGACAACCAAACTTTGCTTATTTGACTTTTTTGGGGCGCGAAAAACGCTTGAGCATATGCTGTGGCATGTAGCTCAAGCGTTTTTTCTTTATTTCTTCCAAAGCTCGCGGTTGATGTTCGGGGTGAGCTGGGCAAGCATACCGCCATCTACAACGATCTCTGCGCCCGTGGTGTTGCGCGAAAGCTCGCTGCCGAGGAAGTACGCGGCGTTTGCCACGTCCTCAAAGGTGGCAATATCCTCTATCGGGGTGTAGTTCGGCAGGCAGTATTTTGCGTTGTTCACGTTGTTTTCCCAGCGCTCGGTCTTGATCATGCCGGGGAGAACGCAGTTGGAGCGGATGCCGTATTTTCCAAAATCCACGGCAAAGGATTTGGACATGGCGTTGATCGCGCTCTTGGAGGAGCAATAGGCGCATCGGTTCTCCGTTACGCGCACGGAGGAGTTTGATCCGATGAAAACGATCGCGCCGCCGCCCTTTTCCTTCATCTGCTTGGCGGCCTCGCGCGCCATCAGGAAGTTCCAGCCGATGTTGGTGGTGAAAACGCCCATGAAGTCCGCAATATCCACCTCAAGGCTCACCTGCCCGATGCCGAGATTGGCCGCGTTGAGCACGAGGGTGTCAAGAAGGTAGCCCTCTTTTCTTATATCGGCAAAAATGCTCTGCACCTCTTTTTCGTCGAGAACGGCGGTCTGATAGGCATAGCCCTTAGCAAAAACCCCGAAGCTGTCACGCAGCTTTTTTGCCGCACTTTCGGCCTTTTCGATGCTGCGGCTGCCAACGAAAACGGCGTAGCCCTCTTTAGCGAAGCGCGAGGCAATGGCAAAGCCCGTTCCGTCATGCGCACCGCTGACAAATACTGATTTTTTCATTTTCCCACCTCTTTTACCAATCTGCAATGCTGCCATCCTCGAAATACTGTCTCGGAGTGGTCCATTTTCCGTCGTAAAGCTTATCGGCCAGCGCCTTCTCGTCCAGCTCCACGCCGAGGCCGGGCTTCGTGGGAAGGTCGATATAGCCGTTCTTGATCACGAAGGGCTCGGTGATGTAGCCAACGCCGAGGTCGCTCTTGTCGGGATTGCCGGGATGCTCCTGCACGAGGAAGTTCGGAGAAGCGGCATCCACCTGCAGGCAGGCCGCAAGCGAGATCGGGCCGAGGGGGTTATGCGGCGCGATCGAGCCGTAGTAAAGCTCCATCATCGTTGCGATCTTTCTGCCTTCCAGAATACCGCCGCAATGGCAGATGTCGGGCTGAACGATGCTGATGGCCTGCTTCTCGATCAGCTCGCGGTATTGCCACTTGCTGAAAAGACGCTCACCCGCCGCGATCGGAATGCTCGTTGAGCGCGCAATGTTCACCATGCAGTCCACGTTTTCGGGAAGGCAGGGCTCCTCGATAAAGAAGGGGGTATAGGGCTTCAGCGCATCTGCAAGGCGCAGGGCCATCGCAGGGCTGACTCTGCCGTGAAAGTCGATCGCAAGGTCAATGCTGCGGCCGATATGCTCACGCACCCTTGCAAAGCGCTCCACGTGCGCATCTATATTGGCCGGGGTGTCTACCTGGCGGATGGGCGGAATGATGGAATATTTTAAGGCGGTATAGCCGTCGGCTAAGCGCTGATCCGCAATGGAGAGCATCTCCTCAATCGGAAATTCGCCTGCCACGCCGGCGCGCTTGATATGGGTATACATACGGATCTTATCTCTGCACTTGCCGCCGAGCATTTCGTATACGGGACAACCGTAGTATTTTCCCTTGATGTCCCACATCGCCTGCTCGATGCCGCTGATGGCGGAGAGCATCAGAGGGCCACCGCGATAAAAGCCGCCGCGGTACAACGCCTGCACGTGGTGCTCGATCATCATCGGATCCTTGCCGATGAGGTACTCCTCAAATTCGCGGATCACGGCCTCCACGGAGGTGCAGTGCCCCTCTAGAACGGGCTCGCCGAGGCCGTAAATATCGGTATCGGTATGCATCTTCAAAAACATCCAACGGGGCTTAACCTTCAGAACCTCAAGTCTTGTGATCTTCATTTCAGTACGATCTCCTTATAAAAATTCGGAATGATTTTTTTCTCGTATGCAAAGTCGTTTAGATCCTTGCCATCAAAAAGGCCGCAGTGCATTGGAACGGCGGGGGCGCCGATCTTTTCGCAAAAGCGCTTGGCATCCGTCATATTCATATTGTTCCCGACACCGTTGACGGGGATAAAAACGCAGTCGATGTGCTTAGGCAGCTCCGAAAGGATCCGCGCATTATACAGCGTGTCGCCCGTGACGTAGTAAACCTTTCCCTCCGCCTCGATCAGAACGCCGATGGCGTGAGAATCGGAATGCTCGGCATAGACCGCCCGAAAGCGAATGCCTCTCTCGGTCCATTCCGTGCCCGCGTTGAAGCGAACGTAATTGTTTTTTAAGCCGCCGAAGCGCTTTCTGACATTTAAGTAAGCGTTTTCGGAGGCAAGCACGCAAACGGAGGTGTTCTCTCCGAGATAGTGCGCGAGCGTTTCGGGATCGGTGTGATCGAGGTGGTTGTGCGTGAGCACAAGAATATCCGGTGTAACGGAAAGAAAGCGCTCGTCCACAGGCACTCTTCTTTCGTTGTGCGGCTCGATCGCCGCCACGCTGTTGGAAAGATAGGGGTCAACTATGATACAAACGCCCTCGGTTTCGAGCATAAGGCCGGCTTGGCCAAGCCAAGTGATCTTCATTTTAAAATTCCTCCAGATAGATTCTTGATCGGAACGCTTGCGATGCGCCTGCCTCTAAGAAGGCAAATCCCGCTTTCTCTCTTGGAAAGGGAGAATTTTGGCAGTTGGCAAGGCAGGTCTGCGGTTCAAGGCAGATATATCCCTCTTCGCCGCCGTTAAAGATCAGGCGGAATTTGTACGCCGCATCGTTTTCGTATACCATTCGCACCCGCCGTTTCACATCTGTGAGTGTCATAAGGCCGCATCCGCGGTAGTGACGGCTGGCAGTGCCCTCAAAGGGGTTATATTCTCCCTCTGCAAGTGCACGGGAAACGGCATCAAAGGGAAGGATCTTGCCCGTTGGCAGATAGTTTACCTCCATATTCCGCTCGTATTCCTCGGTAATATCGGCAAATACGCGGATGTCCTCGGGGCGGCTGTCCTTTAAAAATCGGCTGTTAAAGGTGGTGTGAAAGCCGAGCATCAGCGGCATATGCGTGTCCGATCGGTTGGTCACGGTCACGGTGTGATGAAAGCCGCTCTCGCTTACGGCGTATTCCATCGTCACCGTAAAGGCGTGGGGAAAGGAAAGATAGGGCGCATCCGCGGTTGCTTCGTAGCGGAAAACGGCGCGGCTCTCTTCGGCCTCGATCACCTTGAACGGCGTTTCGTGCAGAATGCCGTGCAGGTGGCAGCCCGTTTTCGGCTCGTTGATCGGAAAGCGGTAGCACCGTCCCTCAAAGAGAAATTCGCCGCCCGAAATGCGGTTGACGGGGAAGAGGATCGGCATTCCGTAAAGGTACGGATTATCGAGAACGCCGTCCTTCGGCGGCTCGCGGAGCAGAGAAGCGCCGCCCTCGTGGGAGAGGGAGATGCAGTTTGCACCGCGCAAGGGATCGATCACAGCGCGGTAGCCGCCGCCTTGGATATAAATTTTCTTATCCATTCTTTTCTCTCTCAAAATCCGCATCCGCGAGCGCGCAGAATTTCTGTATCAGCTCGATCTCTCTCGGATCGTAGGGGCGGTGGTTCGGGCGGTAAAGATCGTGGAACCACTTGGTGAAATCCACGTTTGTGTTCGTTCCGTTGTAATACTGCTCCCAAGTGCCCTCCCAGGGCTCATAGGTCTGATACTTTCCTGCAACGAAGCCCCAGTTGTAGCAACCGATCTTTTCAAGATAAAAGAGGGGAATGAGCGAGAAAACGTCGTTGCCGAAGATCCTTCCGAGCCATTCGGTGTTGAAAATCGGGCGACCCTCTCTTTTTAAGCGGTGGATCATCTCTATATGCTCGCTGTAGCCGCCGTAGAAATGGTAGGAGATAACGTCCGAGCTTTCAAGAGAAAAACGCATAATCTCGTTTTCCTCCTTCAGTCCGTCAACGCCCGTCCAGATGCCGCAGGTCAGCGGCTGGCAGGGCTCGCAAGAACGCACCAGTGCAAACATTTCTTTAAGTATCGGAAGGGTTAATTCGGCGCGGCGGCTGTTTCCCGGCTCGTTGAAAACGTCCCAAACGCAGATGCGCGCGTCATCCTTGTACTTTGTAACAAGCTCGCGCACCATACAAAAGTAGTCCTCGCGCGTTGCGGGATCGTCAAGATAGAAGTGCGGCGCGGGACCCGTATGCGAGCCGTGCTGGGAATGCATCTTGCCGCCGTGATAGCCCCAGTCGTAGGTCTGCTCGCCAACGTAAGGCAGCTTCCAACGGTCGGTCTTCGGGGGCATACAGTCGTTCGCAAGCACGATCATGGCCGAAATGCCGTATTTTGCAAGGAGCGAAAGATAGCGCTCGAAGCGCTCCATAAAGCCGTCGTGCTCCTCCTTCCATACCACGTATTCGAGAATCAGACGCACGGTGTTAAAGCCGGTCTTCTGCATCAAGGCAAGCTCGCGCTCTGTGGTCTCCATTCTTTCCTCAAAGCCGAGGGCCTGCCATTGATCCACGCGGTTGGCACAGTCCGCACTCATGTAATTGCAGCCGCGCAGCCAGGGGCGTGCATTGTACCAATCCCAAACCTTTTCCTTGCTCCAGCGCATAAAACGAAGCTCCTTTTAACCGTTTTTATTTCAGTATAGCACCGTTTCTATTGACAAGCAAGCCAAAAAAGGGTATAATAGTTCCAAAAGGTTAGGTGATGGTATGATATATCAAAACGAAAACTTCGGCGGCGCGTATGATTTTCGCAGTGGTCTGCACGAGGGCTGGCAGGTGGATGCACATTTGCACGAATACAGCGAAATCCTCTATTGCAGGCAGGGCGAAGGGAAGGTGACCGTCAACGGAAAGGCTCTCACGATCGGTGCAGGACAGCTGATCTGGATCCCGCCCAATTATATTCATAGCTACGACTGTGAGGGGGCAGAGGTCGCGTGCGCGGTATTTTCCAATGATTTTGTGCCGCTTTTCTTCCGCGCCCTGGAGGGGCGGTACTTTTGTCCCTCTGCTACCGATATGGGGGAGCTATGCGAGGCGCTTTCGCGCTTTCATACCCTAAAAAAGGAGGACTATCTCGTCATCGGCGGTTATCTGCAGCTGATCGGCGCAAGAGTGCTTGCAAACGCACAGCTTTCGGAGGCAAGACAAACGGACGGCGCTTTGTACCAAAAGGTCATTTCCTATCTCTCGGAGCACTACACCGAGAGCATTTCTCTCTCCTCCGTGGCAAAAACCTTCGGCTACAACGAAAAATATCTCTCACATCTTCTCCACGATCTGACGAACATGCATTTTTCGAAGCTGATCGCGCTCTATCGCGTTGAACACGCAAAGCATCTTTTTGAAACCGAGCCCCAGCAAAGCGTGACCGAGGTGATGGCACATAGCGGCTTTTCGGCTCTCAACACCTTTCACCGCGCCTTCAAGGAAATGACGGGGTGCACCCCTCTTGAATACAAGAAAAGATTTAAAGCTTCTTGATATTTTAAGAAAAATGCAAACAATTGTTATAAAAATGCGGCTTTTGCATTGTGCAAAAGCCGTATTTTTATATTTGAAAAAGAATTTATTTTGTTCCGAAGGCTATTTTCATTCGTCGCAGAGCTTCCTCAATATCCTCGTATTTTGAGGCGTAGCAGATGCGGATATAGCCCTCGCCGTCAGGCCCAAAGGCATCGCCGGGCGCTGTAACCACGTGCGTTTTTTCGAGGATATATTCGGCCGCCTCGCGGCTGGTCATATGAAAGTCCTTGATGCTTGGAAAAACGTAAAACGCACCCTTCGGGCAGAGGCAGGAAAAGCCGCGGATGCAGTTGAGCCCATCCACGATCCGATGGCGGTTTCTGTCGTAGTATTCCACCATGCGTCTGACGTCCTCTTCTCCGTGGTAGATCGCCTCCACCGCCGCGAGCTGCATCGGCTCGGGCACGCTTGCGATCATGTTTTCGTGCAGCTTGATCAGATTTTCCACGATGGTTTCGTTCGCACATATGTAGCCCACGCGAAAACCCGTCATGGCAAAGGTCTTGGAAAAGCTGTTCACGGTCAGAACGTAGTCCTCGATCCCCGGAATGGATGCAAGGCTTTTTTGCACGAATCCGTCGTAGACGAGCTTTTCGTACGGCTCGTCGGAGATCACGAAGATCTTATGCTTTTTTACAAGCTCTGCGATCTTCAAAAGATCCTCGTATTCGAGAACGCCGCCCGTGGGGTTGGAGGGAGAGTTGATGATAATGAGCTTCGTCCTTTCTGTGATCAGGGGCTCGATGACGTCCGCCGTCATTTTAAAGCCGTTTTCTGCACTTACCCTGGCGTATACGGTTTTTGCGTTCACCATATCGATCTGCCCCTTGTAGTCGGGCCAGTTCGGTCCTTGAATGATGACCTCATCGCCGGGATCAACGAGGGCTATCATTGCGAGCATCAGCGCTTGGGTTGCCCCTGCGGTCACGATCAGATTTTTGTTGGGATCGCACTTGATGCCGTTTTCTTTTTCGAGCTTATATGCGATCGCATCTCTTAGCTCCTTGATGCCTGCGTTGGGGGTATATTTTGTTTTTTTGTCCTCAAGAGCCTGCATCCCTGCGCGGATGATATGCTCGGGTGCGGTGAAGCCGGGCTCACCAAGCGTCAGATTGATCGTATCGGGATATTTTTTTGCAAGCTCAAACATTTTTCGCACACCGCTCGGCAGTGCATTCTGCGCGGCGGTGCTGAGTGTGATCTCCTTGTTCATTTCATATTTCGCCTTATAGGCTCATAACGTAGGCGCAAAAGGCGCGGATCGCCGCCCTCATGCCCTGCTCGTCTAAGCAAAAATCGCTGTTGTGGACCACGGTCTGATGCTCGGATGCGGCATTCTTTGTTCCGAAGCGGAAAAGCATACCGGGGATCTTCGTCAGATACCAGCCGAAATCCTCCGAGCTCATTTTTTTCTCCGCTGTCACGCAGGAAAGCCCTGCCTCGGTGGCGGCCGCTTCAAAGCGCCGTACGGTCGCAGGATCGTTCATCACGGGGCCTACGCTCATATTCCAAAGCACCTCGCATTTTCCGCCGTAGCGTGCGGCAACGGAGGTGCAGATCTCCTTCACTCTTTCTTCCACGCGGCCCGCAAACGCCATATCGTAAAAACGGAAGGAAATATCCATTTCGCAAAGCTCCGAGATCACGTTGTGCACCTGTCCGCCGCTGATACGGCCGACCGACCATATATAAGGCGCAGCATCGCCCGCCTCCTCCTTTACAGCCTCGCGCATTCTCTGATAGGCCTCTACAGCCATCGCGTTGGCATCGATGCCGAACTGCGGCAGAGTCGCATGGGAGGTCTTGCCAAAGAAGCGAACGGTCAGCGGTACGCAGGCTGCCATGTAATCACCTGCGCGAATGCCGATTTTGCCTACGGGCATCGTGTTCTCGCAATGCGTGCAAAGAATGTGCGAAACACCGTCGCAAACGCCGTTGTCCACCATCATTTTCGCGCCGCTGACTGCGCCCTCCTCGCTGGGCTGAAAGATCAGCCGCACCCGACAGCGCAGTGCCGCTTCGTTTTCCTTGAGATACTTTGCAACGGCCAAAAGAACGGCCGTGTGCGCATCGTGGCCACAGGCGTGCATTGCACCGGGGATCTCGGATTTATAGGGAAGATCGGTTTTTTCATCTATGGGCAAAGCATCCATATCGGCGCGCAGGGCGACCGTAAATTCCCCTTGTCCAAGCTCGGCAACCACGCTGCCCTCTCCGTATTGATAGGTATAGGAAATACCAAGCGCATCCAGCGTATCCGAAACCAAGCGCACGGTTTTTTCAAGCGCAAAGCCGATCTCGGGATACCTATGCAGCTGCCGCCGTATTTTCACGGCGTATTCGTAAAGCAGATCTGAATTTGTTTTCATTTTTTTATCCTTTCATTTCGGTGAGATCATCCTCCATATCCGGCAAAACCGTTGGCAGGAATTTATGATCCATCAGAGAGATCATCGTATGGCTCTTCATAACGCCCTTTTTGCTTTTGATATTCAGGATCTTTTCCTCGAGCGATTCAATATCCTTTGCGCAGATCTTCAGCATATAGTCGTATTCGCCGGTCACGGAGTAGCATTCCAGAATATCGGGCTCGTTTTCCGCATATTCAAGCAAGGCCTTGATGCTTTCGCCGTATCGCATCACGATAAAAACGAAGGCGGTGATGGTTTTTCCGAGCTTTTTCGGATCGGTCACCACCGTATGAAAACGGATGATGCCGTTTTTTTGCATACGGAGGATGCGTTTGTTCACGGCGGGAACGGAGAGATTTACGGCGTTTCCGATCTCCGTTGTGCTGGCGGATGCATTGGTCGAGAGAATTTTCAGGATCCTTTTATCCGTGATATCCATAGCCGTACACCTTTCCTGTTTTTAATTTATTTTACCATATTGGTAGAAAAAATGCAATATTTTAATGAAAAACGGAGCGAAGATAAATAAAAAAAAGAAAATTATTAAAAAATGCTCTTTCGCGATCGTTTTTGAAGGGAAAAGATAAAAATCTGCTTTCTTCTGTTTTTTTCAAAAATCGGAGCATATATAAAAAAACACTTGCATTTCTTCTCGGTTTGTGGTAGAATATGCGCGGCGAAGTGCTTTCGCCTGTTGTTTTATTCAAATTTTTAGAGTTCGGAGGTATTGAACATGGAAAAGATTAAAATGACAACACCGCTTGTGGAGATGGACGGCGACGAGATGACAAGGATCATCTGGAAGATGATCAAGGACGAGCTTCTCTATCCCTTTATCGACCTGAAAACCGAGTATTACGATCTCGGCCTTCCCGAAAGAGAGCGCACCAAGGACAAGGTGACCTTTGATGCGGCGTACGCCAATCAAAAGTACGGCGTCAGCGTAAAGTGCGCAACCATCACGCCCAACAAGCAGAGAGTGGAGGAATATAACCTCACCGAGATGTGGAAGAGCCCGAACGGCACCATTCGTGCGATTTTGGACGGAACGGTGTTCCGCGCACCGATCCTGATCGATTCGATCAAGCCCGCCGTTCGCAACTGGAAGAAGCCCATCACCATTGCCCGCCATGCCTACGGTGACGTATACAAGGCAACCGAATACAGAGTTCCCGAGGAAGGCAAGGCGGAGCTCGTTTATACGGACAAGGCAGGCAAGGAGACCTTCCGCCAGACCGTGTACGATTTTGAGTGTCCCGGCGTTTTGCAGGGTCAGTATAATAAGGATAGCTCGATCCGCTCCTTCGCGCATTCCTGCTTCAACTACGCGATCCAGACCAAGCAGGATCTCTGGTTTGCAACGAAGGACACGATCTCAAAGCAGTACGATCAGACCTTCAAGCTGATCTTCAAGGAGATCTACGACGAGTGCTATAAGGAAGAGTTTGAAAAGCTCGGCATCACCTATTTCTATACGCTGATCGACGATGCCGTGGCAAGAGTGATCCGCTCCGAGGGCGGCTATATCTGGGCCTGCAAGAACTACGACGGCGACGTGATGAGCGATATGGTTTCCACGGCGTTCGGCTCGCTCGCTATGATGACCTCGGTGCTCGTTTCGCCCGACGGAAAGTATGAGTACGAGGCCGCACACGGCACCGTTACCCGTCACTACTACCGCTACTTAAAGGGCGAGGATACCTCGACCAACCCGATGGCAACCATCTACGCATGGTCGGGCGCTCTTCGCAAGAGAGCAGAGCTTGATGGACTTTCGGAGCTTGCTGCCTTTGCGGACAAGCTGGAGGAGGCTTGCATTGAAACGCTGAACGACGGTATCATGACCAAGGACCTCGTCGGCCTCGTTGAGAAGGACTTCAAGGCCACCGCCGTGAACACGAAGGACTTTATCCTCGCGATCAGAGAAAGACTTGAAAAGAAGCTTGCATAAGAAAAATGCAAACAATAGTTGTAAAAAACCGCCAATCGGAACGTCCGATAGGCGGTTTTTGTGATATTTTAAATACTATGGATTGCAAAAAGAGCGGTGTCGTTTGCTTCAAGCGTGAAGCGGATCGTTTGCGTGATCTGTGCGGGGATCTCTGCGCCGAAGACGGGACAGATCTTACACATAGAGGGAAGCGTGAGAAGCTTTTCGCCGCCCTTGTCGGAATGCAGGGCGATATATCCTTCACCGAGATATACAACGTCCCCCTCGTCACTATAGAGATGCACACCGTTTTGCTTTAAAAATGCGTGAATTTCTTTTGCGGTGCAGATCGGGTGATCCAAGGAAGCCGAGAGATAGGGAATGCCGAGCGCCTTGCATTTTTCCATCGCACGCTCGCCTGCTTCGGAGGGCACGGGCGCGCAGAATACGGCGGCGGCATAGCCGTCCGCGAGCGCATCCGCATCCTCGACGAGAATAAAATCAAAGGGAATGCCAACGAGGCCGATCTCGGTGCGCGATTTTTCCACTGCGAGTATTTCCTCGGTGCCGGCACAGAGGTTTGCGTAGGCACTCTCGTCTGCAAAGAAGGCAACGCGCGGCAGGGGCTTTTCGTGTACTTTCGTTTTTTCGAGATCGTAGATCCGTTTCATGTCCTCGATGTCCTGCATCAGCATCGGATCGTCATACCAGCCGCCCCACATATCAAACCACCAGATCGCTGAGCCCTTCGTCAGCTGATGGGCAAAGCACTTGCGAAGCGCAAAGCGCGAAAGAAGTGCGGTCGGCGGTCCAACCCAGACCGAAGCGCCGTCTCCCGTGCGGTACATATCGTCTGCATATTCGCCGGGGCGCAGATCCTGAATGGCGCACGTCAGATAGGTGCGGATGTCGCATTCGATAAAGCAGAGCTTGCCGTGCCGTGTGATCGAATCCACGGGGAGCATATCCGCCCAGTCGATGCCGAAGCGCCGTCCTTGCGCGTATGCGTTCGGGGAAGAGAAGAAGTCGAGATTTTTTGAGTTCAAAAGGCTTCGGATGCCGTGCGAGCCGAAGAGGGGCGTGTTTCCCGAATGATAGGCATAGCCGTAAAACGAGCCGACGATCTGCGTGCGGTTCGTTTCCTCCTTCACCGCCTCTGCAAAGAGATCGAGCGTTTTTGCAACGGCAAGATCGGCAAAGATCGCGTAGCGCCGTGCGTTTTCCGAGGTCTGCAAGGGACTGCCCTTGGCCTTAAAGTCCTCGGGGGAGGGGAGAGCGGCCGCCGTGCCGTATTCGCAAAGGTGCCAGTCTGCATAGGCCTTCTTCGCCGCTTGACCGAGCAGACCGCCCAGCATATCGGGATAGAACCATTCCTGCGTTTGTCCGCCGCAGATCTGCCAGCCGCCGATGCGCGGCGCGTAGTCCGCATTCTTGATATGGCGCACGATACGAAGCAGCAGTTCTTTTGCATCTCTTCGGAATACCTCGGAGAAAAGGATCTCGCGCTTGCCTGCCTTGCGCGTATCCACAACCTCGTCGGGGTAGCGCTCGGTCCACCATCTCGGCATACTCACGTAAATGCGCGGAAAAATGATCGCATCGGGGCAGGCACGCAATATTTTCGTTACCGCCGCCTCAAATTCGGAATAATCCTCCTTGCCCTCCTCGTCGAAAACGCCCACGTGAAAGGGCGTGAAGCCGGTTTCGTAGCTGTTGATGGGAAGCGTCGTCATCGCCACGTTGACGAAGAAGATGCGGTAGCCCGCCTTCAAAAAATCAAGATAGGCGCTCCGCTCCTCAAAATAGGTGGTGTAGGCGATCGCGGTGGTGATTTCGCCGTCGATCACAAGGCGCGGCGCACCGCCGTTATTTCGGATCTCGCTTGTCAGCACTACGGTTTCCTCCAAGTTTTTTCTTCATTATAGCACAGTAAAAGCAAAAAGGCAAACAACGCTTGGTTGTTTGCCTTTTGTATTAGGAAAAAATGTGACGAAGCACATCCATCCGCTCCTTGCTCGGCACGGAAAAGACCTCTGCTTCTTTTCCAAGTGCCTCGTATTTATGTTCACCCATCGCGTGGTAGGGAAGAAGCTCAATCTTTTCGGGTTTTCCGAAGGCATCGAGAAGCGCCTTTATGCCTTGCATCTCCTCTTTTGTATCGTTCACCGTGGGGATCACGGGGATGCGCACCCAAACGGATGCGCTGCATTTTAGGAGCCTTTCAAGGTTTTCGAGGATGCGTTCGTTTTTCACTCCCGTATACTTTTCGTGCTTTTCGCTGTCGAGGCATTTTATATCATAGAGAAAAAGATCGGTGTAGGGCAGAATGCGCGCAAAGGATTCAAACGGCACGTGCCCCGCGGTGTCCACGGCGGTGTGAATGCCGTTTTCCTTGCACGCCTTCAGAATCTCGGTGAGAAATTCGATCTGCAGCATGCATTCGCCGCCCGAGAAGGTCACGCCGCCGCCCGATCCTTCGTAGACCGCCTTGTCCTTTAATACCTCGCGCATCACCTCGTCTACGGTGTATTCCTTGCCGCAGATCTCTCTTGCATCGTGCGGGCAATAGAGAGCACATTTTCCGCAAAACTCGCATTTTTCAAGGCTGAATGCGCACTTTTCTTTGCATTTTCCGCATCCCACGCACCGATTTTTATAAAAAAGCATCTCTTTTTTTGGATTCTGGCTTTCGGGATTGTGGCACCAAGCGCACCGCAGATTGCAGCCCTTGAAGAACACGGTCGTGCGAATGCCCGGTCCGTCAACGAACGAGGCTCTTTGAATATCAAATACGTTTGCTGTCATTTTTGCTCCGTTCTTGCGATAATATCGTCCTGCAGGTCTTCGTTAAGCTTTACGAAATAGTCGGAAAAACCCGAAACGCGCACGCGCAGGTGCTTATAATCGTCGGGCCTTTGCTTTGCGCAAAGGAGTTCTTCCTTTGATACGTAGTTCAGCTGGAAGTGAACGCCGCCGTTTTCAAAATAGGAAAGGAAAAAATCCACGGTTTTTTCAAAATTCTCATCGTTTTTAATCAGCGATTCGTCGAGCGTTATATTCGTAACCGTCGCGCCGCATCCGATGCCGTACGGATCTGCCTTTGCAATCGAATTTAAAAGCGCAGACAGCCCTTCGCGATCGTGTCCGCCGCTTTGGCCGCGACCGAATTTCAGGGGCTCGCCGTTATACCTTCCATCGGGAGTTGCAAGCGTCAAGATGCCAAACCACTTGTTGTGCGGATGATATCCGATGAGATCTCCGATCAGGAAATGATAGCCGAAAAGATTGGTTTTATCCTTCAGATGCTCGTAAAGCGCGCGATAAAAGCTTTGCGCTACGAGGTTTGAGGTTTCGTCATCGTTTCCGA
>JAGBCA010000002.1 GCA_017938205.1 Clostridia bacterium
ATCGTCACGCTTGTAAGGCTGTCGCAACCTGAGAACGCAGAATTACCGATCGATATGACGGAGTCGCCAATCGTCACGCTTGTAAGGCTGTCGCAACCTGAGAACGCAGAATTACCGATCAATGTGACGGAGTCGCCAATCGTCACACTTGTAAGGCCGGAGCAATCGCGGAACGCAGAATTACCGATCGATGTGACGGAGTCGCCAATCGTCACGCTTGTAAGGCTGGAGCAATCGTAGAACGCAGAATTACCGATCGATGTGACGGAGTTGGGGATAATCACCTCGGTGATGGCGGTGTTTTTAAATGCTTCTTGGTAGATTGTTTTTACGGGTACGCCTTGATAGGTATCCGCGATCAAGATCTTCTTTGCCGTGCCAATGTAGTCGATCACCTCGGCATACGTGCCGTCGGCAGAGAGATCGTAAACGATGCCCTCTGTGGGAGCAAGTGGTGCTTCACATATGGTGCAGAAGCCTGCATTATCGGTATGCTCCGTAAATCCATTCTTGGCATCGCAGTTTTTGCATTTAAACCAATGGAAGGACGCGCTATAGGAATATGTGGTGGCGTAGGAGTGATCAATAACCTCTGTGTAGTTTGATTTTTCCACCATGCCGCAGATAGAACAGGTCTTTTGGTCATAACCTTCCACCGTGCAAGTGGGAGCGATCGTTACGACGGTAAAGTCATGCTCGTGCGCGGTGTCCTGCCCATCCTTGTAATCTATGTCGCATTTATCGCATTTACCGTTGTCATCGGCATCGCGGTGCTGGCAGACCTCGCTATCGGTGCCATCGGAGTAGTCCTCGGTGCAGTTATCGCACTTACCGTTATCGTCGGCATCACGGTGCTGGCAGACCTCGCTATCGGTGCCATCGGAGTAGTCCTCGGTGCAGTTATCGCACTTGCCGTTATCATCGGCATCGCGGTGCTGGCAGACCTCGCTATCGGTGCCATCGGAGTAGTCCTCGGTGCAGTTATCGCACTTGCCGTTATCGTCGGCATCACGGTGCTGACAAGGCGTAACGACATCCGTGCCATCTGTATAGGCTTCGTTACATTTATCGCATTTGTTGTCATCGTTGATGTCTCTATGCTGACATGGTGTAATGATGTCTTTGCCGTCTGTATAGGCTTCGGAGCAGGTGTCACATTTGCCATCATCGTTCGCATCTCTGTGCTGACACACGGTGCCGCCTTGAGCGTTGCACGCAGTGAAGGTGACGGTGAGCAGGAGTAAAAGCAGTGCGCTGAAAAGCTTTTTCATTTTCTCATCCTCTTCATTTTTTTCTTATTATACCATGCGAGCAAGAAAAAGTAAAGGGGGGAACAAAAAAACGCCTGCGGCTTTCGTCGCAGGCGGTCGCTTAATTACAAGGATCAGCCAAGAAAAACCTCTTTGATCGCATCGAGGTAGCCGTAGCCGTTGACGTCGTCGGGCTCGAGGTAGCTCGTTTCGGTCCACTCGTTCCAGCTGTTGATGGAGATCAAGGGCGTTTTGCAGTGCTTGTCGCAGAAATCCTTGGCAAGAAGAAGGGCTTTTTTGAAGTTTTCGGGGGTGTTGTTCGTTACGATGTCGGGATGGAAGGACTGAAAGCGCGGATTGTTGTCCCAGCCGATGGAAACGTGCGGGAAATAGGCAATGCCGAAGCGCGCCGCCGTTTCTTCCCATTCCTTCACCATGTCGGGAATGATCGCGGTATAATCGCGAGAGACGTCCGTGAAATGCACGATCTGATAGTGCGTCAGCGAATCAAAGCCGAGCGTTTGCACAAGCGCGGGGGTAACGGCGATCGCGCCGCCGTCCACGCCGGAGAGGTTGACGGGCGCATCGCCCCATTTGATCAGCTGCAGATGCACGCCGCCGAGGCCTGCCGCCTCACCCTTTTTCTTCAGCGCGCACAGTGCCTTTGCCGTATTTTCGATACCGCCGAGGCCGTTGATAAGATTGGCAATATCGTAGATCGCAACCACGGGCTTGCCGTCAATGCGATAGTAGTTTTCAAGCCCGAAATATTTTTCGATCCAGCGGTTGCCGATGCGGTCAAACTGTGCTTCGGTCACGGCGCCTCGCCAAACGGTGGTGTCAGGGAGATCGGAGATGCGATAGTCCCAGGTGTAGTTGGCATCGTGGTTGGCCCACATGAGATAGAATTTCATCTTCCCATTGTTGTCCGCGCCGAGAAAGCCCTCGTTCAGGCATTGCTCCAAGAAGGGGCGGTCGTCATACCAATACCAATCGTAGATAAAGGTGTTCACGCCGTGGGCGGTGGCTTCCTCGATCTGGCGGTGCATTTCGGCAGGATCTGCCTCGTCCACGTAGCCCCAAAGGGGCTTTCTTTCCCATTTATACGCGCCGTTTTCCTTCACGTGCGTTTTTTGAACGGTCTGCCATTCGCCGATGCCTTCGGGCCAGAAGATGCGGGAACGAAGCTCCTTTCCCGTATAGGATGGCCAGATATAGGCGGCAATGTCGTAAGATTTCATAATATCTCCTGCTCTTTATCGTTTTTTATTTCAGTATAGCACAGAGAAAGCAAAAAAACAATCCGGAAAAACGACGTGTTTTTCCGGATTTTTTACTATTTTTATCAGCCGCGATACATCGTGCTGTCGTTTGCTTTGTCTACGGTCACATCGCCCAGGATGATCTCATAAAGCTTGTCGGCGAAAAGGCCGTGCATCTCCTCGGTGGGGTGGTTGATGCGGTTGGAAAGGCGAAAAGTGATATTTTCCTTCTCTGAAAGCTTCTTCCACTCGGAATAGCAATCGCACACGGTGATGCCCATTTTTCTTGCAAGATCCATTGCATTGTAAATATAAGTGTCCATTTTGCCGCCGTTTTGCATCTCGGCGGTCTTGTGCGCGTATTCCACATAGCGCTCCGGCGTGCCTGCCTCTACAGAGGTGTTCAGCATATTCGGAGAAAGAAAGATCACGTCACTGCCGCTCTCTTGCAGGCGGGCGAAGATCTCCTCAAGGGAGGAAAGATAATCCTCCAAGCTGCCGTTCACGTCGTTTAAGCCAAAGCAAACGATCACGAGGTCGGGGCGGTGGCAAAGCACGTCGCGCTCAAGGCGGGGGAGGGCATCCTTCGCCTTCGTTCCGCCAACGGCGGCGCAGATCATGTTGATCGGTATGTAATTTCGCTCGGCATAGAGCTTTTTCTTCAAAACGTTCCAGTAAACGTCCTCGTAATTGTGATAGTCAAGAAACGAGGCGTGCGAAACGCTGTCACCTAAAATCACGATATTGATCGGGCCGTTTTCGAGCAGTCCTTCTTTATCGAGCGTGAGCTTTTCCTTGATCGTCATGGCGTGTTCTCCTTAGTCTTCAATGTATTCCGCAGTGGCGGCAAAATATTTTGCGGCGAGCAGAATGCTCGGCATATTCACGTATTCCTTCACGGAATGGCAGTCCATGCCGTCGTAGCCGATGCTATCCAGGGTGGGAATGCCGGCGATCGTTGCGTACGCGGCATCCGAGCCGCCCAGGGCATGCTTTGGCTCCATATGGGGAAGGCCGACCTCGGCACTGATCTCGTTGATCTTATCGAGAAGGGAGAGGTTTTCCACGGTTGCCTCCATCGGCGGACGGTAGCTCACCTCGCGCACAGTGCAGGTGCAGCCGGGCACGTGCACGGTTTCGGCAACGCGCTTCACGATCTCCACAGCCTCATCCTTTTCGGCAAGCGTTGCAAAGCGGATGTCCGTAAAAAACACACACTCGGCGCACACGCTGTTTGCCACGGTGCCGCCGTGGATCACGCCGCAGTTGCAGGTCAGCCCCGCGAGGTCCTTCATTTTCTCAAGCTCGATGATCTTATGCGCCGCCTCGGTCACGGCGTTTGCGTATTTCGGGCATTTTGAGGAATGGCCCGCAATACCGTGCACGGTCAGCTCATAGCGCAGAATGCCCTTGCGCGAGACCACGGCCTCGCCGTATGCACCGCCCTCCACGTTTAGGAAGGCAACCGCGCCCTTGGCGCGCTCCACGATATAGTTGATGGTTGCTTTGTTGCTTTGAAGTGAGCTCGTTTCCTCGTCGGGCATGATCCAGAGCGCCAAGGGGCGCTTTTTGTAGCCAAGTCGCTTCAGGGCATCCATTGCCATCAGCGCGGCCACCAAGCCGCCCTTGCAGTCGAGCGTTCCCGGGCCATGCATCTTGTCACCCTCGCGGCGCACCACGGGCGCGGGGAAAAGTCCCTTCGGATGCACGGTGTCTATATGCCCGGAGTACACGAGCTGCTTTGCATCCACCTCTTTGTTCATCAGAATACCGATCACGTCACCCGAAACGGGCTGAGGGAAAACCTCGATCTCAAATCCCTTTTTCTTTGCGACCTCTGCAAGATAGTAAGAAGCGGCGTCAACGCCCGCCTTGTCTGCCGTGGGGCTTTCGAGCAGGCAGTCCTGCTCCAATATGTCCATATATTCGGGAAAAAGCTTTTCAAGCTCCGCAAAAAGGAGATCGCAGTTCATGGAAAGACACCTCAATTTTCGAATTTACGCACATTGTAGCACATACCCGAAAAAAGGTCAAGAGCGTGACGGAAAAAGGTGAAAAAAGATTGGAAAATAGTGCAAGTGCCCGTAAAAAAAGCCCGCCGAGGCGTTGTGCCTCGGCGGAAGAGCTTATTCCAACAAAAATTTCGTCAATTCGGGGAATGTGCGGTAGTCGTCGATCTTCAGAAAATTGAAATCCGAGAGATACACGGCCTCGTCGTTGCCGCCCTCGCCGTAGTCATCGCCGATGAAGAGCACCTCATCGGGTGAGAAGCCCTCGGCCTCGCAGTATTTTTCAAGTGCATAGCGCTTGTCGTAGGGCGCGGGCGCCATATCGAAGGAGGAAGAGCCGCCAACGAATACGCGGTATTCGGAGAAAAGCGCCTTGACCTCGGCATAAAAGGCGCGGCGCTTCTTGCGATCGGGATCGAAGGCGAGCTTGTCCGCCTGGTCGGCCTTCGTGCCGAGAACGGCGAAGGTCACACAGCCCGAGGGGTGGTATTCCACGCTGTCGCCCTTGAAGGTCTCAAAGCCGTGCTTTTTTCGGAGAAAATTCACACGCGCTTCAATGCTTTCGCGATCTCCCTGCGGCAGGGAAATATCCTCCACGATGCGGATGTCTTTTGCATCCTTATCGTAGACGGCGTATTGCAGACCGTAGTTTCCGATAATGTCGATGGGATAATGCTCCATCTGATTGAAGATACGGCGTACCTGTCCTGCGCCCACCATCAGAAGGCGGTAACGCGCGCCGAGGCGGTCAAGCACCGCTCTTTGCGTGGGCGTGAGGGCTTCCTTGTGCTGGGTCAGCGTACCGTCAAGATCCATGGCGATCAGCTTGATCTTCTTTGCATCCATTTTATATTGCCTCCTCTCCGAAGAGATCGTAGTAAAGCCAGAGAACGGTGTAGCGGTCCTTGAGGTCCTTCGCATGGCGAACGGCGGTGGCGATCTTTTCTTCGCCATACAGGTCGTCAAACTCCTTCATATCCAGCCCCACGGTGGAAAGCAGGGCGAGGATCTCGTCTGCCTTCGGCACCTCGGAGAGGATCTTTTTGATCTCGGCTTCCTTTTCTTTATATATGGGGGTGAGGTCGCGCCCGTACGCGCCAACCCTTTTTTGCAGCGCCATGCAGCCCTCGGCCACGCTTTCGTTATAGGCGGCGGTGAGCTTGGCAAGCGTTTTCTCCTCGCTCTCGCGGAAGCGGCGGGCGGGGAAGGGGACGGAGCAGAGCTTTTCACGGATGCGCGCGGTGATGACCGTGGAAAAGGCTACGTCGATGCCGTGGGTGAGATAGGGCTCGTTTTTCACAATGCCTGCGATCTCAAAGTAGTGCGAGAGGTGATGCTCGCTGCCCGAGGCAGGGCGCGACGAGCCTGCAAAGCTCATCATGATGCCAACAATGATCAGCGCCTCAAAAAGCGCCGCCACGCTTGCTTCGTCACGCGCGGTGATGCCCTCGGCCATGGCGCTTACGCGCTCAATCATTTCATAGGTGGTGTTGTAGATATAAGGGCAGAGCGCCTCGCCGTTTACTGCCTCGGAGAGCTTCCAATCCGAGAGCGCACTGTATTTTCCAACGATGTCGCCAAAGCCTGCGCGGAGCATCGGCATCGGCGCGTTTTTCAGCACCTCGGTGTCTGCCACGATGGCACGGGGAAGCCCTGCACAGACGGTTTCCTTCATGCCGCCGAGGATCATGGCCGCGCCCGTGGAGGCGTAGCCGTCCATTGAGGGGGCGGTTGCAACCACCATGTAGGGAATGCCGCTCCTTTTGGAAACGTATTTGCAAAGATCCTGGATCACGCCCGAGCCGATACCAACGATCAGCGAGGCATCGCCGAGCGCGGCCTCTACCTCCGCGGTTGCCTTTTCGTCGGGAATCAGGATCTCCTTGCCGAAGATCACGCGTGAAGCGATCTTGTCTGCCAGGGCGGCCTCGGCTTTTTCGCCTGCGGCGGCGTAGGTGTTCTCATCCGCCACGAGAAGCACGCTTTCGTAGGGGGCGCAAAGCGCGTTCAGGCGTGCCACCGCGCCGCGCTCGATATAAACGGCCTCAATATCGCAGACGTGGTGCTTACCGCAGGTGCAGGATATACCCGAAAGAAGGGAATTGACGTCCATAATATCTCCTTTGCATATTGACAATCTTTGATAAGAACAGTATAATAAAACTGTCAGAAAAAGTCAATAAAATTTATAAAAACGATCAAAAACGGGAGAAAAACCGCTTTCTCCGCGCAAAACGGTCAAAAGCGGTCAAAAAATGCTATGCTGAAAAATGAAAGAGAGCGCGAGATCTTGCGCATCATTGAGGAAAAAGGTGGCTTTGCCTCCGTGAAGGATCTTTGCGCCAGGCTTTTTGCCAGCGAGTCCAGCATTCGCAGAGATCTGCGGTCACTGGATGAGCGCGGCTTGATCCGCCGCAGCCACGGCGGCGCGGAGCGGCTTGCCAATCCATCGGGCGGCATTGCCTTTGCGGCACGCGGCCGCCAGAACGTGGAGGCGAAGCGCGCAATGGCCGAGATCGCGAAAAGGCTCGTGAAAAACGGAGACATCGTTTTCCTTGATCAATCCTCCAGCGCCTTTTATCTCGCCGCGGCGCTTGCCGAAAACCGTACGCTCACGGTGGTGACCAATAACGTAGAGATCCTTTCTCTGCTTGCGGACAGTCCCTTGAAGGTTTACGGGAGCGGCGGTATGCTCTGCCCCGACAATCGCACCTGCCTGATCGGAGCGGATGCGGCCGAGGCGTTTATGCGCGTGCGTGCCGATCTTCTTTTTTTCTCCGCACGCTCTCTTTCCGAGGACGGTGTGATCTCGGATCTTTCGCGCGAGGAGGTGCTCGTGCGCGAGGCGATGATGAAAAACGCGGAGAGAACCGTTTTTCTCTGTGACAGCGAAAAGCACGGAACGCGCTCAGCCTATCGGCAATGCACGCTCGATGCGGTGGATATTTTTATTGACGAGCACGGCGCATATACGCCTGACGGTCAGCGCATAGAGCTGTGATCGCTTTCTGTTACGTTGTGCCTTCGCCTTCTGCGGCTTGCGCGCCCTGCTGCTCAAGGACCGAAAGCAGCTCGCGCTCGGATGCAATATCCGCCGGATAGGGATAATGCCTTGCGATGCGCGCCAGCCGCTCTGCCTGCAGACGTGCGCCAGCCGCATCCTTGAATACGAAGCGGTCAAGCATATACTCGGCGCGGATCACGGTCGGGAATTTTTTCATGGCGCGCATAAAGGACCGCTGTTGCTTGGTGATGAGCGCGGCGGCCTCGGCTCTGCGCCCGTTTCTTAACAGAAGGCAGATCAGATCGCAGGTGAGAAGATTTTTGTGCAGATCGATCGCGCCGCCACGGGAAAGAAGGGCGCGGATGCTTGCCTCAGCCTCCTCAAAGCGGTGCATATCCATCAGCCGATTGGCGGCAAAAACATCGATCGCCGCGATCAGGGCGTTTTCTCTGTCTGCATTCTCGGGAAGTGTGAACCATTCCTCGGGCATATCGCGCAGGCGAACGCCCTCGGCGGTCATTTCATTGATCCGCAGCTGGAGATAAAAGGCGCGGTTCGCCTCTTCATTTTTTTCAAGGGAAAATGCGTTTTTTCCATCGTTTTCGATCAGCCCCGCCCGCATCGGGATGCCGTTGGTTGCCGCAAAAAGAAAACCGATAGCGGCGGCCATCAGAAGCGCCGTGGCAAGCGGCGATGGGCGTGTGAGAAAATAGAGCACGAGAAGGATCGCGGAGAGGAAAAGGTTCGCGAGTGCGCCGCCGAGATTGTAGAGCCTTACGGGGATGCGCCCGTCCTTCGGCTCGGGCGGACACATCAGGCATTGGCCGCCCGTGCCCGCAATGGAAAGACGGCAAAAACGAAGTTTGTCGCCACTGCGCAGGAGCATGAGGCTTCCGATGCGATAGGAGCTGAAGCGGTAGCCCGAAAGCAGACCGAATACGAGATGCCCCGCCTCGTGCACGGCGGTCTGCAGATAGATCCCCACGATCAGCGAGACGAATAAAAGAAGTACGGTGAGAGCTCCGCCGCCCGCCTCGCCGCCGAGATCGGCGTATCTCACGATCATAATGCCGCAGAGCGCACCGATGAGAAGCGAGGGTAGAAGCAAAAGAAGGGCGCCGCGGTTCCCCTTTTTCTTTTTCTGTTTTTTCTCCATTTTGTCTGTCCTCCTTTTTGAAGTCAAAACCGAATAAATTATATTTTTCAACGAAAAGAACCATCACGGTATTTGTTTTTTACCATTTTTCTATTTCATTTTAGCACATAACGCGGCGGAATGCAACTGTTTTCTGCATTTTTCACGTCTTGCATTTTTCGCTCCCTTATGATATAATAGAAAAAAAGGCTTTGGCGTTTATGCGCATGGAGGAGCTATGATGATCTATAAAAATATGGAAATACACAATGCGGCACAGCTTATGCCCGGTGCGCACGGAGGTGCCGTTTGGCTTCGCTATCCTTCTGCGGTTTGCGAGCACTTTGAAAGGGAAGGCGCGCGCATTCAGGCAGGAAACTCGAGCGGCGTGGAGCTTCGCTTTATCATGAAGGGGGACTTTGCCGAGATCAAGGTGCGCAGCGCGGGAAGCGGGCGTTATCATATCTTCCGCGGCGGCCTGCAGGGCGGCTGGTACGATCACGAGGGGAAGATCACCTCGGCGGAGGAAACGGTGATCCGCATTGAGCGCAAGGAGCAGGAAACGATCGACCGCGTGCATAAGGACTTTTCGCTCCCCTGGGACCCCTCGCTGATCCGCATCGTTTTTGACGGCGGCCGCTTTGAGATCCTCGGCGCGGAGGGCGAGATCGTGCCGCCCACGGCAGAGCAAACGCCGAAAAAGACCATCCTCTTTTACGGCTCCTCTATCACCCACGGCTCAAACGCCTTGAGCGCAACCAACAATTGGACCTCATGGGTGGCGCACGGCCTCTCTATGGATTGCCTGAATAAGGGGCTTGCGGGCAGCTGCTGTATGGAGGATGAAACGGTTTCCTATCTCGGTGCGCTTGGCCGCGAGGGCGCTTGGGACGTGGCGGTGCTGGAGCTCGGCATCAACGTAATGGCGTGGGACGGAGAAAAACGGCGCGCCCACGTGGAAAACACCTTGAAGAAGATCGCGGGCGAAAATCCCGATAAGCCGATCTTCGTGATCTCGCCGTTTTACAGTAACTACGATTATGATGGCAGTGCGCAGCCCGCAGGCTGGCGTGAAACGATCCGTTCGGTGACCGAGGCACTTGCCTATCCGAACGTGACCTATATTCCGGGCGATTCGATCCTTGGAAGCATGGATCTGATCTCTGCCGATTGCGTGCACCCTTCGGCGTACGGCGTTGCACAGATCGCACAGCGGCTTCTCTCGGCTATGAAGCGGGTGCTTTGCCCGTAAATGCAGTTCGCCGCGCGCTTTGATCGCGTATAGACACTTGCAATTTTGCATACAATCAAAATATGAGATTTAAAATATAAAGGAGAAGATCATGAAAAAAATCATTTGCAAAAAGGAATATGACACCGCCGTTGCCACCCTCGTGAAGAAAAACACCTTCGGCACCTTCGGCGATGCGGAGGGTTACGAGGAAACTCTGTATCAGATGCCGGACGGCGCGTACTTTCTGTACGTAAACGGGGGCGCGGAGTCCAAATATCCGAAGGAGGATATCAAGCGCCTTTCCAAGGCCGCGGCAGAAAAGCTGCTGTGAAATATTTGAGAAATTTTGCAATCCATCTTCCACGGCAATCCGTGCCGCCTCCCTTTACACAAGGGAGGCTTTTTTGTTTATTTGACAACTATTGTTTGCAAAAATGCGCAAAAATTCGATTTTACTGTGGTTTGGAGTGGTTTTGGTTCTTCACGTTTTTGCTTTTGTCTTCGGTTTAAAATCGTGTTAAAAATGCGGCACGATGCACGGCGGATCTGAAAATCGGTTGACAAATGCAAAGCGGCGGTTTATAATGTAGATACATGAGGAGCGAAGGAGGCTTTCCTTCACCTGCAAGAATACGGCTTTTCGGAGGGAAACGGTTTTATGGAACACGTGCTTTTAACGGCGCTCGGCGTTGGCGGTGCAACGCTGGTGGGCGCTTTGCTTGGTTTCGTTTTTAAGAAGATCTCGCACACCTTCAGCGATATCGTGCTCGGCTTTGCGGCGGGCGTGATGCTGTGCGCCGCCGTGGTGGGGCTGATCCTGCCCGCCCTTGGGGACGGCAAGGGGCTCTCGCTCTTATCGGTGGTCGGCGGTATTTTTGCGGGCGCGGTGTGCTTGAATCTGATCGACCGCCTCGTTCCGCACCTGCATTCCATGGCAGGGAAGGAATCGGAGAGCCATCCCGAGAGCAGCCGAAGGATCGATAAGGTGTTTCTCTTCGTGCTGGCGATCGCCATCCACAATCTGCCCGAGGGTATTGCCGCAGGCGTTGGATTTGCCACGGGTGACGTGAGCGGTGCGTTTTCCGTTGCGCTGGGCATTGCCCTTCAGAATATCCCCGAGGGCATGGTGATCATCGGGCCGATGCTTGCTGCAGGCGTTTCACGCAAAAAAACGCTGCTCGTTGCCGCAGGCACGGGCGTGATCGAGGTGCTTGGAACCTTTATCGGCTATTTTGCTGCCCGTCATTCTGCCGCCGTGCTTCCCTTTGCTCTTGCCTTTGCGGGCGGAACGATGCTCTACGTGATCAGCGACGAAATGATCCCCGAAACGCACGCACACGGCCACGAAAGGGGCGCAACCTACGCGTTGCTCGTCGGTTTTTGCCTCATGCTTGCGATGGATGCCTTGATCGGCTAAAGAAATGTGCACAAAAATATAGGTCGAATTTTGGGCAAAAAGTAGAAAGTCCTTGTATTAAATCCTAAACTCTTGACTTCTTTCTTAATTTATGATATATTGATAACGACCTAATGGCATTGTCGGATGGCCCTCGATGGGCAACCGCCCGTCGATGTCCGTTTGGCAAAACGGCGCCGTGTGCCGAACGGTGTCCGAAATAATACAGGCATAAGAAAAAAGGAGAAAACCATGAAAACAAGAATCTTTAGTTTCTTGCTCGTTCTTGTCATGGCCGTTGGTATGCTTGCCTCCTGCGGCGGTGGAACCAAGTGCACCAACCATGTCGACGCAAACGGTGACCTTAAGTGTGACACCTGTCAGACGGCTATGACCTGCACGAACCACGTGGATGCCAACCACGACCAGAAGTGCGATAAGTGCAAGACCGCAGTTCCCTGCGAGCACGAAATCGACGAGGACGGCTTCTGCGCTTGGTGTGACTACGTGAAGTGCGTTCACCACATTGACCGTGACCACAACCTTGTTTGCGATAACGAAGGCTGTGACGAGGCTGTTGCTTGCGCAAAGCACGCTGACTCGGACGAGAACGCAAAGTGCGACTGGTGCTCGGTTGCATTCTCTTGCCCCCTTGCTGAGCATAAGGATGAAAACCAGGACGGCGCATGCGACGGCTGCTTGAAGATGCTCGAGAGCTTCGACTTCGCTTGGACGAGCGGCAACCTTACCTTCGAGATGACCGACCACTCGAACGGCCAGGAGCTTCCCTCCGGTTGTAAGAACTGGATGGCAGGCGAGACCACCGGTACCGCTTCCATGACCGAGCAGGCTGCCGTTACGAGAAATGACGCAGCTCTCGTTGCTACCGGCCTCACCATCAAGTATGAGTTCCTTCCCGACAACGATCCCAACTACGCTTGGTCTGATAACTACGAGAGAATCAACACCAACCAGTCCAACGGTATCTACTTCGATATGTACTGCAACTTTGCATACGATATGATCGGTGCGTCTCTTCTCGGCTGCTTTGCAAACCTGAAGACCTCCAAGACCACCAACCATTTCGAGTTTGCAGGTGACGACGATTACGGCTCCACGATCGGTGATGACAACGGTTACATGTACGAGTACATGACCTCTCTTTCTATCGACGAGAGCAAGATGTACCTCGTTGCATCGGACTACTTCATCGATATGATCCGTGCTTTCTACTGCGTTCCCATGGATATCGCAATGTTCAACGACCTTGCTACCAAGGAGATCCTGGGCAGCATCGAGGGTAAGGACTACGGCGAGACCGTTAAGGACTTTGCTCAGGCCGTTTATGATGGCTACTGGACCTACGATCTGCTTCTCAAGTACTGCGCAAGCTACGGTGATGCTACCGTAAACTCCGACAAGATGGGCTTTGCGATCGCACAGCACTCTCTGTCTGCTGCAGGTCTTCTTTATACCACCTCCGTTCGTCTCTTCACGGATGCGAGAAAGGTTCCCGGCAGCGATTGGGTACACGATACCGTTGCCAAGAACTCTCCCTATAGCTACGAAGAAACCAACGAGACCTTCTTCGCCTTTGCGGAGGAGCTTGAGAACATGGTAACCTCCGCGGGCGTTGTTCGTTTCACGAAGAACGATAAGTTCGGCCTTTCCACCAACCTTCTTGCGATCCGCGAGAAGTTCACCACCCATAAGGTTCTCTTCGGCGGCGTTATCCTTCTTGGCTCTCTTGAGTACCAGGATTATCAGGATATGAAGACCGAGGGCGGCGAGGGCTTCCTTGTTGTTCCCGTTCCGCTTTACACCGACTACAATAAGGATACCAACGATATCTACTCCACGCAGGTTCACAACGTTGGCCGTATCGGTGCGATCTCCGTTAAGACCACGAAGTTCGCAGAGTGCTCCGCATTCCTGAACTTCCAGTCCACGCACTCCAGAAACGTTCGTGATACTTACTACAACTATGACCTTCTGTACTCCGTTGTTGGTGGTGCTGACACCAATATCCTCGAGGCAAACCAGCAGATGCTGAACCTGCTTCGTGACAGCCTGATCACCGGCTTTGACAAGGCATACGAGGATTCCTCCGCTCTGTTCAGCCCCGATGAGCTTGTTGATACCCAGCTCGACGGCACGAAGAAGTTTAGCGAACTCAAGTGGCACGATATCCTTGACGGAGGTAGCTACCTGAGAGCAAACTCCATCCGTACCTACTACGGTGCACTGAAGGCAAAGAAGACCGAGCTTATGGGCCGTCTGTTCAACAACGGTTACACCATGCTTCCGGAATAATCTTCAGGCATACGGATAAAAATTAAAATCTCCTTTGGGGTTCTCCCCCGAAGAAAAGCGCCGACCGCGCCTCCGAAAGGAAGCGCGGTCGGTTTTTTGTATAGAAATTATTTAAATATTTGCGGTGGCGACCACGGCAACACCCGTGCCTGCCACGTTCTCGATGATCACGTCACCGATCGAAACGGATCTTGGTGCGCGTGCTGCGTTGATCTCTTTCATGACGGCAAACACCTTTTCCTTCGGAACGGTGGTGGCGGTCTTAACGGCAACCACGGCGCCGCCCTCGGTGCGCACGGTGCTTGTCACGGTACGCTCGGGATGCGTGCATTCCTTCTCGGCGTAAACAACGCCGCGCTTGCAGGCATTGCCCTCTACGGAGGTGATCTTGCCCGCCCCGTCAAAGCGAACGGTCAGCGCACAGCCGCGCGGACATACGATACAGGTTAAATTTCTTTCCTTCATTCTCTATAACCTCCTATCAATCGGAAAGCGAGATGGAGATCTCGCCCTCGGCAAGCTCGGAAAGCCATTCGGCCTTCACGGTCACGGTTTCCATTTCGCCGGGCGCGAGCTTCACGGTCTTTTTCTCAAGAAGCACGCGGTCGCCTGCCTTCAGAACGATTTTTTTGCCGCGGAATACGTCCGATACGCGGAAGTAGAGGCGGGTATCCTTTGCCTCGGTGAGGATCTGGGGCACGGTGTAGCGCACCTTTCCGTCGGTCTTAACGGAAACTAAGATGCTCTTTTTGCTCTCGCCGCGAAGGAAGCGCACGGCGGCCTCGCCCGCGATGGCGGCCTCCTCGGACACGTAGTCCACGAGGTCATGCACGTGCAGAACGTTGCCGCAGGCGAAAACGCCGGGGATCTCTGTTTGTCTGTCCCCGTCCACCAAGGCGCCGTTCGTGATGCGGTCCATCGGAACGCCTGCCTGTGCGGTCAGCTCGTTTTCCGGGATCAGACCGCAGGAGAGAAGGAGCGTGTCGCAGGGAATGGTCTGCTCCGTGCCGGGAATGGGGCGGCGGCGCTCGTCCACCTTCGCGATCGTGACCGCTTCGAGGCGCTCCTTGCCGTGAATGTCGATCACGGTGTGCGAGAGAAGCAGGGGAATATCAAAGTCGTTGAGGCATTGCTCGATGTTTCTTGCAAGGCCGCCCGAATAGGGCATCAGCTCGCAAACGGCCTTCACCCTTGCGCCTTCAAGCGTCATTCTTCTTGCCATGATCAGGCCGATGTCGCCCGAGCCGAGGATCACGACCTCTTTGCCGGGCATCATGCCCTTCATGTTAACGAACTTCTGCGCCGTGCCGGCGGTATAAATGCCTGCAGGGCGCGTGCCTGCGATGCCGAGCGCGCCCTTCGGACGCTCGCGGCAGCCCATTGCGAGGATCACGGCACCTGCCTTGATCTCAAAAATACCCATAGCGGCGCTTCTTGCCACCACGGTGCGGTCCGCGCGAAGCTCGGTCACCATGGTTTCGGTCATGTAGGGAATACCGCGCTCCTTGACCTGCTGCTCGTAGCGTGCGGCGTATTCCGGTCCGGTCAGCTCCTCGCCGAAGCGGTGAAGGCCGAAGCCGTTATGAATGCACTGGCGGAGAATGCCGCCGAGTGCTACGTCTCTTTCAAGAATGAGGATATCGCGAAGGCCCTTATCGTAGGCCGCTACGGCGGCGGCAAGGCCTGCAGGGCCTCCGCCGATGATCACAAGCTCTTTTTCGATCTGTTTCATCCTTCCGTCCTCACTTCTTGGTGTAACCCACGTTCATTTTCGATGCACCGCCGAACTTCGTCACCTCGGTCTCGTCAATGCCGAGCTCCTTTGCGATCAGCTCCACGATGTAGGGCGTGCAGAAGCCGCCCTGGCAGCGTCCCATGCCCGATCTCGTGCGGCGCTTCACGCCGTCCACGTCCGAGGGCTTCGGATTTGCACGCAGAGCAGCAAGGATCTCACCCTCCGAGATGGTTTCGCAGCGGCAGATCACGTGCGCATAGGTCGGATCCTTTTCGATCAGGGCGCTCTTTTCGTCATTGGTCATCATCTGAAATTCGTGCATCGGGCGGCGGCAGGGGTTGAAGTCCGTACGCTTTTTGAGTGCAATGCCCTCGCCCATAAGAAGCTCTCTTACGTACTCTGCAATGGCAGGCGCAGAGGAGAGCCCGGGGCTTTCGATGCCTGCGGCGTTCACAAAACGCGCGCGTGGCACGTTAATAATGAAATCCCCCGTGCTGCCTACGCTGCGAAGCCCGGCAAAGGAGGTGATGCTCTTGGAAAAATCGATGCTTTTGACCTGCTCGTTTGCCTGCAGGCGCACCTTGGCAAGGCCCTCGGCGGTGGTTTTCACATCGGTTTTATCCTCAATGTTCTCCGCGGTGGGGCCGAGAAGAAGGTTTCCGTCCACGGTGGGGGAAACGAGGATGCCCTTGCCCATCTTAGAGGGGCAACGGAACACGGTATGCGTGATCACGCCGCCTGCCGCCTTGTCCAGCAGCATATATTCGCCGCGGCGGGGGATCACGGAGAAGGAGGTATCGCCTGCCATAGCGGCGATCTTATCCGAATATACGCCCGCGCAGTTAACGATAAAGGAGGCTTCCAGCGTTCTTCCGTCCTTTGCGGTCACGGTATAGACGCCGTTCTTTTCCTCGATCGCGGTCACCTCAAAGCCGAGGAAAAGCTCTGCGCCGTTGTCCATCGCGTTGCCGATCGCGGCAATGCAAAGCTCGTAGGGGCAAACGATCGCGCCCGTGCCTGCACGCAGCGCGCAGGTCACCCCATCGCCCACGTTTGGCTCGATCTTCAGAAGCGCCTCACGGTCAAGAAGCGAAAGCTCCTTCACGCCGTTTTTCTCGCCGCGCGCCTTCAGCTCTGCAAGCGTTTGGCGGTCCTCCTCGGAGAAGCCGACAACGAGAGAGCCGTTGTTTTTATATTTCACGCCGAGCTCGCGGCAGACATCACGCATCATTTCCGAGCCGCGCACGTTGAAGCGCGCCTTCAGCGTGCCCTCCTTGGCATCAAAGCCTGCGTGCACGATCGCGCTGTTTGCGCGCGTTGCGCCCATGGCAACGTCGTGCGCCTTTTCCACGATGGCAACCTTCGCGCCGTACGCTGTCAGCTCGCGGGCAACCATGCCGCCGATCACGCCGCCGCCGATGATAATACCGTCTAACATTCTTTCCTCCATGGCATTCTTTCGGCCGTATCCGCCGCCGAATGCAGTTTTTTTCATTAACTTATAGTATAGCACAGATCGGTTTTGTTTTCAAGTGGGGAAATGTGTTAATTATTTGCAAAAAAGACAACAAAAGGAGATAGCAAATCGGTTTATAGCCGAAATGCTATCTCTTTTCCTATTTAAGCCCGATCGGCTTCTCACATTTTTGCAAGATCCTCGCAGGTAAGGGTCTTAACGCCGTTCTCCTCAAGGAGTGCATCGATCTTTTCGGAATCGGAGGCCTTCAGAACGATGTATGCCTCGGTTGCCTGGATGGAGAGGCCGTACATATATTCAATATTGATGCCTGCTCTGTCAATGATCTTGAGAAGAGATTGCAGGTTGCCAACCTCGTGGGAAATGGCGATGATGGAAACGTCGGAAAGAAGGGAGGAGTAGCCGTTTTCGGTCAGCTTCTCCTTGCCGAGCGCGGCGTTGTCCACGATCAGGCGAAGAAGGCCGAATTCGGTCGTATCCGCAAGGCTGAGAGATAGAATATTTACGTTGTTCTCCTTGAGAACACCGAGAACCTCCGAAAGTCTGCCGGTTCTGTTTTCGATAAATACGGTAAGCTGCTTTGCAAACATGATTGTATCTCCTTTAATTCAATTTAATAAAGCTTGCGGTTGTCGATCACGTGAACGGCCTTGCCCTCACTGCGAATGAGCGTTTGCGGCTCAACGATCTTAACCTTTGCGCTGATGCCGAGCGCCTGCTGGATCACGTGCGCGATCTTCTTGGTAAGTGCTTCAATGGCACGTACCTCATCCGTGTAATACTTAGGATCCACCTCAACCTGAACCTCCAGGGTGTCGAGGTTGTTGACTCTGTCAACGATCATCATATAATGCGGGGTTACCTCCTCGACCTCGATGAGGGCGGCCTCGATCTGGCTCGGGAATACGTTCACGCCGCGGATGATCAGCATATCGTCCACTCTGCCCTTGAATCTTGAGATGCGGGCGCTGGTTCTGCCGCAGTCGCAGGTGGAGTGGTCAATGCTGGTCAGATCCTTGGTTCTGTAACGGATGAGGGGAATGCCCTCCTTGGTCAGCGTGGTGAAGGCAAGCTCGCCGGTCTCACCGTCTGCCACGGGGAGGAGAGTCTTGGTGTTCAGCACCTCGGGATAGAAGTGATCCTCGCACACGTGCAGACCCTTGTGGAATGCGCAGTCACAGGCAACGCCGGGACCCATTACCTCGCTCAGACCGTAAATATCGTAGGCCTTGATGCGAAGTCTTTGCTCGATCTCGTGGCGCATCTTTTCCGTCCAGGGCTCAGCACCGCAGATCGCGGCCTTTAATTTGATCTGATCCGTCAGTCCCTCGGCGGCAAGCACCTCGGAGATGTGAAGCAGATAGGAGGGCGTGCAGGCGATCGCCGTTGCGCCGAAGTCTACCATCATGGTGGTCAGCTTCTTCGAGTTACCGGTGCTCATGGGAACAACGGTCGCGCCGATCTTTTCAGCGCCGCCGTGCGCGCCGAGACCGCCGGTGAAGAGGCCGTAGCCATAGGCGATCTGGATGATGTCGTCCTTTGCCACGCCTGCCATCGTGAGGCAGCGTGCCACGCATTCTGCCCAGATGTCAAGATCCTTTCTTGTGTAGCCGACAACGGTTGCCTTGCCCGTTGTGCCGCTGGATGCGTGGATACGAACGATTTCGGAATTGGGAACGGCAAAAAGGCCGAAGGGGTAATTATCTCTGAGGTCGTCCTTCGTGGTGAAGGGAAGCTTGGTAATATCATCGATGCTCTTGATATCGCCGGGCATAAGGTCGATCGCTTGCATCTTCCTTCGGTAAAATTCTACGTTGTGATATACGTAGTCCACAAGCTTAACGAGCCGCTTGCTCTGCAGATCGTGCATCTGCTCTCTTGACATACATTCCTTGGTTTCGTTCCAGATCATACTTTTTGCCACCTTTATTATTTGTTGTTGTAGCCCCTTGTGAAGGCCGATTTGTTGATCTCGATGGTTTTCGCGGGTACGGTCGTCTCCACGGTTTCGAGCCAGGTCTTTTCGTCAAAGCCGATGAAGCCTGCGGCAAAGCCGAGCACTACGGAGTTGAGAACCTTGCTGTTTCCGAGCTCCAGCGCGATTTTTTGCGCATCGATGGAATATACCTTGTGATCCTTTGCAAGTCCCTCAAGGATCTGCTCGGGGTACTCCCTTGCGCCGATCACAACGGTCATGGGATCGATCCTGCAATCGTTGACGACGAGAACGCCGTCCTTTTTCAAAAAGTGGGCATAGCGAAGAGCCTCCAGACGCTCAAACGCGATGATCACGTCTGCCTGTCCCTCCTCAACCACGGGCTCGCTGACCTGCTCGCCGAAGCGAACGAAGGTAACAACGCTGCCGCCTCTCTGTGCCATACCGTGCACCTCGGAGATCTTCACGTCGTATCCGAGGCTGAGCGCGGCCTTTCCGATGACGCGGCTGGTGAGAAGCGTGCCCTGGCCGCCAACGCCTACGATCATAATATTTTTCGTCATAGTTATCTCTCCATCGTTTGAATTGCGTTGAATTTGCAGTAGCTTGTGCAAAGTCCGCAGCCGTTGCACATCGTAGCATCGATCTTCACCTTACCGTCCGCACCGCGCGTCATGGCAGGGCAGCCGATCTTCATGCAGGCGCCGCACTTTTTGCAGGCCTCGGGATCCACCTTGCAAAGATTCGGGAATTTCTGTCCCTTCAAAAGCACGCAGGGAGCCTTCGTGATGATCACGGTCAGCGTGTCGGAGGCAACGCTCTCGCGCACGAGCTTTTCAAGACCCACAACGTCGAAGGCGCTGATCTCGACAACATTCGGAACGCCGATGGCGCGGCAGAGCTCTGCCAGATCGATCGCATAGGTCTCCTCGCCCTTCAGGGTCTTGCCCGTGGCGGCGTGCTCCTGATGTCCCGTCATACCCGTGGTGCGGTTGTCGAGGATCATCACCGTGGCGGTGGATCTATTATAAACCATATTGATCAGGGAGTTCACGCCCGTATGAAGGAAGGTGGAGTCGCCGATCACGGCAACCCAATTCTTTATGTAGTCCTTGCCTCTTGCCTTTTCCATACCGTGCAGAGCGGAGATGGATGCGCCCATGCAGATCGTGGTATCGATCACGCCGAGGGGCGCAACCGCGCCGAGCGTATAGCAGCCGATGTCACCCGAGGCGTGGATCTTCAGCTTGTTCAAAACCGAGAAAACGCTTCTGTGCGGACAGCCGGGGCAGAGGATGGGCGGGCGCGCCGGAGCATCCTGCTTTTCAAACACTGCATCGTCTGCGCCGAGAATGGCACACTTGAGCATATTGGCACTGTATTCGCCTTGTTTTGTAAATATCTCTTTACCTTTTACATCAAATCCCCAGGCTCTTACCTGCTCCTCGATCACGGGCTCAAGCTCTTCAAACACGTAGACGGTCTTTACCTTTTCGCAGAAATCTGCGATCAGCTCCTTGGAAATGGGATTGACGAGGCCGAGCTTGAGAACGCTCGCGTTCGGGAAGACCTCCTTGACGTACTGATATGCGATGCCGCAGGTGATAAAGCCGATGGCGGTATCCGCTATTTCCATACGGTTGACCGAAAGTGTTCTTGCATCCCTTGCAAGACGGTTTTCTCTATCCTCCACCACGCGGTGCCTTCCGATCGCGTTGGCGGGCATCATAACGTATTTTTGCGCGTTGCGCGTGTATTCCTTATCCGCAACCTCCACGCGCGCCTCCAGCGTAACGGCAGACTGCGAGTGCGCAAGCTTCGTCGTGGTGCGCAGGATCACGGGGGTATCGTATTCCTCGCTGATCTCGTAGCCAAGCTTCACGAAATCCTTGGCCTCCTGGCTATCCGAGGGCTCAAGCACGGGGACGTGCGCCGCACGGGCGATCATACGGGTGTCCTGCTCGTTCTGTGAGCTTGCAAGGCCGGGATCGTCTGCCACAACGATGACCGAGCCGCCCGAAACGCCGGTGTATGCGAAGGTATAAAGCGGATCGGCCGCCACGTTCAGACCAACGTGCTTCATGCACGCAAGGCTTCTTGCGCCGCTGATGGATGCGCCGATGGCAACCTCGGCTGCCACCTTCTCGTTGGGTGCCCACTCGGTGTAGACCTCCTCGTATTTTGCAAGATATTCGCTGATCTCGGTGCTCGGTGTGCCGGGATATGCGCTCGAGAGCTTTACGCCTGCCTCGTATGCGCCTCTCGCAATGGCCTCGTTGCCGAGCATGATCTGTTTGTTTGCCATTTTATTTACTCCTTAAATCCTTTACTCTCTTTGCTTTTCCCTCGAAGCGCTGCAGCGTGTTCGGAGAAACGAGCTGAACCTTTGCATCAAGACCCAGAATGACCTGGAGCTTGTGGCGCACCGTTTTCGTGATCGCTTCAAGAACGCCGAAGGAGTCCGTCTCTGCGGCAAGCTCCACCTTCACGGTCAGCTTATCCGAATATCCCTCACGCTCCAGAACGATCTCATAGTGCGGTCCGAGCTCGGGAACGCTGAGGATGACCTCCTCGATCTGGCTCGGGAATACGTTCACGCCGCGGATCTTCAGCATATCGTCGCTTCTTCCGCAGAGGTTTTCCATACGGCAGAGGGTTCTTCCGCACTTGCAGGGCTCGTAGAAGAGGCGCGTGATATCCTTGGTGCGATAGCGGATGAGGGGAAGCCCCTCCTTCTTGATACAGGTGATCACGAGCTCTCCCTGCTCACCTGCGGGGAGCACCTCGCCCGTCTCGGGGTTGATGATCTCGGGGATAAACATATCCTCGTTGATATGTAAGCCGCAGTGCTCAAGGCATTCGCCCGAAACGCCGGGCCCCATCAGCTCGCTCATACCGTAATTCGTTGTAACGAGAAGATCCTTGCCCCAGAATTTGTGCATTTCCTCACGCATAGCATCAGTAAGCAGCTCGCTTCCGACAAGCGCGATCCTCACCTTCAGATCCTTCTCGGGATCCACGCCCATCTCGCGTGCTACCTCGGCAAGGCGAAGCGCATACGAGGGCGTTGCCACCAGAAGAGAGGTCTCAAAATCCTTCATATACATGATCTGCTTTTCGGAGTTTCCCGTGGAGGAGGGAACGATGGCTGCGCCGATCTTCTCAAGGCCGTAATGCAGGCCGAGTGCGCCGGTAAACATACCGTAGCCAAAGCAGATCTGCGCAACGTCCTTGGAGGTCGCGCCGCCCATGCAGGCAATACGGGATACGCACTCCGTCCAGGTTTCGAGGTCGCCCTGCGTGTAGCCGACAACGGTGGGCTTGCCCGTCGTGCCGCTGGATGCGTGGATGCGCACGAGGCTATCCTTATCCACGGCGAAGAGACCGAAGGGATAGTTATCTCTCATGTCCTGCTTCGTGACGAAGGGGAGCTTTGCAAGATCCGCAAGCGTTTTGATATCCTCGGGCTTCACACCCGCATCGTCCATCTTCTTCCTGTAGGCGGGAACTTTTGCGTACACGCGGTTCACGGTTTCCTGCAGGCGTGAAAGCTGGAGCTTTTCCATTTCCTCTCTGGGGAGGGTTTCTTCCTTAGACCAAATCATTGTTTCATACCTTTGCTCTTATTAAAATACATAATTTATAATGAAATATTTTAGCATAATTTAACACCGTTGTCAATATAACGGTTATATATTATTAAAAATAATGTTGATTTGCGTCGTATGAAGTGCTATAATAAATAAGAGGGCGGAAAAATACGTTGCTTAACAAAGGAACAAAAGGAGATACGCTATGAGCATCGCAAAGAATGATCCCAAGTAAAAAATGGCCTTTTTCAGTCTCCGTTTTCATAAAAAAGAAAACAATAGTTGACATATTGCGTTTTTTACAAAGGCGTGCATACAGGATGGAAGGAGGAAGGCGATGTCATCCTACAGTGAGCTGATCAAGAATTTTGAGCGCATTCGCGCGTATATGCGGGAGTTTTACGTATACGGCTTCAAGAGCCGCGAGGACTACAGTGCGAAGAGTGCGCGCTCGTACGATGACGAGCGCCGCCGCATGGAGAGCTGGCTTGGTGAGCATATGGGCTTTTCGCGCACCCCCGAGGGAAAGAACGTTTTTATCTCTATTGACAGCCGCACGATCCGCCACAATCCGCTTTATAACGCATGGAAGGCCAAGAGCTTCACCGACGGGGATATCACGCTTCATTTCATCCTTTTTGATATACTGCACGAGCCCTCGGTGAAGTGCACGCTTGCACAGATACTGGAGCGCATTGACGGGGAATACCTATCGGGCTTTGACGATCCCATGATGCCGGATGAATCCACCGTGCGCAAAAAGCTGAAGGAGTATACCGAGGCGGGATTGATCCTGGCCGAGAAGGTCGGCAGAAATGTTTTATACAGCCGAGCGGAGGATACGGACGTTCACGATCTTGGCGAGGTCCTTCATTATTATTCCGAGGTCGCTCCGTGCGGCGTGATCGGCTCTTTTATATTAGATAAGGAAGAAGCGGATACGGATGCCTTCACCTTCAAGCACCATTACATAACGGATGCGATCGATAGCGGCGTTTTGGCCTCTGTTTTCGCCGCGATGAGAGAAAAGAGGATCATCAGCGTATCCAATCTGAACCGCAGAAGAGATACGCCGAGAAGGACCCGTATCGTCCCGCTTCGGGTGCTCATCAGCGTGCAGAGCGGCAGACAGCATCTGCTGGCGTACGTGCCCGAATTCAATCATTTCGTGTCTTACCGCATCGATTATCTTTCGGATGTCAAGGCAGAGGAAACAACGCCGCGCTTTGACGAGCTTCGCGATGCGCTTTGCGAGATGCAGAGCAAAATGTGGGGCGTTGGCATCGGGCGAAAGGGCACAGAGGTCCTTGAGCACGTGGAGTTCACGGTGAGAGTGGAGGACGGCGAGGATCATATCGTCAGACGCCTGGAGAGGGAAAAGCGCGTGGGCAAGGTCGAGAAGATTGACGAGCATACCTATCGCTTTGCGGCCGACGTTTACGATGCAAGCGAGATGATCCCCTGGATCCGAAGCTTTATCTGCCGTATCGAAAAAATGAATTTCTCTAACCGTACGCTTGAAAATCATTTCAAGGCGGATCTCTATGCAATGTATCGGATGTACGGGGTTACAGAGGAGGTGGGAGAGTGATATTCAGCGAGCTTTATTCCGCGTATTACAATACCGTTGCCGCCATCCTTTGTCGCGTTCTTCTTGGGGATTGCTCCGAAAAAGAGCTGCAGGGAATCGTTGCCGAGCGCGCGTTCGGCGAGAGCGTTCTCACGATCCTTCCCTCCCTTAAGAGTGGAAAATGGCAGCTTCTGCGCCCCGATATGACCACCCCGATCGTGCACAAGCCCACGGTGCCGCTCTCCACCCTGCAAAAGCGGTGGCTGAAGGCGATATCTCTGGATCCCCGTATCCGATTGTTTGGCGTGGAAATGCCGGAGCTGTCCGACGTGGAGCCTCTCTTCACCCCCTCGGATTATTATGTTTACGATAAATACGGTGACGGCGATCCCTTTGAGGACGAGGAATACATTCGTCAGTTCCGCGTTGTGCTGGAGGCCATCCGCCGGGGAACGCAGATCAAATTCGAGATGACCACGCGCAAGGGAAATACGATGTTTGTAAGGTGCCGTCCCCTGCGGCTGGAATATTCCGAAAAGGACGATAAATTCAGAGTGATCACGGCGGGATGGCGCGCCGCCTCCACGGTCAATCTTGCACGCATGAAGGGCTGCGTGCATTATACGGGCGAAAAAATGCCCGCCGTAACCGAGCGCGCGGAAAAATACGATACGCTCACGCTGCGTGTGATCGATGAAAGGAACGCGCTTGAGCGCGTGATGCTCCATTTTGCGCATTTTGAGAAGCAAGCGGAGCGGATTGATAAAAAAACGTATATTCTGAAGATCAGATATGCGCAAGACGACGAGCCCGAAATGGTGATACGGATCCTTTCCTTCGGTCCCTTGGTGGAGGTGATCGGATCGGAGGATCTCAGAAATTTGGTGATAGAAAAGCTGAAAAAACAGAAAAGCTGCGAGCTCAAATGAGAGTTCGCAGCTTTTTTTCCGTGAAAAACGTCGATCGGAATGGTAAAATATGCTTGCAAGGCTACACAGGGCGGGTGTTTTTTTCACCGCGGTGCACGAGAGATGTCGAAGTGTATGCCGTTGTAGCAGCTTGCGTGATGCGCCTGTCAAGCGCCCATTTCGCGGGTTCGAATCCCGCCGTGCGCAAAAGCGTACGCCGGTGGTTTGGTTTTGTCCCTCGGGACGCAAAGGACGGCATATCGGGGTCTTGCCCCGTGTGCTAACGATTTTTCCGAATCTTCGTTATCTCTCGGCAAGGAAAGAAGAGCTTTGCTTTTCTTTCGGAGCAATGCAAGCGCGTGCCTTGCCTGTGCGCGGATACCGTGCTCTCCCGATCGGTGCCAAAGATGCTCTTCCGCACCGTGCAGGGGGTACTGAAGCCATCAGCCGCCGCTCTCGCATGGGGGATAACGAAACGAATTTACAACCTTTAAGGAGGAATACATACAATGAAAAAAGTGATCATCAATGAAAATCAGAAGGGCTTTCTCTTCAAAAACGGCAGGTATATCAAGATGCTCGATGCAGGAAAATATTACCTGATCGGCGGTAGGGAGATCGAGATCTCGCCGCTTGAGCTGCCTATCAACTGCGAAAAATGCGCTCTGGAAACTCTGCTCGCGGATAAAGCCGTTGCTGACCGCGTGGCGGTCGTGGAGGTTGCGGATGAGGAGCTTGCGCTGCACTACGTGAACGGCAAATTTTCCTCGCTACTCCGCCACGGGAAATACGCCTTCTGGTCGGTCGTGGATCGGCACGAGTTCAAGATCGTGGATATTTCCACCCCCATGGTGGATGCATCCGTACCCGAGTACGTTTTTTCCAAGATCCCCCAGTTCTATTATACCAAGGTGGAGGTTGCCGAATATCAGAAGGCAAGACTCTATTTCGGTCAGCGGCTGGAGCGGATTTTGGACGCGGGCACCTATTATTTCTGGAAAACGCCCGTGAAGGTGGAGGTGGATCTCGTGGATACCCGTCTGACCCAAATGGACATCACGGGGCAGGAGATCCTGACGGCGGATAAGGTCTCCTTGCGTATCAATTTCGTCTGCAACTACCGCGTGACCGACTGCGTGAGGATCCTGACCGAGATCGACGATTTCGGTGAGCAGCTGCACGTGGCCGCCCAGCTTGCCCTGCGCGAATACGTGGGCCAATATAAGCTGGACGAGATCCTGGAAAACAAGGCGCAAATGTCCGAGTTCGTAGCCGAAAGGCTGAAGGCCAAGGAAAAGGAGCTGTTTATCGAGATCACGGATGCAGGCGTAAAGGATATCATCCTGCCCGGCGAGATCCGCGAGATCATGAACACCGTTCTGATCGCCGAAAAACGTGCGCAGGCGAACGTCATCACCCGCCGCGAGGAGGTCGCATCCACGAGGTCTCTTCTGAATACGGCAAAGCTGATGGACGAAAACAAAACGCTCTATAAGCTCAAGGAGCTGGAATACATAGAGCGTATCTGCGAGAACGTTGGCAACATTTCCCTGAATGGCAACGGCGGCGTTCTTTCGCAGCTTTCCTCGGTGCTGAACGGCAACGCGTGATCCCGAAGGACCGCCCAGTGCGGCACCCGCCCTTGCTGACCGAAGGATAAAATGATAAGATAAAAGGTTGAAAAACGCCCCCGCCTATGATATAATTAAATTCAAAACGGTGATCGGTAAGGAAGGAGGGGGCGCATGAGCTTCAAGGCTTGGTTTGGAAAATGGTACCGTGCTTTTTTCAAGCTTCTGACGGTGAACGGCTCGAAATGGAAAAGCGATGCCCAAATAGAACGGGATCGCGAGCGCTGGCGGAAGGCAAAGCGCGAAAGCGCAAGGCGTTACCGGAGGAAGAAAAAGATCATCCGACGGCGCAAAAGCTACCAGATGCAAAACATGAGACTGATTGGTGCTATGCTCCGCTTTGCGGCAGTCTCGCTCGGCATTCTTTTTATTTTCCCCTTTGGACTGCTGGATTGGGGGCGCAAGAGTGCCGCGGCAAAAAAGACGCGTGCGCGCCGCGATGCCGTAAGGGCTGAATCGGACACTCGATCGGCAGGAAAAAAGAAAAGCGCATCCTCCAAAGCATGCGCCGAGGCAACGCCGAGAGCGGCGGAGATTCCAACGAAAGCCGATCCGGCGGAAGCGGCCGTTCCCGCTTCGGCGGAGACATTACCGTCGGAGGCGGAAGTGGAGGCAGCAACGAAGGCGGCAGAGCCCAAGGAGCCGGACGAGAATACGCCGAGATCCTCTCCCAAAAACGAAAAGGACCGATACATACGAAGGAGAATGATCATCGCGGGGTCGTATTACTGCGAGAAGGCGGTTTTGGATACGCTCGCGGTGGGCACGTACTTTGACCTTGAGGCCGAGCCGGAAAATCCATACGATAAGGATGCGGTCAGGCTGACTTACAACGGCCAAAAAATCGGTTATATTCCCAAGAAGGATCGTTTGGCGTTCGTCACCTGTCTGAAGCTGAAGCAAAGGATCTACGGTGTCATCACGGCGATCCGAAACGAAGACGGACAAACGAAATATGAGTTTGAGACCTGGTTTGATTCTGCAAAATAGCAAGCCTTCACCCTATACCGAAAAACAATTTAAGAGCGGAAGCACTTGTTTTGCCTCCGCTCTTTTTCGTTCGGTTACAATCATTATGCCGAATTGTGACAATACCTGAATTTGCACCTTTTAATAGGGTGTGATAAGATTCGAATAACTCTTGGGTTGTCTTTGGGTCAACCATATGGTATCGCCGCGAACCAGGTAATAAATTTCAATGCGGTTCATGGTTTTACCATCCGTGTAAGTATTATAGTAATTGTTGTTTGTTCCGTCCTCGTTTTTTGGAATCGTGGCGCAGATATAAAAGCTTATTTTTCCGTTGTATTCTTCTTTCGCGCCTGTATACATAAAACGAATGGTTTCTATATGGCTCGGCATCTTGTTTTCTTTATCGTAGCCGTATTGGCTTTGATTAAAATCCGTGATGCTTCTCTCATAGGAATCTTTAAAGCTGCTTCCGTCCGATAACGTAATTGTTAAACCCATGGCTGAAATTTCAAAGGTCGCTTCTCTGTAATCGAACATCCCAAACATTTGTCCGAATCCAACCTGCATCTCGAAGGGCTCCGCCTTGTTCACCTCTGTTGGTTGAATTTCAGTGGAAATTATAAGTTCGGTATAGCTATTCCCCGTATTCGTATACACGATCTTTATTTTGTTTGTAGCACCGTATGATAAAGAAGCACAGGAGGATAAAGAAAACAATAGCAATAATATAAGTGCCGAAAATCTGATTTTCATATTTTATTCTCCAATCACAAGTATATCAAACCTTCCGGAGATTAAGATATCAGGAGCTTTTTTCTTGATTTCCTTTCGTAAGCCGTATGGTTTCTTCGCTCACCGTGTAATAAAACCAGACTCTTCTCAATTCGCTTCCACCAAGCGTGAGCCCCGTAAAAGTGAAGAAAATATAGCCTTCACAATCTCCTTCTCCTATGAAAATCAAGCGGTACGTTTCAAAAAAATTTATTTTATCATTCGGAGCAATATATTTTTCATCAAGATAATCCGGAATTTCCAATACATACTCTTCTTCTACTCTTGATCCATCCGGAAGTAGAATCGCGAAATTGGCGGCATCGATTTGAAATCTGGCCGTCGGGAACAGTGTAGCTTCCGTTCGCCCCAAGCCCACTTGAATCTCAAGCGGCTCGCCTATCTTCGCTTCCGTTACTTTGCTTTCCGCAGAAATTCTCACGACGTCTGGAGGATGAACACCGCCTGTCGATGACTTGGAGCCGCCGCAAGCGGATAGGCATAACAGCGTTGATAATATAATTGCGAAAAATCTGATTTTCATATTTTATTCTCCGATTAAAAAAAGCACACAAGCCCCTCAATTACCGCAATTGAAAGCCTGTGTGCCTTGTTGACATATATAAGATTGTTAAACCGTCACATAAGCTTTCGCCGTGTGTGGGGTGTTTCTACTTATATTGTAGCAGATATTGTTATACTTGTCAAGATTTTATAACAAAACAACAGCCCTCGCTACCGAAAGGCGGCGAGGGCGAATTTTTTATATTCCGTAAGTCCCTGTCAGGGGATCCTTGAAAATACCGAGTGTTGGCGTTACGAAGGTGAAGAGGATGAAAAGGACTGCGATCCCGCAGAGCAGGGCGATCGGCAGCCACGGCGATCTGCAGGCCTTCGGCGCATCGGAGAGCTTTCGCGCCTCGAAGAGGTAGACGATCGCGGCAGAGATAAAGAAGATCGCAATGTTGATCCAATCGGGAGAGCGGCCGATCACGCCGTTGTAGGTGTAAAAAAGGACGGGGATCAGAACGAGGCCGAGCAGAATGCCCTTTGCCTTTACGCACCAAAAATCCTCGCGGTCGCGGAAGAAAAAGCTTTGCACGAAAGCGAAGATCAGCATCGGCCAGAAGAGAAGCTTCATGTGCTCCCACGTGGATTCGTTCACGCCCGAAAACGGCGCGATCCACACGGCTCCACCGAGAAAGCCGTATAAAAAATGAAGTAGCGTGCCGCCGAGTGCCGTAACGGCAAAGCCTATAAGCTGCCAAAGACCGATAGATTGTTTCATAGCGCACCTCAAATGCTTATTTTTATAAGCGTATGAGGAGAGGGACGATTATATGCGCCATTCCCTTATGAAAAGATCTGCTCGGAGAGAAGATCGGCGATGGCAAGGGCATCGGCTTCGTCAAGTGCTTTCAAGAGTGCATCGCGGATGGCCTGCGGCTCAAAGGGAAGGGAAACGAGCGCTTGCTCTACGGTTTTTGAAAGCTCGGCGTTCAGCGCGTCGGTATACAACCGCAGATCGGTGATCCTCCCGCCCTTGACGCAAAGCTCAAGCTTTACGTTTCCGAAGGGCAGGCGCCCCTCGCAGGATGCGTCAAAGGGGATCGGGGAGCCGTAAAGAAACTCTCTGTTGCCAAACTGCGCGGCGTATGCGGCGATCCTTTCTCCGTCAATGCTTTCAAAGGGTATCGGCGGCAAGCCGTACACCGCTTCCGCGGCGGCCAGAAGGTGTGCCTTCATTGCATCGCAGGTCAGGGTGGGGGAAAGCTCGGAAAGATTGATTACTCTGGACCTTACGGACTTGATCCCCTTCGTTTCCAGCTTTGCCTTGGGCGGCGTGAGATAACGGCCGAGCTTTTCCATATCGGCGCGGATCAGGAGCGTTCCGTGATGGTAGGAGCGCCCCTTGCTGTTATAAAAGGCGTTGCCCGAAAATTTTCTGCCGTCTGCCAGAATATCGTTTCTGCCCGAAAGCTCGGTCTCGATGCCCGCCAGCCGACAGGCCTCGCATATCACCTGCATATGCCTTGCGACGTCAAGATTTTCGGTGGTAGAGATAAAGGTGAAATTCAGGTTGCCGAGATCGTGAAACACCGCCCCGCCGCCCGAAAGGCGCCGCGCCAGCGTGCCGCCCTCTTTTTCCAGAAGCTCGGTGCGGCATTCCGAGAAGGCGTTTTGATTTTTACCGATCACGACGGTGCTTTGGTTTTGCCAGAGATACAGAAGCAGGGCATCGCTTTCCACCGTGTCGAAAAGATATTTCTCGGTGGCGAGGTTCACGTGCGGATCTGCGGTATGGCTGACGTAATATTGAAGCTTTTTGATCATATCCGTTCCTTTGGTGATTTTATATTAACATCTTAATATAAATTGTGGAAAATGTCAATAGACAAATCGGATATGATGTGATATAATTATGTTATAAAATGTTATAAATTCAATTCTTCAAAACAGGAGAGATTATGAATCGTATTCGACAGGAACGGATAAAAAAATACGTGGAGAGCAAGAACGTTGCCACGATCGGTGAGCTGCGCGCGCTTTTTCCCGAGGTCTCGCTCATGACCTTGCACCGGGATCTGACTGCGCTTGAACAGATGGGGATCATAACCAAATACCGCGGCGGCGTGCGCTCGGTGCATCAGCTTGACGACATAGAGTTCAACATCCGCATGAAGGAGAACACCGCGGGCAAGACGTCCATGATGAAAAAAGCGATGAAGCTTTTGCATCCGCAGAGCTCGATCTTTCTGGATACCAGCACCTCCAACATTATTCTGGCGCGCCATCTTCCCGATATGGACGTAAATATCACAACGATCAGCCCCAATATCGCGCTGGAGCTTTGCCGATTGAAAAACGCCACCGTGAACCTTTGCGGCGGCACGATGAACCCAAGGACGCTTTCCGTTTCGGGCATAAACACGCTGGAGCTGCTCGAAAAGATCAATATCGATCTCGCCTTTATCGGCGTTTCGGGCTGCTCGGGCGAGGTTGGCTTTACCTGCGGAACCGAGGCGGATATGCAGATCAAAAGGCTCGTGATCCGCAAGGCGCGCACCAGCGTTGTTCTTTGCGGCGCGGATAAATTCAAGCGGCTGATGCCCTTCACCTTTGCAAAGATCTCCGACGTGGACTACGTTATCAGCGACGAGCCCTTGCCCGAGGATTTCGTTCGCAGCTGCGAGGAGAACGGAGTTAAAATACTTTAAGTAGGATATTCTAAAATAATACGCATGAATTTACAAAAAACAATTGACACAAATGTTATAATATGTTATAATAAACCGATCAATATTTTAAAGGAGGATTTGTTTTGGCAAATGCTGTTGTAATGCCCAAGGCCGGTATCACGGTGGAAAGCTGTATCATCGGTACATGGGAAAAGAAGGTTGGAGATGCAATCAAGGTAGGAGATATTCTCTTTACCTATGAAACGGACAAAGCAAGCTTCGAGTGTGAGTCTACCGCAGAGGGTACGCTCCTTGAGATCTTTTATAACGAAGGTGACGAGGTTCCTTGTCTTGTAAACGTATGCGCAGTCGGCAATCCCGGTGAGGACTGCTCCGCGCTTCGCCCCGAGGGAGGCGCTGCCGCACCTGCGGCAGAGGAGAAGCCCGCCGAGGCAAAAAAGGAGGAGGCTGTAGCACCCGCACCCGCAGCTGCCGCGACGGCAGTGGCAGGCGGTGAGAAGGCTGCCGTTTCTCCCAGAGCGAGAAAGCTGGCAGAGCGTGCCGGCGTGGATGCTTCGCTCGCAACCCCCACGGGTCCGAACGGAAGGATCATCGAGCGTGACGTGAGAACGCTGATGGAGAATCCCGTCGTTGCAGAAGCAAAGGCAGAGGCTGCGGCTCCCGCACCTGCGGCACAGGCAGCGGCTCCCGAGGCAGAGTATACCGACGTGAAGTTCAGCGGCATTCGCCGTGCGATCAGCAAGTCGATGCACACCTCTCTGTCCACGATGGCGCAGCTTACGCACACCAATTCCTTCGATGCGACCGCGATCCTTGCTTACCGCAAGACGCTCAAGGCTGCCGAGGGCGAGTATGCAGGCATCACGATCGGCGATATCGTTCTTTACGCCGTTTCGAGAACGCTTCTCAACCACCCCGATCTTAACGCGCATATGCTTGACGATAACAACATCCGTCTGTTCAAGCACGTAAATCTCGGTGTGGCTGTTGATACCCCCAGAGGACTGATGGTTCCCACCATTTTCCACGCGGACGAGAAGAGCCTTCTTGAGATCTCCAAGGAGGTCAAGGCGCTTGCCGCACAGTGCCGCGAGGGTAACATTAACCCCGATAAGCTTTCCGGCGGAACCTTCACGGTTTCCAATCTCGGTAACCTCGGCGTTGAGTCCTTCACGCCCGTTATCAACCCGCCGCAGACCGGTATTCTCGGCGTTTGCTGCACGACCGATCGTGTAAGAAAGGGCGCAGACGGCTCGATCGAGATCTATCCCGCTATGACGCTCAGCCTGACCTACGACCACCGCGCCGTAGACGGCTCTCCCGCAGCTCGCTTCCAGAAGGAGCTTGCGAAGAATCTTGAAAACTTCACCGCGCTTCTTGCAAAATAAGGAGATAAGATATGGAAATTTTTGATTTATTGGTTGTGGGCGGCGGCCCCGGCGGATATCTTTGTGCAGAGCGCGCTGCGCAGGGCGGCATGAAGGTTGCCGTTTTTGAAAAGAAGGCACTCGGCGGCACCTGCCTCAACGAGGGCTGTATCCCCACGAAAACGCTTCTGAACTCCTCGAAGATGTACAGACACGCGAAGGAGAGCGAGGCGTTCGGCGTTACGGCAACGGGCGTTACATACGATCACGCAAAGGTCGTTGAGAGAAAGAACGGTGTTGTTAAGACCCTCGTTGCAGGCGTTGGCGCTACGATGAAGGGTAATAAGGTTACCGTGGTCAGCGCGAACGCGGTGATCAAGGGCAGAACCGAAAACGGCTTTGCCGTTGAGGCAGACGGTGTTGTTTACGAGGGTAAGCGCCTTACCATCGCATCCGGCTCCGAAACCGTTGTTCCTCCCGTTCCCGGCCTTAAGGAAGGCCTTGCCTCCGGCTTCGTTCTTACCAACCGCGAGGTGCTGGACGAAAAGACGCTCCCGAAGGATCTCGTTGTGATCGGCGGCGGCGTTATCGGCCTTGAGATGGCGTATTATTTTGCAAGCGTTGGCGTTGCCGTTACGGTCATCGAAATGATGCCCAAGATCGCAGGCGCAACGGATCCCGAGATCTGCAAGGTTCTCACCGATGCGTTCGTGAAGCGCGGCATGACCTTCAAGCTTTCCTGCAAGGTGCTTGAGGTGAAGGCAGGCAGCGTGGTATATGAGGAAAACGGCGAAAAGAAGGAGATCGCTTGCGATAAGGTTCTTCTTTCCGCAGGCCGTAAGCCCTCTACCGCGGGCATCGGCATCGAAACGCTTCAGCTCGATATGGACAGAGCCGCGATCAAGACGGACAGACATCTGTGCACCAACGTTTCCGGTGTTTACGCCGTTGGCGACTGCAACGGCAAGCTGATGCTGGCGCACACCGCATACAGAGAGGCAGAGGTTGCCGTGAACCATATGCTCGGCAAAAACGATGAGATGCGTTACGACGTGATCCCCTCGGTCATCTATACCGATCCCGAGGTTGCAAGCGTTGGTTACAGCAAGGAGGCCGCAGAGCAGAAGGGAATGAAGGTCAAGGAGATCAAGCTTCCCATGTCCTACGCAGGCCGTTATCTTGCCGAAACGAACGGCGGTAAGGGCTTTATTAAGCTCGTTGTGGATACCGATAAGAACCGTCTCGTTGGTTGCCACATGGTTGGCTCTTACGCCTCCGAGATCATCATGACCGCTACGATGATGATCGATACGGAGCTGACGCCCACCCGTCTTAAGAAGCTCGTGTTCCCGCATCCCACGGTTGCGGAGATCATTCGCGAAGCCATCTTCCACATTTGATAATAAATAGAAGGAGTAAATACAATGCCAAAGAGTTTATTCGTAGACCCCAAAGAAACACTGGCACCCGGTAAAATTACCTTTAAGAGCATTCCGGTAAATGCCTACAATAAGACCATCCAGGAGGAGAGAAGCCGTTACAGCGACGACGATCTCGTTCGTATCTATCGCGATATCACCGTTCTTCGTGAGTTTGAGTCGATGCTCAATCAGATCAAGACGCAGGGACTTTACAACGGTATCGAGACCACCTATCCCGGCCCCGCTCACCTTTCCATCGGCCAGGAGGCCGCTGCCGTAGGTCAGGCGTATCTTCTTGACCAGAACGACTTCTCGTTCGGTTCTCACCGCAGCCACTCCGAGATCCTTGCAAAGGCGCTTTCCTGCATCCATAAGCTCAGCGAGCAGGAGCTCATGACCATCATGGAGGGCTTCCTTGGCGGTTCCGCTCTTCGCGCGACCGAGAAGCTCGGTCCCGTAAGTGACGTGAAGGAGCTTGCGATCCGCTTCATCCTGTACGGAACGCTGTCCGAGATCTTCGCCCGTGACACCGGCTTCCATAAGGGTATGGGCGGCTCGATGCACGCATTCTTCCTTCCCTTCGGTATTTATCCCAACAACGCGATCGTTGGCGGCTCTGCCGCAATCGCAACCGGTGCCGCTCTCTTCAAGAAGATCAACGGCAAGCAGGGTATCGTAGTCTGCAACTCCGGTGACGGCTCGATGGCACGCGGTCCCGTTTGGGAGGCAATGAACTTTGCCGCTATGGATCAGTTCAACACCCTTTGGGAGAACCACAAGGGCGGTATGCCGATCCTTTACAACGTATTTAACAACTCCTACGGTATGGGCGACCAGACCCGCGGCGAGACCATGGGCTACGATATGCTTGCCCGTATCGGCTCGGGTGTCAGCCCCACGCAGTTCCATGCAGAGCGTATCAACGGCTTCAATCCTCTCGCCGTTATCGACGCTATGGAAAGAAAGCTCAAGATCCTTCGTAAGGGCGAGGGCCCCGTTCTTCTTGATACGCTTACCTACCGTTACTCCGGTCACTCCACCTCCGACCAGAACGCGTACCGTACCAAGGAAGAGATCGATGCATGGCGCGAGATCGACCCGATCATCACCTACCGCAAGGGCCTGGTTGATGCAGGCGTTGTCGGTGATGCGAAGCTCGATGATATTCTTGCTGAGACCGCAGAGCGCATGACGCTCATCTGCAAGGCTGCATCCGATCCTCAGATCAGCCCCTACGTTGATTTCCGCAAGGATCCCGCCGTTGTTGAGCGCCTGATGTTCTCCAACCAGAAGATCGAGAAGCTTGACGACCGTGAGCCCGAGGTGAATATGCCTCTTGCTGAGGTTCCCGCATATAAGAAGCTCAAGGAGAAGGAGCGCTCTCCGATCGTTGACGGAAAGCCCGTTTCCAAGATGAAGCTCTTCAACCTTCGTGACGCTCTGTCCGAGGTTATCTACGACAGATTCTATGAGGATCCCACGCTCATCGCTTACGGTGAGGACTGCCGTGACTGGGGCGGTGCATTCGCCGTTTACCGCGGTATGATGGATGCGTTCCCGCACAGCCGTCTGTTCAACTCTCCCATCGCCGAGGCTGCTATCGTTGGTACGGCCGTTGGTTACGCCGTTTCGGGCGGTCGCGCACTCGTTGAGCTGATGTACGCTGACTTTATCGGCTGCGCAGGCGACGAGATCTTCAACCAGATGTCCAAGTGGCAGGCAATGAGTGCAGGCATTCTTAAGATGCCCGTTGTTCTCCGTGTTTCGGTTGGTTCGAAGTACGGTGCACAGCACAGCCAGGACTGGACCGCGCTTTGCGCACATATCCCCGGTCTGAAGGTTTGCTTCCCTGCAACGCCTTGGGAGGCAAAGGGCCTTATGGAGGCCGCTCTGAAGGGAACGGACCCCGTTGTCTTCTTCGAGAGCCAGAGAATCTACGACGTTGGTGAGCAGTTCCACGAGGGTGGCGTTCCCGCTGAGCGTTACGAGATCGAGTTTGGCGATACCAACAAGGTTCGTGACGGTAAGGACGTTACCATTCTGACCATCGGTGCCGCTCTCTACCGCGCCGTTGACGCTGCAAAGCAGCTCTCCGAGAAGTACGGCATGGAGGCTGACATCATCAATATCCACTCGCTTGTTCCGCTGGATTACACCAAGATCATCGAGTCGGTTAAGAAGACCGGCAGAGTCGTTCTCGTTTCGGATGCTTGCGCAAGAGGCTCCTTCATGAATGACGTTGCCAAGAACATCACCGAGCTTTGCTTCGACGATCTGGATGCACCGCCCGTTGTGGTTGGCGCACGCAACTGGATCACGCCTCCCTTCGAGTTTGACCAGTTCTTCTTCCCGCAGGCATCCTGGATCCTTGATGCGATCCACGAGAAGCTTGTTCCCCTGCCCGGACACGTTGCACAGGACGGTTGCACCGAGGCTGAGGCGATCCGCCGTGCAAAGCAGGGCGTATAATTGCGGTGAAATCGGTTATTATGCCTGATTTTGCGGTATAATAATGGGAAAAGGGTAGCCCGAGCTGCAAGGCTTGGGCTACCCTCTAAAAATTTACATCAGACTTAAAAAATGCAAGGAGCAAAAAAATGAAAGTAATCATCAAGGACAATTACGACGCAATGAGCGAATGGGCCGCACAGCACATCGCGAACGCGATCAACAATCATAAGGAGAGCCGTCCGTTCGTGCTGGGACTTCCCACGGGCTCTTCGCCTCTCGGCGTATATAAAAGACTGATCGAAATGAATAAGGCAGGCAAGGTGACCTTCAAGAACGTAGTGACCTTCAATATGGACGAATACG
>JAGBCA010000052.1 GCA_017938205.1 Clostridia bacterium
ATCATAAGGAGAGCCGTCCGTTCGTGCTGGGACTTCCCACGGGCTCTTCGCCTCTCGGCGTATATAAAAGACTGATCGAAATGAATAAGGCAGGCAAGGTGACCTTCAAGAACGTAGTGACCTTCAATATGGACGAATACGTGGGTCTGCCGAGAGAGCATGACCAGAGCTATTGGTATTTCATGCACGATAACTTCTTTGATCATATCGATATTCCCGCAGAGAACGTGAACATTCTGAACGGTATGGCAGAGGATCTTGAGGCCGAGTGCCAGCGCTACGAGGACAAGATCGCATCCTACGGCGGCATCGATCTTTTCATGGGCGGCAGCGGCGTTGACGGACACATTGCCTTCAACGAGCCCTTCACCTCGCTTTCCTCGAGAACGGGTGTTCGCGCGCTGACGGAGGACACCTTGATCGTGAACTCCCGCTTCTTTGGCAACGACGTGAACAAGGTGCCGAAGACCGCGCTGTCGGTTGGTGTTGGCACCGTATGCGATTCGAAGCAGGTGATGCTGCTGATCAGCGGCCACAACAAGGCGCGTGCACTGAAGCACTGCGTGGAGGGCGGCGTGGATCACGCATGGACGATCAGCGCTCTTCAGCTGCATAAGGATGGAATTATCGCTTGCGACGAGGCTGCTTGCGGCGAGCTGAAGGTGGACACCTACAAGTACTTCAAGGAAATTTATAAGAACGAAAAGTAAACAATTGTTATAAAAAATCATCATTAAAGCGCAAATTGACCCACAAAAGCTTATGCGCTTTGAAGGAAAAATATTTGTGAATGAGCTCGGTATCTCGCTGGGCTCATTCCTTTTACCGAGCCTTTTTATAGATATGAGAAGGAGAAAAACAAATGATTCGGAACGAATGCGAAAACGAGGCGTCCTCCGCGATCACCGTAGAGCAAGCGGAGGAATTTGTCCAAAGACTTGATCGGGAGATCCAGGAAATCCTATACCGCGCTTTTGGCCAAAATTTAGAAACGCTGCCTCTCGAGTCGATCTTGCCGGGCTTGAAAACAAAGAGCTTTTTTGAGCAGTTATCAAAGCTCAGAACCGTGGAGCAGCAAAAGATCCTTCTGATGCGGCTTGGCCTTTTCGGCGGAGAGCGAATGAAGCTTGAACAAATCGAAAAGGAGCTTGGCATCTCAAGGCAAAGAGCGCGTGAAACGGTCGGAATGTTTTTGAGAAGAGCACAGAGAATCCCTCTGACCAGGAGAAAAAACTCATCGATGATTTGAAAGAATAATATCCATCGCAGATGGCGGGTGGTAATTGTTCTGAGCACGTGTTTATATTTTTAATAACAAATAGTGTAAAAAAAGCTCTGCAAAAAAATTTAAAACCGAATATAACAAAGAAGCTATGAATTGACGATTGCAAATTCATAGCTTCTTTGTTTTGAAAAATGTGGTTAGAGTTTCGCCATAGCTTCATCAATAAGAAGTCTTGCGCATTTTGCTATACAGTCGTAATAGGTTAGATCCAAAGCTTCGGTACGGCAATGCACACCGCATTCCATGTTGAAGAAGCCTTCAAAGCCGGAGCGGAAGAGAATGGGCAGAAGCTCGCTGAATTTCGCCGTTCCGATGCCGGGGCAAAGATGGCGGTCCTCGCAGGCGTGGTTATCGTTAACGTGCAGGATCTTGATCTTATCTACGATCATCTTGAAGTCCTCCACGTGGCCTCTTTCGCTGACCTGGAGATTTGCGTGTCCGAAATCCCAGCATGCGCCGACCAGCGGAGAATTCATACTCTCGATCAGCTCGATGTGATCCTCCACCTGCCAGGAAAAGAAGGGCGCAAAAATGTTTTCAACCGCGATGCCAACGCCGTATTTTTCCGCCGTTTCAAGATGTCGTTTTAACATCTCTTGGTTGGCCTTCATGGCAACCTTTCGATCGTAGTTGCATTCGGTGGCGTTTATGGGATGCCATGCACCCCATTTGGCGCCAAGCACGGTCATCGCCTTCAATGCGCCGCGCATTTGATACTCAATGAATTCATCGTAGCAATCGCTGGGGCGCTTCAGACCGTAAAAGGGGAGATGCACCTGCGAGCAAACGAGTCCTGCCGCATCGAATTTTTCTTTGATTTCTTCGATAATCCGATCCTCTTTTCCATTTGCGAAGAGCGCGGGATTAAAGCAGAAATCAATGCCGTCATAGCCGAGAGCTTTAAGCTTTTTGAGATAGGAAAGCTCAAAACTGTGCGCGCTATATTCTCGGAAGGTTGATAATTTCATTTTTTCTCCTAAAGATCCGTTTTTCATTCTCTTGAAGCTTACATCTTCAGAACGGTGCCGTCCTCGCTCCAGTTCCAATCACCGTCACCGTCGCCGACGTCTACTGTGGGAGTGTTCCAGTCGTTCAAGGTGCCGGAGGAGGTGATCACGTCCTCTGCCGCAAAGGCGAGAAGCTCTGCTTCGGGGGCAAAGTATTTCTTTTTCATCGTGGGGTCCCTCCTTTCTTTACTGCGCTTTTACGTATGCATCTGCATGGTAAGCGTAGTTATAAAGTGCCTTGATTGCGGGAACCTTGTCGGGATATTCGGTTTCCATTGCATTCAGATAATTTGCAAGGCTGTAGGTGTAGGTCTCGTTATCGATCTTGATCGTCATGGTGCCGTAGAATTCGTTCACGTAGAGATTATCGAAGATCACGAGGCTTGCTGCATCGTTTACGGTTGCCCACTCGCTGCGGCCGGTTGCAAGAACGAGGTTCACGTCTTTGCCCTCGGCATCAGCCGTACCCTTGATCGCGATTGCGATCGTGCCATCCAGCTGGAAGGC
>JAGBCA010000053.1 GCA_017938205.1 Clostridia bacterium
GAAAATACCCACGCTTGCCGCTTACGAGCAAGCTCGACGCGCTCTTCGCGGGGTAACCGAACCCAAGTTTTGCCGCAGGCAAAACACAGGGTTCGCTCCGCAGCTCGTTGGCAAAAGAAAAAACCACCCGGTTGGGTGGTTTTTTCTTTTGGCAGCGGAACTAGGATTCGAACCCAGACATACAGAGTCAGAGTCTGCTGTGCTACCTTTACACAATTCCGCTATATTTACGATGGAAATTCCCGTGCTTGTTGCCAAGGATGAAAGCATAAGAGAAAGATAGGGGATACAGAGTTTGCCGCTCGGGGAGCGCTTTGCAAGAGGCGTTCCGCTATAGCGGCGGGAAAAACTTGATCTCCTCGCATGGCAATATACCGTCCGCGATGCGGCCGGTATGCACAGTCTGCTGTGCTACCTTTACACAATTCCGCTATTCGGTTTTCCAAGCGAAAGATATTGTAACACAAACGGAGCGGTTTGTCAAGAGATTTTTGAAATTTTGTTTGGTTATGGGATTTTTTTGTTTGAATTGCGGGGCGGAGAGGGAAAAATGCCGATCCGAAAGGCGGAGATGGCGGGGGATCGTGCGCTTTTATTTTGTGCGCAAAGGAAAAATATATGCTTTGGTGCCTATCTTTCACTTGATTATTTTTTCTTGCCGTAGTATAATTGAGATAAAGTTTTTTAAAGAGCGCATCAAAGGAAGGACCGTACGATGAGAGAGAAGCGTTTCGGCGCGGCGTGGGAAGATGCCGTTCCCATCCCCGTTTGCGAGGATCGTCCCGAATACTTGGGCTTTTATAAAAAGGCGTGGGCGCTTGCGTACGCGCATATCCGCGATATTCCGGGAATGCCGCAAACGCCTTATATGGACGAGGCCTTTTGTGATACGCAGATCTGGATCTGGGACACCTGCTTTATGTCTCTGTTCTGCAAGTACGCGAGGGGCGTTTTTCCCGGCGTGGAGAGCTTGAAAAATTTCTACGAGGTTTTGCACGGCGCGGGGCGGCTTCCGAAGATCGTTCCCGGTGAAAGGGAGCCGGATTGGACGGGTGCGACCCCCGGCGTGCCTGCGGATATCAAGATCCATATTGCGGACAATCCGCCTCTGTTTGCCCTTGCGGAATATGAGAACGCCCTAATGAGCGGCGATCTTGCGCATATCAGAGAATTGCTCTATGAGAGCGGCGTTCTGCAAAAGCACTACGAATGGATCGAGGGACTCTCGGAGCAGGTGCTTCCAAGAGGCGTTTTGAACGAGACCTATCTTATACATGAGGACTGCGGCTACCGCTGGGAGGGCGGCCGTTCGGGCATGGATAACACCCCGCGCGGCAGGCGCGGTGCGCGCGCTGAGGCAGAGCGGCCAAACAATCCCGATATGCTTTGGCTGGATGCGATCTGCCAGCAGGCGCTTTCTGCCAAGCGCATTGCGGCTCTCTTTGCCATCGTGGGTGACGAGGCGGAGCGGGATAGGTGGCTTGCAAAATACGAGGAGAAAAAAGCAATCGTCAACCGCTTGTATCTTGACGGGGAAGAGCGCTTTTATTACGATATTGACCGCTTTACGCACGCGCACTGTAAGGTAGCCACGGTCGCATCCTACTGGGCGCTGACGGCAGGCATCGCCGATATGGAAACCGCGAGGAACATGGCCGCGCATATCTATAACGAGCAGACCTTCGGCGGTCCTGTGCCGCTCGTCTCGCTTGCAAGAAACGATGCGGATTTTGATACGGACGGGCTTTACTGGAGAGGGAGCCTTTGGCTCCCAACGGCATACGCCGCGCTTTTGGGCTTCAGGGAGTACGGCCTTTTGGCCGAGGCGCAAAGCGCGGGGCAGAGGATCCTCGATCATATGCTGAAAACCTACGAGACGTTTGAGCCGCACACCATCTGGGAATGCTACGCGCCGAATGCGCCGCGCCCTGCTACGGTCGCGGAGGGCACGGGCGAGCTTGTGCGTAAGGATTTTTGCGGTTGGTCTGCCCTCGGGGCGATCTCGGTTTATATCGAGTTCGTGCTTGGGTTCCACACCGTCAACGCCTTTGAAAACACCGTGGACTGGGCAAGGCCGAAGGGCTTTGAAAAGGCCGTGGGAATAAAAAATCTGCGTTTTGGCGAGGTGGTCACGGACATCGTTGCCGAGGGGGCGCTTTGCACCGTTGTTTCGAATGCACCGTACACCCTGCGCATCGACGGAAAGCCCTTTGCCATTCAAATCGGAACAAACGAAATCAAGCTTTAAATTTTTTCGGAGGTATTATGCATCCCTTGATACCACAGGCCGTTGGCCTTGTTGCCGTTGTGCTCTTTCTTCTGAGTTATCAGATGAAGCGCAGACGGGATATAATCATTTGCAACGCGACCTCGCGCTTTCTTTACGTGGTGCAGTACGTTTTGCTCGGTGCGATTTCGGGCGCGATTCTCGACGTGATGGGCGTTTTGGCCTCCGTGATCGCACAGAAAAAGGATCATCCGCGCATCAAAAAGCATTTTCGCCTGATCTTTTTCTCGGTCAATGCCGCAATCGTGGCGGCGGGACTTGCCGTTTGCTTTATTCATAAAAGCCCCTTGGATCTTTTGCCGATCGCGGGCGTGCTTTTGCACACGGGCGCGTTCTGGATCACGGACGAGCGGATCATCCGCCGTATTTCCTTGGCGGGCTCGCCCTTCTGGCTCGCCTATAATCTTGCCAGCCGTGCTTACGGCTCGGCCGTTGGGGACGTTCTCAGCATGGCCTCCATTCTGATCGCCATGTTCAAATACAGAAATCAGGGAAAAGACGGGGACAAAGGAGAAAATCAATGAAGGTTTGTATCATTCAGCCTGCGTATTCCACCGATTATGCGGCATCCGATGCCTATTTTGAGGCGGAGATGGCTCTGATCGATCGGTGCGATGCGAGCATGGATCTGATCGTTTTGCCCGAAATGGCGGATATCCCCTGCCTTGCAAAAACGCGTGAGGAGGCCGACCGATCGGCAGAGAAATTCAACCGCCGTTTGCTTGAAAAGGTGGCAGAAACCGCAAGGCGGTGTGATGCGATGGTGTTCGTCTGCGCGCGCTCCTATGCAGAGGGCGGTCCGCGCAACACAACCTATGCCTTTAACCGCAAGGGCGAGATCGTTGGCAAATACTATAAGCAGCATCTGACCCCCGGCGAGGTTTCGAAGATCAAGCTGGACAGCGAATATTCCTTTGAGTTCTCCGAGCCCACCGTGATCGAAATGGAGGGCCTTCGCTTCGGATTTCTTACCTGCTATGATTTTTATTTCTACGAGGCGTTTGCCAATCTGGCAAGGCAGAACCTCGATATTGTGATTGGCTGCTCGCATCAGCGCAGCGATACGCACCTCGCCCTCGAGATCTTCTCGCAGCATCTTGCCTACAACACGAATACCTACGTGATACGTTCCTCCGTTTCCATGGGTGAGGATTCGCCCCTTGGCGGCGCCTCGATGGTGGTTGCGCCCACGGGCGAGGTGCTGACGAATCTTTACAGTAGGATCGGCCTCGCCACGGTGGAGATCGACCCGAAGGCAAAGTATTTTAAGCCTGCGGGCTTCGGAAATCCGCCTGCGGCGCATTACGAATATATCGAAAAGGGGCGGCGCCCCTGGAAATACCGCCCTGCGGGCAGTGCGATCGTGCGAAACGATGCGGTCATGCCCTATCCGCGCACCTGCGCACACCGCGGCTTCAATACGATCGCTCCCGAAAACAGTCTGACCGCCTTTGGCGCGGCGGTTGCCATGGGCGCGGAGGAGATCGAGTTCGATCTTTGGTTCACGAAGGACGGCGAGGTGGTCTCGATCCACGATCCGACGCTGGAGCGCGTTTCAAACGGAACGGGAAGCGTGTGGGAATACACGCTCGAGGAGCTTAAGGCGTTGGATTTCGGCGCAAAGCACGGCGAAGCCTTCCGCGGCATGAAAATTCCTACCTTTGAGGAGATCCTGAAGAAGTTTTCCTGCCATTGCATCATGAATATCCATCTAAAAACCGCAGGGGAGAGGCCCGAATACCTTGCAAAGGTGGTGCGGCTGATCAAAAAATACGACTGCGAAAAATACGTGTACTTTATGAGCGGAGAGGATTCGCTTCTTGCAAGACTGCAAAGGGAATACCCCGAGATCCCTCGCTGCTGCGGTGCAGGAGACGGAAGATGGGAAATCGTGGATCGTGCGATCAAGTTCGGATGCACGAAGGTGCAGCTCTTCAAGCCCTATTTTAATCGGGAAATGATCGAAAAGGCACACGCAAACGGCATCGCCTGCAACGTTTTCTGGTCGGACGATGCGGAGGAAACAAAGGAATTTCTCGATATGGGAATTGACACGATCCTCACCAACGATTATAACAGAATCGCGCAGGTTGTGAACGAAAAGGACAAGTATTATTTACATTAAAACGATTCTTTTGGAGATCATCTATGAAAACAACGATATATCTGATGCGCCACGGAGAATCCGAGGCGAATAAAAGAGATGCCTTTCTTGGGCATCTCGACCTTCCGCTGACCGAGACGGGACGCGCACAGGCAAGGCTTACGCGCGATCATCTGCTTGCAAACGCAGAGCGCCCGGCCGTGATCTATGCAAGCGATCTTTCGCGTGCGTATGAAACCGCGAAATGCACCGCCGATGCGCTTGGAATGGCGGTCGTGAGGAATGCGGGACTGCGCGAGATCGATGCGGGACTTTGGGAAAATCAGCCGTTTGTTTCTTTGATAGAGAAGTACCCCGAGAGCTATCGCATCTGGCGCGAGGATATTGGCCGTTCCTGCCCCGATGGCGGCGAGAGCGTTGCGGCGCTTTGGGAGCGCGTGATGTGCACGCTGACCGAGATTGCAGAAAAGCACGTGGGACAAACGGTGTATATCTTCTTCCACGGAACGCCGATCCGCGCCTTTGCCGCGCATTGCTTCGGCAAGCGGTGCGAGGAGCTGAAGGATATTCCTTGGCCGGCAAACGCTTCCGTGACGAAGGCGGTCTATGAGAACGGCGCGTTCTCTATGGCGGACTATAACCGCTATGATTTTATGGGCGATATGGCAACCGTTTTGCCCTCGACAACGTAGATTAAAAACAATTTATTTTCTGATTGATCGAAAAAAGCGAAGGAGAATTCGGCATTATGAGAAGCTTTATTCTTGGAACGGATTGGTGGAGCGACTGTGATGATGCGGTCTCGATCCGCGTGCTTGCGCGTGCGGTGAAGGCGGGAGAGGTTCGATTGCTCGGCGCGGTGATCAATGCTTGCATGGAGCATTCCGTTGCATCGCTACGGGGATTTTTTCTTTCGGAGGGAATAGCGGATCTGCCGATCGGGATCGATCTTGCCGCCACGGATTTCAGCGGAGAAACGCTCTATCAGGAGCGGTTGGCGAAAAGCCTTTGCCCGGATGTGAAAAACACCGATGCCGAGGACCCCGTTCGGCTCTACAGACGTCTGCTTGCCGAGGCTGAGGGCAAGGTGGAGATCGTAGAGATCGGTTTTTTGCAGGTCGTTGCGGCGCTGCTGAAAAGCGGAGCAGACGATATTTCTGAAAAGAGCGGTCTTGCGCTTGTGCGAGAAAAGGTTTCTAAGTTTTGGGTGATGGCAGGAAAATGGGATGCGAACGGAGAAAAGGAGCATAACTTCTGTTTGAACGCGCGGTCGCGCATGGGCGGTGCGGAATTTCTTGCGCTTTGCCCCGTTCCCGTGACCTTTCTCGGCTATGAGGTTGGCTATGACGTGATCACGGGCGATCGGTTGCAGGATGAAAACGACGTGCTTTGCCGTTTGATGGCGGATTACGGTTCGAAAAACGGCCGCGCATCATGGGATCCGATGACCGTTTTGATGGCGCTTGAGGGCGACGAGGGGAAAGCAGGCTACGAGGTCGTGAGAGGCGTAGCCTCGCTGGATGTGGAAAGCGGTGCAAACTATTTTCGCGAGGACGAAAACGGCCTGCACTGCTATGTGCGCAAGACAATGCCGAATGCGTTTTATGAAGAAAAGATCAACGCACGGATCCTCTGATCAAGGTCAATATTGTGCAAAAAATGATGAAGATCATCGTTGTTTTGCGCACCGTCTTATGATATAATGGAAGCATCGGGGGCTTGCCCGAAAACGAATGAAAAGGACGGACGGAGAGAATATGAACTACGGCATTCAGCTTTACAGCGTACGTGATGCGATGAAGACGGACGTGCGCGGCACCTTGAAGAAAATTGCGGATATGGGCTATAAATTCGTTGAGTTTGCGGGCTTTTTTGGTCACACGGCAGAAGAGATCAAGGCAATGCTTGACGAGTGCGGGCTTAAGATCTCGGGCACGCATTCCTCCTTTGAGGATCTGCGCCCCTCGAAGATCATGGAAACGGTTGCGTATCATAAAGCGATCGGCAATCCCGATTATATCGTGCCCGGCGCGGATCTTTCCACGCTTGAAAGAATCGAGGATTTCTCGGCCGTGATGAATTTTGCGCAGCCGATCTTGGCGGCTGAGGGCATTCGTCTTGGATACCATAACCATTCGCACGAGTTTGCGGTGATGCCCTGGGGCTCCACGATCCACGGCGAGCTTGAAAGGCGGACGGACGTGCATTTTCAGATCGACACCTTTTGGGCATTCAATGCAGGGTGCGATCCCATACAGGTGATGGAGCGGCTGAAGAGTCGCATCCACGTGATCCATCTGAAGGACGGCTTCACGGGCGGCAAGGGCATTCCGCTTGGACAGGGGGAGGCGCCCGTCAAGGCCGTCATTGATTACGCCGCGAAAAACGGCCTTGCCATGGTGGTGGAGAGCGAAACGCTCAGCCCCAGCGGTCTTGCCGAAGCCGAGGCTTGCATTGAATTTTTAAAGACCTTGGACTGACAGTTACTATCTCTTTTTTCCTTGATTTTATCGGCGCGTTATGCTATGATAAAGAAAAAAGCTTTGGGGAACGGAAAATGAACTTCTGTTTTACGATCGACGATAATATCCGCGCCTTTCGGGAGAGTGCCGAAAGAGGGGGAAAAAGCATTTTTGAGCATCCGTATTTTGCGATGCTTCGCCGTCTGCACGAGGCGGCCGATCTCAAGGTGCAGCTCAATATGTTTTATGAGGCGGACGGCTTTTCGCTTGCCGATATGCCCGATCGGTATCGGGCGGAGTTTCTTGCCTGCTCGGATTGGCTGCGGCTTTCCTTTCATTCCAAGGATGGAACGCGTAGGCCCTACGAGGCATCGGGATATGACGAGGTGCTTCGTGACTGCGCGGCCGTGCAACGCGAGATCTTGCGCTTTGCGGGGGAGAAAAGCCTTGCAAAAACCACCACGATCCATTTTTGTATGCTCACCGAGGAGGGGCTTCGCGCCATGAAGGAAAACGGCGTTAGGGGACTGCTCGGACTGTACGGCGTACAAGGCGCGGAGCGCGTTTCCTACAGCATTCGCGATAAGGCGATGGGGGATCTTTTGCGCGCGGGCGAAATTGTGGAGATCGACGGAATGCATCACGCGGGCATTGACATCGTGCTGAACAATTTTGATGCCGCGGGGATCCTTGCACAGTTGCCTGCGCTTGCAAGCCGCGAGAGTGTGCGCGTCATGATACACGAGCAGTATTTTTACGAGGACTATGCGGCGTATCAGCCCGATTTTGAGGAGAAGCTCTATCAAACCTTTACGGCCTTGCGGGCGCAGGGCAGAGAAAGCAAATTTTTTGAAGAGTTGATAGGAGAAAAGCAATGAACGCTTCGTTTCTTTTTTCGCAAGTCCCGCTTGCTTTTTTGCAAGGACTGCGTGAAATATCATATGTTTAGTAAAAAAAGAAGTGAGGAAAAAATGATACATTCGTATTTTCATATCCATAGCGAGCATTCCTACGATGCAAAGCTCCCGCTGGAGGAGATCGCAAAGGGGGCGATGGCCTGCGGCTTTACGCGCGTTGGCATCACGGATCATTTAAATTACAACGATCCGCCCTTTTTGCAGAATATTTACGACTCCGCCGCGGGCGTGAAGGCCTTGCGGGAGAAATATCCCTTTATGTTTCTCGGCGTGGAGCTGACGCCCATTCAGAAGGCGCAGTTTGATTACATTGCGAAAAACGGCACGCGCGAGGGCTACGCCTTGCCCAAGGGTGCGGATCGGTACGGCATCGAGCTTGCGCTGACGAAGCAGGAGCTGATGGCGCTCGGCATTCGCTACGCCGTGGGTGCTGCGCATTGGAGCATTGACACCATCGGAACGGAGGAGGCGCATGGCTTCGAGGGTACGCTGCGCGAGTTTTACCGCCAGCAGATGTGGCTTGCCGAGGACGAGCGCGTAACGATCCTCGGGCATCCGTGGTACAACGGTCACGGCTTCTGGGGTGAGGATCTTTCGGTGATCCCGCGCTCGATGCAAATGGAGCTTGCCGCCGCCGTCAAGGAAAACGGCAAGTACGTGGAATGCAACAGCGGTATGCTTTTTAATAAGTACACGGGCGAAAAATACCGCTATCAGTACGCCGAGATGCTGCGCGAATACTTTGAGATGGGCATCCGTGTGACCTATGGCTCGGATTCGCACCGAAGCTATAACAACGACCGCATCTTAGAGGAGCAGCCACTTGCCGGCCGCGCGCACGAGGCAATGGCAAAATACCTTGCCGCCGCAGGCTTTAAGGACGGAGATTTTTATACTCTGCAGGATAGCGATTTGTGGTAAAAGAGGGTAGCTCAAGCTTTAAAAACTTGAGCTACCCTCAAATGCGTTAAGGGGATAGGGGGATCCCACGCGAAAATTTTCGTTCTTCGAGGCGTGAGGTCTCGCCTGCGGGCTCGGTCCCTCACGGCTCTGGCGTTATTAACGCCATTCACTACCGCTCGGCCGCTTCGCTACGTACAAA
>JAGBCA010000054.1 GCA_017938205.1 Clostridia bacterium
AAATGGTATCGAGGTTGAAAACCTACGGTTTTCTCCGTTTGAATTCGTTTTTTATTCTATCGCCGTTTCCTCGCTCGGTGTACCCTTGTACACCTCTCGCTCGTCATCCGACGATTTCTCCTCTAAATCCGTTCGCCCCCGATGTGTTCTCATTAAGAATCCGCCAAGATTATAGATCTTACTGCATTTTTCTCTTTTTTGCCTTGATTTTATTGGATTCTTAATGAGACAGCCCCTTTTCATTGTTTATAATCAAAGGAAATTTATTGCTCGCCAACGATGCGCTTGAGGCAGGGGAGCAGATAACGGAAATTGCCTTGCGCATGCGCGGCACCGGTGAGGAGGATCTCGGAGATAAAGGGGGCAACCGTTGGGTCAAAGAGAAAGCCGAAGCGAACGCCCAGGGGGCGAATCTGATCGCTGAGTTTATCGATCAGCTCTTTGTGGTATTTTTGTCGAATGGCTCTGTAATTCTGCGGACCATGAAAGCTATCCCAGGCGGTGCGATAGGTATCTGCAAAGGCGCGGATCTCATCGAATACGATTTCGAGACCCTCGGAGGCGGTGGTTGCGGAGGGGATCTCGCTTTCCATTTTGCGCAATGCGTTTTCCCAATCCTCCAGCATTACGGCGGCCACGAGGTGCTCCTTTGAGGGAAAATAGTTGTAAAGCGTGCCTGCGGCAACGCCCACCGTGCTCGCGAGCGTACGCATATTCAGTCCCGCAAGCCCCTTTTCCGTGAGAAGCTGCTTTGCCGTTTGCATTATATTATCTTTTGCATTCTTGATGAGCTTTGGCATTGGATCTCGGTCCTTTCTCGAAAACAATATCATCATTATAATCGAAGCAAAAGAAAAAAGCAAGAGCAAACGGTGTTTTTTTTAACGGATTTTTTCTTCCAAACGAAGAAAAAATGAATTTTTCAAAAAAGCCATTGACAAGCCGGCGCTTTTTTGCTAAAATATTCCATAGCAAATCCTCTTTTTCAAGGGAGTAGTCAGCACAATGTGCGGTTAAGTCAACAGCATGGAATTTTTCCTGGCTTAACCTTAAATGACGAGACTGATTCATGCGTATAATACGTATGAGAGTCTCGTCTTTTTTTCTACGATATATTATTATGGAGGTAAAAACCATGAAAGCACATAGCAAAGACAAGGAAGCGCTTCTTGCCGAGCTTCAAACGAGTGAGACCGTCGGTCTTTCGGGCGAGCGTGCGAGAGAGCTGCTTTCCGAGGTGGGCGAAAACCGCCTGCGTGAAAAAAAGAAAAAGGGCATGCTTCGCCGCTTTTTCGATCAGTTTAAGGACGTGATGATCCTCATCCTTCTGGCGGCTGCTGCCGTTTCCTTCACGATCGCCTGCATTGAGGGCAATCCCAAGGAATTTTTTGAGCCTGCATTGATCCTTTTGATCGTGGTGCTGAACGCGGTGATGGGCGTGATGCAGGAGAGCAAGGCGGAAAAGGCACTGGATGCGCTGAAAAGCATGTCTGCGCCGCACGCACGCGTGATCCGTGACGGCAAGGTGCAGGTGATCGATGCAAAGGATCTCGTTCCGGGTGATATTATCCACCTGGAGGCGGGCGATTTCGTGCCTGCGGATGCAAGGCTTCTGACGAGCGCGGGACTGAAATCCGAGGAATCTGCCTTGACGGGTGAATCCGTTCCCTCCGAGAAGGATGCCTCTGCCGCCGTGAAGGAGGATGCTCCCCTCGGCGACCGCACAAATATGGTATTTTCGGGCTGCAGCATTACCTATGGTACGGCGACTGCCGTTGTTGTTGCCACGGGAATGCAGACCGAAATGGGCAAGATCGCAGGACTTCTGGATGGTGAGGCTGAAACGCAAACGCCCCTGCAGCAGAAGCTTGCACAGCTTGGTAAGTATCTCGGTATTCTGGCACTTGCGGCCTGCGGCGTGATCTTCGTTGTCGGCCTTTTGAATAAGATCCCTCCGCTGGAGATCTTTATGACGGCGATCTCTCTTGCCGTTTCTGCCATTCCCGAGGGTATGCCCGCGATCGTAACGATCGTGCTTTCAATCGGCGTGCAGCGTATGGTAAAGAAAAATGCGCTGATCCGCCGTCTTCCCGCCGTGGAAACGCTGGGAAGCGCCTCGGTTATCTGCTCGGATAAGACGGGAACGCTCACGCAGAACCGCATGACGCTCACCAAGGCCTATGTGGAGGGCGCAGAGATCGAGCTGATCTCGGCAGAAAACAGCGAGGCCGTGCGCCGCCTTCTGACCTACGGAACGCTTTGCTCGGACGGAACGGTCGTGGTGGAGGGAGATTCGGTGCGCCATATCGGTGACCCGACGGAGACCGCCATCGTATACGCCTCATATAAAAACGGTGCGCCCAAGGAAACGCTCGATGCGGCCTATCCCCGCCTTGGCGCGATCCCCTTTGATTCTGACCGTAAGCTGATGAGCACCATCCACGAGATGGAAGGCAAGCGTATCGTGATCGTGAAGGGCGCGTTTGATATGATGGCAGAGCGCTGTATTTCGGGCGATCTTGAAAGGGCGCGTGCCATTACGGAGCAGATGAGCGCGGATGCACTGCGCGTGCTTGCCGTAGCTTATAAGGAAATAGAAGAGCTGCCCGCGGTGCTTACCTCGGAGACGGTGGAAAACGGGCTTACCTTCCTCGGTCTCGTTGGTATGATCGACCCGCCGCGCCCCGAGGCGAAGGAGGCCGTTACCATCTGCCGCCGCGCAGGCATCAAGCCCGTAATGATCACGGGTGACCATGTGGTAACTGCGACCGCCATTGCCAAGGAGCTTGGCATCTATCTTGAGGGCGATATGGCCATCACGGGTGCACAGCTGGATGCGATGGACGATGCCGCTCTGGATGCCGCCGTAGAAAATATTTCGGTATACGCCCGTGTTTCGCCCGAAAACAAGATCCGTATCGTCAAGGCATGGCAGAGAAAGGGGCAGGTCGTTTCCATGACGGGAGACGGCGTAAACGATGCGCCTGCTCTGAAGGCCGCCGATATCGGATGTGCAATGGGTATCACGGGTACGGACGTTGCCAAGGGTGCGGCCGATATGACCCTGACGGACGATAACTTTGCGACCATCGTGGACGCCGTGCGTGAGGGTAGAGGCATTTACGCCAACATCCGCAAGGTGGTTGGCTTCCTGCTCGGTACGAATATCGGCGAGGTGATCACCGTGTTCGTTGCGATGCTTTTGTGGCACAAAACGCCCCTGCTTTCGATGCAGCTGCTCTGGATCAACCTCGTGACCGATAGCCTTCCCGCGATCGCCCTCGGCATGGAAGCCGTGGAAAAGGACGTCATGCTTCGTCGCCCGAAGCCGAAGGATGAGGGTATTTTTGCCCACGGGCTCGGTTTCCGCGTGGTATGGCAGGGCTGTATGTTCGCGCTTCTGACGCTGATCGGCTTCGTGCTTGGTGAGCAGGTGATGGGAACGCTGGCAGGCGGCCAGACGATGGCATTCATGGTGCTGGCGCTTTGCCAGGTGGTGCAGGCCTTCAATATGCGAAGCGAGCATTCGCTCTTCAAGATCGGTCCTTTCGGAAACAGAAATCTCAATCTTGCCGCCCTCGCCTCCACGGCGCTTGTGGCACTCGTTGTGTTCACGCCCATTCGCACGGCCTTTGGTCTCGTGGTGCTGAAGCCTTGGTTGTATTTCGTTGCCCTCGGTCTGATCATCCTGCCTTTCTTCGTTATGGAGATCTACAAGCTGATCGTATATCTGCGTGAAAAGAAGAACGCATAAAAAAATAAAATAAACACGGCGCGGTGAGTTTTTCCACCGCGTCGATCTTTTTAAAGATTTGCATAAGTTTGATTGAAATAAAATGCCGATTTCGGAAAAAACTTATGAAAACAATGAAGAAAATGCCGAAATCGGAATTTTATGTTGACAATCTGCGTATAATATAGTATAATGGTTATGCAAAGAATAATCATCAAGGGAGGATGATGGTATGGTACAGCGTAATGAGTATTTGGAGCAATTGATAAAATGGAAGGATGAACAGGTAATCAAGGTGGTTACCGGCATTCGTCGCTGTGGAAAGTCTACCTTGCTTGAAATGTATCAGGACTATTTAAAAACGCAGGGTGTTTCGGAAGATCAGATCATATCAATAAATTTTGAAGAATTGGAATATGAGGACCTTTTGGATTATAAAGCTCTCTATAACTATGTAAAAGAGAGATTGCATGAGTCCAAGCCAACGTATGTATTTCTTGATGAAATCCAGCAGGTTGAGGATTTTCAGAAAGCGGTGGACAGCTTATACGTTAAGAAAAACGTAGACGTATATATCACCGGTTCTAACGCATATTTGCTTTCCGGTGAGCTTGCTACACTTCTTTCCGGAAGATATATCGAGATAAAGATGCTTCCTCTTTCTTTCGCTGAATTTTATGAGTTGAAGTCCGGTGGAGATAAAGAGGTTTTGTTTGCCGAATATATGAAAAACGGTGGCTTGCCTTACGTTACTGTGCTTGGCAATGACAGTGATAAGATAGATACTTATTTGGAGGGTATCTATAATACGATAATGGTAAAGGATGTTGAAGAGCGTCAGCGCCGCAAGGAGATAGATCCCAATAAGCGCAAAATCACGGATATAGCACTTTTGAAAAATATATCCAAGTTCCTTGCAAGCTCTATAGGCAGTCCTGTTTCGGTGAAGAGTATAGCCGATTATGTGACCTCAAGCGGTCGTAAAATATCTCAAAACACCGTGGATGATTATGTAGAGGCCTTGGTTGAGCCGTATATCTTCTATCCGGCTGAGCGTTTTGACGTGCTTGGCAAGCAGCTCTTGAAAAAGAATCAGAAGATGTATATCGTTGATCTTGGTTTGCGTCGTCATCTTCTTGCAAGAGGCAAGTACGATTTAGGTTTTTCTCTTGAGAATATAATCTATTTCGAGCTTTTACGTCGTGGTTACAGTGTAAATATAGGTAAGGTTGGTGCAACAGAAATCGATTTTGTTGCAAGAAAGAACGAGGAAGTTCTTTATTATCAAGTAACGGCATCTATGGTGGAGGAAGCTACTTTTGAAAGAGAGATGACTCCGCTTCGGAATATAACCGATAATTATCCGAAGACTGTTATAACCCTCGATCGTTTCACTCTTGGCAATTACGAGGGAATAACTGTTGTAAACGCAATCGATTGGCTACTGGATGGAGCAAGCCGTTTCCAAAGAAAAACTGACTAAGCGAGGCTTAGTCAGTTTTTTGGTTTGAAGAAGATTATGCCTTTTCCGAAAATTCTATAAGAAACGCTGTTGCGAATCGGCATCCCTTGAAGAATGCTTTTTTAACGAAAGATTCCTGCATCTCACATAATGTATCAATGTAAGCTTCAATCGCATCGCTTTGCTCCTTCGTTAGTAGGTCATTTGCAATTTTGTGCTTCTTCAATGCTTCTTTTGCAAGTACCCGTTCTTCTTCGGTATCCATCACTGCGCATTTTTCTGCAAGATATTCATTCCATAAGCCTTCGAGTGTTTTTCTCATTGACATTTCTCCTGTACACGTTCGTAGATGTATGTAGTATATCATGCTTCTCTTGCTTGCACATAGACATATACATTATCTAATGTATACATTACATATAAAATGATAGAGGGATAAAAAATCGCCCACCTCGATCAAAGTCGGGATGGGCGTTTACTTTATTTAATGATTACTGCGAGCCCCAGAGGGTGCTGGGCGTTGCGATCGTATCGTAGTCGTTGGCAACGGCAATGCCCCTTCCCGGCTCGAGGGGAAGGATCGCTTCGGCAAGCTCGGGAATTTCGTCGATCTCGCCCTTGCAATATGCGAGCAGGCGTTTTTTGCAGGACTCCACGCGCGTGATCACGCCGCCGATGCGCAGCTCCTGCACATCAAAGCCGAAGGGCTTGTTCTCGGTGTACCACTGCTTGCGGAAGGCTTCGAGATATTCCGAAAGCTGCTTATAAAGCAGGGTGTAGTCCTCCTTGGCAAGGCGGAGAAGCTCGGTCTTGTCGCCCGCCTGGTAGGCCTCGCGGGTTTTCTTGCCGAGGGTGTATTTGGTAGCGAATACGGCGCACATCTTTGCGTGGTTGTCAAAGAGATAGCGCCATTTGAGAGATTTCTTTGCGTAAGCCTTGTATTCCTCGGAGAGGGCGGCAAAGATCTTGTCCTGGCCTTCCTTGATGATCGCATCGTGATAGCCGACGAAGAGATCCGAGAAGAGCACGCGCTTGGAGGCACGCTCAAATTTTGACGGCCCAAAATGCACGAAATCCGGCTCATCCAGGCGCATAAAGGCATCGTAGTCCATGCCGAAGATGCGCTTGAATTTCGCTTTGATCTTAGCTTCGTCCGTGTTGCCACGCATATATTCTGCGAGGTAGAGCAGGGAGGGAAGGTTGGCAAAGCGGGAGCATTCGCAGCCGTTATCGCCCCAGGTGGTCAGCACGACGTGCTTGATCTTTGCCTCGCGGCAGGCCTCAAAGGCGGGTACCATGCTTTGGATCGACCAGCGGTTGTTCGGAACGAGTGTGCGCCAGTTCCAGACCGCACCACCAAACCAGGTCTCACAGCCAAACTGCGCGTGCGTTTTAAACTGGTTGAGGTAGCGCTCCTTCTTGTCGGAGTAATAATCCCAATATACAAGCTCCACGTCCTTGGGAACGGCATCAACGATCTCCTTCGGCACGTCGAGAACGCCTTTGTCGCCGAGCGCACAGTAAACACCGCCGTTCCAGGGACGAATGAACATATCCGACCAGAGGATGGAGCGGCAACCGTATTTTTTCACGATGGCGTTTACCTTTTCAAGGTGGCGCTTCATAATGGAAATGCCGTCCTCGTGGCCGTATTGGTCAAGGTGCTGGCCGCGGCCAAGCTCCCACGCCTCGTCCATACCGATGTGGATGCGGCGGGTCTTGAAGCATTCCGAAACGGTCTTGATCATATGCTCCACAAGCTCGTAGGTGCGCGGATCGTCCACGAGAAGGGTGTCGTTCATCTCAAACTTTGCCTTCTTCCATCTGGAGAAGGAGCGCAGGTGCGCCAGCGTCTGGATGCAGGGGATGATCTCAATGCCGAGCGAGTCTGCAAAGGCATCCAGCTCCTTCATTTCCTCCACGGTGTAGCGGCCGCGCAGGTAGCCGAAGAAGGGCTCCTCGGGGATCTCATAGCAATCCTCGTTGTAGAAATACAGGCAATTGTAGCCCATCTTGTTCAGATACACGAGATACTGCTTGAAGGCAGGAATGCTCATCACCGCATTGCGCGAGAGATCCAGCATCGTGCCAAAGGTTTCGGGCTTGTAGGCTTTCATAAAAATCTCCATTCTGCTTTTTCGGGGCCGATATCCCCGTTCGTATTTTCATTATACCACAACTCTTCCGATGAGGAAAGGTCAAAAAATGATTTTTTCGTGTCAATTTTTGTGATGTGTCATTTTTCGTTGCTTCCTGCATCATTGTATCACGAAAAAGGGAAAATGTATGTATTTTTTATTTCATAAAGAGGGATTCTTGTTTCAAATTAAAAAAACAAACGGCCGTCCCGAAGAAACGGAGCGGCCGTAGCCGGTATTGAAAAATTACTGCTGCCCCCAAAGGGTGCTTGCGGTTGCGATCGCATCGTAGTCATCCGTGACAACGGCGAATTTGTCCGTATACAAGGGCAGAAGCTCCTCTTCAAGCTCCTCGATCCGATCGATCTTGCCTGCACAGTAGTCAAGCAGGCGCGCCTTGCAGGACTCCACGCGCGCGATCACACCGCCAACGCGGATCTCCTGGCAATCAAAGCCGTAGGTTTTATTCTCGGCGTACCATTGCTTGCGGAAGGCGGGGAGAAATTCTCTGAGCTGCTTATAAAGCAGGGTATAGTCTTCCTTGGCAAGGCGGAGAAGCTCCTCCTTGTTACCTGCCTTGTAGGCTTCTCTCGTCTTGCAACCGAGCTCGTATTTCGTGGCGAACACGGCGGCCATCTTTGCATAGCAATCGAAGAGGTAATTCCATTTTCTGCTCTTTTTCGCGTGCGCCTGTAGCTTTTCTGCAAGAGCGGCGTATTCCTCCCCCTGTCCTCTCTTCACGTAAAGATCGCAGAAGCCGCCGAACAGATCGGAATAGAGCGCCTTTCTCGAGGTGCGGCCGGGGCCTTTTTTCTCGGGATAAATAATATCCAGCTTGTCGAGGAGCATAAAGGCATCGTAATCGTAGCCGAAGATGCGCTTAAACTTTGCCTTGATCTTTTCCTCGTCCGTGTTGCCGCGCATATATTCCGCGAGGTAGAGCAGGGCAGGGAGCGTTGCGTAGCGGGAGCATTCGCAGCCGTTGTCACCCCACATCGTCATAACGATATGCTTGGTTTTCATCTCACGGCAGGCATCGAGGGCGGGAACCATCGTGTCGATGGAAAAGGTGTTGGAGGGCGCAAGCGAACGCCAGCACCAGACGCCGCCCGCAAACCAGATCTCGTTGTTATACTGCGCGTGTACCTTGAGGTTTTTGAGATAATGCTCCTTGGTGAGAGAATAATAATCCCAATAAACCAGCTCCACGTTTTTCGGCACGGAGTCAATGGCCTCCTGCGGCACGGTGCGCACGGTTTCCTCGTCACCGAGCTTGAGGTACTTTCCGCTCCAGGTTTTGACAAACATATCCGACCATACGATCGCGCGGCAGCCGTATTTTTCAACGATGGCGTTCACTCTTGCAAGGTGGCGCCTCATCATTTCTTGGAAATTCTCGTAGCCGTATTTCGAGAGATGCTGGCCTCTGCCAAGCTCAAACGCCTCGTCCATACCAACGTGGATGCGGCGGGTGCGGAAGCATTCGCTGACGGTTTTGATCATTCTGTCCACGAGCTCGTAGGTGCGCTCGTCATCCACCATCAGGGTATCGTCGATTTCAAAGGAGGCCTGCTTCCAGCGGGAGAAGGAGCGCAGGTGCGCCAAGGTCTGGATGCAGGGAATGATTTCGATGCCGAGCGAATCCGCGTATGCGTCCAGCTCCTTCATTTCGGCGATGCTGTAGCGGCCTCGCATATAGCCGAAGTAGGGCTCCTCGGGGATCTCGTAGCAATCCTCGTTATAAAGATAAACGCAGTTGTAGCCCATCTTATTGAGATACACGAGATACTCCTTGAGGGCTTTGAGGCTCATCACGGCGTTGCGCGACACGTCGAGCATCACGCCGAAGGTTTCAGGCTTGTAGGCTTTCATTTTCAGGTCTCCTTTAAGCTTTGGTTTTTGAATATTTTGTAAGCAATTATTTGCAAATATGAGCTTAACAGCAGTCGATGTCGGGAGAAAATTCGGGCGGAGCGATAACGGCGGTTTTGATCTCCGGCTCACTTTCCGGCTTTCCTTCGTTAGCCTTTTTCCATTCGCCGGGCGGACAGCCGTGCTCCTTTTTGAAGCAACGGGAGAAGTATTCCACGTCCGAAAAGCCGCAGAGCAGCGCGATCTCCTTGACCGATTGATTGGTCTCACGGAGAAGCTTTTCGGCCTGCGCCATGCGCTTTTTCATTACGTATTCCATCACCGTGATTCCGAATTCCTTGCGGAAATGCTCCGTGATCGTCACGGTGGAACAATGCAGATGCCAGGAAAGATCGGCCAAGGTGATCTTGTCCGCAAGATGGGTGCGGATGTAGTCCTTTGTTTGCCGCGCGATGGAGGGCAGCGCATCCTCGAAAAGATTGCTCCTTGCGATCTCCTCCGCGATCAGGGTGAGAATGGCGTGATAGGCGCGAAAATCCTCGCTTGAAAGGTGCGGCATACCCCCAACCTCCCTCAGCACCTCTTTATAGGAAAGGGTGGGAGCGATCGAAAGGATATGGTGGGCAATGGCCTCGTCATCCCCGTCCACGATGCCCATCGAGCAGAAGATGTAGCCGAGCTTTTCATCGTTTTTCATGATGGGAATGTGCGTTTTCGTCATACCGAAGGGGCAGATGTAGATCAGGGGCTCGCGGCTCTCGCCTGCAAGCGCAAAGCGCTCCTTATCCGATGCGCGGCACATATCGAGGCAGATCGGCGCGCGGTGGATCATCGTGCAAAGATTGCCCGGCAGGCTGCGCTTGCTCGTAACGGTGCGGAAGCTTGTATTTTGCACCACGACCTCCATACCCGAAATTTGATAAAAGTGACGGATCAGATCCTCGGCTCTTTTATTGGACACGGACGGCTACCTCCTCTCTTTTAATGCCATTATAGCAGATAAATTCAGACTTTGCAATAGATTTTCAAAAAATAGCACTGTAATATCAAAAAGACATCTTTTATCGATTTTCCATGCTTCTTTATGGATTTGTCATTCCATTTGCGATCTGCCTTTGCTATAATGGTCTTGTACTTAAATTTAGCGGCACCGCCGCGGAAAGAGGAAAAACAAATGAGAGAAATGAAGGATCTTGTAGTTGCCGTCGTTGGTCTGCGCTTCGGCGCACAGCACCTCAAGGGCGTGATCGAGAACGGTGCAACCGTTGGCATGATCTGCGATAAGAATGCAGACAGACTGAACGAGGTTGGCGAGGAGTGCGGCATTCCCGCAGAGAAGAGAACCACCGAGCTGCAGGACATTCTTGATAACAAGGAGATCGAGGTCGTTATCCTTGCAACCCCTGATATGACGCATAAGGATCAGATCGTTGCGCTCCTGAATGCAGGCAAGCACGTGCTTTGCGAGAAGCCCCTTGCGCTGGAAAAGAGCCATCTTGACGAAATCGTTGCCGCTGTAAAGGCGCATCCCGAGTGCAAGTTCATGGTTGGCCAGATCTGCCGCTTCACCCCTGCCTTCGTGATGGCAAAGGAGATCATCGACTCCGGCCGCGTTGGCGAGATCTACTTCGTAGAGTCCGAGTATGCGCATGACTACGAGGCGATCTTCAACGATCCCACCCGTCAGTGGAGAGCGGATCCCAAGCGTCACGGCGTGATCGGCGGCGGCTGCCATGCAGTTGACCTGCTCCGTTGGCTCGTTGGCGGCGATCCCTACGATATTTACGCATACGGCACGCATAAGATGCTGAAGCAGCTTCCCTATGACGATTCCACTCTTGCGATCATGAAGTTCCCCGGCGACATCATGGGTAAGGTATTCGTTTCCACGGGCTGCAAGCGCGGCTACACGATGCGCACGCTCGTATACGGCACGAAGGGAACGCTCATTTTCGACAATAAGTCCGAGACGATGTCCTTCTTCGAGGTAAATCCCGAGGATCCCAACCACAAGGCAGAGGAGAAGATCCTTCCCGTGGATGTAAACAACCACAATGCGGCATCCGAGTTCAAGACCTTTGCGGATCACATCCTGAACGATACCCCCGTAACCACGGACGTAATGGAGGGTGCAAAGACCGCTCTTGCCTGCATCGCGATCGTGGATTCCTCCATGACCGGAAAGATTATTAGCCCCGACTACACCTTTGGTGCATAAACAGGACGGTGCCTTTGGGCATAAAAGTGCCGCTCGCTTCCTCTCGACGTACGCTTGTACGCCTTCGGGGCGCGAATCTACATTTTCTGCACCAAATCCCCTCGCCCTGTTACACGGACGGTGCCTTTGGGCATAAAAGTAAATGAAAAAAGAGAGAACACGGCTTGTCGTTCTCTCTTTTTTGTTTGTTATTTGTAACCCAACTATACTTACAAGAAAAAAACGATATGTTATAATGAGCACATCAAATCGATTTGACAAGCGTTTATATTTCATGTATAATAAGGAGGAAAAAATGAGTTATATAACCGAAGCAGATCCGTATCTTTCCGGTGACAGCACAACATGGAAAAATTGGCAAAATGAGGTGATGAAATGTTAGAAATCTGTAACTACAAAGTGGACTTTAAGGCTGTTCGAAATTATTGGGATATTCATGAAATATTAAATGAAAGCTTGCAGTTTGCAGAAAATTATGGGGGTGACCTGGATTCACTATACGATTGTCTTACAGATATGCTTTGCGATATATCAATTATAGAAATTTACGGTATCGAAAAGTTAAAGAAATACGATGGATATGATCAAAAATTGATTGAAGTTTTTTCGGAGGCTAAGCACGATTGGGGTGATGAGTATTCCGACAGATTTCTCGTTACTATCGTGCATGAGGACGGCACGCGAGAGGAGATTCGTTAAAACTAAGGCACTCCCTTGTTTTGTTGCTTGACAAAGTGGGCTTTTTGCTTTATAATTGGATAAAGGAAAACGGAGGACGGGAAAATGAAGGATATTTTGATCGTTGTTGATATGCAAAGGGATTTCACCACGGGGGCACTTGCCAATGCGGATGCCGTGGCCATCATAGAGGGGATCAGGGAGAAGATCGCATCCTTTTCGGGCCGCGTGATCTTCACGAGAGATACCCACGGTGAGGATTATCTTGCCTCTATGGAAGGAAAAAATCTGCCCGTGCCGCATTGCATCGAGGGCACGGCGGGGCATGAGATCGAGCCTTTACTTTGGAAGGCGGCAAAGGATAATTGTGCCGTTACCGTCGAGGTGCTGGATAAGCCGAATTTCGGCGCAGGCACGCGCCTCTATGAGAAGATCGCAGAGGGCGAGGCACCGGGGAAGATCTTTTTCTGCGGCACCTGCACGGACATCTGCGTGGTTTCCAACGCGCTGATCTTGAAGTCGCTTTTGCCCGAGGTGCCCATGGCGGTATATGGCGGTCTTTGTGCAGGACTTTCTCCCGAAAAGCACGCGGCGGCGCTTTCCGTGATGGAAAGCTGTCAGCTTGAAATTCTTTGATTTTGAAAACAATTCTTTGCAAAAAAGCATATTTGGAGGGGAAAATGAAAAAGCAACGCTATATTGAGGCGATGGCAGGCGCGCTTTCCGCCTATACGGACGAGCATATCAAGTCCTATTTTGAAAGAGTGAAAAAAGAGGGGATCACGGAGCACGGCTTTCCCCGACTGACGGCCAATATCGGCATTCTGCTCTGCCGCGGCCATCGCGAAAATCTTTTGCCGCTTTTCGTTGAGATGATGGATCTCTGCATTGCCGATATGGCCAACCCGAGAAACGATATCAGCAAAGGAAACGGCAACGATTTTTCGGTGAAGGAGCTGATCTTCTGCTTATTGGAGGTAGAGAAGCACGCCCTCGTTCCTAAAGAAAAAACTGAGGGGTGGCGCAAAACGCTTGCCACGATCGAGCCCGAAAAAACCTACACGCAGTTTGCAAGAAGATCCACCGATATCGTAAACAACTGGGCGGTCTTCACCGCCGTCAGTGAATGGATGCGTCAGGCGATCGGCCTTGCCGACACCAGGGATTTCGTGGATCTGCAGCTTTCCTCGCAGACGAGATATATCGATTATAACGGTATGTACCGCGATCCTCACGAGCCGATGGTGTACGATCTTGTTACGCGCGGTCTGTTCTGCGTGCTTCTGCATTTCGGGTATGACGGTGTGTATCGCGAGCTGATCGATGCGGCGCAGAAAAAGGCAGGACTTTTAACGCTCAAAATGCAGTCCGTTACGGGAGAGCTCCCCTATGGAGGCCGCAGTGCGCAGTTTATGCATAACGAGGCACAACTTGCTTTGAATATGGAATTTGAGGCGAACCGATATAAAAGAGAGGGCAACACGGCACTTGCCTCGCTCTTCAAGGCGCGCGCAGAGCAAGCACTTGAAAACATCGAATATTGGTTTAAGAAGAACCCTATCCACCATGTGAAAAATCGCTATCCTTTGGAGAGCGGCTTTGGTTGTGAGGGCTATGCGTATTTCGATAAATACATGATCACGGCGGCCTCCTTCCTCTACGTTGCGTATCTCGTTGCAGATGACGAGATTGAGGCAAAGGAGTCACGGAGAGAGCCCTCCGTTTCCTTCACCTCGGAGCATTTTCATAAGTGCTTTATGGAGGCAGGGGAGTATTTCCTTGAATTTGATCTTCTCGCAGATCTGCATTACGATGAGGACGGCCTTGGCCGCGTGCATAAAAAGGGCGCACCCTCGCCGCTTTGTCTCTCCACCTCTATGACCGCAACGCCGACCTATACGCTTTCCGCTCCGCGCGCGGCCTCGATGGCGCCGGGCTATAAGGAAAGCGGGGAAATGATTCTTGCACTCTCCCACGCGGCAACCTACCGCCCGATCGGAACGCAGACAACGGCTGATACCGCCGCCGTGCAGATGCTCTCCGAGTTTGAAAACGGAACGGTGCTTCTGCACGATTATAAGGTAAGCGAAGGCGACGTGGATATTACCGTGCGCGAGGCGAAGGGTGAAAAGGCGCCCTGCTTCTCCTTCCTTGCCTTTGATTTTGACGGTGAGACAAACACTGAGATCGCGACAAGCGAAACGAGCGTTTCTGTGACCTACGAGGGCTGGAGATGCACCTACGAAACGAACGGCCGCATTTTCACGAAGGACGAATACGCGGAAAACCGCAACGGCCGCTATCGTGTATTCTATGCGGAGGCGAAGGATACGCTTTCTCTGCATATCGCCATTGAAAAGGTGTGAAAATGAAGCCTGTTTTTGATGCGAAGGCGCTCTATGAATTGCTTCTTGTGATCCCGCGCGGCAAGGTCGTTACCTACGCAACGCTTGCCGAAATGATGGGCAATCGCGGCTTTGCCAGAGCCGTCGGCAACGCACTGCATAAAAATCCCGATGGCGATAAATACCCCTGCTACAAGGTGGTGAACGCGAAAGGACAGCTTGCCCCCGCCTTCGTGTTCGGCGGCATCGACGAGCAAAAGCGCCGCCTCGAGGCCGAGGGCATCGAGGTCAAGGATGGCCGCGTGGATCTTGAAAAATATGGGTACAATTTGTTCTAAAAAAAGAGCGAGAATTTCTCGCTCTTTTTTCGTTTTTAAACCAAGATCATTTTCTCAAGCTCTGCTTGTCTTGCATCCAAAATGCCGAGGAAGGATCGCACGCCCTCCTCATAATTCTGTGCTTTCCAAAGGGCTTCAAATTCACCCTTCAGCGTTTCGATCAGAGAGATCAGCGCCCTTGCCTTTTCTTCGCCGATCTCCTCGCCCATACGCAGCTTGCAAAGCTCGGCCGCCAAAATAACGGATGTTGCGCCCACGGCGATCTCTTGGAGATACATTTTGTCAACGGCAAGCGCTTGGACCTCTTCGAGGATCTCGTTTACGTAGCGGATCACGTTGTTAAAATAGAACGCATCGCCGCAGGCCTCAAGATCGAAAAACGCGCCGTAGCTCGTTTTGTCAAGCGGTTGCCAAAGCGTCATGCCACACATCGTTCCGAGACGCACGCGCTCGGGCTCGAGCAGATGGTAATTTCCGAGGCGGTGCAGGTGCTTGGAAATGCTTTCGCCGCCGAAAATGAAAAAGTCCAGAAATTTTTCAGAGAGCCTTTCAAAGTAGGTCTCCATAATGAGTCCCTTTTGCTCCTGTTCGATGTTCCAGAAATGCTGGCCGCCGAGGGCAATGGGCAGATAGCTCCAGATCAGGGAGTGCGGATGTCCCTCCTGATCCATGCTCCAATCGGTGAGCATACAGCCCTTTGCGCCGTACATTCTGCCAAGCTCCGCGCTCGTGCGGATGTTGTAGGCCGAAACCTCAAACCGCCCCGTCAGGCTGAAATGCGTATTGCAGGAGGGACACATATAAAAGCGGATCCCTTTTTCTTTCAGAAAGCGGCAATGCCCCTCCATAATGCGCTCATTGCGAAGCTCGTAGCCCCATTCCAAAAGGGTGGCATCCTTTGGCAGTCTTGCCAGCGTTTCGGGGTAGCCGATGATCATATCCGACCAGAACTGCACGCGCTTTCCGTGCTTTTTCCGAATATAGTCCGCAACGCGGCAGAGATGCTCCATAAAAAGGGTGTCCTTGCCGTGCTTTTTGCAGTATTCCTCCAGCTGAAATCTTCCGAGCCCGTAAGCCTCGTCCAGCCCAATGTTCACGCTGTCCGAGGAAAAGCTTGGGAGAAGGGAATCGAAGATCTTCTCCAAAAGCTCTTGCGCCTCGGGGAGCAGAGGATTGATTGTAAATGTCCTCTCCTTGCCGTCCGATACCTCCAGCGCCTTGTATTCCTCTCTTTCAAGCCAAGCGCCCATATGCCCAAGGCAGTTCTGGTTGGGAACGAGGTCGATAAAACGGTCGCGGCAGTAGGCATCAAGCTCTTTTATGTCCTCGGGGGTAAGGCAGTCAAAGCCCTCGGTCACCTCGGGGAAGAGGGGATAGGCAAAGCAGAAGTTCTCCATATAGAGCTGAAATTCATTGTATTTGAGGAGCGCAAGCAGGTCGATCAGCCGCTTGATCGTTTCGGGCTTCGGCATTCGTCCACGGCTGATGTCAAGCATATAGGCACGCCTTTCAAAGTCGGGCCTATCCGAAACGGTTGCAAAAGCGATCTCGCCGTTTCCTCTTTTATAGATCTGAAAAAGGGAGGTAACGGCACGGAACGCGCCCTCGTCGCACGATGAGAGGATGCGAACGCCCGTCTCTTCGATGTGAAGGGTGTACGCCTCCTTTTCAAGTGCCATATCCTTTATAAAAACGATTTCTCCCGAGGTCAGGCAGGCAAGGTAAAAGGCATAGAGATCTCTGTCTGCCATCTTGTTTTTGAAATGATATGTGCCCTCATGGGCGGTGTATGCTTTTGGGGTTGGAAATATCATATTTGCACACCTTTGTTTGCATTTTTATGGTAAAACAGCCTTTATTCGCCAAATACTTCCTTCACGGCATCGAGATAGCCGTAGCCGAAAAGATCGTCCGGCTCAAGGTAACTGCCCTCCGTCCATTCGTTCCAGCTGTTGATGGTAACGAGCGGCACGCGGTCGGGATGCGTTTCTAAAAATGCTTTTGCGTTCATCAGCGCTTTTTTGAAAAGCGCGGGACAAGCACCCTCCAGCTGCACGGTTTTGACGGATCTGAAGCGCGGATTGTTATCCCATCCGCAAGAGACCTGCGGAAAATACGGCACGGGACTGTCACCGTTCAGGCGCTCCCAGCCCTCCGCCGCCTTTTCCACCGCATCGGCATACGTACCCCATGGCTTTTCGAGAACGTTCACCATCTGATAGTTGGTGCAGCTTTCAAAGCCGAAATAGCGTATGACCTCGTCGATCGTCATGTGGCGGTCGCCGTCGTGAATGTCATAGCAGACCTTGTGCATATTCAGCTGCAGGTGCACGCCCTTCAACCCCTTTTCCACGCATCGGCTTTTCAGCCAATCGAGCGCCTCCTTGGTTTTTTGAACGCCGCCGAGCCCTTCGATGAGAATGGGTAGGGTGAAGATCATAAAAACCGGCTTTCCGTCGATCATGTAGTATCTCGGATGCTTGAAATACCGATCGATCAGCCGATCGGCGACGGCCTCAAACTGCTCTCTTGAAACGCGGCCGGTGTAGAGCATACTCCGGTTCAGCTGCTCTAAGGTATAGTCGCCCTCCATGTCGCTGTTTCGTATATCCCAGCTGTAGCCGATGTTATGGTTGGCCCACATGATGTAGAATTTCATGCGGTCGTTGTTGGAGGCCTTCAAAAAGCCGTCGTTTAAGCAGTTTTCAAGGAAGGGGCGTCCATCGTACCAATACCAGTCGTAGATAAATACGTTCACGCCGTGGCTTACCGCCTCGTCGATCTCCATTTCCATCACGGACTTATCCGCCTCGTTCACGTAGCCCCACAGGGGCTTTCTCGGCCACTTATGGCCTTCGAATTTCGGCCGCGCGTTTTGAACGGCCTCCCATTCTCCGATGCCCTTCGGCCAGAAGATCCTCGTTCGCAGCTCATCGCCCGTATATGCAGGCCAAACGAAGGCCGCCACGTCAAATTTCCGTTTCATATATGCTCCTTCGGGTAAGATCTCTTTATCCGTAGTATATCACAGTCTTTGTCGGAATGCAATAGAGCTTCTTTTGCTTATGCGTGCACCTTGACGAGCGCGCCGCCCGCCTTGCGGGATTCCTCGGCGGCAATGCCCATCAGATGGCATTCCACGGACTTTGCAAGCGAGGTCGTCATATCGCGCGTACCCGTCAGCATCTCGTAAAGCGCATCAATGATCGCGCTGTCACCGCCGCCATGGCCGATGCTGCCCTTGATCAGATCGCCGATCTTGATGACGGTCTTTTTCTTGCCGAAGGGGAGAATTTGGATCTCGTCCATGCGCTCGTCAAGAATGATCTCGCCGTAGGTGCCGTAGAAGGTGATGCGCCTGCCGGAGGCTTCGGCAAAGATCATCTTCAGCGAGGCGTGAATGCCGTTTTTGAAGGTCATCTGCACCATCTGATGGTCGATCATATCCACCCTCTGCTTGAAGGCACAACGGCCAAATTCGTGTGTTTTGATGCCTTCAATGAGGTTTTTCTCGGTCGTGGGGTAGACGAGGCTGATCTTGTTGAAGGGCCAATCAAATTTCGGCTCGCCCGCTTCGTGCCAGGCATCGATATAGATGCGCTTTGCGCTGTAGGGGCAGGTGTCCTTGTGGATGCATTCAAAGCAACGGTCGGCCGCACCCTCGGGTGCGTTTTCTTTCTTAAAGAAGCTAAGGTCGCCGATCGAGGAAAGCGTGTCGCACTCGCTGTCCGCATAGCCGACGAGGATGTCCAAGTCGTGGCAGCATTTTGCGAGGATCGCAGGGTGCGAAAGCTCCATATTCGCCCACATGCCCTTCACGTAGGCCTGCGACCAATGCCAATAGGCAACGCGCTCGTTGGCATCGATGGCGTAAAGCTTGCCGATCGTGCCGCTTTTTATCAGCTCGCCGCACTTCACGAAGGCGGGCGCATAGCGAAGCACGTGGCAGATGATGATCTTGCCGCCGTACTTTTTCTGTGCCTTGACGAGCGCATCGATCTCCTCGCGGCTGTCGCTGATCGGCTTTTCAAGAAGAATATCATAGCCGAGCGCAAGTGCCTTCAGCGCTTGGGGCACGTGCACTCTGTCGGGCGATGCGATCACTACAACGTCGGCGCGCTTTTCTTTGAAAAATTCCTCGGGATCTGAAAATACCGATGCGCTCTTTAGGGAAAGCACGCTTTTCATTTTTTCGATCTGTGCGGGGTTTGGATCGCAAAGCGAAACGATCTCGTATTGATCGGGGTTCTTTGCCATATTTTCAGAGTAGGAAAGACCTCTGTTTCCGCAGCCGCAGATGGCAACCGTAAACTTTTTCATAAGTATTACCTCTTTGTTTTTCATAATCATTGTTGCGGTCGGCGTTTTGAGCCGCCGCTACTATGATTGTAGCACGGAACGCATATAACTTACCAACACAATCATATAACTTTTCGCAACAATATGTTGACAAGCGAATGCCGTCTGTGTTATCATTATTTTGTAAAATAAAAGGAAAAACGAGGTGAATTTCGTGAAAACCGTATCTCCGGAAGAGCTTTTTCGATATAATTATTCGGTACAGCCGATCAATTCCCTCAGACAGTATTGGCGCTTTGGAAAAACCTTTTCCTGCCTGAACAAAGCGAAGGTGCAGAATATATTCGTTTTTCTGAATGGGTGCTCGGCCGTATATACGGATGCGGACGGAAGGACCGCAAAGGCGGAATCGGGCGCGCTGATCTATGCGCCCGAGGGCATACGCTACTCTGCGCGCTTTTCGGATTTTGAAAGTGAAAACGCTTGCACTGTGGGGATCAATTTCCGCTTGTTTGAAGAAGCGGGAGAGCCGCTGATCTTTGAGAATGAGATCAAGGTTTACAGAAACGCGGCCTTTCGCGAGCTTGTGGAAAAGATCGACCGCGCGGACAGAGGCACCGTGCCCTGCTATGCCGCCATGAAATCCGGGATCTACGATATCATTTCCATCCTCGGAAGCACGCAGAGCACGCTCGAGGATAAATACAAGGTGATCGGGAAGGGAATCGAGGCGCTGGAGGGCGGAAATTTCACGGCGTCGATCGAGGATCTTGCCGAGGCCTGCAACGTAAGCGTCAGCTATTTCAGACGGCTTTTCAAGGAATACAGCGGCGTATCTCCGATGGAGTACCGTATGCAAGCTAAGATCGCCAAGGCGAAGGACTATCTTTGCCAAACGCATCTGAATTCTTCCGAGATCGCGGATCTGCTCTCTTTTAGTGACACCTCGTTTTTCTGCCGATATTTTAAAAGAGTGGTGGGCGTATCCCCCGAGGCGTTTCGGAAGGATCATAAAAAAAGCGGCTGATACCGCCGCCGTGCAGATGCTCTCCGAGTTTGAAAACGGAACGGTGCTTCTGCACGATTATAAGGTAAGCGAGGGCGGCGTGGATATTACCGTACGCGAGGCGAAGGATACGCTTTCTCTGCATATCGCCATCGAAAAGGCGTGAAAATGAAGGCTGCGTTGGATGTAAATAAAATACCAAAAAGCACTTATGATATACGACAAAAATCGTGTGTCATAAGTGCTTTTTACTTGCTTATGTCTTACCTACCGAAAGTGATCAGCCTCTTAGCTTTTGATATCGGTTTGCCGATCAATAGCCAACCTTCTCCCAGCATTCAAACGGAGCGGCAAGCTCATCGCTGATGTAGACCTGGGTTTTCTTGGTCTGAAGCATTGTGCTGGGGAGATATGGGGTGATCGGGCCGTGCGTGCACAGACGGGAGGTCATTCTTTGCCAGGAGGAGAAGGTGCCGCAGGTAGCCAGCGCGTGCACCTCGATGCGCTCCTTGGCGCGCATAACGTCGATCGGGCCGATGGTTGCGGCTTTGGGCGGTACGTTAGCGATATCGCCGGACTGACCGAACGTACCGTTGAGAGAGTTCTGCATGATGGTCATAGGGTGCAGGGTAACAATCTGTGCGGGTTGGTTGAGCCATTCCTCAATGTCACCTGAGCCGATAAACTCCGGAATCGGATCAACGAATGCCATGTGTCCTGCCCATCCGGGAGAGGTGGAAGCGATGTCGGCACCGCCCTCGGAAACGTCGTTGATGATCTTAGAGTAATCCGCAATATTTTCGTTTGTGGGAAAATGCACGTTTTCCATTGGCATACGGAGCTTGGGATCGATTTGGCAGTATAGGTATTTGATCATGGAATGAGCAAAGCCTGCCTCGTAGGTAATCGGCGCGATGTTGCCGTCCTCGTCAGCCCACTCATCCTCTGCAAACAGGTGCACCTTGGAGCAGTCGATCTTGAAGTAGTTGATCAGCTGTGCGAGAGGAATATAGGTGTCGGGCTCGGGGTTGCCGAGAATCATCGTAAAGGTCTTTCCTGCCTCGGATGCCGCGCGCAAACGCTCAAACAGCGTTGCGATCAGCACGGGGTGCGGGTTCATCATAACCTTCACCTCGAATTCCGGATGCCACCATGGCTCACGCTGCTCAAGCTCCTTGCCGCTCATCTTGCGAACGCGCTCGCAGACCTCGCGGTCCTTGAACGGAACGAAGTCGGCAGGAGTAAAGCGAAACTTGGTTGCGGGATCGACGATAAAGTCTTTCATGTATAGTGTCTCCTTGTTAAATAATTTTTTATGAAAATGCCTGCCATTTACCATTGAGCATTACGCGGCAGACCTTCATCCTGTGGTCAACGAGAACGAGATCTGCACGCTTCCCAACGGCAATCTCTCCGCGATCGAAAAAGCCCACCGCACGGCAGGGGTTGTAGGACGCAAACTTGAATACGTCAACGAGAGAAGCCCCCGTGTGTTTGATCATATTGCGGCATGCGATATCCAACGTCATTTTTGAGCCGGCGATCTCTCCCGTGCAGTCGAAATTGATGTCGTCCACGTCATCGTATCCGGGGGGCACGGGGCCGTCGCAGGCATAGGCATCAGAGATAAGAATGATACGGTCATCACCCTTGATTCGGCGCACAAGGCGGAGCATATAGGGATCTACGTGGATGCCGCGGATGTCACAGATCAGCTCGGCATAGATCTCGCGGTTGTAGTTCACGGCCTCGTCCACGCAGACTCCGCGGCACTCGGGGTACATGGGACGGTCACCCGTGGCATTGGTGTGATGTGTTCCGATACGAAGCCCGTAGGGCATAAGGGCCTCGATTTGCCATGGAGACGCTTCACTGTGAGCAACGGCAAAGACGGCGGCAGGGTTCTTCGTTCTGACATCATGCACAAAGTCCATGATGTTCTCTCGCTCGGGCGCGAGTGCCCATACGCGCGCAATATCGTAGGCTGCCTCGATGATCGGCAGATGCTTGGATGCATCGATGGGGCCCTGCCAGGGGTTGGATCCCTTATCGCAGCCGAATTTTGGGTTTAGGTAAGGGCCTTCCATATAAAGACCGCCGATATTTTCGCATGCGGGCTCCTTCATGGCATCGCGGAGCGTATGGATCGCATCCAAATAGCCTGCGGTGTCCATGCTGAAATAGAGCGCGGGGAGCAGGGTAGTGGTGCCGTGCATCAGGTGATGGCGGCTTGCGGTTTTTGGATCGTCCTGAAAGAAGATCTTGCCGTCCGAGTGCGTGTGGATATCCACAAGCCCGGGGCCGACGTATAGTCCCTCGGCATTCACCGCGTCGCACCCCTCGGGGATCTTTGTTTTGCGCATTTCACCGTAGCCGACGATCCGTCCTTCGTTTACGAGAATGACGGCATCGGGGATAAAGTGATCGCGCATGACGAGTGTAGCGTTTTTTATAGCGATCATATCTGCTTGCTCATTTCCTTCAAAAGTTGCTTGCCTTCGGCAATGATCTGCTCGGCAACGCCGGCCTTGAAGCGGGAGCTTCTTGCCTCGTATCCCCCTTCGTCATATGCCTCCTTCATAGGAAAATATCCCTCGTAGCCGTTGGTGCAGCAGCAGGGCAGAATGAGAGAGTAACCCTCTGCTTCTTTCAGACGGCGGCCAACATTCGTAAAGGGCTCGCCGGGGATGCCGATAAGGGCAACGGGGCCGACGGTGATACCGGAAAGCACTGCGGGGAAAGCGGCGGGGCCGTTTTCAAGCAGAACCATTCTGGCCGCCTCGGCTACCACGGTGGTCAGGAGCATGCCCGTGTAGGGAAGCTCGCTGTCACGTCCTGCCTTGTGAAGGTCGTTAATGCGGCGTGCCTCGGGAATGTCCTTCTTTTTGGGCATATTGGAGGGGAGATTGACGATCCTTTGCGCAAAGCGTACGCGGTCGGTATCAACGTATTCAACCTTGTCAAAGGCCTGAAGAACACCGCCCGTGACAACACGTGCAATGTAGCGTGCGTGACCGTAGCCGCGCGAAACGTCATCGAAATCTATAAACATATCGTTGAGGTCACCGCCCCTCGGATGTACGTTGACGTGGTTGACGTCGCCTTGTGCGCCGTTGAAGAATATACACCTTGTATTATCGAGCGTCTTTTCCACGGTCGCACGGAGGAGCCCCGGCCAGTCTGCCGAGATCTTGCAGCCGCCCACAACGTCGGGATGGCTTGCGAAGTTGACAAGGATCAGCGTTTGTGCGCCCTCGCGGTCAAAGCGGAGAACGTTGACACGCTCATCCACGTCACCGATGGGCGCAAGGATGTCGGGGTTATTAACACCGGGGTTGGTGCGGATGCTGCCATCCTTCATGCGAAAACGGCGGATGAAGGCAATGTTCGGCGCTTCGCCGACACCGAAGCCCATCCTGGCGGGCTTCAGATCTTCAAGCGCGAATCGGGCTGCATCCGCGATTTTGTGAAAAACAAAGCGCAGGTACTCTCGCACCTTCTCACTTTCACTTCCGTCAACAAGATGAGGCGCGGTGTGTGTGTGCGTGGCTGAGATAAAGATCGCATCGGCGGGAACGCCTGTCACCTCGGCAACGTGTGCACGGAAGGCGCGGGAAAGCTCGGCACGAATCCCCAAGCTGTCCAGATTGATGAGAAGAACGCGGGTGCTGTCGTCGGCAAGCGCGAGGACGTTGATCTCGAGCTCGTCAAGAATCCCGTCGGCATTGCGCGGAATATAGTAGCCTGCAATGCTGATGCCCATCATAGGGGTGATATTGACGCGGCCGAAGCCGGCCTTTAAGGTGTTCATGGAAAACCTCCCAAAACATAATTTGTGCGCGGATCTATCGTTTCCTTTTATTTTTAAATGCCTCTGAGATCCGCGAGCTTATGGTTCTTTTCCGCGTTGTAAAGCTCCCAGATCACGCGCAGGCTGCGCAGAGCGCTTCTGCCGTCGGTGATCGGGGTTTTATGATTCAAAACGCAGTCGGTGAAATGTGCGATCTCGTGCTGCGTCATCTTGCCCGCGTCCTCATCGCGCTTCCAGACAACGGTGTATTTGCGGTTCTTGTTTTCTTCATTGTAGCCGGGGCGATGCTCGCCGTTTTCGTCATAGACGCGCACCTCACCGCCGGTATGGTCGTATTCGAGCATTCCTTTTTCGCATTGGATCTGGAAATCATAGCCGAGGCGCGTGCCTCTTGCGCCCCAGGTGGCGCCGTGATAGCCGACCGCGCCGCTTTCAAATCGGAGAATGACGGCGCTCGTGCCCTCTTTTAAGAGCCAGGGCGTGCCGATGCGCGTGCCGACGTGCGCACCCTCCACGGGGTTGCCGAGGAAGCGGAGCATCAGGTCGATATAATGACAGCCGTGGCTGAAGAGCTGGCCGCCGCCGAGCCTTGCCGTTGCTGTCCACGTGCGCTTGTTGAGATCGCAAACGGTGAGCTGCTCGGTCCAGACCGACATCTGCATCACCCTTCCGTATTCGCCCGAATCCACGAGAGCCTTGAGCGTTTTCACGCCCGGCCAGAAGGGAACGGGATAGGCACACATCAAGGTGAGCCCGCGTGCCTCGCAGGTCTCGATCAGGGAGAGGCACTCCTCCTCGGTGTTGCAAAGCGGCTTCTCCATCAGGATATGCTTATCGCGCAGGGCGAAAAACATACCGCATTCGTAATGCAGATCGTGGGGCAACGCGATCAGCACGGCATCCACCTCGTCCACCATTTCTTTATAATCTGTGTAAACCTTTGGGTGATTGGGAAGCTCTTGGCTCACTCTCTGCGCATTCTCGCGGTCGATATCGCAAACGCAGACGATCGCCACGTTGTTTAACATCTGCACGCCCCTCACGTGCGCACCCATCATTTTTCCGCAGCCGATCAGGCCGATCCTTAAACGATCCATCTTTTTTCTCCTTTTTCGTTGACAAGCTTTGTTTGATATGTTATACTGACATATCCATATATCCATTTTAGCACACGAAAAGGCGCTTGTATTTACATAAATAGGGCAAAAATTTGCACGATCGGGCGTTTTTTTGAAAAGGGGAAGGGTTTATGATATACGAAATGACGGAGCTTGCCGATGCGATACGGATCGATGGCATTTGTACGGTGCTGAAGGCGGATTATATGAAAAACGGCGGCGTTGGCGAATCGCACGATTTTCCCGAGCTTATGTATTGCGCGCGCGGTGAGCATTGGGGCGTGCGGGACGGCGTGGATATTTTTTTCCGAGAGGGGGAGATGACGCTGATCGCTCCCGGCACCTTTCATAAAAAGAAAAAGCCCTCCGATTGCGAGGGCTGGATCATCAGCTTTGCCTCGCGCTCGCCGATGCTGGAGGGGCTTTACAATCAAACGATCGCTTTGACGGGCGAGGAGAGGGAGGAGCTTGCCGCGGTTTTTTCATTGGGGCTTCGCTGCTTTCAAAGAAAGCCGCAGGGCGGTATGGCGGTTTCTCCCGAGGCGGACGTCTATATGCTGACGGGCCTTAAAAAGCGGCTGGAGCTTTTTCTTCTCGGGCTGCACCGCCGCTACGGAAGGGAGGTCGCGGAGGAGAAGCGGCAGGAGATCGCGGAGGTGGCGCGCGTTTGCATCCTTCTTTCCGAGCATATTGCGGAAAATCTCACCGTGGAGCAGATCGCCGCCCTTGCCAATATCTCGGTTTCCAAATTAAAGCGGCTGTTTCGGGAAAAGGGCGGCGTGCTTCACGCCTTTATCCGCATGAAGGTGGAGCGAGCGAAGGGAATGATCCGCGCGGGGCAAATGAATTTTTCCGAGATCGCGGAGGCGCTCGGCTTTGCCTCTCTCCATTATTTTTCGCGCACCTTCAGGTCTGTCACGGGGATCTCGCCGTCGCAGTATCGAAAAATTTTGTAAAAATAGAGGATGGGGATGGCGCCTCCCCGCGCAATTTTCGCGTGGGATCCCCCTATCCCCTTAACGCATTCGAGGGTAGCTCAAGTTTTTAAAGCTTGAGCTACCCTCATCCTTTTTGTATTATAATGAAAGAATTCATTCAAACGCATCCTCTGAAAGCGTGAGCGCCTCGGTGAGGGCTTGTTCCATTTCGGCATAAGTGGAAGCCGTGTGGATCTTTGCGCGCAGGGAGGCGGCACCGCGCTGGCCCTTTAAGTAAGCGGAGATCTGCTTGCGCCCCTCTGTTACGGCAAGAGCCTCGCCCTTTTGCGTGATGGAGAGGGAGAGCTGCAAAAGCGCGGCCTCGATGTGATCCTTTGCGCTTGGCGGCGTATAGAGGCGGCCTTCCAATGCGGCCGCGATCTCAGCGAAGAGAAAAGGGTTTCCAACCGCGCCTCTTGCGATCATAAGACCGTCTGCTCCCGTTTCGTTTTTCATGGCGATCGCATCGGCGGCGGTGTAGATATCTCCGTTTGCAATAACGGGTATTTGCACACTGTTCTTTACATTTTTGATGATCTCACGGTCGGCAAGGCCGGAATACATCTGCGTTCGGGTGCGCCCATGCACAGCAATGAGCGATGCCCCTGCGGCCTCTGCGGCCTTGGCACATTCCACGGCATTTCTGTGCTTTTCATCGATGCCGGCGCGGAGCTTTACGGTTACGGGGATGCGGATCGCTTTTTTTACGGCGGAAACGATATCAAAAATAAGAGAGGGGCTTGCCATCAAGGCACTCCCCTCGCCGTTGCCGAAGATCTTCGGCACGGGACACCCCATATTGATATCGATGGCCGCAGGCGCGGCGCCGCCGCCCGCACCCTCGGAAAGCATCCTCGCCGCCTCGGCCATCACGGCAGGCTCGCTGCCGAAGATCTGAATGGCACAGGGGCTTTGACTTTCGGGGAAGTAGGCAAGCGCGCAGGTCTTCTTGTCGTTATGAAGCACCGCCTTGGCGCTGACCATCTCCGTCACCAGATATTCCGCACCCATCCGCTTGCAGATCTCGCGCATACCGTAGTCGGTATAGCCCGCCATCGGCCCGAGAAAGAGGCCGTGGCGGAGCGTATGGTTTCCTATCTTCATAAGGTGAGTCTTTCTTTTTTGTGCATTACAGATGCAGAACTCTGTCCTTGATCTCGGAGGTTCTGCCCTGGTTCCAATACTGCGTGCCGATATAGCCGCAGGTTCTTCTCGCTACGTTCATCTTCGCCTGATCGCGGTTTTTGCAGTTCGGGCATTCCCAAACGAGCTTTCCGTCCTCATCCTCGCAGATGGCGATCTCGCCGTCATAGCCGCAAACCTGGCAATAGTCGCTCTTGGTGTTCAGCTCGGCATACATGATATTATCGTAGATAAACTGCATCACGCCGAGAACCGCCTCGATGTTGTTCTGCATATCGGGCACCTCCACGTAGGAGATCGCGCCGCCGGGCGAGAGCGCCTGGAATTTTGCTTCAAGGGTGAGCTTGTCGAAGGCATCGATCGGCTCGGTCACGTGCACGTGATAGGAGTTGGTGATATAGTTGCGGTCGGTCACGCCGGGAACCATGCCGAAGCGCTTCTGCAGGCACTTTGCAAACTTGTAGGTCGTGCTCTCCAGGGGCGTTCCGTAAAGAGAATAATCGATATTCTCAGCCGCCTTCCACTTTGCGGTGTATTCGTTGAGCTTCTTCATGATCTCAAGGCCGAGCGCTTCTCCTTCGGGCTCGGTGAGCTTCTTGCCGTTCAGGGCGTAAACGCACTCCCAAAGGCCTGCATAGCCAAGAGATAGGGTGGAATATCCGCCGTGCAGATACTTGTCGATGGTCTCACCCTTGGCAAGACGCGTCAGCGCGCCGTACTGCCAGAGGATGGGAGCGGCATCCGAGAGCGTACCGCTCAGACGCTCGTGGCGGCACTGCAGTGCCTTGTGGCAGATCTCCATTCTCTCGTCGAATACCTGCCAGAATTTTTCCATATTTCCTTCCGCCGAAAGGCCGATGTCCACAAGGTTTACGGTAACAACGCCCTGGTTGAAGCGGCCGTAATACTTCGGCTTTCCGTCCTCGTCGATATAGGGCGTGAGGAAGGAGCGGCAGCCCATGCAGGTGTAGCAATGCCCCTGCCCGTTCTTATCGATCTTGGAGCGGAGCATGATCTTTTCGGAGATATAGTCGGGCACCATGCGCTTGGCGGTGCATTTTGCCGCAAGCTCGGTAAGATAATAATACTTGGAATCGGGAGTAACGTTCTGCTCCTCCAAAACGTAGATCAGCTTCGGGAACGCAGGCGTGATCCAAACACCCGCCTCGTTCTTCACACCGCGGTAGCGCTGGGTCAGCGTTTCCTCGATGATCATGGCAAGATCGGCCTTCTCCTGCTCGTTCTTTGCCTCGCCGAGGTACATGAATACGGTGATAAAGGGAGCCTGGCCGTTCGTTGTCAGAAGCGTTACGACCTGATACTGAATGCACTGAACGCCCTTGCGCACCTCGTCACGCAGTCTTTCCTCGGTGATGGAGGCGATGAGCTTTTCGTCCGTCACGCCGGCGCGGCCAAGCTCGTCCTTCACCTGGGCGGTGATCTTCTCGCGGCTGATCTGCACGAAGGGTGCAAGATGCGTAAGGCTGATGGACTGACCGCCGTACTGGTTGGATGCAACCTGCGCGATGATCTGCGTTGCAATGTTGCAAGCGGTGGAGAAGCTGTGGGGCTTCTCGATCATCGTGCCGCTGATCACGGTACCGTTCTGGAGCATATCCTCGAGGTTGACGAGGTCGCAGTTGTGCATATGCTGTGCGAAATAATCGCTGTCGTGGAAATGGATGAGCCCCTCCTCGTGTGCCTTCACAACGTCCTCGGGAAGAAGCAGACGGCGCGTGATGTCCTTCGATACCTCACCTGCCATGTAATCTCTCTGCACGGAGTTTACGGTGGGATTCTTGTTCGCGTTTTCCTGCTTGACCTCCTCGTTGTTGCACTCGATCAGCGAGAGGATCTTCTCGTCCGTCGTATTGGAGCGGCGCACGAGCGCGCGCTTATAACGATAGGTGATATAGGCCTTGGCGAGCACGTAGGCGCCCTTTGCCATCAGCTCGGTCTCAACGAGGTCCTGCACCTCCTCCACGCTGACGGAGCGATGCAGCCTTGCACACTGCTCCTCTACGCGCAGGGCAATTGCCTCAATTTCGGAATCGGTGATCCTCTCGTATTCTTCAACGGCATCGTTTGCTTTTGCGATCGCGGCGGAGATCTTGGATCTTGTGAAGATCGTTTCCGAACCGTTTCTCTTGATCAGCTTCATGATTTTTTTCCTTTCCTTTTCTTTCTTTAATCGGATGCAATTTGCATGAGGCGAAAAAAGGGCGAAAGTTTCCTTTCACCACTTCGCTTTTTCTATGTGAGCCGGGCGAAATTCGGCTTTCGCCACCTGCCGAGCCCGACTCCTTTTTGTCTTTGCCGCATACATTTGCTATTTTGTATGTGCATCTATTATACACCATATCTTGTGCTTTTGTCAAGAGAAAAAAACTATATATTGTGTTTTTGGCGTTTTGAACAAAAAGAGCCGTTGCTTTTCTCCCTTTTGCCGAAAGAACGCAAAAAAGCCCGTTTGGCGGTCGCGGCTCACGCTGCTGAGAAAAAGGGTTGCGCGCCTTGTAAAAAACAAAGATCGAGGGGATTTTCGGGGGATACGCACGTTTTGACAAAAGGTTTAAAAAAAATTCGCAAGTTTCATAAAAAATATTTATATTTCTCTATTATAATTATCCTGTAATAATATCGAAAAAAGGAAAACGCAATGCTCAAACTAAAAAACATACGTAAGGTATATGTGACTGCATCGGAGCGGGTGGAGGCCCTGCGTGACGTATCTCTTTGTTTCCGTAAAAGTGAATTTGTTTCGATCCTCGGCCCCTCGGGGTGTGGCAAGACCACGCTTCTGAATATCATCGGCGGTCTGGATCACTATACGTCGGGCGATCTCTCGATCAGCGGTAAGAGCACGCGTGCTTTCCGTGACAGAGACTGGGACGTATACCGCAACCATCGCGTTGGCTTTATCTTCCAGAGCTACAATCTGATTCCGCATCAGACCGTGCTGGAGAACGTGGAGCTTGCGCTCACGATCGCGGGCGTTTCCAAGGAGGAACGGCGCAGAAGAGCGAGGGAGGCTCTGGACCGCGTAGGGCTTGCGGGAAAGTATTATCAGCGCCCCAATCAGCTTTCGGGCGGCCAGTGTCAGCGCGTTGCGATCGCAAGAGCCTTGGTCAACGATCCTGAGATCCTTTTGGCGGATGAGCCCACGGGCGCGCTCGATACGCAGACCAGCGTGCAGATCATGAATCTGATCCGCGAGATCTCGAAGGAGCGCCTCGTGATCATGGTAACGCACAACCCCGAGCTTGCGGAGGAATACTCTACGCGTATCATCCGTCTGCTGGACGGCCAGGTGATCGAGGATTCCAATCCCTTCTCCGAGGCGGGCGACCGCATGGAGACCGCGCTTTACCGTAAATACGAGAAAAAGAAGCGTCGCGGCGGCAGGGAAAGGGCAAAAATGTCCATTTTCACGGCCTTTCGCCTTTCGGCGAAGAACCTGATCTCCAAAAAGGGAAGAACGGCGATGGTCGGCTTTGCAGGCTCGATCGGTATCATCGGTATTGCGCTCGTGCTTGCACTCTCCGCGGGCATCAAGGGCTACGTTGCCTCCATGCAGGACGATATGCTTTCGGGCAACCCCATCCGCATTATGGAAACGGCGTACGATTTTGAGGCGATCACCGATCTGATGTCCAACATTGATTTTGACGAGATCAAGCAGGAGGACGGAAAGGTCTTTATCAACTCCATGCTGGAGTACGTCTCCAAGATGCAGGACGCAACGGATGCCGTGGTGCTGAAAAACGAGATCACCAAGGAATATATCAAATACGTAACGTCCATGCCGGAGGAATATTATGCGGATATGGTCCTCGGCTACGATATAGATCTTACCAATAATATTTATATTGATTTCGTGGGAGAGGGAAACGAGCACCGTACGCTCTCCATCAGCGCGCTCACCGCGCTTTATACCTCGGTTCTGCAGAGGACCGAGTTCAAGGATTACGCCGCCTTTATCTCGATGCTCGTGCCGAACTTCAGGCAAGCACCCACCAACGGCTCGTATATCTCGGATCAGTACGATGTGCTGGCAGGTGAGATCGCAAACGAAAAGGGCGAGATCATGCTCGTTTTGGATTCGGATCGCCGCATTTCGGATCTTTTGCTTGCAAGGCTCGGCTATTATACGCAGGAGCAGTTTGTGAACATCGTCCACGAGGCGACCGAGAGCGAGAATTTCGATCCCCAAAAATATAAGGAATACTTCACCTACGAGGAGCTTCTCGGCAAGACGATGACCTGGTATGCAAACGATGCCGTCCTTCGCCCGAACGAGAATGCGATGACGGCACCGCTCTCTCCCTTTATCTACGATCATTCGGCAGAGGGTGTGACCGAGGAGGGACTTTCTCTCAAGGTTGTCGGCATTCTTCAGCCCAAGGAGACCATCTCTTACGGATGTATGACCTCCGGCGTGTATTACACCGAGGCGCTGACCGACTATATGCTGGAAAAGAACGTCGGCTCGAAGATCGTTTCTTACCTGAACGAAACGGAGAAGGAAGCCATCCAGAGCATGACCGTCAACGGCATGAAGATGGGTCTTTACTACGATCTTTCGTATAAATATGAAGGCAATTCCTACACCGACACCGTCTTCGTCGGCAGTGACATTTCCTCCTCGCTGATGCTCGGCGGCATGGGCGCTGCCGGCGGTATGGGAGGCATGGGCAGTGCAGGCGGTGCGGGAGGCGCAGGCGGCACGGGCGGTGCAGGTGGCACGGGCGGTACCGGTGGCATGGCCGCAGGCATTCAGCAGATGTACGTGCTTTCGCTTCGCCAGCTCGGCGGCAACGATCTTGCAAACTCCGTTGCCATCTATCCCAACAACTTTGAGACCAAGGATCTTGTGACCGACTATCTTGATAAGTGGAACGAGAACGTTGATCTCGTTGTAGATGGAAAAACGCTTACCAAAGACGATCGCTCCGATGTGACCTTCACGGATGCTCTGGAGCTCGTGATCGCGATGATCAACACGATGATCGATATTATTTCCTACGCGTTGATCGCCTTTACCTCGATCTCTCTGGTGGTTTCCACGGTAATGATCGGTATTATCACCTACGTTTCCGTTGTGGAGAGAATCAAGGAGATCGGTGTTATCCGCTCGATCGGCGGTCGTAAGAAGGACGTTTCCCGCCTCTTCACGGCAGAGACCGTGATCATCGGTCTGCTCTCCGGTCTATTCGGCGTTGCTGTGACCTACGGCGTTTCCGCGATCATCAATATCATTCTGAAGAACGTGGCAAACATTCCCGCCATTGCAAAGCTGCCGCTCTCACAGGCAGGGCTGATGATCCTGCTCAGCGTGTTCCTCACGCTGATCTCGGGCGTATTCCCCGCACGCTCGGCGGCAAAGAAGGATCCCGTTGTGGCCTTGCGCACGGAGTGATACACGCACAAAACAATCTCGCATAGATCAAAAAAAGGTGCGGGGCACTGCAGCAAAAGCACGCCCCGCACTTATTATATAGTAAAGCTCGCAAAGGAAGGTGATCGTTTTGAATTTTACGGAAATTGCAAAGGCGCGGCAGTCCTGCCGTTCCTATGATAAAGAGCGCGAGGTAGAAAAGGAAAAGCTTTCCGCGGTCCTTGAGAGCGCGCGCCTTGCCCCCTCGGCCTGCAACGGCCAGCCGTATCATATCACGGTTTGTAAGGGCGAAGCCGCCGCAGAGGTGGCAAAGGCCGTGCAGGGCATGGGAATGAATAAGTTTGCTTCGGATGCGAAAATATTGCTCGTGATCTCCGAGGAGCCGTACGTTGCCTCGGCGGCACTCGGCGCAAAGATCAAGAAAAACGACTATCGCTCCATTGACATCGGCATCCTTTCGGCGTATATCACGGCGGAGGCCGCCGCGCAGGGGCTTTCTACCTGCATACTCGGTTGGCTTGACGATGGGAAGATCCGCAAGGTCTGCGGTCTTGACGGCGCTGTGCGCCTTGTGATCACGCTCGGATACGCAAAAGAGGGCGATCCTCTGCGCGAGAAAAAAAGAAAACCGCTCTCCGCGCTCGTCACCGAGTGCGAAAATGCGGTTGAATAATATAAAGGAGAAAAAATATGCGTAAGAATTTTGGAGTAAAGCCTTGGCTTTATCCGATGCCCGTTTTGATCCTTGGAACCTACGGCGAGGACGGAACGCCCTGCGCCATGAACGCCGCCTGGGGTGGCATCAGCGAGGAAAACGAGATCTCGGTCTGTATCAGCGAGGATCATAAAACCACGGAAAATCTTCTGAAAAGCGGCGCATTCACGGTCAGCGTTGCCACGGCGGATACCGTGGTCGCGGCAGACTACGTCGGCATCGTCAGCGGCAATAAGATCACGGATAAGATCGCAAAATGCGGGTGGACGGCAGAGAAGAGCACATTCGTCAACGCGCCGCTTTTTAGGGAGCTGCCCTTTGCCTTGGAATGCCGCGTGAAGTCTTATGATCCCGAATCCTGCCGCCTCGTCGGTGAGATCGTCAATGTTTCGGCGGATGAGAGCGTTCTTGGTGCGGATGGCAAGATCGACGTAAAGAAGCTCGATCCCATCGTTTACGAGCCCGTATCGCACACTTACCTTCGCCTTGGCGAGGTCGTCGGACACGCGTTTTCGGACGGAAAGAGACTTGATCAATAATGCAAAAAAGGAAGCATCTCAGCGTAGTGCCCTTAAGGACACTACGCAACTAAGTTTGCCCTTACGGGCAAGTGAAGTTTACTTCGTAAGTGAAGTTATCCTGCGGATAGTGAAGTTTTGCCTTCGGCAAAGTGGGCAAACTTAACTTCACTCGGTGCGTAAAAGTTGCAAAGCAACTTTGCACGAACTTCACTGCAAAGCAACTT
>JAGBCA010000055.1 GCA_017938205.1 Clostridia bacterium
AAACGAGATCACACTTCGCCTTTATACCACCCTCTTCAATATCATCGGCCCGTTTCACCGTCCGCTCGGCAACGTTGGCAACACCTTCGGCGGCGGTTATAAAAACCCCGATGCCGCCTGGCTCTCCGTGAACACCGATATTCCCGATTGGCAGATGCATATGGAGGATTTCTACCCCGCGTGGACGGATCAATACAACCTCACGCCCCTCGGCATCGCAGAGGCGGCGCTCCTATTCCCCGAGGAGAAAACGCGTGCGCGTTAATTAAAAACAAGGACAGAGATTGCATTTTGCTTTCTCTGTCCTTTTTCTATAGGTGAAAAATCTTTTTACATTCAAGGATATGCGTTGAAGAATATCATCAGAGCTCTTCCGTTTTTTTTGTCGCGTGCTTGTTTATAAGCTTTTTTATATCCTTGAGAAGCATCATATCCTCTTTCGTCACAAAATCAAAATCCCCAAGGTTTAATAAATATCTCGGATCAAGCTTCAGGATCTGACATATGCGGCGCAGCTGCTCAATGCTCGGCTCTTGAATATTTCTCTCGATTTTCGAATAATTTGACTGATTCATCGGAATCAGCTTCGCCATATCGCTCTGAAAAAGATCCATATCCTCACGTGCATTTCTTATCTTTTCGCCAATATTCACCGCTAACACCCCCATTTTCCTAAATTATAACATTTTTAACTAAACCTATTGACAAATAGTTATATTTATTATATAATGAAAAACAAGAGTTATTATTTAACTATGTAGCGTATTGAATACTTATCCATACTATCCGGGAAAGGAGCACCCCAAATGTCCGCCAAAAAAACCATCAAGCCGGGATATCCCGTGCTTATTCTGAAGCTTCTGCTCGTGCTATGCGTTCTTGGTTTTTGCATATGCTCGTTTTTAGCCTTTACCGATATACGTTCGGAGGAGCAAAAACAAGCAGACTACAGAGAAGAGCTGATCAGCCAGCCGCTTTTTGAGGAAGCGAAGATATTTGCGGATAAAATTATAAAAGAGCCGTCGCTTTTTCTTTCACGCGCAAAGGTAACCCGTATCTCCTGCATGAAAATCAGCATATCCAAAACAATCAAAAAGATCGTACTGATCGAGACCATAAAAAGCGATTACTCTGTTTGTTATTTTACGGCATACGGAGGTCAATATGTGAAGGTTGAAACGGATATGTACGATCAAATGTATAACTACAAGCGCTCCGAATTGATTTTAGAGGGGCAGGATCTTAATATTTTATTTGAAGAAGCGGAGAAAGCATAATGGCACTTATAACTTGTAAAAGCTGCGGAAAAACGATCAGCGATACAACCTCCGTCTGTATCCATTGCGGCGCTCCTTTGCAGGAGCCGATCGCGCCGATAGAAAAGGAACCGACATCCGACGTCCAAAATAACGATACACAAAAGGATACTTTCGTATATTTCAAGGATCTGCAGGAAGAAGAAAAGGATGCGTTGCAATATGAGTTTTGGCAAACGGATAAGCGCGCACGAGCATACGTACAAAAAGAAGTAAACCTATATTCTTATTTGTTTTTTTCCATTCTTGCCCTCGTGCTCCCACGCGCGCTTCTCGCTTTACGTGATTGGGTCAAGGATAAATTTTTTGAAGGAAATGTTTATAGCGAGGATTGGTTGGAGTATTCGACCATCTTCGCTGCAACAATCGCCGTCCTTTGGATCATATGCTTGATTCTTTGGATATATACTCTCGTTTCATACCGTTCGAGATCGAAAAGACAAACGTATCACAGAAGACTTCAAAAATGGCTTCTGGAAAACAAAGGCATTCATTTCACACCAAATTTCCATTCCAAAAAAGACCAAGAAGTGTTTGAAAAAATAGATTTAAACACTTTATAAAATAAGGAGGTTTTATGGCTATTATAAACTGCCCCGAATGTCAGGGTAAAATTTCAGACACCGTGAATCAATGCATTCACTGCGGTGCAAAAATCAAGATATGCGCAGAATGTAAAAGCGTATACACCGATCAGGTCAAGACGTGCTCCAATTGCGGCTATGTATTTGATGACACAGATTTTGCCGTTTCTTCCGAAACAAAAGCCGAAGTCAAAAACTCTAAAGAGCTTGTTTCAAAATGGAAAAACAACGTTCCCTTTATCAACGTTGCATTCGGTTTTTGGAATTTTCTTGAGTTGGGCTCTTCTCTATTCCTTTTGTTGGCGATCCTGAAGCTGACGGGATGGAGCGATCCCTTTGAAGCAGACAGCGTCCTTTCCGGTATAAAAACGTATTTGGTATTCGCTGTTATCTTTTTCATGGTTGGAGCTTCCGAAAATTTATTTGCTCCTTCCTTAAAGGGAATGATGATGTCCAACTGGTGCAGATCCAACGGTTTGAATTTAAAAACCGCGATTATAAACGGTATTCAAACCGATTTCGATGCCATCCCCACGAAGGATGCCGAAACCGAGCTGGATTATCTCGGACAGTGCATCAAGGCAGAATTTTATACCAATGAAAACGCAAGCCGTTCAAAGCTGATGGGATTTCGAATTGCTTCGCTTGCAGCATCCTTGGTTCCCGCCATTCTACTTTATTCCTTCTTAACGAAGAACGTAGAAATATATATGCGTGCCGAGCTTATGAAAAGTGATATTCTGAATATCCCGGGCTTTGAATTTTCAATGATAGAAAATTGGTGGCTCGTCATAGCGGCGGCAGTAATATATATCGTGATCGTACCTATGCTGAAAAAATACGTGAAGAGCATCGAAGAAGCCGCAATAGAGTCTTGGTTTGTGCAAAGCTTTCCGGAGCACGAGGCCTTATACCAGAAATACGGTAAGGCATCCGGCGTAGAAGTGTACTTGCTGAAAAGAGAAGGTATTTTGTGATTCAAAGGAATAATAAAACAATAATGCAAAATCACAAAGAGGAAAAAGCGTTGTGTTTCGTCTGTAAAGGAAGAGGAACGGAGACACATCGATATATGAGAAACGACGGCGTTGAGGTCGAAGAGATCTTGGAATGCTCGGCCTGCGGCGGGGTAGGAGAAATCAGGCAAAAAGCCACGTATTTACCTCCCCCTACCGTCATTTGTATCGAAAAACCAAATTCAATTTATGAATCCCTGCAAATAGAAGAAACTGATATATAAAAAACGGAGACAAAATGAAAAGAAGCGAAAGAAAAACAAGAAGCCTTACTCTGATCGTTACAGAAAGATGTGACTTGTCATGCGTTTATTGCTACGAGCACAACAAATCTGCGGCTCAAATGACATTCGAAGCCGCAAAAGAAATCATCGACAAGGAATTTCGGAATTTAGACACGTACGATTATACGGTGGAATTTTTCGGCGGCGAACCGTTTCTGAATTTTGAACTGATAAAGCAAGTAGTTGAATACGTCGTCGCAAATTATAAAGAAGGCTATCACTTTTTTGCAACTACCAACGGCACCCAGGTTCACGGAGCGATTCAGGATTGGTTGATAGAGAAAAAGAACATTTTCACCGTCGGCCTCAGTTTGGACGGAAATAAGACGGCACACAATATAAACAGATGTAACAGCTTTGAAAAAATCGATCTGGATTTTTTTGTAAAAAACTATCCGCATCAATCTGTAAAAATGACAATTTCCGATCTATCCCTTCCGTATCTTGCCGAATCCATCAAGTTTTTAACAGAATACGGTTTTTTAATCTCCTGTAATCTTGCCTATATGATCGATTGGTTTTCGCCGAAAAATTTCTCAACTTTAAAAGAGCAGCTGGATCTGCTTATTGAGTATTATCTTCAGAACCCGGGCGCAGATCGATGCACGCTGATGAGTTTGCCAATAGAAATCTTATCACATCCGCAAGAGGACGAAAGCACGATCAGAAAATATTGCGGCTGCGGCGTAGAAATGCGATGCTACGACAAGGATAAAAAATGCTACCCCTGTCAACTGTTTTCAAGGCTATCCGCCGGAGAAAAATCCATTTGCTCCGAGGATTTTGTCATAAGTGAAAATCTCTATGTTAAAAACTTCCCCGAAAAGTGCAAATCCTGTTATTATTTGCGAATCTGTCAATTCTGCCTCGGAAGCAATTATTTAAGCACCGGAAATCTTTATCTCCCGGATGAAAGCCGTTGCAAGCTATATCAATTGACATTTAAGGCAAACGCCAAGCTTCGGGCACTCGAATGGGAAAAAGGTATTTGTAAAATAAAGGACGAGCAGGGGCTTTTGCGCAGTATTCTTTCGATTTCACAATTACCCGATTTTTTCTAAGCTTGTATAGAGATCGTTATGATCTCGTGCAAAATAAATTAAAAGGAGAAAAAACATGTTTGTCATTAGCAATGAATTGATCGAAAAGATCCAGGGTGCTATTGTTCCCACCGAGCTTGCGCACGCTGCAAGCGCCAGCACCTCAGGCTGCTTTGGATGCTCCGGTGCTTGTGCAAGCGGATGCGATAGCAGATGTGATGGTAGCTGCTACGGCCATAGCAGATAAGCAGTTAATACACGCAAAAACCGCCTCGGGCGAAAACCCGAGGCGGTTTTTGTAAATATTTATTTGCTTTCTTCTATAATAACGCCTTTTCCCTTGCTGAAAACACTGCCGTCCTCATCGTAATACACGGTGTAGGTTTTCTTTCGGTAGGTGAGGTTTTCGAGTTTGAAATACTTCCAGATCCCCTTGATGCGAGGCTCTATGCGAAGAGTCTCGCTTTTCATATCCACGCCGCAAAGCCCGCGCAAAACGAGATCGATAAAGGTGGAATGGTTGTAATCCTTTCCGCGATCCTTGCCGCCCGAAATCTTTTGCCCCTCCTTCGCCAGCTTTCGCACGTACCAGATCGGCTCAAAGGGGAGCATCACCTCGTCGATAAAATGGATCCTCCTTCCGTTCTCCACGCTGTAATGCATCTCTGCATAGGTATGGATCAGCGAATAGAGATCGCTCTCAGTGAGAACGCTCTGCTCGTAATCCGAAAGGAGCGCGATCACGGCGTTTACGGCATAGCTCGTGGCATACGGCCAGACATTGCCGCTCCAGGTGCAGGGATGCTCGGAATAAAAATTAAAGCGAGGGTGTGAAATATCTGCCGTGGCAAGTCCCGTTTTCGCGGCAAAGACCTTCGGATCCAAAAGCCACCGAAAGGCCCCCTCCTTCCCCGCATCGGGCATGGAAAATACCCAGGGAATGAAGCCGACGAGCTCGCGCACGTTGCATTCCTTCGGAATGTCGCTTATGCCGATCGGTCGGTCGAGATTCCCGTCCAAAGGATGAATTGCCTTATAAAACGAGCCGTCCCACATTTTTTCGTCCATCCTTTTCTTGATGGCCGCTGCCTTTTCTGCAAACATGCGTCGTTTTTCTTCATTTTTAATAAGAGCAAAGACCTTGGAAAGCGCCTTCGCATCGCCGTACATGCAGGCATTCATCAAGGGGCGAAAGCCAAAACGCCGCTTCATATCCGCCGTGGTGCCGCTGATGGAAAACTCGGTACCCTCACGGTCATCATTTGAAAAGAAAAGTCCGTTTTTCGTGCCGTGCGTCTGCTCCCAGTGTGTATAATAGCTTTCCAGCGCATCGATATTTTCAATCAAAAAGTCCTCGTTAGCCGTGGCGCAGCAAAAATCCACCATCGCCCAAAGCGCAGGCGCGTGATAAGCAAAGGCCTCTCCCTTGCCCGAGAGAAAAAGAAGGATGTAATCGAGAAAAACATCCGCGTTTTTCAGCCATCTGAACTCATTCAGATGGTGCGCAAGAGGCGCGTTGATCGTGTTGTGCTTGCCCGCCCAGGGGAGCTGTTCATTCACCAAAAACTCCGTCAATACAAAGCCGTCCTCGGTGTACTTTATATGCTTGCGCATCGTGAAAGTACGAAAGGCAAAGGTTTCCTCAATTATGGGATCGGGGCAATAGAGCCTCGGCGCATTTTCGAGCAGAAACACCTCGGCTTCGGCGTTTGGAATATGCTGGATGACATTCTCATCATCGTTTTCAATAAATTTTCTAAAATACTCTGAATACGTCATATTCCCCACCCTTGATAGCTCTTTTTATTATTATAATGCCGCTCGAACCGATTGTCAAGCGAAAACGGAACGAATTCCCTAAGGGGAGAACCCGCAGCCGTTGACAAACCCACACCCGTATGCTATAATTTGATTGCTACACAGAAGAAAAGGAGTTTTTTATGTCCTTTGAGATCATTGATTTTCATATGCATCCCTTCCTTGACGGTGCGGGCAATATCTGCGTGCACGATGGGGTGCTATCGCTTCGCACCGATCAGATCGAAGAGCAAATGCGCGCTCTCGGCATCTCGCATATCTGCGGCTCGGTGATACGAAAGAATACGGGTGAGGCAAACGATTGGGAGCGGCTCAAAAGATGCAACGAGGATGCTCTTCGCCTGCGCGAGCGCCTCGGCGATTTCTATATCCCCGGCTTTCACGTGCATCCCGATCTCATCGAGGAATCCGTCCGTGAGATCGAGCGTATGCATAAAGAGGGCGTGCGTCTGCTCGGTGAGCTTGTTCCCTACAGCTCCGGCTGGTCGGAAAACGCCGCAGAGGGGCTTTCCGTTCTTTTGGACGAGGCCGAAAAATACGATATGGTCGTCAGCTTTCACACGGACGAGACCTATATGACAAACGATATGATCCGCCGCCATAAAGGCCTCACCTTCGTTGCCGCGCATCCGGGAGAGGCTCCAAACCTGATGCGCCATATCGAGCGTGCAAAGATCAGCGAAAACTACTATCTCGATCTTTCGGGCACGGGGCTTTTCCGCTACGGAATGCTTGCCCGCGCCGTGAAGGAAATGGGCGCAGATCACGTCCTCTTCGGCACGGACTATCCGATCTGCACGCCCGCTATGTATATCGGCGGCGTTGCGCAGGATCCTTATCTCAGCAACGAAGAAAAGGCGCTCATTTTTGCAGGAAACGCAAAGCGCCTACTTGGGCTTTGACAAAAGAGACGAAAAAAGGAAGCACCGCCAAAGGGCTGTACTCTTAAGGACAGTTTTAAGTTCAATAGAATATAGTACCTACCGACAGGAAAAGGACAGAGAATGTTTTTACATTCTCTGTCCTCTTTTTTTGACAAGCACTGCATTTGTAGACACAAATGCAAATTTAGTGAAATTTTCGCTTACGCGAAAGTGAAGTTGCTTTGCAGTGAAGTTCGTGCAAAGTTGCTTTGCAACTTTTACGCACCGAGTGAAGTTAAGTTTGCCCACT
>JAGBCA010000056.1 GCA_017938205.1 Clostridia bacterium
GCCGAGTAGCTCCTTCATTTCCTTTGAGTTGTTTCTGCTGTCCTCTTGCGGAATTATGTTTCCGTGCCATAGCTCTTGTATCATACTTTTCATAGGTTGTGCCTCCTTTTCTGTCAGCACAACAACATACCACAGAAGAGAGAGGAAGTCCAGCACTTTTTCGAAAATAAATCCAACTTTTTTCGCTGGGCGTTTTCTTTGCTTACAGCGATGCAATTTTTGCGTGTCGAAGGCATAAAAAATTAACCGCCCTCTTGCTGCAACTCGAGGCGGTTAATTCTTAATCGTTATTCGGGATAGCAACCGTCATTGGTTCTCTCCATTATTATTATATCACGACGAAGCTGCTTCGTCAACTCTTTTTTAAACATTCCGTATTGACTATCAGAGGAAAATATGCTATAATATCATCGGTGTCGCAAGACACCCGGAGAGTGCCATTTACGGTGGCGGTTGCTTCCCTTAATCGGGAACGCAGATTCTTTTTGCCTTCCCGAGAGGGGAGGTGATGCTCATGTTTGTTACTTGGGAGCTGTTGTTCCTGTTCGCAGGATTTTTAATAGCGCTTCTGACTTACATAGATAATCATAATAAAAAGAATTAACCGCCCTGACTACCAATCTTAAGCGGTTAATTCTTTTAACTTATTAAGCTGGGGAGCAACCGTCATCGGCTCTCTCCGTTATTATTATATCACGATGGAGCTGCTTTGTCAACTCTTTTTTTTGAACTTTCTCGTCGGAGCGTTTTCTTTCGTCTACTGCACATCAATTTTTGCGTTTTGAGAGAAGGTGGTTGACTATTCTGTGAAAGTATGGTATACTAACGGCAGAAGAAAAACTCGACACGGGGTGAACCATTTAGTCACCTGACGGTATGAGTTTGCTATAATCGCGGCTCGGTTTTTGGGATGAGAATTCGGCTTGACCACATCTTTGACCATCCACGGATTTGGACTGTGTGGAAACAGTGCGAACGAGAGCATCGGAAAGCATCGTTTTTGAACTAAAAAGCGCCGTTTTCGAAATTTCGAAAACGGTGCTTTTCTATTATTATCTATAATATTATCTATAAAAGAAACGGTACGATCAAGCCTTGACCTCGGCGCCGCCGTCCTCTTTGTAAACGATGCGGTCGCCGTCACGGTTGATCTTATCTACGTAAGCGAAGTACTCTTCCTTAGATTTGAACATCGGCTCGTAGCCCTCAGCGATCTCCTTGGCCCTTGCGCCGCCGTTTTCAAGGAGCTTGAAGAGCAGCTGCAGCTGGAACTTTGCGCTCTTGATGCAGGCGCGATCGGCATCGGCAACGCAATAATCGTCGCCGTGGCTCTTGCCCGTGATACCGCCACTGTAGGGATGGATGACGGGCATCACACAGCAGAGGTCGCCCATATCCGTACTTCCCGTGCCCATATTCGTGTGGATGAAGAAGTTTTCCTCGGGGATGATCTCATCAGCCGCCACCTTGGCAAGCTCGGCGAGCGGACGGCAGTTCAGAAGGGGCGCATAGCCCGAGGTGTCAATGATCTCGATCTGCGCACCGATGGAGAGCGCCGCGCCGCAAAGCGCGCGGTTGATGCGCTTGTTGGCCGCGAGGATCGCATCGAAGGATGCGCCGCGCACGTAGGTTTCAATGGTAACCAGCTCGGGGATCGCGTTTACGGCCTCACCGCCGTGGGTGATGATGGGATGAAAGCGAATGAGATCGCATTCCTTGAAGGTCTCGCGCAGAGCATTTACGGCGTTGATGCCCTGCGACGCGGCGTACAGCGCGTTCACACCGTTCCAGGGAGAGCCGCCCGCGTGTGCGGAAACGCCCTTATAATGAATGGTCTTGGCAATGCAACCAACGCTGCCGCCCGTCACGCCATAGTTCGAAGACGCGTGCACCATAAAGGCAACGTCCACGCCGTCAAAAAGACCGCGGTAAAGAAATTCGCCCTTGCCGCCGAGGTAATGGATCTTGCCCTCCTTTTTCAGTCCGTTTCTGTATTCGATCTCGATCATTTCCTCTGCGGGAACGGCGCAAAGGCGGATCTTGCCCGAAAGACCCTCGAGCATTCCATCCTCCTTCAAGGCGGCGGCAATGCCGAGCAGAGTTGCCACCTGCACGTTATGGCCGCAGGCGTGCACGTAGCCCGTCGTAGGATCGCTTTCCTTATGCTTTGGGCAGATCAGCGAATCAAGCTCTCCGAGAATCATCACCGTGGGGCCTGCCTTGCCCGTGTCGATCTCGGTGATAAAGCCGGGAATGTCGCCCGCCATCGTCAGCTCGTAGCCGAGCGCGCGGAACTTTTCTTCAAGATACTTCGAGGTCACCACCTCTCGGTAGCCCGTTTCGGGATGCGCCCAGATGTAGCGCTCCGCGGAGAGGATCAGATCTCTGTTTTTTTCAACAGCGGTGATAATTTTTTCTTTCATTTCTCTTCTCCTTTTATTTTTTATTCGAGAATGTTGGATGTAATGAAGTCAACGCCCCATTCGGCCATTCTTTCGCCATCCTCGGCAGTATCCACCGTCCAGCAGTTGACAACGAGACCTGCGGCATGAAAATCGTCAACAGCTTCCTTGGTGAGCGTTTTGAAGTAGGCATCCACATCAAAGCGGTCGCGCTTTACCTTCTCGGCGATCTCGTCCGTCAGCTCCGAGAAAAGGAACTGCACCGATGCCTCGGGGTAGATCGCGCGGATCTTTTCAAGGTTTTCATAAATAAAGGAAATAAAGGTCACGTGCTCAAGATAGCCAAGCGAGCGGATGATCTCGATATAAGCGGCGGTCTCCTCCTCGGTGAAGGTGGATTTCAGCTCCAGCACACAATGCTTTTCGTACTTTTTGCATATGGAAATATAGTTTTCAAGGGTTGCAGGGCGCAGGTCGGCACGGTCCTTCGTGTCGTCCTTATCGAAAAGCACGACGCTCTGCGAAACCGCGAGGCTTACAGCCTCCACGTCCACGTCCTCGCCGCTGACTCTTTTGAGACTCTGATCGTGGCTGATGATGAACTTACCGTCCGCCGTGCGGCGAAAATCCGTTTCAATGCCATAGTAGGAGCGGTTGCCTGCCGCAACGAAGGCGGCGTTGGTATTCTCGCGCTCGATGCCCGAAAGGCCTCTGTGCGCCACAACGAGCGCGTTTTTCTTGTCAAACTTGATCGTATTCATTGTTTCTCCTCTTTTTGGCGTTCTACGCCTGTTTTTGAATGCTCTTCTCACCTTTTAATTTTCAACCCATTATATCACAAAGAGCTGCTTTTGTAAATAGCTTTATAACCAAAAAACGGATTCTCCTATCGGTCAATGCAGCCGCTCAACCGAAAGCGCGTGCAAAAGCGCGCAAGCATCGGAATACCCCGCGCACACCGCCGCCTCCTCAAGCGTTGCACCGCCGTCGCGCAATACGAGGGCGGTACGGATCTTCAGCCTTTTCATATAAGCATAGGGAGTTTCTCCCACGCACCTTGAAAATCTTTTTATAAATCCGTTGGTTGAGAGGTTGCATTTTTTTGCTATCTCTGCTACGGTAAGTCCCTCTGCAACCGTTGCGTGTATCAGATCCAAGGCCTGAATGATCAGCGTATCCGCCACAAGGCTTTTCGCCTCGGTCTGCGCGGCGGCGTTCGTAAGGTAGATCACCACGGATTTTAAGAGATCTCTTTCGGGCATACCAATATCCCGCCGCCTGCAAAGCGTGCGAAAGGTATCCACGGCACTGCGGATATAGGGCGTTTCGTTCGGATCGAGACAGAAAACCTCTGTGGAAATGATCGGCGGCGTGAGATAAAAGCCCGCGTAAGTATGATCCAGATTGTCGGACGGCGACGAGAATGTCACCACGTTGGCATAAAACGGAATAAAATACAACCGATCCTTGATAAACGGGATCCGCTCTCCGTTTTTCACATACCAGCCCGTGCCTCCGTTGATATAGTACAGGCGGTTATAGCCCCTGGTTGCGTAATTCAGCCAGTCCTCTCCCACCTTGCAGGTGCCGAGACCGTCCAGCTTGCATACTGTGTTTTCCATCGAAGCTCTCCTTTGTGTGTGATTTCTATCAACATCCTTGCTTGAATTATCATTGTCAAAGTGCCAAAAGAATGATAAACTTGTAGTACAAGCGATCCTTTACTGCAATGATACCACAGAGGAACGCATTTGTCAACGGCAAATGCCGTTGTTTTAAAAATGATTTTTATCAATACAAAAAAGCAGAAAGGAAACGCAATTATGAAACCCAATACGACGAAGCCCGATATGCGCTGGTTTGAGGAAGGCCGCTTCGGCCTTTTTATGCACTGGGGCCTCTATGCTCTGAACGGGGAATCCGAATGGCTGATGTACAATTCCGAGATGACGCCCGAGGAGTACCGCGAGCGCTTTTTCGATTATTTTGAGCCGGATCTTTTCGACCCTAAGGAATGGGCACGCCTTGCAAAGGATGCGGGAATGAAGTATTTCGTTATCACGGCAAAGCATCACGACGGATTCTGCCTGTGGGATACCAAAACCACCGATTTCAACGCGATGAAAGCACCTCTGTGCCGCCGCGATCTGCTGAAGGACATCATCGAGGCATTCAGAGCGGAAGGCCTGAAGGTTGGCGTTTACTGCACGTTGCCCGACTGGAGCCGTCCCGATATGCCGATCACCGACCGTCATCCCCTGCGAAACCGTCCCGAAGAGCGCGACTGTTCTACCTTCGCACCCTTTCTTCGCGAGCAGGTGCGCGAGCTGCTGACCAATTACGGAAAGATCGACCTCATCTGGTTTGACGGCAACTATTTGGAAACCCAGCACGTATGGGATGCCCCCGGCCTCAACGAAATGATCCGCAAAATGCAGCCCGGGATCCTGATCAACCGCCTGCCGGGATTTTCGGATTTTCACTCTCCCGAATGGACCATTCCGAAGGACGGTATACGGGACGAGGACGGCAATCTTCTGCCGTGGGAGGGATGCCAGGTCTTTAACGGCGGATGGTGCTACCCCCGTTACGACCGCCAGCATCGAAAAACCGCGAAGCAGGTTGTGGAAATGCTGATCCGTCACGCCTCGCGCGGCGGCAATCTGCTGCTCAATGCAGGCCCCACCTCCAGAGGCTGCTTTGACGAATACGAAACGGAGATCTTCCGGGCGCTTTCGCGCTGGATGAAATGGAACGGCCGCTCCATCACCGGATGCACGGTTGCGCCCGCGGATTTCCCCGAGCCCGAAAACGGCCTTTATACCTATAACCCCAAGACGAACCGACTCTATCTGCATCTGTTTTCCTGGCCCGACCACAGGGTGATACTTCCGAATCTGGGCGGAAAGGTTAAATTTGCACAGCTGCTCGAAACAGGGTGCGAGCTGATGCTGACCGAATACGATCCTACCAACGTTCACAGAACCAGGCTTCAGGAGGGAGATCTGCTGGTAAAGCTGCCCATTGAATCCCCCAAGACGGAGGTTCCGGTCATCGAACTGTTTCTTAAGTAAGAAAAAAGCGAAAGGGAAAAACGATATGAATCCAACCTTTTACGTGCGTGACTTTGCCGAAGGCGAGGGAAGTGACAGCGAGGCCATCGAGCGTTGCCTCGCCGCCGCAAAGGCAGTCGCAGGCGCGGTTACCGTGGTGCTGGACGGCAAGGACTATTATCTCGACCGTGCGATCCTCATCCCTTCCGATACGACGGTGGTGATCGACGATTGCACCCTGAAGCAAAACGACTTCGTATACGACAACGTTTTCCGCGGCGACAATCTTTTGATGAGCGGCATCGATCCCTACGGCACGCCCGCAGAGGTTACTCCGCTCAAAAACATAAAGATCCTCGGCAGAGGCAACGCCACGGTGATCGGTACGGACAAGCCGAGGATCGGCTATCATCCGTTTTTCAAGGAATATCAGCCGATGACGGGTGATTTCTGGGGCTTTCGCACCTTAATGTTCAGCTTTTCCAATGCCGACGGCGTTGAGATCGCGGGGCTGAAGCTGCGCCAAACGATGTGCTGGGCGATCTGCTTTGATGCCTGCACGCGCTGCCATGTGCACGATCTTGACATCCGCTCCGACGTTAAGAACGGCGACGGCATTGACTTTCGCTCCGGCTGCCACCATTGCACCGTTGAAAATATCACGGGCTTCACCTCGGACGATACCGTTGCCTGCACGGCACTCTCAAGGGGCAAGCAGCCGCGCGAGCTTTCGCGCTATCTCGGTACGCTTGAGCCCTACAATGCCTCGCACGAAAATATCGACGGCAGCGTTCACCACATCACGATCCGCGGCATCCACACGGGCGGTTATCACCACGGCGTGATCTGCCTTGCCGCAAACGGCAATCAGGTGCACGATATCGAGATCTCCGACGTCAGGGAAAGCGCCGAGGGCAAGCGCCACGCCACGGTGATGGTCTACACGGGCTACGGCAGCGGCTATCGCGCAGGGGATATTCACGATATTTCCATCCGTGACGTCACCGCGCAAACCGCCGAATACGCCGTTCTCGTCAAATGTGCCGCCGAAAACCTCACCACCGAGAAAATTACGCAAAACAACCCCTTGGGCAAAACCTACGCCGAGGAGTAAAAAAGGCCAAAATAAAGAACCGAGGTATGTTTTACCCTCGGTTCTTTATTTTATATGCGCTTCGGGAAAGCCTTATAGGTATGGACGATATTGAGATCCTCCTCCATATCGAGGCCGTGCGAGCCGCAATCTCCGTCGATCTCGTGGCAGCCGTGATCCATCGCGAAGCCAACGAGGGTGTTGTGCTGCTTCCAATGTGCCTCAATAAGATTGCAGAGAATGCCGTAAAAATGGCAGTTGGCGCGAAGCTCACCGAGTGCCTCGGGGCTCTCGGGACCGAACTTATGCATCACGCCGTCGTAGTTTCCGTTATAGATCACGACAAAATCGTACGTGTCCGCAAGAATGACCTCCACGGCCTTCGCATTGGCATCCTCTTCCCTTCCGGGCTCAAAATGGAAATAATCCATCTCTCTTTCGAGGAAGATCCTTGCAATGCTGGCATCTCCGTACGTGATCACGCAGACCTTCTTGCCCGCGCGGATCAGCGCATCAAAGAGCGTATCGATCGTGATGACGGGCTTTTCGTACTTCTTGATACCGTGCACGTCGGGCTGTGCGCCCGTATACATCGTGCCAAAGCAGACCGGCGTGACCGATGGCATCACCGTGCAAAGCGGGATCTTCACATCCGCCCACTTTTCCATTGCACGGCAGAAGTAGGGATATTTTTCATAGATCCATTGTCCGATCGCATCGGGGTTATACATCACCACGCGATCGGCCTTTTCGCCACCGAATGCGCGGTCAACAAACTCCGAAAGGAGTGCATTCTTCTCTGCCGCCTGCTTGGGAGCTTCCACGTCCATTGCATATGCAAGCGCACCGCAGAGCGTATCCAATGAATCTTTGTTATACATATTTCCTCCAAAAAATGCATTATATGCAAATTATTATTTACAAAATGTCATTTTTTCATATACAATCTGTGTTTTTCATCCACAAGCGCCCAGCCTGCAACATTCTTTTCTGCAAAGCCCTCATCCGGGATATTCGGAAAGGGAGAGCGCTCGCCAAGATAGGGCAAAAATCCAAACTTTTTATAAATTCCGATCGCAGGATAATTCCATGTGCCCGTGCGAAGGAAGAGAAAATCCTTATAGCCGAGCTCGTTATAAAGCCGGATCACGCGCGAAAGCAACGCCTTGGCAATGCCCTTGCCTTCGCATTCGTCGCTCACAGCAACCCAGTGCACCCTCTGCTTCTCCTCGTCGAGAAAATCCCCCGCCCAAAGCGAAGCGGTGGCAACGGTCTTCCCCTCGGGATCCGAAACGAAGAGCATCCGATCCTCGGGGCGGATGGCATATCCTTCAAGAAACTCGCGCCGAAAGGTGGCAATGCCCGCCTCCAAAGTGTCAAACTGACCGAGAGAGCATTCAAGTTCGGCCCATGCTTCCTCATCTCCCGCCCGATAAAAGCGGAAGGAATACCCCTTCGGCAGATCAAAGCACAGATAGCTCTCCGTATCCGTCTTGATCATCAAAAGAGGGGTATACGGCAAGGATTTGTCTAACATGGTGTTTCTCCTTTATCGCGCGATATTTACTTTCTCAGTTTAGCACACTTTTTCCATCACCGCAAGCGTTTTTCAAAAAATAAAGAAAATTTCCATAAAAAACATAAAACAGAAGATATTCAAGGAATTATACCTCTTGAAAAACAAAAAATTTTAGAGCGAAGATGCCGTGACTCACGGGATCTTCGCTCTTTGCGGTGTTGCCTCATATAAAGCAACCATATGTTTTTACGACAACGATCTATTGCAGAACCGTATCCTCGGTTGTCGGCGCACTCGCATCTTCCGATGTAGCCACGTTTATGGCTTCTGCGGTTGTCTCTTGAGCTCCGCTCTCGTCGGAATCGTTTTCGGCGCGTTCTTCATCCTCCATATAAGGCGCACTCTTTGACAAGGTAAACAAATTCCCGGAAATGAAGTAAACGAAAAGCGGCACAAGAACGAACAAAGCATCCTTTACGAACATATTCAAATAATCCTGCGGATCTCTTGAAAAAGCAAGCAAGCCGTTGGTCACCACAACGATCGCAAGAGCAATCGCAGAATACTTCAAAAACGCTTTTGCCGTATCTCTGATCTCATATCTCCGAATGGCGTGATACGCCATTTTCGTGACAATAAACAATGATATCAGCTGGAATGCAGGGAAAAGAACGGTATTTACAAACGCATCCAGCAAAAAGGCACCGCCGATCTTCTCAATGGAAAGAACGATGAACAATTTACCAAGCGACTTCCAAAGAGTCACGAGATCTGCGCTGCATACGAGAAAAGCAAACAGCATAGCCCCTATGAGCACCATCCAACGTGACAGGGTCACAAAAATACTCTCGGTAAGATCGCGGTTTACAATATAGAAGCATACCGCTCCGATCAGTATTGAAAATACGAACAAAACGGCAACGAACAGGATAGCGCGAGAGGTCAACGCTCCTCCGAGCAACGCCTTGGAGAGAATCAATTCAAGGCATAACGCAAAAAGGGCAGTATCGAAGGAGCCAACGCAATCCAGCATTGCACTTCTCGTGGGTTCGCTATCAAACTTGGAATTAAACCACAAACGAATCTGCTTGATCTGCTTGAAAAGAGAGATCGCAATTTTTACGCATATCACGTAATAAAGAATTGCAAAGCCAACGTTTGCCACGATGTTTATGAAAGGGCGAACGCCGAAATCCAGGACGTAAAAGAAGAAATTGAATGCGCTTGTAGCGGTGAGTGCTCTGCCGCCCATCGAAACGAAACCAAACAGCATCAGCAGCAATACGGCGGCCGTACCGACGAGAGACGCGATAGAGCAGATTCTGCGAAGCAGCAGCAGTCCGCTTTTCGAAAGAGAAAATTTTACGTTAGTCATCCTTTTTCGTCTCCTTTACGATGAACATTGCATCCTCTCCATCTTCTTCCTTGATAGAAATCGAGACGCTATCCGTATCCATATTTATAACAGTATTATTCACGTTGCAAATGCTGATCTCTTGAACACTTTCTACTTTACTTGTGGTTCTGACCTCCACCGTAGTTATCGGTTGCCAAGTGAATGGATCACGTTCGGTAATGATCGTTTCCGTATCATCTTTATCCTGCGTATTTATAATCGAAATGTACGGGTTGGCGGTATTGGACAAATCGATCGTCAGCTTTACGTCCTCGCCGTTACCAAAAAGGATTTTATCGTATTCCGCCTTGTCCTCCTCCGGTTGTTTTTCCAGATCCTCCAGATACAGCCTGTTCAAATCGTCTGTATCCAAGTCAGTAATACCCACCTCTTCGTCCAATGCATTGCATGCATCCAGAAGCTCCACAAGCTCCTTTAAAGCCTCCATCGTTTCACGATTCACGCTATCTATACTAACAAATTCAATGGCCATAGATGGAAAGGCTTCGATCCATTGATCGGCCATAGAAGGCTTTATACGGCGGCTGATATTGTCTTCTACGTACAGGAAATCATGAAACATAAGATAAACGGATTCTTCGATAATGGCAATTTCCATATCAAAATTAAATACTTCCGTAGACTCCCCTTTGGTAGTCTTGCTCATCAATGAAAAAATTCCCTTAGTAACGTAATAAGTAGAGTCCTCATTGATATATATATTAAGCTGTCTGGATGCGTTTTGCTTCAGTCGTATCACGCCGCCGGTGTATTCGGCATTGCTCGATGTGGATTCGGCCGTAATCTGCGTGGAAATTTGAATGCTTGCGCTCTTATATTTGCTCTCCTCTTGGGGCGCCTGATCCTCATTTTCCTCTTCTTCGGCGGCCAATTTCGCCGCCATCAGCGAATACGTTGCACCCATATTGGATATATCTCTTTCCGCCACGAAAGCAAGAAAATCACTCAGCTCCTTCGCTGTTTCAAGGCGCTCGTCAATTCCGTTTCCCGCTCCTACCGTCAGCGAAGCGGTGTTCGAGTTGTTGATAACAACGCACCCAACGAGCACCACAACGGAAAGCACCAATGAAATAATTCTTTTTTTCATACGTCCTCCTGTTTTTTCTTAATGTCTTAATTTTTTGTTTCACTCTATCTATGCAAGATGCAAGAACGCATCTGCACATGTACTTATTTAGCAGGCTTTAGTTTCGGATGCGCGCCCTCGGCAAAGCTCCAATCACCCGCCGACCATTTGAGCGTGTTCTTCTGGAAGTCTACGGATTGCAGGGTGGGCATATCCTTTGCAGTACCAAGTGCGTTGGTTGCAGAATATGTGGTCGTAAAGTTTTTCTTCACCGTAAAGCTCTGTCCGCTGTAGCGGTAGCAGTTCGTGATAGTTCCTCCATCATTATAACCAACCAAGCCTCCCGCATAGGCGGATACACTAGAATAAGAATTCGCTCTACTTACACTTGCACTTACGTCTCCCGTGGCATAGCAGTTCGTGATGGTTCCGTTATCGTTTCTACCAACCAAGCCGCCGGCGTCGGCATAAGCAGAGGAGCTTGCTCTTGTACTACTTGCACTTACGTCTCCCGCGGCGTAGCAGTTCGTGATGGTTCCGTTATCGTTTCTACCAACCAAGCCGCCCGCGTAGACATAAGTAAAGAAACTTGTGCTACTTGCACTTGCACTTACGGCTCCCGTGACATAGCTGTTCGTGATGGTGCCATTATAGTTATAACCAACCAAGCCGCCGGCACAGGTGTAGTCGGAGGAGCTTGTGCTGCTTGCACTTACGGCTCCCGTGGCATAGCTGTTCGTGATGGTGGCATCATCATTATAACCCACCAAGCCGCCGGCGTATATGGCGTATATATTGCCGGAATTACTTACGTCAATCGTGAAGTTCTCTATCCCAAGGTTTTGGATCGTACCATAATTACGTCCAAACAATCCGGCATACTGCACATCACCCGTAATCTTAAAATTTTCAATCACATGACCGTTACCGTCAAAGGTGCCAAAAAACATAGCCATGGGCTGCCATTCCATACCTCCAAGATCAATATCTGCCATCAATTTGTATTTTCTCACGAGCCACTCGCCTTGCAGCTTCAAAAACTCTTCCTTGGTCGAGATTTCAACAAAAGTTTCGATCACATTATAATCCAACGTTGGATATCCGGAACCAAAGCTCCATATTTCAGGCTCCACCTTCCAAAGATTTTCTTCTACCCATTCCTTGGATTGTAGGTTCTCTATGGAGGTTGCCGCACCATACGTATTTGTTGCAGAATACGTAGTCGTACCGTTCGCGGTCTCCGTAAAGCTCTGTCCGCTATAACGGTAGCTGTTCGTGATAGTTCCATTATAGTTATAACCAACCAAGCCGCCAGCGTAGGCGGAGGCGTAAGCAGAGGAGTTTGTGCTGCTTGCACTTACGTCTCCCGTGGCATAGCTGTTCGTGATGGTGCCGCCATTTGAACCAACCAAGCCGCCGGCGTAGACGTAAGCATAACCACTCGTGCGTTTGCTGCTTGCACTGACGTCTCCCGTGGCATAGCTGTTCGTGATGGTTCCGTTATCGTTTCTACCAACCAAGCCGCCGGCGTCGGCGTCATATGTGCTGCTTGCACTAACCGCTCCCGTGGCATAGCAGTTCGTGATGGCGGCATTGCTTCCATAGTTATAACCAACCAAGCCGCCGGCATAGACGCCGTAAGATGAGCCGGAATAACTTACGTCAATCGTGAAGTTCTCAAGCCCTAAGTTTTGGATCGTGCCTTGGCTATATCCAAACAAACCGGCATATTGCCTATTGCCCGTAATCTTGAAATTTTTAATCACGTGTCCGTTACCGTCAAAGGTGCCAGTGAAAGAATTGTTATAATCCGTTCCGATCGGCGTCCATTCCATACCGCCGAGATCAAGATCGTTCATCAGGATATAGTTTGCGCTTAAACTCAATGCTACGTTTTTCAAATCGTCTACGGTGCGAATTTCTATAAATGAAGCACCACACAGCGTACACATACCATTTTCCATATTGTGACCATATTTAGGTACGTACGTTGTATATGCACATCTTGAACATGTCACGTATGCATCCCAGCCGATTTCAGTGCAAGTGGGTGCTTTGGCATCATGGGAAATTTCATCGTGATTAAGAGCGGGTAAACTCTCCTGCGCTACAATCACAGCTTCACAAATCGCGCACTTCTTTCCGTCCGTCAAGCCGGTTTCGGTGCAGGTTGCATTCGTGCCGGGTACGGTTTCTTCCGTATGCGGAGCAAGCGGAAGTTCGGTTTGTGCTACAAGTGTTTCACCGCAAGACGAACACTTCTTTCCGTCTGTCATTCCGGGCACAGTGCAAGTGGATGCATAGCCGAGAACGGTTTCTTCCGTATGCGGAGCAAGCGGAAGCTCGGTTTGCGCTTCAAGCGTTACACCGCAAACGGAGCACTTCTTTCCGTTCGTAAGGCCGGGAACGGTACAAGTGGATGCATAGCCGAGGACGGGCTCTTCTGTATGAGAAGCAAGCGGAATTTCTGTTTGTGCTACCAGTGTTTCACCGCAAGATGCGCACTTTCTACCGTCCGTCAAGCCGGCCTGCGTACAAGTTGCGGCATAGCCGAAAAGTATGATCTGCGAAGAATGTCTGCAAGCTGCATTTCTGACAAAACCGCAAACGTTGCAGGTGGTATCGTATATATCATCATACGTATGAGCAGCAAGCGGAATCGTTGTTTGTGCTACCAGCATTTCACCGCAGACGGAGCACTTCTTTCCGTCCGTGAGGCCGATTTTCTCGCAGGTCGCGGCTCTACCGGGTACGGTTTCTTCCGTATGCGGAGCAAGCGGGATTTCGGTTTGCGCTACAAGCGTTGTACCGCAGACGGAGCATTTCTTTCCTGCCGTAAGACCGGTTTGAGTACAGGTTGCATTCGTGCCGGGAACGGTCTGTTCTGTATGTGCGGCAAGCGGAATCGTTTCGGTTCTTACCGTTTTTCCGCAGGAGCAAACAAAGGCCTTGATGCCCGTTTGCTTGCAGGTTGCCGCCTGGGTGATCTCCCAACGAACGCCTACACACGTATGCACCTCCGTGCCGGGGCCTTCGCCGCCACCGGAGGAGCTACCGTCACCGCATCGGGTGCAAACGCCGCCAACGTAGTTATGGCCGAGGGCGGGAACCGTTTCCTGCGCAACGTACACTTCGTCGCAGCCCGCAACGGCACATTTCCAGCCCCAGGTGAGGCCCGTTTTTGTGCAGGTGGGGGCGACCGCATTCATGATCTCCACGCCGTAATGCTCGGAGCCTACCACCGTGCGGACGGTTTCCTTATATGCGCATACCGAGCATTCGGTATAAAGCGTGTGGATATATCGGATCTGCGTACCGGTATCCTCTGCTCTGACGGTAGAGGTTTTTGCAATCATATTGTGCTCCGCCTGCGATTTCTTTGCGCCGCATCCGTTCAGGCAGGGATAATAATGCGTTGTTGCATTGTGGGAATACGTGGTGCCAAAGCGGTGTCCGATCGGCGCCTGTCCGTACGGGATATTGCAGGTGCTACATCTCGCTCTTTCCGTACAACCGACCTTGCCGCCGCTGTGCGCTACCTTCGCCGTTTTTGCATCACAGCGCGTGCACTCCTTCCAGTGGTGCGTTGCGTTGCCCTTATAGCCGCTGAAATGATGTCCGAGCGCGCTGTTCGAACGCGTGATACGCTCGCCGCAACGCGTGCAATATCCGTAGGAGCTACCTGCCTCGGTGCAGGTCGGCTTTTCAATAAAATACCAAGCGCTCACAGAGTGGCCGAGTGCCGAGAGGGTTGCTGTTTGCACGTAGCCGCAATTTCTGCATTCTCTCTGCATTTCGCCCGATTCCGTGCAGGTGGGCGCTTTTGTTACGTGCCATGTGCCAAAGACGTGGCCGGTGGCAACGATCGTTTTCGTTTCATAATAGTCGCAAACGTTGCAATCTCTGCGACGGATGCCGTTCGTGTTTTCTGTCGGTGCCTGGACGGTATACCAAGCTCCCATATCGTGTCCGTTCGCAGGAATGGAATCCAGGACGTAATGCGAGCAATAGCTGCAATCTCTGCGCAAAACGCCGGGCTCTGTGCAGGTCGGCTTTTGTAAGGTCTGCCATTCGCCAAAGACGTGAGCGCCGTTCGGCACGAAGTTAGCGCCGCAAATATTACAGATGGCCGACGTATCCTTACAGATGGCATTGGGGTTTCTGTGCTTGCCATAGGAATGGATCCAATCACAGCCCTCGCGCGAGCATGCGTGCCAATGGCCGTTTGCATCGCTTTCATAGGTGTCACTAAATTCATGGCCAAGACCTTCTGCAAGAATATAACCGCAAACCGTGCAGCGCGTATCCACGCAGGGAGAGGTATTGCCGTCTGCCACGTGCGCTTCGGGGGCAAGCGCGTAGTCGCATCCCTCGCGCACGCACTCCTTACCGTGTGTCTCGGCAGTGAATACCCAATTCAGATTGTGGCCGAGCGGGGGCAGGATCTCGTCTGCGCCAACGAGACCGCAATTTTTGCAAGTCACCGTGGCTCTTCCGCTCTCGGTGCAGCTTGCCTCCACTAGCGTAAGCTCAAAATCGTGCGGATGCACGTTTGTAGAGGAATCGATATTATATTCAATGTAGAAGCACTTGGTGCAAATGCGCATCGAATATTCTTCAGATGCACAGCCGTTGGGCGCGATCGTGTACCAATCGCCAAAGGTATGCCCCGTTGCCAAAATGGCGTTCATTGTAATGATTTCTTTACAATCAAGGCAAATATGCTTTTCAGCGCCGTCTGCAATGCAGGTGGGCGCTACGATCTCCGTATATACATTCAGATGCTTGCATGCGCCCGAAAGATCAAATTCGGAAACGAGGCTTTTATGGTGATAAACGGCCAAAAGATCCATGCCTGCAAGCGCATCCTTCGGTAGCTCAACGGCTACCCAATATGTCTGGGGAGCCCAAGCCCCCATAGAAGCATCATCCGCTGAGCAAGTTTCCACATTGAGGTTGTATGTCTTGCCTTCGATCTCACCGGATACGCGGAACTGATGTCCTCCATGGTTATACGTTTGTATAGCAACTACCAGAACATTCTCTTCAAAATATTCTCTATCGTATTTCGCAAGTTCTTCTGCCTCGGAGAATGTGTTTTCCGCAATGTAGGCTGCAAAATCCTCATAGGTCAAAAACAGTTTATCCGCTGAATAATTGGAAATATAATCCCGATGAAAAATCATATCATTCAGATCGGATGCGGAGGGAATGCCACATCGGATACAAACGCCGTTTTCAAAGCTATGTCCGAGCGCGCTGATCACTTGTTGCTCTACAAGCGTTTCACCGCAAACAGAACATTTCTTGCCATCCGTCAAGCCCTTTTCCGTGCAGGTTGCGGCCTTGCCGGGTACGTTTTCCTCCGTATGCGGAGCAAGCGGAATTTTCTCGGTTTTCACCGTTTTTCCACAGGAGCAGACGAATTTTTTACTGCCCTCTTCCGTGCAGGTGGCTTCCTTTTCGGTCACCCAGCTAACGCCGGCGCAGGTATGCGGATCGTCCGGTTCATCCTCACCAAAAATAAAGAAAAAAGGCGTAATGATCGCGGATAATAAAACGACCGAGCCCGACACGATCAGCAGAATGGCTTTCTTTTTTCCAAATCTCTCAAAAATAAGCGAAAAAAAGCGTGTGATCGCATGGACTATCGTATTCCAAAGATTTTTCATACGTCCTCTACCTTAAATCAGTAATTTAATAATAAGTTTCCCAATTTTCGCCACCAAGGTGGCGCAAACGACATATTTCAGTGTAGCCGTTCTTTTTCAAATACCATTCGTCATATTGCACAGATTTAACAATAGAATAAGAGTTATAATCATAGTTTGTAAATCTGTATTCACTACATGGGGTGCCCCAACCAAATTCACGAACACCTGCATCATATTCTAGGACAGAAGCGCCATAACGGTCGTATATTCTTCCATTTAAGAGTTTAAAGCCATCCATAGCCAATTTTTCAAAGTTTACCATCTTCAATCCACCTTCCAAAATATATTTTGTGTTTTTTACCATGATTGTGCCGGTTTGTAATTGGGATTCTCTGCTTTATAAGTAAGAACCGTTCTCAATAACAACTCTGATTTATCAGCAGATGCTTTTTTATCCTTAAGATTATCGAAGGTTTCTACTTGTATTTTGTATATCGTTTCTATTTCATCTGTTTCATAATGCTCTTTAATACATTTTTGAATTCGCAAAGCAACAGCTTTTGATAAAGCGGCTTGCATCAATTCGCTATCCAAATCCTTGCATAGATGCTCTGCAAAAGTATACTTTTCAGTAGCGCTGGTGACATTACGTTTAGAAACGACATACTCCAAAGATGAGGCAATATCTTTTATATGCGGTGCGCGGTCTGCCTCTTTTATAACTCCGATAAACCGCTTTGCTAACCATTCTGCAATTTCGCGAACAGCCGAATTGTCTGCCATTTTTTCTACTTGTTTTTGCATTTCTTTCTCGAACGCTTCTTCATATTCCGAGAACATACGTGCACGCGTCTCTGCGATTTTTTTGAGTTCCTCTTTACACTCTTCGTTCAGCAAATTAATCTTTGCATCGATCTCATCATTGTGTTTGAAAATTTTCCGATTATGCGATGTACATATCGACATATAAATCGGATAAAAAATGGGAGCAAGTACAATAGCAAGAACAAAGCCATAAACAGCACGAGGACCAAGTAAAAAACATGCTATTACGCCCAATGCCATTGGAATAGAAAAACATATGGCGGCTATATACCACTCCATATCATCAAAGGGCACAGCCAGAGCCACCGCAATTGCACCAATAATGCCTAGCAATATACCACCCCAAATACCTACCTTAACCCATTGTTTTATGCAAACGGTCTTTATATAATCCCCGAAGTCCATATCCCAAAGTGGCTTTTTCTGCGTTTCTAACGCAGCTATTTTTTCATCCTTTTCCGCCAAAGTACCCGTCATTAGACAGCTAATCATATAACCATTATTGTTTTTGTACTTTTTTGGCAAAACGTTAATTTCCATGTTTTTTTCTCCTTTAATTCTTATTTTTTTTGGAAAAATACACAACCGAAGCCAGATTTGTATAAAAAACATCGGTCTTCGCAGCATCATTATACCGCAATTTGCGGTAAATGTCAATACCGCATTTTGCGGTTTGTTATAATTTTATTGTTATCTTTTTAAAATTATAATGATCACGGGGTGGCTATGGTATATAAAAGAATTAAGGATCTGCGCGAGGATAAGGACTTAACGCAACGGGAAATGGCCAAGGCCTTGAATTGCTCGCAGCAGGTATACAGCAATTACGAGCTCGGGCAAAGAGACATTCCAACCGACATTCTGATCAAGCTTTCCGTCTTTCACAACGTGTCCGTGGATTACATTCTCGGCATCAGCGATAATCCAAAAATAAAAAAATGAGAGCGAAAAAATCGCTCTCATTTTTTGCTTATAATCAATCGCACAGTTGTTCTAAATTCATATTATGGTTTTGCCAATGCCGTAACAATGCCGGATTTTTGAGGAAAGGCAGGATCATTTCGTGTCATAGACAACAATCGGCACGCAGCCCCCTCAGGATGGTTTCGTCCGGCTTCCCACGCCTCCACCGTTTTAACCGAAACCCCCATATACTTTGCAAATAAAGCTTGTGTCAATCCTGTTTGTATACGAATAGAATGAATTTCCTCCGGGCGAAAATGATCGATCGGTTCCACGGTCAAGGTTGTCGTCCTGGCCTTCAACTTGCCCTTTTCATATTCCATTGCCTGACCAAGCCCGGTTTTAATATCATCAAAAAGGCGCATTCTATCTCCTCCTTCACTTTGCATTCGCTCTTAATTGCTCCTCAAGCGCATGGATCATCTGCTTGATCTCGTTTCTCTCCGAATCTGTCAGATTATCCTTTTCATTTTTAGGATATGCAGTTATTAAGAATATTTTCTCGTAAACCTCGAAATCAACATATATGACACGAACGCTACCGCTCTTCCCTTTTTGCTCAAAAGCAAATCGCATTTTCCGAACGCCTCCGGTTCCGCGCATAACAGCACCAACCTTCGGATCTGCAAGAAGCTGCTCCTGCAGGCGTTTCAAATCGTCATCACCCAGCCCCATATCCTTCCATCTGGCACGAAATAACGGAAGCTCTACAAAAGTCCTTGTCATAGTTGTCTCCCTTCGTTCATTTGCATTTATATTATACCCTATTAAATAGGGTTTTGTCAAGTTTTTTTGAGAATTTTTTATAAAACAAGCAAGATATATTGTACCGCGTGAAGCACACGCAAAACGGCGTTGCAAAAAATATGAAAATACCGCCTTCAAATTCGAAAGCGGTATTTTGCTTTATAAAACAACCGATCACTTCATGCGTTTCATCTGCACCGAACGGCTCTTGCGGTCAATATCGTACACTCTCTCGATCTTCCAACCGCTTTTTACGTAAGGAGCAAGCTCCTTGGACATAGCTTTTACGCTCTTTGCCCCCTTCACCGTTACCGTTTGCTCTTCGTACTTGGGCGAAGCGGCAGGTGCGGGCGCCTCTGTATAAACGGGTTCGGCGACCTCGGCCTTCTCGCTCTTCTTGCTTACGCCGAACAATCGGCCGAGCAGGAAATAAAATAACAAGATGAGCAAAAGCGCCAAGCCAAACTCCAGGATATGCGGGGTGGTCCAGTCAATAAGATCAAGGACAACGTAAGCACCGAGCGTCAGCAACAAGGAAAGGAGAACGCGAACGATGCCTGCACGCGCGGTCAAAAGGCGGTAAACGAGATAGGCAAGCCCCAGCACGAAGGGGAGCGAGAGAATCAAAAAGTCTCCGATCACTACTTGGCCAAAGGCCCCAAGATCCACATAAAACCGATCCATGCCGCAATAGCATGACCGGGTATAGGTTGCGTCTCCAAGCCCTATCAGATAAAGCACAACAACAGCAATGGTGCAGATCCATGCAAAAAACTTTTTAAACGTAAAACGCTTTTCCGTCATAACGAAAATCCTCCAAAAACAATTTGTTACAAACTGTAACATTTAATATAGTAACATTTTGTTACAATAAAGTCAAGAGAATTTTTAAATTTTCAGAAAAACGCAAGGATTTTATTGTTATGAAGGATAACGTAGGGCTTATCGGGCTGCGAATCGTGCGCAAGCAAAGAAATCTCAATCAGCTCAAGGTTGCCATGGATCTGAATATCAGCCGCGAGGCGCTTTCGCATTACGAAAACGGCAAGCGTTGCCCGGACGTTCAGATGCTGCGCAGGCTTTCGGATTATTTCAACGTATCTATCGATTTTCTGATCAACGGCAAGGAATTCACAAAAAAATAAGAGCTTTCCGCGGAAAGCTCTTGTTTTTTCATTAAGACAAAGCCTTGTATATCTCTGCCCGACATCTCGCCTACGGCGAGTGTGCGCTTGCTTTCCACTGCATCGCGGCGGAGAAATGCCGAGAAAAAAACTTGACGGTGCATTTTCTGCGTGGTATAATAACGGTAAGCTCTTGCTTTACGGAGGATAGAAATGTTTAAATACGATATGCACGTACACACTTGCCCTTGTAGCGGTGGTGGCTCGGATATTCGCGAACATATAGACGAGTTGATCCGTAAGGGATTTTCGGGCATGGTGGTGACCAACCATTTCTATTACGGCGATAACCGCATTGACCGAGAATTGCCGTGGGAACAGTTCGTGGATGCATACAGACAGGATTATCTATACGGCCTTTCGTATGCAAGGGAGCGTGATTTTGATCTTCTCTTCGGTATTGAGGAGCACGTGGGGGATGGCCGGGAAATACTGATCTACGGTATCAGTCCCGATTTTCTCGCGGCACACCCGGAGCTAAAAATGGCGTCGGCAGAGAAATACGCCGAGGTGATCCACGCGGGCGGCGGTCTTGTTTTTCAATCGCATCCCTACCGCGCGAGCCGATACGTGCGCATTCCGTTCCCACTTGAATGTCTTGACAAGCTGGACGGTATTGAGGTTTACAACGCAGCCAACGAGCCCGCTTGGAACGAGAGCGCAAAGCGCCTTGCGGACGAACGCGGTCTTGCCTGTGTGGCAGGCTCGGATGCGCACGACGTTGAATGGGCGGGGCGTGCGGGAATCGCGGCAAAGGAGCGCATCAGAACCAACGAGGCGCTCGTTCGCGTGCTGAAAAGCGGAGATTATACGATTCTTTAGAACGAAAAAAACATCCCTATTTGGGATGCTTTTTTCGTTCTCTGAGGCGTGTTGACAAAAAAGATGCCACTCAATTTTATCTGTTGGCATTAAAAATTTCAAAATTCTCGCAGAAAAATGAGAGCTGTCCTTCTTCATAATCGTTCACAAAGAAACGTGAATCCTTTTGATAACCGCGTGAGCCGTAATCCAATATTTCAAATCCACAAATCTGGAATGGATATGATATGTCCGACATTTTTAACTTGGAAACATTTTCAAAAACAATAAAATAGGCGTTTTGATCTTCGGAAATACACGTTATTTTAATATGCAGGTTCTCGTTATAGTTCTCAATTTGAAAATCACCAACAATAATTGATTTGCCGTCCACTTTAGAAAAAAGGTTATTGCTCATATCTCCACCGCCTTTCTGGTTTATTATAGCATATTCGGGAGAGTTTTTCAACATCAACTAATTAACTTCTTCACTATTCACTATTACTTATTACTTTCAAAAAATTCCGTGCACGCGAAATTAGTGAAAAGTGAAAAAGTAAAAAATTCCGCACACTCGCGTGTACGGAATTTTTTGAGACGTGTTGACAAAAAAGATGTCTGATAATTAGTCGAAAGATTCAAGAAATTCGATTGCCTTTTTATATTTTTCTGCCCGTTCACGATCATGGGCGGTGACTTTGTCAAGTCTTGACATATCGCTATTGTGGCGCAAATCAGCAAGCTTGACCATTTTTGCGATTGGATTTTTTTTGATTAATGCTACGTATTCCATATAAGGAACACCGTCATCGTGTGTCATTAATGCAATTGCCGAAAGAATATCGTCCGAAAAGCCCATATTCTTCATATCATCCAAAGTGTAATCGGTATCTTCGATCACGTCATGAAGTAATGCAACGACAGTCGTCTTTTCATCCGGCATTTGTTCTGCCAAATGAAACGGATGAAAAACGTACGGCAAACCGCTTTTGTCAGTTTGATCCTTATGCGCCTCAAAGCAAAGCTTTAAGGCAGTCTTTGTCATAGGTGTATAAATCATACTATTACTCCTTTCGTGCTTATCCGCTCCATGTTGAGGACGAGTACACTATTCCGTGATTTTTGCAGAAATTCCAGAATTTCTGATCATTGAACCCTCGTCCAAAGGCTGCCTCGATCATTTCTTCTAACGAGCCTTGATATTCTTTTTGCAGCTCGGAAACAAACTTTTCTGAATTTTCCTCGTCTAAATAATACGTTTTTTCAAAATCACCGCCACCAAATTGGCTTACTCCGTAATCCTCGTATCCAATAGATATTTTGTTATCCTTATCTTCAACCCAAAAGCCGCTGGTTCCTTCTCTCATAAAATTCTCCTATAATGATATTGCAATTTAATTATATCATTCGTTTCGATATTTTTCAATATTTTTCACTAAAAAAACAAGGCGAAGCTTCACTTCCGCGCCCTTGCCCGAAAAAGCCGATTGGCATCTTTTTATTTTCACTAAAATCCGAATTTCAAAAAAGCGAGGAAAACGGCGAAAAACGAAGAAAACCCGAGAAAATCTCGGGTTTTTCGGTTGGCATCTTTTTTGTCAACTCGTCCCAACGAATGAAGCAACCCGATAGGGATGCAGAGGCTAACCCGGTATCTCGCCTTTGGCGAGTAGGCGCCCGCTTGCCGCTTACGAGCGAGCAGGCGGATGAAAACAGAAAACAAAAAAGCAAAGCAATACTAAATAAGTACATCGTATTACAATGTTATGCATTTGTATGTTGACAAAAGCTTTTTCATGTGATATAATAATGAAAAATGAAAGGAGATTGTTTATGCAACAAAGCATGGTATCAATTCGCATGGATGAAAATTTGAAGAAAAATTTCGAATACGTCTGCAACGAATTGGGTTTATCTGTCTCTGCGGCGATAACCGTTTTCGCCAAGCAAGTATGCCGAGATGGAAAAATCCCTTTTGAAATCACATTAGGAAAAAGTTACAAGGAGAATCTTTATATGAATCAAGAAATAAGCTATGATACGGTTATTTTTTGCGAAGAAGAGTCTACTGATCTTGCCGGGGCTCGCTTTACCACTTTAAAAGAGGTTTTTGATTTTATAGCAGAAGAAAGCGAAAAAATATTCGAAGAAAAAAATACGAGAATCTGTTTTTCTATTAAAATATCGAATTTTGATAGTCATAATCATATTATCCAATTTGACGGAGAAGGGCTCCATTATATTCGAGATGGAATTAGCACGGATATAGAATATGATTATGAGCAAGTAGAAAGCAACGATAATTATATTTATACTTTGTGCGAAGGATATATAAGAGCGCTGATAAATCCTATAAATTAATTCAAAAGCATCTCGCGCTTCTTGCGCGAGATGGGCGCCACTCCGCAACCGTCGCATAGTCGTCTGCTCTCGCCTGCGTCCCTCGGCTCGGCAGACTCCTTGCTTGCCGCTTGCCGCCATTATCGGCAAGCTCGGTTGAAAAACGGCGCGCAAAACGTGCCACCGGCACCTTTTGCACTTGTTTTCAGATTCGGACCTCGCACCGCTTGCGGTGCGCCGGTCCGTTTCGTGCGTAGCACGTCCAAAAAGAAAAACCAGTCCACAAGGGACTGGTTTCTTTTTGGAGGCGCCACCCGGAATCGGACCGGGGATGAAGGTTTTGCAGACCTCTGCCTTACCGCTTGGCTATGGCGCCGAATATGGAGCGGATTACGGGGCTCGAACCCGCCACCTCCACCTTGGCAAGGTGGCGCTCTACCAAATGAGCTAAATCCGCAGATTGTTTTTATTCTAAAGGCTCTGTTCGAGCGGTAACTAAAATTTAAAGTGGCGACTCGGATGGGGCTCGATTCGCGGCGCGGACTGCGCGCCTTGGTCGCCGTCGGCTCTGACAGTCCACCGGACTGTCATTCAGTACCGACTCTGTTCGAGCGGTAACTAAAATTTAAAGTGGCGACTCGGATGGGGCTCGAACCCACGACCTCTAGCGTGACAGGCTAGCGCTCTAACCAACTGAGCTACCAAGCCGTTTTTTAAGGGCGGAGCAGGAAAAATTCCTGCTCGCTCCTATGGTGGAAGCTAAGGGGCTCGAACCCCTGACCCTCTGCTTGTAAGGCAGATGCTCTCCCAACTGAGCTAAGCTTCCATAACAATTGCGCCTTAATATTATATCAAAGACGAACGCGTTTGTCAATAGATTTTCGAAAAAAATTTATTTTGTGCTTTTTCTCTTCAAAAACAAATCAAATTTCACAGCATCAAGCAAAAAAGCGCAACCATGATACACGCAAAAACCATTCGTTTTTGCAAGAATTTATATATAAAATAAAAGATTTGCAAAATCTTGAATTGTCTTTGCCTTTTATGCATGATAAAATGAAGATATAAAGATAAATAAAAGGAGACCTATTATGAAGGTTAAGGTTTTTGAAACGGCCGCAGAGGGCGGCGCGGCCGCCGCAAAGCAGGCGGCAGAAAAGCTGAACGCCGTGATCCTCGAGAAGGGCAGCGCAAGACTTCTGCTCTCCACAGGCGCATCACAGTTCAAGTTTTTTGAGGCATTCGTGAAGGAAAACGTAGACTGGAGCAAGGTGGAAATGTTCCATCTGGACGAGTACGTCGGCATCTCTGCCGAGCACCCCGCCTCCTTCCAGAAGTATCTTTGCGAGCGTTTTATCAACATTGTGCATCCCGGAAAGTTCCATCTTCTTTCGGGCGAGGGTGATCCCGAAAAGACCATTGCAGAGGTTTCCGAAAAGCTGATGGAGAGAAAGATCGATCTCGGTCTGATCGGCATCGGCGAAAACGGCCATATCGCATTCAACGATCCGCCCGCCGATTTTGCGGACACGCGTTGCTACAAGGTGGTTGACCTTTCGGACACCTGCATTCAGCAGCAGCTGCACGAGGGCTGGTTTGAAAACGAGGATGCCGCCTACAAGCAGGCGATCTCCATGACCTGCCAGAAGATCATGGACTGCGAAACGATCATCAGCGTGGTTCCCTACGCAGTCAAAGCGCAGGCCATCCACGATACGCTGACGATGGAGGAGACCAACCTCGTTCCCGCAACGTTGATGAAGCGCCATGCAGACGTCACCGTTTACTGCGATAAGGACTCCGCATCTCTTACCGATGCGGCGACGCTCAAAGCGTTTGCATAATAGCATGGGGCTGTCGCATTTAGGGATAACCGAATAAAAAACGAGTGGAGACATTGAAATAGTGCCTCCACTTTTTTATATAGGTATTTAAATGGTATTGAGGTTGAAAACCTACGGTTTTCTCCGTTTGAATTCGTTTTTTCTATAATCAAGCAATTTGCATCGAGGAGCTTGCTCATCAGTGCAAATGCGAAGATTGCTCTGCACGCGTTGCGA
>JAGBCA010000057.1 GCA_017938205.1 Clostridia bacterium
ATGGCACGATCGCAATCGCGATCAAGGGTACGGCTGATGCCGAGGGCAAAGACGTGAACCTCGTTCTTGCAACCGGCCGCAGCGAGTGGGCAACCGTAAACGATGCAGCAAGCCTCGTGATGTTCGATGATCTCTACGTGAACGAATTCTACGGCACCATGACGATCAAGATCGATAACGAGACCTACACCTACAGCCTTGCAAATTATCTGAATGCAATGGAAACCGAGTATCCCGACAAGGTTCCCGCAATCAAGGCACTTTATAACTACGCATACTATGCAGATGCATACGTAAAAGCGCAGTAAAGAAAGGAGGGACCCCACGATGAAAAAGAAATACTTTGCCCCCGAAGCGGAGCTTCTTTCCTTCGCTAAAGAGGACGTGATCACCTCCTCCGGCACCTTGAACGACTGGAATACCCCCACGGTAGACGTCGGTGACGGTGACGGCGATTGGAACTGGAGCGAAAGCGAGGTTCTCACGATTACCGAAAAAGTGTAATCAAATAATTAAAATCGGAGCAAGAACGGCAAACATCCAAAAGCCGTGAGCTCCAAAAAACGAAGAGAGAACATCTCGGCATAAAAACCGATTTGTTCTCTCTTTTTTATTGTAGGGACAGGCCTCCCGGACTGTCCGTCCGATGTAACATTTGAAAACGGACGGCCGAGATAGCAAAGCGGAAGAACGGTAGGGGGCGGCGCCTCGACGCCCCGAAGCTTGCTCCCGCCGCTTTGCCATCAAAGGGCAAGGTCAATTTCCTTTTCGCCAAAAGAAAAGTTATTTTTATCAATATAATAGTTATGAATAGATATTTATTTCTTAAAAAATACACTGTATAATAAAGATAATAGTATATAAAGACCGTTATCCCCGTCCACGCTCCTCCGAGGGCGCGTGGCCAAAAAACTCCACGTATCTTTTATAAAATGCGGGATAGGTGGAGAAGCCACACCGCAAATATACACCCGTCGGCCTTTCTCCTGCACGGAGCAGCTGCTGGGCGGCAAGCAAGCGCTTGCTCGTGATGTATTTCTTCGGGGAGATACGCATCGCGTTTTTGAAAACGCGGAAGAAATAATTCTTCGCTAAAAAAAGCGCACTTGCAACCTCCTCCACGTCCCCGATCGTGAAAAGATTTTCATTGATATATTCCAGCGCACGCTCCACGATCGGAAGCCTTTGCTCCGGCGCGGAGAGAAGCGATCCGTCTACCATCTGCGCGTTATAAAGGATCTCGCAGAGAAGCGCATGGCAAAGATCCGAGAAAACGCTCGGATCGCATTCCCTTTGATACCGCCCAAGGCGCAAGAAGTTTTCTATGATCGTTGGATGCGAGGTGCATCTGAGAACCTCGCGCTTTTTTGAAACCTGCGCCGCAATACGCGCAAGCGCGTGCTCGGGCACGATCAGGCAGTTATACCGCTCGTATGGGAGCGAGGTATCAAACTCCAGATAATGGTGCTGCGCGGGGCGTGTGATGATCAGATCGTAGGGCGCAATGGCGTACCGCCGATCCTCAATGCAAGCAAAGCCCCTTCCCTGCGTGATAAACAGAAGCTCGTAGCTATTATGCGAATGCGGTGCGATCAGGGGCGCCGCACGCTCCGTATACACATAGTTGAAGGTTGGCGCACTCGCCAAAGGAAACAACGCTTGCTCCATAAATCTTTCCTCCGATCTTTTTTACTGAAAATAGGATACTCGATTTTCTCCCCCATGTCAAGAGATTTTTATAACACTTTTTGATACTTTTTTTAAAAACATAAATTTTTATCACCTAAAAGGAGAAATTTTATGAAAAAACTGAACGTGGCCATCATCGGCCAGGGCAGAAGCGGAAAGGGCATTCACGGCGTCTTTCTGAAAAAGGAAGAGAACGTCTGGTTTGACGTGAAGTACGTTGTGGACGAGAGCGAAAAGCGCCGCGAGATCGCAAAAAAGGAGTGGCCGGAGGCGACCGTTCTTGCCTCGCACGGGGAGCTTTACGGCAAAAAGGATATTGACCTCGTTGTCAACGCGACCTATTCGCATTATCACATCCCCGTCACGCGCGACCTTATCGAAAACGGCTTTAACGTGCTTTGCGAGAAGCCCTTTGGCCGCACCGCATACGAGTGCGACTCCTTGATCCGCCTGGCAGAGCAAAAGGGCGTGAAGCTCTACGTTTTCCAGCAGTCCTTCTATGCACCCTTCTATCGCTTCCTTCTTGACGTGATCGAAACGAAGAAGATCGGCGACGTTGTTGCCATCGATATTAAATACAACAAGCTCGGCCGCCGTTGGGACTGGCAAACGCTGCAATGTATGCTCGGCGGCAACGCCTACAACACGGGTCCCCACCCCTTCGGCTTTGCGCTCGGCTTCCTTGGCTTTGCAGAGGATGCGCACGTAGCGTGGTCGCTGATGAAGAACACCCCTCTCTTCGCAGGTGACTCGGACAACTTCTGCCGCGCCATTCTGACCGCCGCGGGTAAGCCTGCCGTTGAGATTGAGATCAGCGATCTTGACGAATATACCGATTATACCATCAAGCTTCAGGGCAGCATCGGCACGCTGAAATGCACGCCTTCCTCCTATGCGCTCAAATACGTTCCCCTTGCGGATAACGAGGCGCGCGCCCCCCTCATGACCTATCTTGAAACCGAGGAAGGCGAGCCCTCCTATTGCAAGGAGCAGCTTACCACCGTTACCGAGGAGGGCAGCTTTGACGGCACGGCCTTCGACATCGGAACGCGCGAGCTTTATAAGAACATCTACGAAAACATCACCGAGGGCAAGGAAATGTACGTGACCGCGAAGATGGCCTCCCGCATCGTTGGCGTGATCGAAGCCATCCACGCGCAAAATCCGCTTGCGGTCAGATATTAAGATCGATCCATATAAATAATTAGGAAAACAAAATGAAAAACACTATGAAAATTGCGATCGTTGGTCTCGGCGTGATCGGCAAGGTGCACGCGGCGGCACTCGCGGAACAAGGCAAGGCGCTCTATGCGGTTTGCGATATTGATGCCGCGCAGATGCAAGCCTACCCCGAGGCTTTGCATTTCACCGACTATGAAACCATGCTCCGCGAGGCAAAGCCCGATGCCGTGCATATCTGCACGCCGCATTATCTGCACGCGCCGATGATCCTTTCCGCCTTGGAAAAAAACATCCACGTGCTCTGCGAAAAGCCGCTCTGCATCCATAAGGAAGAGATCGACATGATCCTTGCGGCAGAAAAACGCTCGTCGGCACAGCTTGGCGTTTGCCAGCAAAACCGTTACAAAAAGGCCAGTGTTTTTGCGAAAAAATATCTGGAAGGGAAATCCTTTACAAACGGCTACGGCACCGTGGTTTGGGAGCGCAGCGATGCGTATTACCGTAGCGGCGCTTGGCGCGGCAAATGGGCAACCGAGGGCGGCGGCACGCTGATCAATCAGGCGCTGCACACGATGGATCTTCTCCAGTGGATGCTCGGTATGCCGAAAACCGTCTCGGCCTCGCTTTCGAATCTTCATAACGAGCCCGCCGTGGAGGTGGAGGACAATGCCGTTTGCTTCTTCGGAGGGGATTCGCAGATCACTCTTCTTGCCACCACAGGCGCCGGCCACGATAACCCCGTAGAGATCGTTCTGCACGCAGACGGCGAAACCCTTCGCATCCTGAATGACACGGTGTATATCAACGAAAAGCCCGTAAGCTTTGAGGAGCAGGCGCCCCTGCTCGGCAAGAGCTGCTACGGCATCGGCCATTCGCCCCTGATCAAAGACTTCTACGATTGCATCGAAAGCGGCCGTCCCTTCCCCATAAACGGCGAAGAGGCCGCCAAGGTCATTCGCATGATCCTCGCCTGCTATGAGAGCAAAGGCAAGCAAGTTTCCATCGATTAAGCCTTATTTTGCAAATAAATATTTGCAAAATAAAAAGAAAAAAGCCCCGATCGGGGCTTTTTTCTTTTTTTAAACGTCCAAAGAAACGAGGTCCTCCATCATCACACGGAAAATCCCTTTGTTCCCGTTTTTTCTTTTACGGGCTTGACAAATAAGTTCTTTCTTTATATAATAGAAGCGGTACGGCGCATCATACAAAAAGAATTCGCGCGCCGCGAAAAGGGGTTTCACTGTTATGAAAAAACGAATTGGCATCGTGCCCAGATCCTATATCGGCGATCCCAATCAAAACTGCATGACGGATCATTATCGTCTTGGAAATAACTATATCAAAAGAATCGTGGAGGCGGGCTGCACTCCCATCGGCCTCGCACCTGCGGACAACCTTCTCGATGAGGAAGCACTCACGCTTTGCGACGGTTTTCTCGTTCAAGGCGGATCTGAGTTTTATCCTTATCATTTTCAGGTCATTCATCACGCCGTCACGCATGGAAAACGATATCTTGGCATCTGCCTCGGAAATCAGCTGATCTATACGTATTTTGCTTTGAGGCGCATCGTTGAAAACGAAGGATATACGGGCGATTTGGTGAAAGCGATCTGTGATTACCGCGCAAAGCATCGGGCGGATCATTTGGTGTTGAAAAAAATTTCCGGGCATCGGTACGAAGTGCCGCCGAGAGGCAGCGAAGATGCCGCCAAGCACGAGGTCACCGTTGTTCCCGGAACGCTTTTGCATCGGATCTTGGGAAAAGATACGATGCGCATTTGCTCGTTTCATAATTATTGCACACCGGAGGATCAGAATTTAGTCACAGTAAACGCATGGTCTGCGATGGGGGACTGTGTTGTAGAGGGCGTGGAATACAAAGACCATATCCTCGGCGTACAAGGGCATCCGGAGCTGGACGGTCTTTTGCCCGAGATTTTTGATTTTCTTGCAAAATAATTTTTCGTTTTTTCAAAACAGATTGACATATCAAAAAACCGAGGTGGAAATTTTCCATCTCGGTTTTTATATTTGATGAAAAAAGCATCCTTAAACGTCCAAAGAAACGAGGTCCTCCACCGTCTCGCGGCGAACGGCGAGGCGGTGCGCACCGTCCCGCAGCATCACCACGGCAGGGCGCGGAATGCGGTTATAGTTGGAGGCCATCGCGTACTGATACGCGCCCGTGGTGAGCATCGCGATCAGCTCTCCGCGGCAAAGGTCCGCAGGGAGAGATACCCCCTCTTGGAGAATATCTCCGCTCTCACAGCAGCGGCCAACCACAGAGCAGATCTCCTCCTCCGCTCCCTTGTGCGGCAGAACGGGGAGAACCGTGTAGGGCGAGCCGTAGAGCGCGAAGCGCGGATTGTCCGTCATACCGCCGTCCACAGAGATATAGGTCTTATAGCCGGGGATCTTTTTTCTACTGCCCACGCGATAGAGCGTCATACCTGCATCGGCAACGATGCTTCTGCCCGGCTCAAAGGAAACGGCAGGCATCGGAATACCGAGCTCGGCCGCCGTCTTTTTCATGGCATCCGCAACGGCGCATAGCGTTTTTTCAATATCAAGGGTGGGCTGATCCTTCGTATAGCGCACGCCAAGGCCGCCGCCGAGATCCAATTCCTCGGCAAGATACCCCTGCGTTCTGTACATTTCGGCAATGAAGCCGAGCATGATCCGCTGTGTGGAAAGATAGACCGACTCGTCAAAGATCTGCGAGCCAACGTGGCAATGAAAGCCGCAAAGCTTTACGTGCGGCAAGGAAAGTGCCAGAGCGGTTATGCTTGCGGCCTGTCCTGTCTCGATCGCCGAGCCGAACTTGGAATCCACCTTGCCCGTTGCCACCGCCGCATAGGTATGCGGATCGATGCCGGGGGTGATGCGCAAAAGCACGCGCTGGGAAATGCCGCGCTTTGCCGCCTCGTTTTCGATCGCGTAAAGCTCCTCGGCATTGTCTGCCACAAAGGTGCCAACGCCACGGTCCATCGCAAAGGCAATGTCCGCATCGGTCTTATTGTTGGAATGGAAATACGCACGCTCTAAGGGGAAGCCCGCAGCGTAGGCCGTATAGATCTCTCCGCAGGAAACAACATCAATGCCAAAGCCCTCCTCGGCCGCGATCTCATAGATGCGCTTGAAGGAGGCCGCCTTGGAGGCGTATTGCACGTGGCCGCGGCCGCCAAAGGCCTTCTCCACGGCAGAAAGATAGGTGCGCATTTTTTCGCGGATACGCGCCTCGTCATAAAGGTAGAGAGGCGTGCCGTATATCTTTGCCAGGGCGGCAAGATCCTGCCCCGCAAAGGTCAAAGCACCGCTTTCGTCTCTGCCAACGTTCTCACAAAGGAGATCTTCTCTGTTCTGTATCTCTATCATATCGTTTCTTTCGTATCAAAGCATTTTTGCAAGCATTTCCTCGCGCGAAAGCGGAGAAAGCATGGCAGGCGGAATATCAAACACCGAAACCGCGCCCACCTTTCCCTCGGCGCGCATCCGAACGATCGCACGCGCATAGGCCACAAGCACCGAGGCGGTAAATTCGGGGTTGGAATCCAGCTTCAGGGAAAATTCGATCGTATGGCGATGCTCGCCGTCAAGTCCCGTCGCACCGCCGCGGATCACGGAGCCGCCGTGCGGCATACCGCTATGCTTGGCCTTCAGCTCCTCAAGCGAGATAAAATGCACCTCGGTCTCATAATCCGCAAAGTAGTTCGGCATCGTTTTAATCTCGGTGGCGATCTTTTCGGGATCTGCCCCCTCCGCGATCACAACGTAGCACTCTCTTTTATGCTTTTCACCCGTTGTAAGCTCGGGATTTTCGCCCGCGCGCACCGAAGCAAGCGCGCTCTCGATCGGAACGGTGTACTGTCTTGCATCCACAACGCCCGGGATGCGGCGAATGGCATCCGAATGCCCCTGGCTCACGCCCCTGCCCCAGAAGGTATAGTCCTTACCGCTTGGCAAAATTGAGGCGGCATAAAGCCTTGCCAGCGAGAAAAGGCCGGGATCCCAGCCCGCCGAGATCAGGGCAAGCGTTCCGCCCTCCTTGGCGGCGGCATCCACCTTTTCAAAATGCGTGGGAATATTTTTATGCGTATCAAAGCTATCGATGAGATTAAAATCCTTCGCGAGCATCGGCGTTAGCACGGGCAGATCGGTCGCGCTGCCGCCGCAAACGATCAGGCAGTCGATCTCCCCCTTAAAGCGGGAAAGCGCATCCGCGCCGTATACGGGCACATCCGTCAAGGGATGCACCGTCCCTGGATCTCTGCGCGTGAAGATGCCGACAAGCTCCATATCCTCATGCATTCTCGTGGCAAGCTCCACGCCCTTGCCGAGATTGCCATATCCGTAAATTCCGATCCTCATAGCTCCTCCATCCCGCTTCTATACGGGAAAAAACTGAATTTCCGATTATTTTTTGCCTACGATGTCGTCCATCGTGTAAAGCCCTGCGCCCTTCCCCGCAAGGAACTCGGCGGCGGCCAATGCGCCCTCGGCAAAGAGAGCGCGGTTATGCGCCTCGTGCTTTAAGGTGATGGTCTGATTTTGCGTTGCAACGATCACCTCGTGAATGCCGACAACGTTGCCCATACGCAGAGAATGCACGCCGATCTCCTTCGGATCGCGCTTGCCCTGGCCCGTGCGGCCGCTGTGCGCATAGGTATCGGGGCGCACCTTGGTGATGGCATCGGCGATCATCAGCGCCGTGCCGCTGGGGGCATCGATCTTGCGGTTGTGATGTGCCTCAACGATCTCGATCTCCGCCTCCGGCATGGTGGCGGCGGCATTCTTCGCAAGCTCAATGAGTAGCGCAATGCCGAGCGACATATTGCCCGAATAAAATACGGGGATCTTCTCTGCCGCCGCGAAAATGGCGGCCTTTTCCTCGGGGGTGTGCCCCGTGGTGGCAACCACGACGGGCAGATTATTTTTTATACAGTAATCCAGAAGCGCAGGCGCGCAGGTGTGGTGCGAGAAATCCACCGCGCAGTCGATCCCCTCGGCCTTTACGGCATCGAGAGATGCCACACAGCGCGCATCCGCGCCGTCCGCCGTGGGATCCACGCCCATGGCAAGGCTCGCACCGCGGTAGCCCTCGTCACAGAGCTTTGCGACCTCGCGGCCCATAAAGCCGCACCGTCCGTTTAAAAGTATATTCATAGCCATTATGCGATAATTCCTTCCGCTCTCATAAGAGAAAGAAGCTTTGCCTCATTCTGCGGCTCCATAGGCGTCAGGGGCAGGCGCAGATAGTTCTCGCCGTAGCCCATAGCGGCCAGAGCGGCCTTGACGGGAATGGGGTTCACCTCGCAGAAGAGCGCATCGATCAGGGGGAGCAGGCGCAGCTGTGCCTTCAGCGCCTCATCGCACTTACCCTCAAAATAATCGGTGCAGATCTTCTTCGTTTCCTTCGGCATAATATTGGAAAGCACGGAGATCACGCCCGCGCCGCCGAGAGAAAGGATCGGAACGATCTGATCGTCGTTTCCGGAATAAATGTCGATCTTGTCGCCAACGAGAGAGGCAAGCTTCGCGATCTGCGAAATATTGCCGCACGCCTCCTTAATGGCAACGATATTCGGATGATCGGCCAGAGCCAGCACCGTCTCGGGCAGAAGGTTGCAGCCCGTACGGGAGGGCACGTTATAAAGGATGCAGGGCTTCGTGGAAGCATCCGCGATCGCGCGGAAGGAGGCCTCCATGCCCTTCTGGGTTGCTTTGTTATAGTAAGGCGTTACGAGAAGCATGGCATCGGCGCCAACCTCGCAGGCATACTCCGTCAGCGAAATGGCGTATGCGGTATCGTTCGAGCCCGTACCCGCGATCACGGGAACGCGACCTGCCACCTTCTCCACGCAGAAGCGGATCGCCTCCTTGTGCTCCTCGTCCGTCAGCGTGGAGCCCTCGCCCGTCGTGCCAACGGCAACGATCGCATCCACACCGCCCGCGATCTGCATCTCGATCAGGCGCGCAAACTGCTCGTAATCAACTCCATCCTTGGTAAGGGGGGTGGCAATGGCCGTAGCCACGCCGCGGAAAACTGTGTTTTTCATTTGTATATTCCTCTTTTTTTATAATTTTTTACCTATAATGCTCGCGACAACGCGGCGAGCGCGGATCTTTCACCCGCCAAGCCACCTCGTTCTCTTAAAGAACGAAAAAAGGCAGTCTCGCAATTCAATCATGCAGACCACCCAACGCAAAATATAGAGAACCCGCCGTTCTCTTTTTTCATGCCTCGGATAGCCCTTCGCAATTGCTTGCGACAACAGAACGGATGTTCTCCGAGCTGCCAGCCAAGATGCGTGCCACCGCATCCGCTTCGGCACCCACGCCTTTTTCGCACGGCCTTGGCGGCCTTTTTTCTCGTGCGATACTGATCGTGCAGTGCGCCTCTATCTCTGTATCTTTTTAAGACAAAGAAAGTATAACACAGATCTTTCTGTTTGTCAATGCTTTTTTTATTCTTTATCTTTTCTTTTTAAAAAGCCGGGGCAAGGATGCCGAATTTGGCCTCCTTGCCCGCTTACATTATATTTAATTCAAGCCAAAGATCTTCTTCAGCGACTCGGCCGCCTCGGGATTGGTCTTTGCAATATCCTCGATCGCATTGGTGACCTCGGTCTTCGTTTCTCCATCGGGAAGCTCAAGCGGCTGCTCGGAGGTTACCATGCTCTCCATGATCGGAAGGACCACGGTGCTCTCTGCAAGCGTATTCACTACCTCTACCACGTCGATCTCGCCCTCTGCCGAGTCACCCTCCTCGGCAATATCGTAGAGCTTGAGAACAACGTCGCCCTCCTTCGAGAAATCTACCTTTGACATATCGAAATCCTCAAGGATCGTCTTTACCTCCTCGGGCATCTCGCCGCCCGCCTCGGTAACAACGGAGGAGATCATCTGATTCACGGTGGTGATCGCTTCCTCGCTCATCTCGCCCTTGATAGCGTCGAGATTTTCAAAGGTCTGCTTCAGGGACTCGCGGTTGGCCTCCGTCAAGCCCTCCTCAAAGTTAATATCGGAAAGATTGGTCAGCTCCTCGGCAAACTTGGTGGTGGCAACCGCCGCATCCACGTAGCCGGAAAGGGTTACGTTATTGCCATCGGCGTTTTTGCTCGCCGCCAGCAGATCGTAAAACTTGCTGCCGATCTTGGCATAGAACTTGGAAACGCCGCTTTCCTTGAACTCCTCAAAATCCACGCCTGCCTCTTTCATATCCGCTCTCGTCTCGGCATCCAGAACAGGCTCGCCGTTTACCTGGATCTCCGTTACCTTCGCAACATCAAGAAGCACGCCGTTCAGCGGTGCGCAGATGCAGAAGGCGATCAAAGCACCCTGCACGAGACCAACCGCAAGACCGAGCCAACGGTTGCTCTTCGGAACGAAGAAGCCGATAATGAAATAAATGATGGCTGTAACAAGCTTGAGAATGAGGAATACGGCGATGAAAAGAATGACGCCGAGAAGGATCTCAACCAAGGGCATAAGAAGCGTGCCGATCGAAGCCATTTCCGCCGTGACCTCCTCGATCAGAGCGCGAACGCTCTGCCCATCGATCTCCAGATCCAGAACGGCGGCTACGTACGTCTCTCTTGCATACCATGCAACCGCAAACGCAACGCACACGGTGAAAAGACGGATGGCACTGCCGAGAATGCCGCGCTTCATGCCGTAAAGCGCGCCAAAGATCAGAAAGTATGCCGTGATACCGATAAGTATAAGGCTCATATTGTTTCTCCTAAGATAAATTTCTTCGCCCGTAAGCGATATAAGCATTATAGCATACACTTTGCAAAAAAGCAAGGGTTTTGCCACAAATTATTCATATTTGTTGTTATAGCGCGGTGCATTTTCCGGCAAGCGCCACGGTATCCTTGCCATTTATGTGCAAATACACATCGGTCGCGGTGGGATTGTAAACCGAGCCGCCTCCCACGTCAAAAACAAGCGCACGGAAGGCGGAAAGGTACTGCCATATCGCGCCGTTCGTTGCATACCAGATATCCTCGCGGCCGCCGATATACGAGGCAAATTCCTCGATCACGTGCCAATTGTTGTCGTGCTTTTCATCGAACTCATAGGAGTGCCCCCAAAGGTAGAAGAGGATCGCCTCGCCGCGGTAAGAAGCCGCGGGATCCGTGGCAAAGCGCTTGGCAAGCTCCATCAGGGCAGGATCTCTGTGATGGCAGGTGGGGTTCCAGCGCAACGGGTCGGTGGGCGGCGCGAAGGCGTGCGTGCTCGTGACGGTGCGCGCATAAGCAATGCCGCAATCCGCAAGCAGGCTCACCACGCGATCGTCAAAGTCACCGTAGGCGTATGCCATACCCGTAACGGGCGCACCCGTGAGCGCCTCAAGATTCTTTCTATCCTCCAGAATCTCCATGGCCAGGGCAGGCGCAGAGAGCGCGGAGAGCGCAAGGTGCTTATAGCCGTGCACGGCGATCTCATGAGCCGTGCCCACGTATTTTTCTCGGATCACCTCGGCAGAAAGGCGCGCGCTGCTATCGAAAAGGCCGGAATTCAGGTTGAAGGTGCATTTGAGCCCATATTTATCCAGGATCTCCATCAGACGAAGATCGGAAGGAACGCCGTCGTCATAGCTCAGCGTCAGGGCTTTGCTTAAAAATCCGGGATAGCGAAGATATAAATACGGATGATATGACATCGTTTTTCTCCTTTTTATAAACAATTATTTACAATTTTGTTGTCTTTCCTGCTTCGGCACAAAAATCCTTGCCGCGAAGCAAAAAGAAAACGTCCTGCGCGGAAGGATTATAAACACTTGTTCTTTCAGCATTGAAAACGAGCGAGCGGTAGGCCTCGGTATATGCAAGAAGCTCTCCGTTCGTAACGTACCAGAGATCCTCTCTGCCTCCCATAAAGGCGCAGAAGTCCTCAATAATATGCCAATTTTGCGCCATTTCAAACTCGTAGGAATGCCCCCAAAGGTAGAAAAGCAGAGGGCGGTCGTTATCCTTCGTGTTCTCCACGAAGGACCTTGCAAGCTCCATCAGCGAAGGATCTGCGTGATGGCAGGTGGGATGCCATTCAAGAAAATCGATCGGCGTGCGGAAGGAGCGCGTGGAATGCGTGGTTCGCGCATATCCGAAGCCCGCGTGCGAAAGCAGCTCGATCACGCGTGCATCATAATCCCCCATCGCGTAGGCCAAGCCTCGCACGGGGTGCTTGACGATCTGTTCAAGCTCTGTGCGGTCGCGCAGCATCTCGTAGAGTGCCTGTGGCGCGGGAAGCGCCGTGAGCCACTTATGCTTATAGCCGTGGGCGGCGATCTCATGCCCACGCGCGGCAAGAGCGGCGATCTCCTCCGCCAAAAGCCGCCGCCCCTCACATTTTGTGAGCGGCGCGCCGAGATAGCCCGCATTGATATTGAAGGTGCATTTCATCCCGTGCCGATCGAGAATATCCGCAAGGCGAAGGTCGGGCGTGATGCCGTCATCATAGCTCAGCGTTACGGCCTTATTGCGAAAGCCCGGGTATCGCATATAAAAAGAAGGATCTGCCATGATTCGCTCTCCTTTTCTCCGTTTACCTTGGAAACGGCGGTCTTCTTCATTATTTATTACAATCATTATAAAATACGCGCCGCAAAAAATCAATACTCTCTTTTAAAAAAACCGTTGACAGACTTCCTTATTTCGTGTATAATAAAACCGAAAGTTCGCTTTTGCGTATTTTCATAAAGAACATAAGTTCGCTTTTGCGAATGAAAAGGAGGGGACGGGATGGATCATATAACGGTCAAGGAAGCGGCGGAGCGCTGGGGCGTTTCTGTGCGAAGGGTACAATTTCTTTGCAGCCACGGGCGCATCAAGGGCGCGGTGCGCTTCGGCGCGGCGTGGAAGATCCCCGAAAGCGCAGTGCTGCCCAACGCACGAAAGAAAAACGAAGAGCCGCATCTTCCGATGCCGCGCAAATCTCCCTTTCTCGATATGACCGACCTATACAGTGAGGCGGGAGCCGCCGATAAATGTGCGGAAATGCTGATCAATCAGCCCGAGGCACACGCGCTTTTTGAGGCGCAGATCGCTTACAGGCGCGGCGAGATCGAAAAGGTTTACGAGCAGGCACGCTACTTTCTCTCGGCGCATTCGGGCTTTTACGCCGTTCTGGGCGGCGGTATGCTGCTGGCGCAATGCGCGATCTGGCGCGGTGACATCTTTCTTTGGCGCGAGGCGAAGAAGCATATCTTTGAAGCCCCCTGCAAGGATCCGCACGATCGCGAGCTGGTTTCGCTCGCCCTTGCGGTGATCGATAGCTCCATTTACGACAACAAGGACTATCCCGAATGGTTTCAGATCGGGAATTTTGAGGCGCTTCCTGCGGATGCGCACCCTTGCGCAAAGGTTTTTTACGTCAAATATCTTTATATGGCAGCCTACGCCGTTGCCACCAAGCAGGTGCGCATTTCGGGGCTGGAGGGGCTTTCCTTTATGCGGATGCTGCCGCAGATCATCGAGCCGATGATCTCCCAGGCGGTGGTAGACAAAACCGTGGTGCCCGAGATGTATTTGAGAATGTCCTGCGCCGTTGCCTATCACAATTCCGAGCAAAGAGAGCGTGCACTTTTGCATATCGACAAGGCGGTGCGACTTGCGCTTGCGGATCAGATGTACGGCTTTCTTGCGGAATATATCCGCCACTTCGGCGAGCTTCTTCTGCAGCGTATCGCCCTGCAGGATGCGCGCGCTGCGGAGGCGGTGAAGGCGCTTTACAGCGTTTACAGTGTGGGCTGGGCGAGGCTCTCGGGGCAGGTGCGCGAAAAATACAACGTAAGCGCCGTCCTCGACGGCACGGACCGTGAGATCGCCAAACTCTCTGCCTTCGGCTACACGGGCAAGGAGATCGCCGCGATGCTCCACGTCTCGGAATCCACGGTGAGCCATGCGATCACCCGCATTCTCAACAAAACGGGAACGGCGAGCAAAAAGGAGCTTGCCTATATCCTGTAGCTCTGCCGAAAACGGCGCAAAAGCAGGCAAAAAAGATTGCCGAAAATACCGCGTTTTTTTGCTATACGAAAATAAAAAGATCTGCTATACTGATAATGTCAAGGAAAAAGCCTTGCAAAAGCTCAGTACAGCAGATCTTCTTTTATCGGAAGATCGGAAGGGAGAGAAAAAATGCTTTCCACCTTTTTAGAGGATACGAAAAGCAAAGCCCCTCCGGGGGAGGGCGAGCTTTACAAAACGATCACCGCCCACGGTGTGACCTTTGAGATATATTACGGATACTACGAGGAGGCGGATCGGCAAAGCCCCTTTGCAAGGCCGATGGAGATCTATCCCGATTTTCTCCTATCTCCCGTTTACACCCCTGAGGGCATCCCCTTCGTCACCGCCATGCAAAGGCCCTGTGAAGGCTTTTCGGGTGAGGCGGACGAGGACAACACCTGCTATCAATGCGCACACTACCGCCCCTTGGAGGAGCTGCTCGGGCTCTGTGCCTGCCACGCAAACAGAAAACAAACCAAACAATCTGCCGCCACCGCGGCCAACGGAGGAAACCTATGAAAAAAATCATCTCTTTATTGCTTGCCTGCACGCTGCTGATCGGTGTAGCGTCTGCCCTCACCGCCTGCGGTGGTGGGAAAGAATCGGATCCAAAAAACTACAAAACCGGCACCGAGGCGGCAAAGCTTCTGCTCGCCAACACGCGGTTGGACGAAAAAAGCATTTCCAAAAAGCTGGATATCGGCTTAGGCGGCGGCGCGCACGCCCTTTCCCTTCGTGCGCTTTCAAGCACGCTCTCTTTGGGCGGAGGCGATAACTTTGTGATCTGGGACGATTTCCCCGCGCACAACGAATCGATGAGCCAGTTTGACAGCTTTATCGAAAATATAGATAACTACGCCATCGATGCCGCAAAGCAGATCACGCACATGAAGGACAATCTCGGCATCGTTGACAACTGGGTCGGCAGCGAAAGCTACAAGCAGCTTCTGCACGTAACCGAATCCCGCGACACGCTTTTGACGGTGCAGAACGACGCGCAGGAGGTCTACCACAGATACACCGACGAAAACGCCAACAATATCTACGAATTATACAGCTCCTTCGTCGCGGAAGAAAGCGGCGAATCGGGCGAGAGCAAGATGCTCCTGATCCCGGGCGAGAGATATGAAAACTTCTATAACCATTCCTCCGGCTTCACCGATTACGTGATCATCGAAAACACGCGCGGCTATTGGATGCTCAATCGCTTCTCCTACAGCAAGATCACGGAGGACGGCACCGAAATGATCAATTTCTTCCCCGCCGTGATCCGCGACGGACTCTGCTACATGGCTTGGCTCTCCGCCAGCACGCATCCCGGTCTCTCGAGTGATCTGCACGTAGATAGCTTCTCCGTGGTTGACGTGGCAACCGGAAGAGAGCTTCTGCGCGTGCAGCCCGACAATGGCGCCACCGTATTCCATCTTCCCTTCTCCGCGATCAAGCAGGGATTCCTTTCCGTCGGCTCCGACGACCACTTCTACAACGAGGATATTGGGTACTACTACACGGGCTTGCTTCGCGAGCTGAACCTGGTAAGCGGTACGATCGCAAGCCGGGATCGTGGCGATCTTGCCGAGGGCGAGATCGGATTCACGGGCGGCTTCGTTTCCTACGACCACCAAAGGGAGATCCACCACGGCAGCATTACGCTGACGCACAAGCGCGAGGGCTTTTCGCTCAGCGACTCGATGCATGCGCTGAACGGCTTCCTGACCGCAAACGGTATCACGCTTTACCGCTCGACTGCGGATATTCACGAGGCGCTCAACCACGCACAGCTTCTCGGCGAGGACTTCGGAAAATCCTTCTCCTGGTACGGCCATAACGCCGCCACGATCGAGGGAATGAAGCTGGCAAGAGCCGAGCTGGATGCCGAGCTGAAGAGCGCATGGAAGCTGATCTCGGACCGCAAAAACCTGCCCGTCACCACACCCGTGGCAACCGAGGATAAGCCCTTGCTTCCCTCCTTTGCACCTCTTTCGGTAACGCTCGGCGGCGATAGCCGCTACGAAAACGGCGAGATCCACGTTGCCTCCGTCAGCGCCTCGCTTACGGAAACCCTGCTTCTTGAGGAGGGCAAGAGCTACGTTCTGAAGCTCGCGCTCTCGATGCTGGATGCAAGCGGCAACCCGATCCCCGTCAACACCCTGCCTTTAGCAAGCGGCAATGCCGTCACCTTCGCAAAAGACGGCATCAGTCTCACCGCCTCGGGCACGCTGACGGTGCCGAAGAATCTTTCGCAAGGCAATTACGCCGTGGTGGTTTACGCCGCAACGAAGGACGAGGGCATCCGCGTGAGCGAGCTCGTCAAGATCGGCCGCTTCTCCCCCGCAACCGAAACGCTGGAATCCGAGGCAATGGATATTGCGATCTCGGCAAATGAAAACGGCTGCGCCGTGAAGTACACCGTCAAGAACGTATTGACGCTGAACGTCGCCGCAACGAAGGCCTCCTATTCCTACGACGAGATCTATCGCATCCTGATGCTTGAGGTCATCAAGAAGGGCACACCGAAGCTTGACGCCGCCGTTACGCTCGCAGACGGCTCCGCCGTCGCGCTCGATGCCTCGCTCGGCAAGGGCAGCTACCGCATTACGTGCTATCTTCCCACGGCGGACGGCCTCGCAGAGAGCTACGTGTATCTCAATCTAAATTAAATTTCTCCCTAAAAAAGATCAGGGCTACCGCTCGGTAGCCCTGATCTTTTCATTCATTTTTTTAAAGCGTTATAAAAATGCTTGCGGCGTGCCGTCACCGCATCAGGCGGAAGTCGCTGCACTTATCGAAGGAAAGGATCTGATAATCCGCGCCGATCAGGCGGGAATAAATGCGGTCCTCGTACTTTTCGCGCAGCTGCATCGGCGGCACGTTCGTGGAGATCACGGTGGAGAGCCCCTTATTCTGTCTTTCGTTCAAAAGATTATAAAGGCAGCTGACCGTGAAGGCGTTGGTAAACTCCGTACCGAGATCGTCAAGGATCAGGAGCGTGCATTCCATATATTTTTCAGCCCTGCTCTCGGTCTGCGTATAGCCCGAATGGAAGCGGTCCTGCTCAAAGGCGGACATAACGTTTTGCGAGGTCTCGTAGATCACGTCAAAGCCGAGATCCAGCACCGTGCGTGCAATGGCGGTGGTCAGATGCGTTTTGCCTGCGCCCGTTGTACCAACGAGAAAGAGATTGCCGCGCTTTTCGCGGAAATTCTCGGCATAGGCCTTGGCGGCAGCAAAATTTGACTTCATACGGCGATATACCTCCTCGCCGTCCTTCTTATACCGCTCAAGGTCGAAGTTTTTAAAGGATTGGCGATCCAAAAGATCTCCCATACCCGAGGTGCGGAAGTTCTCGCGGATCAGCGCCTCACGCAGGCACTCGCACATCTTCGTGTCCACGTAGCCGGTATCCGAGCATTTTTTGCAGGTGTACTGCGGCTCGGTGTAGTCCGCGCCGTAGCCGAGCGATACGAGCAGATCGCGGCGCTTCTCGCAAAGCTCCTGATTGCGCGCACGCACGGGGGCAAGATCTCCGCCTGCGCAGGCCGTGCGGAAAATGGCAAGCCCGGTGCGCGTGAGCTCCTCGTCGATTTTTCGGATCTCGGCGCTCTTCGCTCTGACCTCTTCATTATGAAGCTCTGCCGTTGCCACGGCGGCCATGCGGCGATTTTCGATCTCGTCCTTTACTTTTTTATAATTTCCGGAAATATACATTTTTGATATTCCTTTCGGCTGAAATCACAGGGTATAATTTTATTTTGTTTCGGCATCGGAGTCTGCCGTTCCGTAGCTGCGCTCCAAGGCTCTTTGGAAGGCATCCATGGTATCGAAGGTTCCGTATTTCGGCGTTTCCTTTTTTCGGCGCGTGCCTTGCGTGGCCGCCGCCTTCGCATCCGCCGCCGCGGCCGCATTTTCGGCCTTGTGCCGTTCACTTGCGGCATCCGCCTCTGCGGGGCTGAAGATGCCTGCGTTATACCAGTTCGTCAGAACGGTATCCATATATTCGTAGGAGCGCTTGCCGCCGAGCTGCATCGTCGTCAGATCATAGGCCTTGCCGATCATTTCCTCACCAAAGCCAAAGGCTCCCACCCATTTAGAGAAAAGTGCACGCTCCGCATCCGAGAGCCTGCCGCGAATACCAAGAACGCGGCGCACCGTGCGCTCGTATTCGCCCTTCTCTTCTCTCTCTTCAAAATAATGCATCAGCGCCTCGTGGCTGTCAATGCCCTGCTTATGCAGGCCGATCGCGCGGTTCACGAGCGCCTTGACCGAGCAGGCCGAGCGCGAGCGCATATCCGCAAAGAGACTGAGAATAAATTCCTCACCAAGCCCATACTGCTCGTAAAGGCAGGTGATGTCCTCGATCTCCCAGCGCTCCAGCACGGGCTTTTTCATCAGTGCCGCGCAATCCTCAAGCAGCGCACCGAGCGCATGATCGCGTATGGTGGCGGCAACGGCCGTGCCCGTGCGCGCCTCAAATATCTCGGCCGCACGCGGAGCAAATTCGGTCACAACACCGTCCTCTGCGATCTGCACGAGCCCCGCATCCGAAAGATAGCGGAGCGCATCCGAAACACGCGCCGAGCGGAGTGCAAGCGCCCTTGCAAGCGTCTCCTCGCTCTGTGCGCCGTCCGTATAAAGCAATATCAGGAGCGCAAGCTCCTCCTTGGAGCATTCCCTGAGCGTGTCCGCATCCGGCCACGCCTTAAATATGTATGAGATATTCATATGTTATTTCTCTTCGGCGCCGAGCCCTGCCGCGCGGTTCTTCACCTCGTAGCAAAGCGTCATCAGTGAGTCACCCAGATGGATATTCTCCACAACCACCGATTCGTCCTCTACCTTGAGCTCCATGTTGGCGAAGTTCCAGATGCCCTTGATGCCAACCTTGACGAGCACGTCCGTTACGCTCTTGGCGGCCTCCTTGGGAACGGTCAGCACCGCAATGTCAATGCGGTTTTCCTCACAGAACGAACCAAGGCTGTCTACGTGATACACGGGAATGCCGTAGATCTCCGTACCAACGAGCGACTGATTGGTATCAAACATGGCCGCACGGGTCACGCCGCGGCGGTCAAACATATGCGTGGCGGCGAGGGCACGGCCAAGGTTACCCGCACCGATGATCACGGCGCGATAGCCCTCCGTGGTGCCGAGAAGCTCGCCGATCTTGCCGTGCAGATACTTCACGTTGTAGCCGTAGCCCTGCTGACCGAAGCCGCCAAAGCAGTTGAGATCCTGGCGGATCTGCGAGGCGGTTACGCCCATCATGGAGGCAAGCTCCTTGGAGGAAATACGCATTTTTCCTGCGCGGATCAGATCTCCGAGATAGCGATGGTAGCGCGGCAAACGACGGATCACCGCAGGCGAAACGTCGGTATAATGAAGGAGCTCCTCCTTCTTTTCAATGATGCCGGGAACTTTGTCAATGGATTGCATAACAGTTATATCCTTTATTATTTTTATACAATGGAATCGGCGGCACTTGCATTCAGGGAGGAGGCGGCCGTATGCCCCGCGGTATATTCGTAATACCCCTGCGCGCCGATCATAGCGGCGTTATCGCCGCAGAGCGAGAGCGAGGGAATATGAAGCGTAACACCCGCCTTTTTCGCCACCTCGGCAATTCTTCTGCGCAGGTGCGAGTTGGCGGCAACACCGCCCGCCATCACGAGAGAGGCCACTTGGTACCGAGAAAGCGCCTCCTCGGTCTTTTTCGCGACGGCCTCGACGGCCTCGTAGGTATAGCGTGCGGCAAAGAGTGCCTTATCAAACGCCTCACCGCTTTGCTCGAAGCGGTGCAGAAGATTGATCGCGGCGGTTTTCAGCCCGGAGAAGGAAAAATCAAGGCTTCCGTCACCAAGTGCGGGCGAGGGCAAATGCATGGTCTTGTCCTTATACGCCGCGCTCTTCTTATACAGCGAGAGCGGCGCGTTTTCCTTGCCCGTGGCAGCGGCAAAGCCCTCGGCGGCAAGACGGTCAAAGCCTGCACCTGCAGGATAAGGAATGCCGATCAGGCGGCCGATCTTATCAAAGGACTCGCCGATGGCGTCATCCCTCGTCGTGCCGACGATCGAAAGATCCGTATACGAATCTACAAGATAAAACGCAGTATGTCCGCCCGAAAGCGCCATTGCAAGAAAGGGCGGCTCGGGCAGGGGCGGCTCTCCGAGATAGGCGGCCGCAATATGCCCCTTGATATGATCCACCGCCACCAAGGGGATCCGATTTGCCGCGGCCAGCGATTTTGCAAAATTCACGCCGACGAGCAGAGCGCCGATCAGTCCCGGCTGAGCCGTGACGGCAACGAGATCGATATCCCCCACGGTGAGAGAGGCACGCTCCATCGCCTCATAGGTCACCGTGCTGACCGCCTCAATGTGCGCGCGGCTGGCGATCTCGGGCACAACGCCACCGTAGAGCCTATGCGTTTCGATCTGCGAGGCAACGATGCTTGAGAGAACGGAAAAGCCGCTCTCATCATGCGTCAGCACGGCCGCCGCCGTTTCGTCACACGAGCTTTCTATAGCCAGAATGTTCATCTTTTTCGTCATTTATGTAAACCTTTGTTTCCTTTATTCCTTAAAACCGTCTCTGTGCATGAGCAGCGCATCCGCCACGGGATCGTGATAATATCTCTTACGAAGGCCGTATTCCGAAAACCCAAAGCGGCGATACAAGGAGATCGCCTGTGCGTTATCCGCCCGCACCTCCAAAAAGAGCGTGTCACATCCGCGTGCCGCGGCCTCCGAAAGAAAGGCCTCCGTCAAACGGCCGCCGATGCCTCTTTTTCTGTGCGTGGGATACACGCCGATGCGAAGCAGCTCGCCCTCGGGTGCAAGAAGAGAGGCAAGAAGATAGCCAACAGCCGCTCCGTCACACACCGCGACGAAAGCCGCCGTGAAAGGAGAAGCAAGCGTTTGCGCAAGGCTTCTTTCAGACCATGCGTCCGAGAACAAAAGCGCCTCCGCTTCGGCAAGCATCGGAGCATCTGCCGCCGTGGCGGCTCGGATCGTTATATCAGTCAAGTGTTTTCACAAAGTCCTTGAGGAAGGCCTTAAACTCCTCTTTTGTTTCGGGATGCAGGGCGCCTCTGACCACGTTGGCCTTTAAAAAGCCGATCTTCGCACCCATATCAAAGCGCTCGCCCTCAAAATCAAGCGCCAGAACGCCCTCCGTGCGTGCCTTTTTCTTAATCGCATCGGTGAGCTGATACTCTCCGCCCGCACCGGGCTCGAGCGCATCGATAATATCAAACACGTCCGGCGTGAGAAGCACGCGACCGAGGATCGAGTAATTCGAAAACTCCTCGCCCTTTTTCGGCTTTTCGATCATATCGTCACAGAAAAAGAGCGTTTTGCTTCCCTCCACGGGCTCAACCTTCAGAGAGCTGTATTTCGATACCCATTCGGGCGCCACGGGCTTCACGCCCACCACGCATTTTCCGCTTTTCTCATACACGTCCATCATCTGACGGCAGACGGGTGCTTCGGAGAAAATAATATCATCGCCGTACAGCACCATAAACGGCTCGTCCCCCACGAAGGAGCGTGCGCGGCCGACCGCATGGCCAAGCCCCTTCGTCTCCTTCTGGCGCAGAAAATACACGTTGGCAAGATCTGCGATCTTTCGCAGCATCCGCACGTCCTCCTCCCTGCCCTTTGCGAGCAAGGCCTTTTCGTATTCGATCGACAGATCGAAGAAATCTTCCATCGCATCCTTATCGCGGTTGGTAATGATCAGAACGTCGGTGATGCCGCTTTCAGCGGCCTCCTTCACGAGATAATACACCGCAGGCAGATCCACGATCGGGAGCATCTCCTTCGGCACGGCGTGCGAGATCGGCAGCATACGCGTGCCGAGTCCTGCGGCGGGAATGATCGCTTTGGTAATTTTTTTCATATTCCTTTCCTTTCTTCATCCGTTCCGTTTTGGGATCGGAGATTCGAAAAGCATCCTTTTCCTCCAAGGGCACTCAGCCCTCGGCATCCTCCTCGGATACGGGAGCGGCGGCCTCGCGCTCCTTGCGCTCGGCAGCAATATCCTCCAGAAGCTTTGCAATATGTGCACCGTGCTCCATGCCGTTGTCCTTCACAAAATGAAGCTCGGGGGTGATGCGCAGATTCAGAGTGATCGCAAGGTGGTGGCGAAGCATGCCGGTGCATTTTTCAAGCCCGACCAACGCCTCCTTAAAATCTCCCATACAGGAATAATACACCGTTGCGATCTTAAGATCGGGCGCAACCGACGCCTTGGTGATGCTCACAAAGTTGTTCACAACGCGCGGCTCGCGCACGTCACGCAAAGCAACGTTGAGCTCCTGTGCCACGGCGTCGTTGATGCGACCGCGTCTGTACTTTGACATAATGTATCCTCACTTTTTCATGATCTTTTTTATTTTCGTCCGTATGCGGAAACGAGATAGGTAAACCGTCCCTCGCCCCTAAGCATTTCCTGCGGCAGCGTGCGCACGAGTGCTTCGCTTCCAATGCGCGCGGGTGATAAAATGTGCAAGCCGCCGTAAAGCGAGCGGATGGCCTCTTCAAAATAGGGAAAATGCGTGCAGCCAAGCACCAACGTATCCACGCCTCTGTATAAAAGCGGAAGGATAGCGCGCTCCAGGGCATCCTGTACGCCCGCATCCGCAAGGCTCGTTTTCCCGGCCTCCGCAAGCGCCACCAAGGGCTGCGCGGCACTGCGCTCGATCGGGCGCGTGCATCCGTACCGTGAAAGTGCATGGGAGAGCGCATCGCTGCGCACGGTTGCCTCCGTGGCAATGATGCCAACGCGGCCGCGGCAAGCGGCGATCCGCTCGGCAACAAAGGGTAAGATCGGGATCACCAAGGGCTGCAAGGACCTCGGCAATCGCTCGTGCAGACAAGAGGCCGTGATGCAGGCAAGCACCACCCGCTCCGCGCCACGCGCAAGCAAGGCCTCGATGCCATGCGTCAGCAGAGGCAAAAGCTCCTCCGGGCTCTTCGTTCCGTACGGGGCGTTTGCGGCATCGGCAAGATACAAAACGTCTGCCGTGGGGCATCTTCGGCAGAAAGCCCTTGCCACCGTAAGACCGCCGATCCCGCTATCAAGCAGGGCGAGCAATCGCTTCTCCTATCAGAATATCCAAAAGCGCGGGAAAGGCGAGCCCCTCTGCCTCCCAAAGCGCGGGATAAAGGCTTGCTTCGGTAAAGCCCGGAAGCGTATTTACCTCGTTGAAATAAAGCGCACCGTCGGGTGTAAGAAAGAAATCCAAGCGCGAAAGACCGCGCAGGGAAAGCGCCGATGCAAGCACCTCGCAATAGCCGAAAAGCAGCCTTTTCGTTTGCTCGGGAATATCTGCACGCACGCGCACCTCTGCCGTTCCGCTCTCGTATTTTTCACGATAGGAATAAAGCGGCGCGCGGCTTACGATCTCTCCCGGCCCTGCAAAAAGGAATTTTCCGTCTCTTTGCAAAAGCGCGACCTCAAGCTCTCTTTTTTCCTCTATATATTCTTCCGCCAACGCCTTACCGTATACGCAGGCAAGGTCGCGACATTTCGCAAACTCTTCTTTACATTTTGCAACAGATGCTCCAATAGAGGAGCCCTGTCTTGCGGGCTTTATGAAAATTTTCTCTGCTCCGGAGAAGGTCTCGTATACACGTGCCGCAGCCGCCTCGGCATCCTCGCCCTGCGGCAAGGAAACACCGCGCACGGTAGGAACGCCCGCCGCCTCGGCAACGCGCTTCGTATATTCCTTATCAAAGCATACGCCGCTCGTCACACAGTCGCATCCAACGAAGGGAATGCCCGCCGCAGAGAGAAGCCCCTGGATCTCACCGTCCTCACCGCCTCTGCCGTGCAGGATCGGGAGCGCAAGCTCCACGGGGATCAGCCCCTCTGCACTGTAAAAGCCACTGTGCGAGCCGAGCCGCATCGGGAAGGTTGGCAAAAGCAGCTCGCTTTGCTTGCGAAAATCCGCTTTTCCAAGCCCTGCGCAGTCACCGCGATAGAAAAAGAAATCTCCCTGCCGATCGATCCCGATCGGCAAAACGCGATATCGCTCCGGGCAAAGATTCTTATACACGGCCGCCGCCGAGCGGCAGGAGACCGCGTGCTCCTCGCCCTTGCCCCCAAAAAGAAGGGCTATGGTTTTTTTCATATCATCACCTCAAGGGCAATATATGAAAAAAAGAAAATTACGTGATAGGATCAGTGCGGTCGTAATACCGCCACACGCGGATGCTCGGAAAGATCCTTTAAGATCGTTGCCTCACAGCCGCTTGCCTCGGCCAAAGCGCACATACGCGCCTCCTGATCGTAGCCGATCTCAAAGGCAAGAAAGCCGCCGGGCTTCAGCGCGGGAAGCAAAGCGGGGATCAGAATACGGTAAAACGCCATCCCCTCCTCCCCGCCGACGAAGGCCGTCTTAGGCTCAAAGAAAATTTCGGGTGCGAGCGTGCGGTACACTTGTTCGGGAATATAGGGCGGGTTGCAAAGGATCGCATCCCATGGCCCATGCGCCGCAAGATCCGAAAGAAAGCCCTCGCTCAGCACGTCCGCAAGAATCATATCGGCGCGATCGGAAAGCCCCAGGCGCTCAGCGTTTTTCCGCGCAACCGAAAGCGCGCCATCCGAGAGATCCGCGGCAAGCGCCGACGTGCCTCCCGTATTGTTCAGCACCGAAAGCGCAATGCATCCGCTTCCCGTGCAAAGATCGGCAAAGCGAGCCCCCTTCGGCAAATGCTTCACCGCATAGTCTACAAGGATCTCCGTATCCTCACGCGGGATCAGCGTATCCTCCGAAACGAGATAGGTCTCTCTGTAAAAGCCCCATTCGCCGATAATATACGCCATCGGCTCGTGCCGCTCACGGCGGCAAAGATACGGCTCGATCACCGCATCGTCGCAAGCGGGATCGCTCCCGTACAGCGCCGCATCGGAAAAGCCGCCGAAATGCGAAAACAGAAGTCTCGCCTCATAGAGCGGGTTTGGTATATCGGCCGCCCGCAGGCGCGCCGCAGCCTCCGTGAGCGTCACTGCTGCTCGGAGGCGGTCAGATCCGCAAGCTCGTCCACGCCGTCAACCCTCTGCTTGGGCAGCTGCTCGTCCACACTTTCCACAACAAGCATGCCCGTATGGGCCGATGCATCCGAGGCGCTCTCCACCTCGGGCTGCTTTTCCCAGGCACGCGCTTCAAAGAAAGCGTTAAACTCGGGCTCCTCGTCGCGCAGGGCACCCTTCAGCGAAATGATCGCAACCTCCAGCATCTCCAGCGTCGGCTCCTTGGTGGTCAGCCCCTGCACCCAAAGACCGGGTGCAGAGAGGATACGAACGAACACGTTGTCATGCTTGCCTGCAAACATAATAAACTCATAGCCAACGCCGACCACGAGCGGCAGAATGGCAAGACGGATCAGAAAATACGCCCAGGTCTGCAGATTGGGAAGCATCCAGCGCACCAGAAATCCGACGAGAATACCAAGCAGGATCATGAAAAACATAAAGCTCGTGCCGCAACGGGGATGGAAGCGCGTATAGCCCTTTGCGTTCTCGGGGGTCAGCTCCGTGCCGGCCTCATAGCAGGCAATGGACTTATGCTCTGCGCCGTGATACATAAAGGTGCGGCGGATGTCCGGCATCAGACCGATAAGATAGATATACAAAAGGAAAATACCCATCTTGGCAACGCCCTCCACGAGCGCGCGCCAGGTTCCAAGCTGCCCTTCCACGAGCAGATTCAAAAGATCCGCGATCACAGTGGGCAAAAACATGAAGAGAAAGAGCGAGAGCGCAAGGCCGAGCACCACGCCAAGCACCATCACAAAATCCGTAATCGCAATGCCGAGGCGCTTTTTGAGAAATTTCTCAAAGCGGGAGGGCTCTTCCTCCTCAAGTCCGATCGCCTCCGCCGAAACGTTCATGGTCTTCACGCTGAGGATCAGCATTTCAATAAAGTTCACGATGCCGCGAAGAAGAGGAATATTCAGAAATTTATGTTTTTTCCTGACCGAAACGAAGCTTCCGTCGTGAACGTAAAGAGAGCCGTCATCCCTTCGGCAGGTCGTCACCGTACGGGTGCCGGCCTTCATCATAACGCCCTCCAGAACCGCCTGTCCGCCTACCTTATTAAAGCGGGAGCAGGTAATTTTTTTCATACTCATATCTTTTTCCTTTCAAAACAAAAACAACCGAAAAAAATAACATACCATTTTATTTTAACATATTTATTTTAAAAATGGAAGGGCTTATCGCAAAAATTAACAAATAAAGCAAAAAACAACCCAAAAAAGCACGCACCGCATTGACAATCCGAGAGAAAAATGCTAAAATGAGAGAAAAAAGCGGAGGAAATACCATGAAGATCTATCCCTTAAAGCCTTATCTGCGCTCGGACCTTTGGGGCGGCGAGCGTTTGTTTGCATACGGAAAGGACGGTGCCGCCGTGCGAGAGGCAGGGCGCATCTCCGAGAGCTGGGAGCTCTCCTTCACGAAAGGCGGAGAGGCCACGCTTGCAGACGGAACGCCGCTGCCCGAGGCCTTTGGCAAGGAGGCCTTTGGCGCACGTGCGGCACGCTTCCCATTCTTCCCCGTGCTGACGAAATTTATCGATGCGAAAAAAAATCTCTCCGTGCAGGTGCATCCCTCAGACGAATACGCGCTCACAAACGAGGGGCAGTTCGGAAAATGCGAAATGTGGTACATCTTAGAGGCAACGGAGGGCGCGGGGCTCTATCTTGGGTTTGAGAGAGAGACCTCGGAGGAGGAGGTGCGCGCCGCCGCGCTGGACGGCACGGTGGAGAGCCTTCTGCATTTTCAGCCCGTAAAGAGCGGCGAGGTCTATTTTATCCCCCCGGGAACGGTGCACGCCATCGGCGCGGGCGTTCTTCTCTTCGAGATCCAGCAGAACAGCACCCTGACCTACCGTCTTTACGACTACAAGAGAAAGGACAAGGACGGAAATGAGCGTCCTCTGCACCTCGAAAAAGGACTTCTCGTTACAAGCTTTTCGCCCTACAAGCCGCAGAGCGTTGCGGGCGACGACCCCGCGCTGATCGGCGCTTGTCCCTACTTTGAAACCAAATTATACAAACTTAACTTTACAAATCCTATAAAGATCAATGTAAAAGACAGCTTTATCGGCCTCACCTGCGTGCGTGGCGAAGGCTTTGTTGACGATCAAAAAATCAAGCGTGGCGAAAGCGTTTTCATCCCCGCGGAGAGCGGCGAGATCACCCTCACGGGAGAAATGGAAATTCTCGCCGTCAGCGTTTAAAAGCCTTGCATACTCCTTCCGTTTTTGGGTAAACTATCCTCGAAAACCAAGAAAGGAAGGACGAAACCATGACCTTAACTCCCAAAGAAATCTCTCTTCTCACAGATCTCAAAAGCAGCGAGCAGCTCTGTATTGAAAAGTACAAAAAGGGCGAGCAGGAGGCCTGCGACAGCGCATTGAAGGAGCTTTTCTGCGCCCTGCGCTCCACGGAGGAGAGCCATCTCGGCACCATCAACCGCATTCTCGGCGGCGAGGAGGTGGAAATGATGGCCGCTCCCACCGCTGTCAGCCAGACCTTCAGCGCTCCCGCCTCCTCCTGCCCCTCGGATGCGAAGAGCCGAGATGCATTTCTCTGCAAGGATGCCCTCGCGATGGAAAAGCACGTTTCCTCCGTATACGACGTGAGCATCTTTGAATTTAACTCTCCCACCCTGCGTGACACGCTCGCCCACATTCAGAAGGAGGAGCAAAACCACGGTCAGCAGCTGTATCAGTATCTTTCTCAAAACAATATGTACGGGGCTGTCTGATTTTGGGATAAACGCAAACAAAAAAACGAACGGAAGGGTTTTGCGCTCAAAGCTCTTCCGTTTTCTTTCGCAACTTTAATATTTAAGGTTGAAAACCTACGGTTTTCTCCTTTCTATTCATTTTTGTTTGCTAACGCCGTTTCCTCTCTCGGCGTACGCTTGTACGCCTCTCGTTCGTCAGCCGACGTTTTCTCCACAAAATCCGTTTGCCCCGCTGTCTGATTTTGGGATAAACGCTTCCTTAATATATCAACGCGTGTGCGTCAAGGCTGTGCTGCCTTGGCGCACTTTTTCGCTTTACTGTACTAAACCAACAAAACACCCGTAAAAAGCAGTTCTTCATTTGACCAAACCGCCAAAAGTGACAAAAATAACGGAATTTTTTGAAAAAACTATTGCAAAACAAAAAACATTGTGCTATAATCATCACATCAGTTTCCTATGAGGCGTTCGGAATCGCAAGAAACCGTTCGGCCGAGGAGCTCTGGAGAATCCCTTAAGTGGGTGCCGAAGGTGCAAGACGAGCGCATAGCCGTTGAATCTCTCAGGCAAAAGGACAGAGTAGCAGAAATCCGCCGAATTTCTGTTTATTTGATCTTTTATTCCGGAGCCACCGATACTGTCGGTGACTTTTTTATTTTGCAAAAAAAGAAAGGAAAAAAGAAAATGCAAAAAATTTTAGCAGATGCCGTTGATAAATTCAACGGATACGTTACAGACTATGTTCTGATCTTCCTTCTGGTCGGAATCGGTCTCTTCTACACGATCAAAACCAAGGCTGTTCAGGTTCGTTGCTTCGGTGAGGGCATGAAGAACGTGTTCGGCAACATCAAGCTCAAGGGCGGCAAGAAAGAGGGCGGCCTCTCCTCCTTCCAGGCGCTGGCTACGGCGGTAGCGGCACAGGTGGGCACGGGTAACATTATCGGTGCCAGCGGCGCGATCCTCGTTGGTGGTCCCGGCGCGATCTTCTGGATGTGGATCATCGCCTTCCTCGGCATGGCAACCATCTACGCAGAGGCAGTGCTTGCGCAGAAGACCAAGGTCGTAAATGCTGACGGCTCCTGCGAGGGCGGTCCTGTTTATTACATCAAGACAGCATTCAAGGGCAAGTTCGGTAAGTATCTTGCCGGCTTCTTCTCCGTTGCAGCCATCATCGCGCTCGGCTTCGTTGGTGCAATGGTGCAGGCTAACTCCATCGCAGATACCACCGCAACCGCATTCGGTGCGTGCGGCGTTACCGATGCAACCGCACAGCAGATCATCAAGATCATTGTTGGTGTGATTGTTGCAGGTCTTGCAGGCTTTATCCTCTTCGGCGGTACCAAGAAGCTCGCTTCCGCTACCGAGAAGATCGTTCCCGTAATGGCTTGCCTCTACCTTGTAGGCGGCATTCTCGTTCTCTGCGTTAACATCGTAAACGTTCCCAAGGCCATCGGCATGATCTTCAAGTTTGCCTTCGTTCCCCAGGCGATCCTCGGCGGTGCCTTCGGTGCCGGCATCAAGGCTGCCATCAGCCAGGGTGCTAAGAGAGGTCTGTTCTCGAACGAAGCAGGTATGGGTTCCACGCCTCACGCACATGCACTTGCAGACGTAAAGGATCCTCACACGCAGGGCACCTCCGCTATGATGGGTGTGTTTATTGATACCTTCGTTGTTCTTACCATGACCGCTTTGATCGTTATCTCCACTCTGTACTGCGACGGCACGATCACCGTAGCCGGCGCGATCGAAGGCGTAGACAAGACGAATATGGTTCAGCTTGCATTCCAAAAGACCTTCGGCGTGCTCTTCGGCAAGGTTGCCGGCGACATCATCGGTGCGATCTTCGTTGCGATCTGCCTGTTCTTCTTCGCCTTCTCCACGATCCTTTCCTGGAACTACTTCGGTAAGGTAAACTTCCTTCACCTCTTCGGCAAGAAGTCCAACCTCGTATATAACTGCATCGCAGTTGTATTCGTATTCCTTGGCGCAGCTCTTGCTTCGAACGCTCTCGTTTGGAACCTCACGGATATGTTCAATAACCTGATGGTTATCCCCAACGCGATCGCACTGTTCGCACTTTCCGCTATGGTTGTATCCGCAACCAAGTTCGGCAAGCAGAAGGATCTCGGCTTGGACAAATAATCCATAACAATTTCTTCCCCTTAGGGAAGGCAAGGACGCCCGCAGCAGCAATGCTGTGGGCGTCCTTTTTATTTTTAACTTTTAATCGTCGTGGCGCTCCCCGTCCGCAAAGCATTCACAAAATCTCGCCGCAAACGAGGGAGGCTCGCCCTCAGCATAGAGATGCGAAATGTCACCAAATCCCACCGCACGCATCAGCGCAATTCCCTTTCTTCTCTCCTCCGTATAGATCGTTGTTACCGAGGATGGCAATGCACAGGTATGCTGCCAGAGCGAATAGGGCGAGCAGTTCAAAAGATGCGAAAGCACGACCGCCATAATGCCGAAGTGGCAAAAGATCGCGATCGTATCGTGGCTTGACGAAACGACCTTGTAATTGTATCCGTCTCGCTCGTAGCCGTGCCGTGCAAGGATCGAATCGAAGCTCTCACAAACCGCCTTGTATTCGGCAAACACCGCGGAATTCTTGACAAACGGCGTTTCCTGCCATTGCATGAGAGAATATACAAAGGGCTGCTCGTTCATATAAGCGGGCAACACGTCCCATGGGATCGTGGGCGCATCCATATACGGTAGCTCTAACTTAGCGTCAAATTCACGCATAAACGGCAAAATTTCGATCTCTTTGCCGAGCGCCCGTGCCGTCGGCTCAGCGGTCAGCCTTGCACGGCCGAGCGGAGAAGAATAGATCTTATCTATCTTTTCCTTAGAAAGCTTTTTCGCAAGAAGCAAAACCTCGCGTTTCCCCTTTTCGGTCAACCCATCAATAGAATAATCGGGATCGCCATGTCGGATCAGCAGTATTCTCATCGCGCGTCTCCATTCCGTTTTTATATTAGATTATAAAATATTTCCTTCGTAATGTCAATATTTGTCTTGATTTCTTTTTTTGTTTCCTATATAATAAATGTAATATAAGAAAAATTCGGAGGCTTCTATGACTTCAAGAATATACAGCGCAGGGCTTGTCGGCATTGACGGCTTTCTCGTCACGGTGGAATGCAGCGCGTGGGACAGGATCCCCTGCTTTGACCTTGTCGGGCTGCCCGATGCCGCCGTCAAGGAGGCGAAAAACCGCGTGCGCTCCGCTTGCGAGAACAGCGGCTTTATGTTTCCGCCCTTGGATCTTTGCGTGAATCTCGCGCCCGCCAACCGCAAAAAGGAGGGTTCGGGCTTCGATATTGCCATCCTCATCTCCGTGCTCCAATGCCAGGGCATTCTGCCGCACGATATGGATCTTTCGGACAAGCTCTTCGTTGGCGAGCTCTCACTGACGGGCGAGGTGCGCGGCGTGGACGGCGTGCTCCCCATGTGCGTGCTTGCGCGCGACAAGGGCAAGAAGGAAATCTATGTGCCGATCGAGAATGCGCACGAGGCCGCCGTTGTAGAAGGGATCGAGGTATACGGAGTAAGAAGCTTCCGCCAGCTGATCAACCATCTGCTTGGCAAGGAGCGGATCGAAAAAACGCCCACGAGCTTTGACCCTGCGCGTCTTTCTCTGCGCGCGGGCGAGGAGGATTTTTCGGACGTGCGCGGTCAGCTGAAGGCCAAGCGCGCCTTGGAGATCGCCGCCGCAGGCGGACATAACGTGCTGATGATCGGCCCTCCCGGCTCGGGAAAATCCATGCTTGCCAAGCGCCTCGGCTCCATCCTGCCCGACATGAGCTTTGAGGAAGCGATCTCGGCAACCAAGGTGCATTCCGTGATGGGTATTCTGAAAACCGATCTGATCTGCCACCGCCCCTTCCGCTCTCCGCATCACACGGTTTCGCCCGTGGGGCTGATCGGCGGCGGTCAGAGCCCGAAGCCGGGCGAGATCTCGCTTGCTAACACGGGCGTTCTCTTCCTTGACGAGCTGCCCGAATTCCCGAAAAAGGTCACCGAAGCGCTGCGCCAGCCCTTGGAGGACGGGCAGGTCACCGTCACACGCGCGGCGGCCAAGGTTACCTACCCCTCGCGCTTCATGCTCGTTTGCGCGATGAACCCCTGCCATTGCGGCTACTACGGCGATCCGAACAAGCAGTGCACCTGCTCTCCCTCCGCCGTAAGAAAATATCTCGACCGCATCAGCGGACCGCTGCTTGACCGCATCGACATCGTGATCGAGCTTCCCTCCGTTTCCTACGATGAGATCTCGGGAAACACGCCGAAGGGCGAAAGCTCCGCCGAGATACGAAAGCGCGTGAATGCCGCGCGCGCCTTTGCAAAGGCGCGTCTTGCCGCGGCAGGCGATGCCTCCGATACGCTCAACGGCGCCATGACACCGAAGCAGCTACAAAAATACTGCGAGCCAAGCGAAGAGGCCAAGGAGCTCCTTCGCGAGGCCTTTGACTCCCTCGGTCTCTCCGCAAGAGGGCACGACCGCATCCTTCGTGTGGCGCGTACCATTGCCGATCTTGACGGCGCGGAACAAATCGGTGCAGACCATATCGGAGAAGCAATTATGTATCGCTCGCTGGACAGAAAATATTGGAAGCGATAAACACATTTTCGGAAATAACAAATAATTTTTTGATCAAAAAAAGGAATGAATCGGCATTTTGAAGCCGAAGCATTCCTTTTTTATTTGAATACCGGGATATTATTTCTTCTCCAAAAGCACCGTATGGATCTCGAATGCGCCGAAATCCAGTGCGATGCGTCCGTCCTCAATGGAAAGCGGAGCGATCTCCCTCTCCATCAGATCCACGAGGGTTGCCTTTCTGAAATCCTCTGCAACGCGCAGCCTCACCCTTGCATGGCCCCCGAAGGCTTCAAAGAGACGAACGATCAGACCGTCACTCTTTTCGGCACGCTTGATACCATCAATGATCACGGCGGGATCGTCGCATTCGATCATCGAAAAACGCTCCGCAAGATCTCCCTCTCCCCGTTCAATCGGGCAAGAAAGAAGCGGCTGATTGAGGCTGTATGCCTCTCGGATCACACCCGCGGCACGGAAATCTCCCCCGTGGGGCATAAGACTGCAGGTGAAAACGTGCAAGCCCTCGTCTGCCGTGGGATCGGGATCATCGGGGCATTTCAAAACGGTGAGAGCAAGCGTGCTTCCCTCCGCGCTATAGCCGTACTTGCAGTCATTCAGAAGCGCAAGGCCGTAGCCGTATTCCGAGATATCCACCCATTTTTGAGCGCAAACCTCAAACTTGGCCTCCTCCCAGCTCGTGTTCTTATGCGTGGGGCGCGTTACGTGGCCGAACTGAATTTCGTAGGTCGCCTCGGTTGCATGGAGGTTGCAGGGGAAGAAGAGCTTCAATATCTGGTGCTTTTCATGCCAATCGATCTCATGCTCAAAATCGATGCGAGGTGAATCGGAATAAAGCCAAAGCATTTGCTTTACCGTGGATTTTCCGTAAGTATGCAGGATTTCAAAACCTGCGCGCGTGCCGTCATATACAGCGCGGATCACCGCCGCATCCGAAAGGATATACGGCTTTTCGGTTGCATACGGCTCCAGCTCCCACGCATCGTATATGTGCGGATGATCCTCGAATGCGCGAAATTCGTTCATACATGCGCCGCAGGGCACGAGCTCACGCTCGGCGCGCTTATCGTAAAGCGAGGTGATGCAGCCCGCACCGTCAAGGCAAATGCGGTAAAAATCATTTTCCGCCTCTCGCTCCCCCAACCAAACACGGGCAGGCCTTTTCTCGGGACGGATCACCGCATAGCCAAAGGCGGGGATTTCGTCCTTTGTCGCGTACGTCTCTCCGTCCACCGTGATCGTGCCACGGCGCGCAAAGCCGAGCGGATTGTAAACGAGAACGCCGCCCGTGGTTTCGATGCGCGAGGCAAGCGCGGCGAGCTTCTCTTTCTTCACCGCATCGGTAAACTCCCGAACGCGGGCGTAATCCTCTTTTGTGAACTCATAAACCGAATGCACGCTCGATCCGGGGAGAATATCGTGAAATTGATTATGAAGCACGTCCCTCCACGCAAGATCAAGGCCCTTCTTGTCATAATCACCGCCAAAATACAGATCCGTCACAGAAAGTGCCTCGGCAGCGCCGAGAGCAAGCTCAGACTTGCGGTTGCCGCGCTTCGTAGCGGCCTGGGAGGTATAAGTGCCTCTGTGGTATTCAAGATACAATTCTCCCACCCAGCGCGGCACACGGCCGAGCTTCTCTGCGTTTTCGGCAAACTGCGAGGAGAGCGCCTCGGAATAATCCGAAAGCAGGGAGAGGCGCAAAACCGGCATATCGGGCAAGCCCTTGGCAAGGCGATCTGCGTATTCCAGCATCTCGCGGGTGGGGCCGCCGCCTCCGTCTCCGTGACCGTAAGTATTCAAGGCAACGCTTGCATATTCCTTCTGCGAAAATCTCTGCCACGCGCCCTTGATATAAGAGGGGATATTTTTACCAACGTAGGTGGTTTGGCGGTTCGGTATGCCGCTTTTCGCGTAATGCCAGGTAGTGATGAAGGAAGAAAGAATTTCGCTACCGTCGATACCTTGCCAGAGAAAAGCATCCACGGGCATCGTATTCGTATCGTTCCAGCTGATTTTCGAGGTGATGAAATGATCCACGCCGCTTTTTTTGAGGATCTGCGGCATCGATGCGCTATAACCGAAAACGTCGGGCAAAAAGCAGATATGGCTTTCCTTTCCGAACTCCTCGCGCATATATTTCTTTCCGTAAAGAAGCTGGCGCACAAGGCTCTCGCCGCTCGTCAGATTGCAGTCGCATTCAAGATACAACGCCCCCTCGATCTCCCAGCGCCCCGCCTCGGAAAGCGCTTTCACCTCGGCAAATTTTTCGGGTGCCTCCTCGGCAAGATAGCGATAAAGCTCCGGCTGAGAAAGCATAAATTTATAATCGGGATATTCTCCCATCAAAGAGATCGCCGTGGCGGCACTGCGCTGGATTTTTTCCCTTGTCTGCCGTCTGTCCCATTTCCATTCCACGTCGATATGCGTGTGGCCAACGCAATGTACAACGGGCTTGCCCTCGGTGGAGCAAAGCGCGCCGTAAAGCTCCTCCTCCAAAAGTGCGATCGCACGCTCCACGCTTGCAAAAAAGGCGGGCGAATCAAAATCACGAAGATCCAAAACGGCATGCGCCCTATCCAAAACGCGCATCACGGCGGCAAACTCGGCAGAATTCTCAAGATAAACGTCGCGGCAGGCTTCAAAAGGAACGAGCATATCGAAATACAGCTTTTCCACGCGGCGATGAACCGAAAGCAAGCGGCAAACCACAGGAAAATGCGATTGCTCATTTCCCGAATACAGATAGCAATCCATACGGTACTTGCGACCGCCCGAAAGCGGCATCACGGTGTGGTTGATATCCATACCGCAAGCCATTTTTCCATCAAGATAGAGAATCATCTGCGGATTGCAGGCATCCCAGCCCGTAACGCCGGTATTCATTTCTATAAAATAGGTTCTGTTTTCCTCGTCCTTCGGCACAGCGATCTCAGCTCTCAGCCAAAACCGCTTGTCTCTTCCATCCACCACGGAAAAAGACGCGTAATCCCCCTGCGGCGGCGTGTTTCCATTCTTATAATCAAAAACTTCAAAGCCGAGAAGCGGAATCTCAGTCACGGCTTTGCGCGATGCATCGCGCAAAAGCTTTAAGCACGTTTCGATTTTCGTAAGATAAAAATTCATACAAGAAGCTCCTTTTTATTCTTCCACGGCAATTTTTCGGCAAAGCAAGGTTTTTCTGTTTTCTCCGTTTTCATCGGGAACGTAAAAATCCGTATATACGAGAAGTGCCGAGTGCGCATCCAAGGGAATCATATCCGAATAACCGCAACCGCTCCGCCACTCAAACGGTGCTCGGCTCTCTCCCGGGCAGGGCGGAATCTCTCTTGCATCGGGCTTCACCTCGGTAGAAAGCAGTTCAATCGGATCATCCCAAACCAAACCGTCGCGCGCATCGGTAGCACGAATGAAAAATCCGGGGCGCCCATAGGATGCAAGTGTCACGCCGCAGGAAAGCGAGCAAAGCGTGGGCCAAACACCGAGACGGTCAAAGATCTGCGGTTCACTGAAGCTTTTTCCCCCATCCGTTGAGCGGGCGTAATACATTGGAAACTGCATATCTAACGAATATCCCGTGCGCAGAAGCGTAAATATACTGCCGTCGGGCATAAAGGCCACATCCGCCTCGCAAAAGCCTTCGGCAAAATACGCCCTCGGCATTTTTCTGACATCGGGAACAAAGGGGATCGTGCAAACGAGCGACCACGAATGCGCCGCATCCTCCGATTTGAAATAATATTGCTGAAAGAAAAGATCCGGCGCGCTGTTTTCCGGATAAAGGCCGCGCCCATAATGCGTATGAAACAGCGTTCCGTCAGGCGATAGGCGCATCCTACCGATCGGCCACGGACTGAAAAGATAATCCCGTCCTCCTCCGATGCACATATTCGGCCAATCGAGCTTTGCCTGCTCGCGAGACATCTCGCCTGTTTTGGGATCGTAACGATCCACGTACCATCCCTTATGCACCAAGGAATCGGGAATATCACTCGCCCGATACAATACGCGATCCCGCCCCGATTCCGGCCCATATAAAACGCTTGCAGGTGCAGGAAGATTCTCGGGCGCTACGCGTACAATGGGAGCAGAATCAAGCTTTATACGCTCACCGTTCGGCAAGCGCATTGCCTGCCGCATCGATGCTGCCGCCCATTCTTCCTTTGGAAGCGCCTCCCAATGCTCTCCCTCATCCTTAGAAATGAAGAAAGCGCGTCCAAGCCTTGCGCCGTAGGCCTCGCCCGAGTCCTCGGTTATCTGTACACTGGCGTAAATCGCGCCATCCTCGGCACGATCCCCCAGCAGAGGGAACTGGAATTCCCCCCAGCCAACGTCTTTATATCTCGGCCCCTGCGCTATAATCACAGGATCGGAAATTTTGAGTCTCACAGCCATAACCGCTCCCCCTTTGTCTTTTCTTTTATTTTAGCAAATATCGCCTTGTTTTTCAATCAAATATGTGATAAAATATATCTGTATTGTGATATTTTCGCAAGAAAGATGGTGTTTTTCTATCAATATTAAAATTTTAAGTGCAGAGCGTTTCGTGGATACCGCCACGGGCATCGGCTATCGCATCGTCAACAGCCGAACCGAATACTTCACCGAGCACACGCATAATTACGCAGAGATGTTCATTATGCTTTCGGGGCGCACCTGCCACACGGCAAACGGAACACGCAGAGAGCTTTCGGCAGGTGACGTTGTTTTTATCCGCCCCTCGGACGTCCATAAATATTCCAAAATCAAAGACGAAGAATTCTCATTTTGCAACCTAACATTTACAAAAGAGACTTTAGAGAGCGCATTTTTCTATCTTGGCAACGGATTCCCTTCAAAAAATCTTTTGTGCGCACAGCAACCGCCAACCGCTACAATGGCACGCTATGAGCGGGAACGTTTTGAAAAGCAAATCGAATCCCTCGGTGCGATTGCCGCCGAGGATGCACCGAGACGAAAAACCGCACTCCGCATTCTTTTGATGCAGCTTTTCACCACGCTTTTTTCGGATTTTTCGCACGAATCGCACCGCATACCGCCGTGGCTGGAATTGCTTTGCGCCCGCATGCGCACCGAGGGCGGATTCAAAGAAGGAAGTGAGCAAATGATCGCTCTTTCCGGGCGCACGCGTGAGCATCTTGCGCGCTCTATGAAAAAATACACCGGCCAAACCGTTTCCGAATTTATCTCCGATCTGCGCCTGAATTATATTGCAAACATGCTGAAAAACTCCAACAAGCGCATCTCCGAGATCGTTTTTGAAAGCGGCTTTGGAACGCTCAGCCTCGCAACCACGCTTTTTAAGAAAAAATACGGCCTCTCCATGTCTGCCTATCGCGCACTCCATACGCCGTAAAAGCATATCCCGCTGCTACGCTGCATAGGATAAAAAAGAACGCGCGAGGGAGGCGAAGAATGATAAACCGAAAAGAATTTTCAGCGGGCGGGATATGCCATATGATCTGCGAAGCCAACCTTCCCGATCTGCCGGACGGCAAAGCAGGCGCGCGCATAAAAAAGATCCTGCAGGAGCTTTCCGAGACCGTGCTTCGCTCGGCCGAGCAAGCCCTTCCCTCTCTTTCACGGCAGTACGAAGAGGATCCCGATCCGAAAAAGGCCTTTCGCCACCGTCCGCTCTCGCTTTCCCTCGATTTTTTTCTTGAGGAAGAGGCTCGCGTCTACCGTATCCCCTGGGTGCTGCGGCTCTCGCGTGCAGGGCGCATTCTTTTTCAAAAAAACGGGGAGGCACGCTTCGATAAACGAAGCGGATGCCTCCTCGGAAAAAGAAAAACAAAAAAGCAAAAGAACAATGCCAAGATAGGCAGCCGCTAATTTTCAGCCCAAAAACGGTCAAGCAGCATCCGCAAAGCCTTCGCATCCCCCACGAATTTCAAGCCGTGCCACAGCTGTGGCACGCTTTTTTTGTAGAGAGGATCGGCAAAGCGATCGTCGATCAGAACGATCACGCCGCGGTCACTCTCGCGGCGGATCACACGTCCCGCCGCCTGCAAAACGCGGTGAAATCCGGGATAGATATAAGCGTACTGCTTGCCCGCCTCGTATTTTTCCTCATAGTAAGCGGCCATGGCCTCGCGCTCATAGGAAACGCCGGGCAGCCCCGTGCCGACGACGATCGCACCGATCAGGCTATCTCCCGCAAGGTCAATGCCCTCGGAATAGATGCCACCCATCACGCAGAACGCAACGAGATAGCCCTCCTTTTCCTCGCGGAAGGCATCCAGGAACGCGGCACGCTCCTCGGTCTTCATCGTGCGCTTTTGCTCCAGCACGCGAACCTTCGGATACTTCGCGCGGAAGGCGGCGGCCAGCGTTTCATTGTAAGCAAACGAGGGTGAAAACACCATATAGTGGCCGCGCTTTGCCGAAACCGTGGCGGCAATGACGCGCAAAACGGCAGGGAGCGTGTCCTCTCTTTGCAGAAACCGCGTGCCGATCTTATCCATAATGGAGATCGACATCTGCTCCTTTACGAAGGGCGAGGGCACCTCTAAGATCTCGCCGTCACCGCCGAGCACCGATTTGAAATAGGTGATCGGTGTGAGCGTGCCCGAAAAGAAGATCGCGCTATGCCCCTTCGCAAGTCTTGCGCGGATCACGCCCGCGGGATCGATGCAGAAGAGCTTTAAGGAGAGCCGCCCCTCTTCAAGAAATACAAAATACTCGTACCGATGGTCAAAGCAGGTAAGGATCTCGAAAAAGCGCTTCAGGCGATAATAATAATCCTTGATCGGTCGCAGCTCCGCAGCAGGGCGAGCGCGGCTTGAAAACAAGGTTTCTTCTGCGGCATGAAGCAAGGAAACCGTCAGATCAAAAAGCCCCTCCGGCAGATCCTTGCCATGTGCAAAGGCGAAAAGATTGCCGTTCTCATCCCGTCTTGTTTCCTCTTTTACAAGCGGATATAGTATATTATGAAAAGTATTCTTTACATTTTCTATCTCTTTTTGCAAAGGAGAGTGCTCGGGAAGAGCAATGCCCTCGGCAAGAAGCTCACTCTCCTCTATGCGCGCGGAATACATCTCCGAGGCTCTGTCCGGCAGGTTGTGCGCCTCGTCCACAAGGAAGGCATAGCGGCCGCCCTCGGTGAAATACCGCCGCAGGAACACCACGGGATCAAAGAGATAGTTAAAGTCGCAGATCACAACGTCGCAAAGCTCGGAATAGCAGAGTGAAAGCTCGTGCACGCAGACCTCAAATTTGACCGCCGCCGTGAAAATATCCCTCTCCTCTGCCACCGCAGGTGCATTGTCATAGAGCCAGAGCGCCGCCTCGGTGAGGCGCTTGTTTGCGGAGAGCGGACAGTTCTCCGCGCCCTCGCGGCAGGCAAGTCCGTGCGGACACACACGCTCCTTGGCGCTTAGGATCACGGCGCGCAGGATCGCGCCCTTTTTCGTCATATCCAGCAGGCAATCCCTTGCGCTGTAGGCGATGGTCGTCTTTGGCGTTAAATAAAAGATCTTGTCGCATTTGCCCTTGCCGAGCGCGCGGAGCGCGGGATAAAGAGAGGAAACGGTTTTTCCGATGCCCGTGGGAGCCTCAGCATACAGCGTTTTCCCTGCGCTGATCGCACGGTACACACCGCGCACGAACACATCCTGCCCCTCGCGCATACTTCCGTAAGGAAACCTCAGATCGGCAAGAGAGGGCAAACGGCGCATCACGCGATCGATCGCGGGGCGCGCATAGAGCTGTACCGCCGCACGGCATTTTGCAAAAAATCCCTCTAACTTTTCGATCGAAAGGCTCTCGGTTTTCTCCGTGAAGGCCAAGGTGTCGGGATTGATATAGAGAACGCGCAATTTGATCTTTTTATACGATGCGATCCTTGCGTACATATACGCGGCAATATATCCCTCTCCGCGCACCTGCTGCACAAGTGCCCTCGGGGGGCGCGAGGGGTTGCCGTCCACACCGCGTGCGATCGTCAGCGAATCGAAGGAGATATGCTGCACCTTGGCGTGAAGCGAAAAATGCGTGCCGTCCTCGCTCTCGAAAGGATAAAAGAGCTTTTCCTCCTTCGCATCGGGCATGGCCTCCTGCAAGGCATAACGCAGAGCGGGCGAGAGCGCCTCCTCCTCTTCGATGGGGCGGGCGGTGCTGATGCCGCGCCTTGCCAGCATGACCCATTCCGTCAGCGAAACGGCGATCTCGCCGCTTTCCTTATCGTATCTCAAAACACCGCCCCCTTTCTTTTTTCTATATTGTAGCATATTTTTCGTTTTCCGTCAACGGTGGCTTTTATCGAATTTCCCCGCGCTCCTTTTTCGCGCGGTAAAAGGTGGCAAGCGATGAAAATCCTGCCTCTAAGATCCGATCGGTCACGCTCTTTTCGCCGCTCTGCCGCTCAAGGATCTCATAGCGATCCAGTCTTGCAAAATTGATATATTGGTTCAGCGATATGCCAACGCACCGATTGAACATACGGGAGAAGTAAGACGGATTGTATCCGAAATATCCCGAGATATCCGTCAGGTTCAGCGGCTCCCCGAGATGCTTATCAATATAGTTGAGAATATTCGCAATCACCGTCACGTTTTTGCTCTTCGGAGAAACGATGATGCTCTTATAATGCGAGACAAGCAAACCGAAGATCAGATTTACGTATCCTTGGATCACGATTGGCGGCGTTTCGTCATCGCAAGCGCAGAGTGCCTTGAAATACGGAAGAAGCGTGCGGTTAAATTCCTTGTCCGGCAAAAGATGCGGCAGGGTGAAGGAGGAAAAAAGCTCGTATACGTCGCGCGATAGCTTCTCCGGCACGGCGATCACGTATTTTCTGTGCGGCAAAATGTCCAAGGATCGATGCCGATAATAGCAGTGCGCAAAGATGATCTGATCCGCGGAGGCAGAAAAAAGCCGATCCTCGATCTCGTACCTTGCATCCCCTTCAAAAATATACGCCATCTCAAAGGCGCGATGGAAATGATAACGAGAGGCGTACTCCTTCTGGATCTCGGCGAAGAGCCGTCCGCGCGTATCCTTGAGCGCCTCATAAAATGCATCCTTCATAAAAGCTCCAAAGGTAAAAATTTGATAAAAACAAGTCATATTTTTCGTTGAGAAAGTAAATTTATAATGATATTATAACATTGAGGAATATGCTTGTCAAGGCATACGAAAAACATTGGAAGGAGATTTTATGACAACGCTAAGCTTTGAAAAATACACGATCCCCGCGGCGAATATGGGAGAAGAAAACACCTTGCCCGATATTCACAGAAACGCCTACATCCGCGCCCCCATCGAGGTTTCAAAAAACGTTTCGCCGGAGGACAGAAAGAACATCGGCAAGGGTATGATCCCAACGCTTTTGCCCTATGCCATCCAGGACGGCTATGACCGCGCAGAGATCCCCACGGCCATGGATGCCGCCATTCTGGAAAACGAGCAGCTGCGCGCCGTGTTTTTGCCCTCTCTCGGAGGCCGCCTCTGGTCGCTCTACGATAAAACGAAGGACCGCGAGCTCCTTTATAAAAACGACGTTTACCGCCCTGCCAACCTCGCCCTGCGCAACGCATGGTTTTCGGGCGGTGTGGAATGGAACGTTGGCATCAAGGGGCATAATCCCCTGACCTGCTCACCGATGTTTGCGCAGAGGGCGGAAAATGCCGCGGGCGAGCCGATTCTGCGTATGTATGAGCTGGAGCGCATCCGCGGCGTGGTCTACTGCATCGAGGCCGCCCTGCGCGGCGATGCCCTTATCATGAATATCACGATCGAAAACACGGACGATACGGACGTTTATATGTATTGGTGGTCCAACATCGCCGTGCCTGAAACCAAGGACACCCGCGTGATCGTGCCGACCGAGGAAAGCTTCTTCTGCACCTACACCGAGGGCAGATATTTCCTAGATAAGGGAATGCTCCGCGATATTGATACCTGCGACGTCAGCTACGCCGTCAACTCCGCATATTCGCGCGACTACTTCTACGACATCCCGAAGGAAAGCGACAAATGGATCGCCGCCTTAGAAGGGGACGGCGTCGGACTTCTGCACTTCTCCGATCCGATCCTGCAGGGCAGAAAGCTCTTCGTTTGGGGCCAGCACAACGGCGGCCGCCACTGGAGCGAATGGCTCACCCACGAGGCCGGGCCTTACGTTGAGATCCAGGCAGGGCTTCTGAAAACGCAGTTAGAGCATTTTATGATGCCGAAGAACAGCCGAATCTCCTTCCGTGAATGCTACACGGCGGCGAGCCTTTCTCCCGATGTGGCACACGGCAATATCACGGTGGCGAAAGAAGCTCTCGGCAAGCTCGTTTCCGAGAAAAAGGAGCTTCTCGATCCCTCGGTCTTTGCGCTTGTGAAAAAGGATGCTCCCGCCTACTACGGCTCGGGCTGGGGTGCTATTGAGGAGCAACTGCGCGGAAAGCCGATCAGCGGATCCTGCGAATTTCCAAAGGACAGCATCGGAAGAGCGCAGACCGATTGGGCCTCGCTTCTTGCGGGCACGCCGCTCCCCTCTCCCTCCACCGCCCTGCCGATCGTTTCCCATGCCGTTGGCAAGCGGTGGCTGGCTCTGATGGAACGCACACCCGCCGACAACTGGTACTATTACAACCATCTCGGCGTGATGCATTACGCCGAGGGAAATTTTGAAGAGGCCAAGCGGTGCTTTATCCGCTCGACCGAGGCGGAGGACAGCGCGTGGGCAAGACGGAATCTTGCACAGCTTTATAAAAACGTATTCGGTGATACCGAGGCCGCCGCAGAGCAGATGCTCGCCGCGATCGCACTTTGCAATACCTACACGCCCCTTTGCCTGGAATGCGCCGAGGTGCTGATCCACGCAGGGCGCTATCATACGCTTGCCGATCTGTATGAAACCTTCCCCGAGCATATCCGCGAAAACGGAAGAATGCGGATGCTGCTCGGCACCTGCTATACGAAGCTTTCGGATTTTGTGCGTGCAGAGCAGTTCGTCAACGAATCGCTCGTGGTGGCAGACATCCGAGAGGGCGAATACGCACTCTCCAACATATGGATCGAGCTGCACGCAAAGCGCCTGGCGGCAGAGCGCGGTGTACCGCCCGAAACGATCGGCGCCGAGGAGGTGCTCTCGCTCTATCCCCTTCCCTACGCATGGGATTACAGAATGCACTGAAAGAAGCAGGAGAAAAACAAAATGCAAAACGAATATATACTCGGCGTCAACTATTGGGGCAAGCAGTGGGGCACGGAAATGTGGCTTCACTATGACGGAAGAGAGATCCGAAAGGAGCTTGCAAGACTCAAGGAATACGGCGTAAAATATCTGCGTGTTTTCCCGAACTGGCGCGATTTTCAGCCCGTGATGCAAAAATACGCCTGGCGCGGCACGCACGGCGAATATGCGAACGCAAACACCGGCGAGCCTGTTTACGGTGACGGTGTGGATGCAGAACGCATAGAGGATTTTCGGGATTTTTGCCGTGCGGCAGAGGAAAACAGCTTAAAGCTCGTAGTCTCCATCGTAACGGGCTGGATGAGCGGTATGCTCTTCATTCCGCCCATTCTGAGCGGGAAGAACCTGATCAGCGATCCCGAGGCGATCATGTGGATGACGCGGTTTATCCACCGCTTCGTGCGTGAACTGAAGGACGAGCGCGCGATCGCGCTTTGGGATCTTGGAAATGAATGCAACTGCCTCGGCGAGGCAAAGGATGCCTTTGAAGCCTACCGCTGGACGCTTGCCGTGGTGGATGCCATTCGAGCAGAGGACAAAAGCCGACCGATCGCAAGCGGCATGCACGGTCTTTTCTCGGACGGCACCTCTCCCTGGCAGATCGGCCATCAGGGCGAGCTTTGCGATATTTTAACCACGCACCCCTATCCCTCACCCACCGTGGGGGGTGACGTTGAGCCCTACACGCGCCTGCGCATGACCTTTTTGCCCACGGCGCAAAGCCTGTATTACGCGGGTGTCAGCAACCGCCCTGCCTACGTGCAGGAGAGCGGCGTTTTCTCGCAGTCGCTCGGCAGTGACGCAATGGCGGCAAATTTCATGCGGATCCAGATCCTTTCCACGCTGACGAATGGGCTGTGCGGCTATCAGTGGTGGTGCGCTTTCGATCAGAAGCACCTCGATTTTCCGCCCTATTCCTGGGCAATGGTGGAGCGCGAGCTCGGCCTCTTCTATGAGGATCTTTCTCCAAAGCCCGCCGCCCTCGTGATGCAGAGCATGGCCGCCCTCACCGACCGTCTGCCGAAGCCCTTCCCGAAGAGAAAAACGGACGGTGTTTGCCTTCTTTCGCGCGGCCAGGCACATCAGCCAACCGCCATTGCAGCACTGACACTCGGCAAACAGGCAGGGCTTGATCTTGACGTTGCCTATACCGAAAACGGCGTTCTTCCCGAAACGGATCTCTACCTTATGCCTGCGATCGCAGGCTGGCAGGTCATTTATAAGAAGACCTGGAGCGCCCTGCTTAAAAGGGTACGCGAAGGTGGAGCGCTGTATATCTCCTACGGCGGCGGCCAGATCGCAGAATTTCCCGAGATCGTTGGCGCAGAGTCCGGCGGATTTTCGGTCAGCGAGAGCCACACCGTGCATATCGGCGAAGATGCGCTCTCCTATCGCGGAAAAGAAATTCTTCTCACCCCGAAAACGGCAGAGGTGCTGCTCAAAAACGAAGCGGGTGATCCCGTTCTCCTGAAAAACCGCTACGGCAAGGGCTTGGTATATTTCTGCAATTTCGCGCCCGAAGCACTCGCCTTTGAGGCGGCGGACGGCTTTAACAAAAATGCCTATTATCGGATCTATCGCCTTATAGCGGGTGAAAAAATTGCACAGAAGCCCCTCATGGCAGAAAATCCGAATCTCGGCATCACGCTCCATCCCGAAGCTAAGGGCACCTGCCTTGCCGCGGTCTTAAACTATTCGGATAAGGAGATCCTCCCCGCATTTTCGCTGAGGGACGGCTGGGCAGTTTCCGAGGTCCTCTACGGCAATGTCGAAAGGATCCCCGTCTGCGACGGAACGATTCTGCGTCTCGCAAGGAAAAAAGCGTAAATCTTTATTGACAAGCACCTGCCCCTATGTTAAAATAAAGAAAAAACAAAAGGGGACTCACTATGAAACTCAGGCTCATCGGCGGCGAAGCCCTCCTGGAGGGACTTTCCCTGCTTCTTCCCGAAATGGAGATCGCTTTAACCGAGAAGGATGCGGATCTCACCGTGACCGTGACAGAAACCGAGGAGGACGCGCTCCGTATTTCTCTTTCGGGAGATACAGCAACGCTGACCTATGGCGGCGGCAAGGCACGCGCCTTTCGCGGCATTGCAAGGCTCTGCGGCTGGAAAAAGGACGGTATCGCCGAAAAGAAGACCGAAGAGCATCCCTTGTTTCTCACCAACGGCGCGATGGCGGACGTTTCGCGCTGCAACGTGCTGAATACCGACACCGTCAAATACATGATGCGCAAGATGGCCCTGATGGGCATGAATCAGTTCATGCTCTACACCGAGGACGTTTTTGAGGTGGAGGCCTACCCCTATTTCGGACACCTGCGCGGCCGCTATACAAAAAGCGAGATCAAGGATCTGGATGCGTATGCAGGAAAGCTCGGCATCGAGCTTGTGCCCTGCATTCAGCTGCTCGGCCACCTCTCCGCGCACATGAAATGGGATGCCGCCGCGCCCTACAGAGATACGGCCTCGGCCATGCTCGTGGATGCGGATGCGACCTACGCGCTGATCGGCAAGATCCTTGATGCCGTAAAGGAATGCTTCTCCACGAACAAGATCCATATCGGTATGGACGAAACGCACGATCTCGGCGTGGGTAAGGCGCTCGATAAATACGGCTATATTCCGCGTGAGGAGCTCTATTTCAAGCATCTTGCACGCATTGCGCCGATGCTAAAGGAGCGCGGCTTTGATGCGCTGATGTGGAGCGATATGTTCTTCCGCCTTGCAGGAAAGAACATCCCCGATTTCTACGATTTTGACGACCGCGTTTCTCTGCCCGACGATATTGGAGAGAAGGCCTGCGGCATCCGCCCCGTATTCTGGGATTATTACTGCGGCTTCCAGTCGCATTACGATAAGGCTCTTGCCGAGCATAAGAAGTTCGGCACGCCCGAAATGTTTGCAGGCGGCGTTTGGCTCTGGAGCGGCTTTGCGCCCATCTATTCCCATTCGCTGAAAAACACCCTGCACGCCCTGCGCGCCTGCAAAAAGGCAGGCACGAGAGAGGTGCTTGCCACCGTTTGGAACAACGGCTCGGAGAGCGCCCTGGTGCAGTCGCTTGCGGGCCTTGCCTGGTACGCGGACTTTGATTATACCGGCGATTATGACGAGGAGAGCGTAAAGGAATGCTTTGCGCACGCAACGGGGCTGCTTTACGACGATATGATGCTCCTTGAAGGACTTGAGCATCCCACCGAGGATGCCTTCTGCGCCACGCGCGCCCTGCTCTACAACGATCCCCTGCTCGGCCTCGCGGACGCGCATCTCGGTGATGGCAAGGGCCTTTCTTCGCACTATGCGGATCTTTTCAAGCGCATTTCAAAAATCGCAGAGCATCAGGGCTATATGGCCCCCTCCTTCTTCACGCTTGCGGTGCTCGCAGGGGTGCTGAAAAACAAGGCGGACTTCGGTCTGCGCCTCACGGCCGCCTATAAGGCCAAGGACAAGGAGGCGCTTGCCGCCCTCGCAAAGGAATGCGATCTTTTGGTGAAAAGGGTGCGCGACTTACAGGACGTTCACCGTCGCTCCTTCCATTTCTACAATAAGCCCTTTGGCTGGGAGCTGCACGATGCACGCTACGGCGGTCTCGCCTCTCGCTTTGAAACCGCAAAAATGCGCATTCTCGCGTATCTTGACGGCGAGATCTCCGAGATCGAGGAGCTGGAGGCGCCGCGCCTTGCGCTGCGCGGCAAGGCAGGAGAGATCGGAAAATCCTTTACCTGGCTGCATCAAAAAGCCTTTGCAAACCCGAATTTCCTCACTTAACTTTACATTTTGGAGGTTTATATGCTTTCTTCTCCATTCATAAGATTCAGCAAAGCCGAAGCACCGAGAGAAAAAACGGACGCGTTTTTTGGTCTTTGGGACGCTGAGCTTTCCTATAGCGGCACCTATGCCGATGCCGTGCGCTTCGTTTCGGAGCATCAGTCTAAAAATGCCCGTCTTTGGAAGGTCTTCGTTTCTCAGTTCCGCCTGCAAAGGGACGGTGACAGAGGCGGCTGGAACGGCGAATTTTTCGGCAAGGCCATGCGCGGCGCTTGCTGGATCTATCGTTATACGAAGGACAGAGAGCTTTACGCGGTATTAGAGGCCGCCGTCAAAGACCTCTTGACCACCGCGGAGGAGGACGGCCGCATCTCCTCGTATGCAAGGGAGAAGGAATTCGGCTATTGGGATATGTGGTGCAGAAAATACGTGCTTCTCGGTCTGCAGTATTTTTACGAGATCTGCGAAAGCGTGCGGCTGAAGGACGAGATCCTTTGTGCGCTCTGCCGCCACATGGATTATATCCTTGCACATATCGGCGAGGGCGAGGGAAAGATCGATATTTTGGATGCCACCACGCACAACGATTGGACATGGGGCGCATTGAACTCCAGCTCGATCCTTGAGCCGACCGTGCGCCTTTACAGCATGACGGGAGAGAAGAAATACCTCGATTTTGCTACGTATCTCGTGCGCCGCGGCGGTTCAAAATGGGGCAATATCTACGAGCTTGCCCTGCAGGGCGAAAAAGCCCCCTTTGAATACCCCGTAAAGAAGGCCTACGAGGCTACCTCCTATTTTGAGGGCGTGTTGGAATACTACCGTGTCACCGGTGACGAAAATGCAAGGACCGCATTTTTGAACTTCATCTCGCGCGTTCTGGAAACCGACTTCACGGTCATTGGCTGCGCAGGCACGCTCCACGAGCTTTTTGACCACAGCACCGTGATGCAGACCGAGCCGAATGACGAGGTGAAGCAGGAAACCTGCGTGACCGTTACGCTGATGAAGGCCTTTTACCAGGCCCTCTGCCTGACGGGCGAGGCAAAATATGCCGATGCCATCGAGCGCGCGGGCTATAACGCAATGCTCGGCAGCATCAATTTTGAGAAAAACACCTCGGCGGCAACGGACGAGGGCTGGAGCAAAACCATGGCGCCCGTGCTCCCCTTCTTGAAGGAGATCGGCGGTCTGACCTTCGATGCCTATGCACCGCTTTACAAGGACAAGCGCAACCGCCGCGTTGGCGGCTTCCGCCATATGCCGGGCGATACTGCCTACGGCTGCTGTGCCTGCATCGGTGCGGCGGGTGTTGCGCTGATGCCGCTCTGCGCCGTAATGGCGGCAAAAGACGGCCTGCGTATCAACCATCTGATGAAGGGCACGGTGCGCATCGGCGAGATCGCACTTGCAATCGAGACCGACTACCCTTATAGCGAGAGCGCGGTGATCCGCGTGACGGAAGCACCGAAGGAGGCACTTTCGCTCGGACTGCGCATTCCCTCCTTCGCGGCAGGAAAAATGGTCGTGAACGGCAAAATTGCCACCCCCGACGAAAAGGGCTATGCCATCCTCACGGATGCAATCGCTGCGGGCGAGGAATTTAATATCGTGATCCCGCGCACGCTGACACTGCATACCTTGAACGGCAAGCACGCGCTGACAAACGGCGCGATCGTTCTTGCGCTGGATGAGCGAAACCAGGATCTTGACGTAGCGATCGGCGGCACGCCCGAAACGAGCGAGAGGATCTGCCCCGACTTCCCCGCAAGAGAAGCACTTTCCGTCCGTTTCTCGGATGGGCAAACGCTCCGCTTTACGGACTTTGCCTCGGCAGGTGCGAAGTGGGATCAAGAAAAATGCCGCATCAGCGTTTGGATCGACGGAAAATAATATAGCCTAAAACACCCCGCAGTTGTCAGAGAAAGCAAAGAAACAACTACGGGGTGTTTGCTTTTTTTCCTTTACCATGCTATAATAAGGTAAAAAGTTATAAATACAAGAAAAATTTACGCATTGACACCCAACGTTTCTTGCAGTAAACTAAAACAAAAACCATCCGAAGGGAGTTTTCTTATGGTAAAAATTCAATTGATCGGCGGCGAGGCGCTGAAGGAATCTCTTGACCTGCTTCTTCCCGAGATCGGCGCAGAGCTGTGCGAGGCCGGCGCGGATCTGACCGTTACGGTAAAAGAAAGCGAAGAGGACGTTCTTCTTATCACGATGAAAAACAAAAATGCCGACCTGACTTACGGCGGCGGTAAGGCACGCGCCCACCGCGGCTTTGCAAAGCTCGTTTCTGCCGTGAAGGCGAAAAAGACCGAGTTTTCTTGCGAGGAACATCCCTTCTGCAAGCAGAACGGCGCGATGATCGACGTATCGCGCGGCAACGTTCTGAACCTTGAGGGCTGCAAATTCATGATGCGCAAGATGGCTCTCTTGGGACAGAACCAATTGATGCTTTACACCGAGGATATTCTTGAAGTAAAAACGCGCCCTTACTTCGGCTATATGCGCGGCCGCTATACCGTAGAGGAGATCAAGGCGCTGGATGCGTATGCGCAGGTGCTCGGCATCGAGCTGATCCCCTGCCTTGAGCTGCTCAGCCATATGAGCGCGGTGCTTCAGTGGCCTGCCGCCGGTGCTTACAGAGATACGCATTGGACGCTGAACGTTGGCAAGAAGGAAACCTACGATTTTATCTCCGACGTTCTGGATGCGATCAAGGAAGCCTTCTCCTCGAAAAAGATCCACATCGGCTTTGACGAATCGGACGACCTCGGCCTCGGCGCGCATCTGCGCGAGTTTGGCTATCAGACGAAGGAAGAGCTTTTCTTCCCCCACCTGAAGAAGGTTTGCGACCTCGCAAGGGAGCGCGGCTTTGCGCCTATGATCTGGAGCGATATGCCCTATCATTTCTACGGCGAGCATCTGCCGAACTTCAAAGCCTATGACGAGCGCGTGATTCTACCCGACAATATCGGTGAGCTTTTTGCCGGCGCGCGCCCTGTTTTCTGGGCTTATGGCGACCGCGGCAGTGACGTATTTGATACGCTTCTCGAGGAGCATAAGAAGATCCCGGGCGAGACGATGTTTGCCGGCGGCGTTTGGATCTGGAGCGGCTTTGCCCCCAACTATTCCATTTCCAAGAAAAGCACGATCAGTGCCATGGGCTCCTGTCAAAGAAAGGGCGTAAAGGAAGTGATGGCAACCGTTTGGACCAACGGCTCGGAGGGCTCGATCGTTCTCACCCTTGCAGGCATGGCTTGGTTTGCCGAGATCGACTATAACGGCTCGTATGACGAAGAGCGCGCAAAGCAAGGCTTTGCCGATGCAACGGGCGGTCTCGATCTTGACGACTTTATGATTCTCGAGGATCTCGAGCATCCCACCGAGGACACCTTCTGCGCCACCCGCGCACTCTGCTATAACGACCCCATGATCCCTCTGGTGGACGGTCATATTCCCGAGGGCGGCTTTAGCAAGCATTACGAAAAGACGAGCGCAAAGATCCGCGCCGTGGCAGACAAGCAGGGCGAGTTTTCCCCCGCCTTTTTGCAGCTTCTGCGCCTTTCGGAGCTTCTTGAGATCAAGGCAGACTTCGGCATTCGCCTGAAGGCCGCCTACGATAAGCAGGACAAGGAAGCCCTGCAGGCATTCCTTCCGCTTTGCGACGAGATGATCAAGAGAATTAACGCCCTGCGCGAGCAACACAAAAAGGCCTTCTTTATCTACAACAAGGCCTTTGGCTGGGAGCTGCACGATATGCGCTATGGCATGATGCTCATGCGCTTTGAAACAACGAAGGAGCGCATCGGCCTCTACCTTGACGACAAGATCGACCGCCTCGAGGAGCTGGAGGAGGAAAGACTTCCCTACCGCCCCGGTATGGAAGGCCAGCTTGGCAACACCTTTATGTGGATACGCCAGCGCCAGATCGCATCGCCCTCTCTGAGCCTGCCGATTTAATATTGCTTATGTTCAAAAACAAAAACGATGGCAAAAACAATCTGTGTGGCGAAAACATCCGCAAGCTCAGATTGAGCTATCCGACCAAGCTTTCGCAAAGAGGGCTAGCGGATAAAATGCAGCTTGCCGGCATTGACGTGGATAAAAACGCCATCCAAAGAATCGAATGCGGCAAAAGATTCGTTACCGATATTGAGCTCAAAGCCTTTGCCGTGATCTTTGATGTGAGCCTTGATGCACTTGTTTAAGATACGGTTTTGAAACAAAGAGGGCTGTCTTTATAAGACAGCCCCTTGTTTTTTAATGCAATGGAATTTTTATGCACAGAACAAACGGCCAAGAAAAGTTTTCCAAGTATTTTTTGCCAATTTTCAAAATAGGACTTGATTTTTCCTGTAAAAGGTGTAAAATATATTATGTATGAAAATAAAAAGCAAGGAGAATTAAAATGGCACTTGTAACAACAAAGGAAATGTTTAAGAAGGCCTACGAGGGCGGTTACGCGATCGGCGCTTTCAACATTAACAATATGGAGATCATCCAGGCGATCACCGAGGCGGCTGCGGAAGAAAAGTCTCCCGTGATCCTGCAGGTTTCCGCCGGAGCAAGAAAGTATGCAAAGCATGCATATCTCATGGCTCTTGCAAAGGCTGCGGTTGAGGATAGCGGCATCGATCTTGCGCTCCACCTTGACCACGGCGCAGACTTCGAGATCTGCAAGTCTTGTATCGACGGCGGCTTCACCTCCGTTATGATCGACGGCTCTCACCATTCCTTCGAGGACAACATCGCACTCACGAAGAAGGTCGTTGAGTATGCGCATGCACGCGGCGTTGTTGTTGAGGGTGAGCTTGGCGTTCTCGCAGGCGTTGAGGACGACGTGGTTGCAGAGCATTCCTCTTACACAAAGCCCGATGAGGTTGAGGAGTTTGTAACCAGAACTGGCGTTGACTCCCTTGCGATCTCCATCGGTACCTCTCACGGTGCATATAAGTTCACTGCTAAGCAGTGCACCAGAAACGAGCACGGCGTGCTTGTTCCTCCGCCTCTCAGATTTGATATTCTGGAAGAGGTTGGCAAACGTCTTCCCGGCTTCCCCATCGTTCTTCACGGCGCATCCAGCGTAGCACACGAGTGTGTTTCCGAGATCAACGCTCTCGGCGGTAAGCTTCCCGATGCCGTTGGTATTCCCGAGGAGCAGCTCCGCAAGGCGGCCAAGATGGCAGTCTGCAAGATCAATATCGACTCCGATATCCGTCTTGCCATGACCGCAGGCATCCGCCGCGTATTTGCTGAGAAGCCCGAAGCATTCGACCCCAGAGAGTATCTCAAGGTTGCAAGAGCCGAGGTTAAGAAGATGGTCAGCCACAAGATCGTCAACGTGCTTGGTTCGAAGGGAACTCTGTAATTTTAAAAATGCAAAAAAGAGCAAAGCCCTGATGGCTTTGCTCTTTTTTTGCACAGCAAATCAATGATTTTGAATATGATCGTTTACATTACCACAGTTTTTCAGAAGCTTTCGTAAAACACGACCTCGTCTATCGGGCGAAACTCGTTATGATAATGCTTGGGGCTTGCATCCTCCGCGGGATAGCCGAGAAGGAGCAGTGCAACGGGCTCTATGCCCTCGGGGATCGCGAAGGTCTCGCGCATGGCGGTGGGATTGAAATGCATCACCCAGCAAGAGCCAACGCCGATATTATGGGCGGCAAGCATCATATGCGTGGTGACGATCGCGGCATCCACCGGCGAAGACAGGGCACCGTCATACGGGCGCTTCCAGCTTTCGTTTCTATTGTGGCAAATGAGCATCGCGCACGGCGCATCGAAGTGACTTCTCGTGCAACCGCGCAAAAGCTCCATAGAGGCATCGGTATTCAGCACAAGAATTCTTTGCGGCTGATTGTTGCACCCCGTCGGGGCAACGTGCCCTGCGGCAAGGATCTTGTCGATCGCCTCTTTCGGCAAATGCTGCGGCTTATAGCTGCGCACGGAATACCGTTCGCGGATGAGCTGTTCGTAATCCATAACCAATTCTCCTTTACTAAAAGAGCGAAATTACCGCAAAAAGGGTAACTTCGCTCTGTTTTTGTGCTTTATTTTTACAATCAAATAGGCTTTGCGTTTGCGAGCAGATATTTTTCTGCCTCGGCGCACCACATACCGTTGTTTTTCGCCACGATCTTAGCAAGCTCTCTGTAAAGCTCGTTATCCTTGCCAAGTTCTGCAAGGTCATCCAGAGCAACGAGCGGCATCGAAATAAAGTTATAGATCAGCTTCTTTCCGCCGGGGATCTTATCAAGATTCAGAACCGTGTCCACAACGGCGTCAAGGCCGCCGACGTGCGTAACCATTGCCGTGGGGTTCAGTCTGCCGTCATTCATCATCGTGATCGCTTCGATCATATCGTCGGTATTTCCGCCGGTGTTACCGCAGATATGCGTGAAGCTGTAATGCACGTGATAGAAATTGAACAGAGCGGAGAAATCCTTCTTGGTCGGACCTGCGAAGAAATTCAGGCATCCGTCAAAGCCGAGCACGCTGTCTGCCAGCTCAACGACGGGCCTCACAGGCGCATAAACGAAGGCGTCGTCATAGCCCTTGCCGCCGGAAAGCTCAATAAGATAATCGTGCGCATTCTCAACCGCGTTGGTGTTGACGTAAACGAGCTTAACGCCGTTCTTCGCCGCTTCCTCCACCGTCATGATCGATGCGGCGCGCGCAAGGCGGGCATCGTCAATATCCGTAACAACCAAAAGCGCGGGCTTTCTGTCGCAGTGGATCGCATAATCGATCGCGCCGAGACCCATAGGACCTGCGGCCGCCATCAAGATCGTGTTTCCTCCCTCAACGATACCCATCGTGTGCATATGCGTGGAGTTGTTGGTATGGTAATTCGTGTGATACCCCGCAACAACGCAGGAAACGGGCTCTGCAAGCGAGCCGTAGAAATAGGTATCATTCTCGTAACGAAGGAGGCAATTGCACTCCATAACCTCGTTGGGGATCACAACGTACTGCGAATTTCCGCCAACGTAACGGTAAGAATACCCCGGCGCATCGAGCTTGCCCTGCCAGCCGATCGCGGGCTGAATGGCGAAGCGATCGCCTGCCTTAAACTGATCCTGCCACTTCTTGCCCACCGCGAGGATCTCGCCGCAGAACTCATGGCCGATGATCGTAGGATTCTCGGCAATATCGTTGGGAACACGCGCATGAGCCGCGCCCTGAAGGGCCGCCTTATGCGTAGACATACAAACGCTGTCGGAAATTACCTTGGCAAGGATCTCGTCCTCCTTCATTTTGGGAAGATCAAACTCCTCAAGGCGAATATCGTTTGCACCGTATATGCGGACTGCTTTTGTTTTCATTTTTTGTCTCCTTCGCCGTAAAAGCTCATGCTTTTTCGGCCATTTTAATGCTATAAAAATTATAACACCCTTAATAAAAAAAGTCAACCTATAAGAGGATATATTTTAAAAAATCTCTTGAAAGCACAGAAAATATTAGATAAAAAGATTGCTTTTTGTCTTTTGCCGTGCTATAATATTCTCATCTATATTTTTCATTTTGAAAGGACGCAGATTATGAAGAAGGCTCTTATGTATGGCGCAGGAAATATCGGCCGCGGCTTTATCGGTCAGCTTTTCCATATGTCAGGCTACGAAATTTCCTTTATAGACGTGAACATGGCGGTAGTGGATAAGCTCAACGAGGACGGCTGCTATCCCGTTTATATCACGAACAGAGACGATTACAGCGAATACCTCGTTACGGGTGTGCACGGCGTGAACGGCCGCGACAATGATGCGATCGCAGAAGCAATGGCCGAGGCAGACGTTATGGCAACGGCCGTTGGCGTGAACATTCTGAAGTTTATCGCAGCCCCCTTTGCGTGCGGTGTGCGCCGCAGAATGGAAAAGGGGATCGATACGCCCCTGAACGTTATTATTTGCGAAAACATGATTGAGGCAGACAAGTATTTTGCAGGCCTCGTGAAGGAAAATCTGAGTGAAGCGGAGCGCAACTATTTTGACTCTCACATCGCGCTCGTTGAGCCCTCCATCGGACGCATGGTTCCCGCAACGCCGAAGGAGATCGCAGAGAAAAATCCGCTTGCCGTATGCGTTGAGCCGTACTGCGAATTGCCCGTGGACAAAAACGCCTTCAAGGGCGAGATCCCCGCGATCAAAAACATGGTGCCCTTCGCGCCCTTTGACTTCTTCATCCGCCGCAAGCTGTTTATGCATAATATGAGCCACGCTCTGACCGCATATTTCGGTGCGCTTCGCGGATATACCTACATCTGGGAGGCCGCTTCCGATCCCGAGATCGTGGCTCTCGCAGAAAAGGCACTCGCGGAAGCATCCGAGGCACTCCACCTCGAATACGGCGTTTCCCGCGAGGAGCTTAGATCCTTCTCCGAGAATCTGATCGAGCGTTTCAAGAACAAGCTGCTTGGCGATACCGTTGAGCGCGTTGGAAGAGACACCAAGCGTAAGCTTGCTAAAAATGACCGTCTTGTCGGCGCGGCGCTTCTCTGTGAGAAGCACGGCATTGCGCCCACCTGCATCCTGGCAGGTCTTGCCGCAGGACTGCACTTTGCCCCCGCCGGTGACGATTCTTCGATCGAGATCGCTGAGGATGCAAAGAAGAACGGCGTATTCCATGCCCTTGAGACCTACTGCGGAATTTCTGCAGATACGGCTATGGCAAAAGAGATCGACGGCTTCTACAAAAAGATAAGCGAAAAAGTCTTTTTTTAACTAATAACTAAAAAATGAGGGTAGCTCAAGCTTTAAAAACTTGAGCTACCCTCGAATGCGTTAAGGGGATAGGGGGATCCCACGCGAAAATTTTCGTTCTTCGAGGCGTGAGGTCTCGCCTGCGGGCTCGGTCCCTCACGGCTCTGGCGTTATTAAC
>JAGBCA010000058.1 GCA_017938205.1 Clostridia bacterium
CCGCGATTTCAGATTGACGACCTCCAAGGATTTCGTGCATTGGTCGGAGCCGAAAATGGTTGAATTTTCGGACGGGCGCATCGACATTCAGCACTACACGAATCAAATCTATAAGTATCCGCGCGCCGATCATATGTTCGTTGGCGTTCCCGTGCGCTATATCAAAAACGATTTTGACGACAAGAACTTCAAATATCTGCCGAAATGGGGCGGCAGACGCGCAAGGCTGATCGACGCGCAAAACCGCGTTGGCACGGTTAACACGGATTGCACCGTAATTACCTCGCGTGACGGCTTCCATTTTGAAAGAAGCAACGAGCCCTTTCTTGCACCGGAGCTGGAGAAAGAATACAACTGGAAATACGGCGAGGGCTATACCTCACACAGAACCGTTGAAACCGCATCAGACGAAAATCCCGAGGTAAGCGAGCTTTCCTTCTATATGCACGAGGAAAACAGGCACGGCGAAGGCGGCTATACCGTATTCTACCGCTATACTCTGCGCCTGGACGGATACTTCTCCTGGCACGGTGATTTTAACGGCGGTACGGTAACGACAAAGCCCGTAATTTTCGAGGGCGACTCCCTTGAGATCAACTTCAAGACATCCGCTCTCGGCGGCGTTCGCATTGAGATTCTGGACGAAAACGGCAAGCCGATCGAGGGCTATGACAGCGGCAGGATCTTTGGCAATTCCCTCTCCCGCCCCGTGGACTTCGATGCACCGCTTTCTGCGCTTGCCGGAAAAACGGTACGTCTGCGCATCACGCTCATGGATGCAGACCTTTATTCCTTCCGATTTTATTGAAAGCCCCTAAGGCAGAACGGAGATACAAATGGAAAAACTGAGAATCGTGCAAATGGATCTCGGGCGGCAGAAGGAAACGCTTGCCGAGATCGTTCACTTCTTTGATTTTGCAAAAAAATACGGCTATAACGCGATCGCTCTCAACCTTGAGGACCGCGTGAAAACCAAAACCTACCCTTACGCCTCGGACGAGGAGAGTTATTCGGAGAGCGAGGTCAGAGAGATCGTGGAGGCCGCCTTTGAAAGAGGGCTTGAGCTGATCCCCGTGATTTCGAATTTTGCGCACGCAGACCGCTTTCTTGCGCACGAGGAGCTTGCGCATCTTTCGGAGCTGCGCGAGGGGGACGGCTTTCATTCCGCGGCCGTAAAGGTTACGGCCTGCCCGCTTCTGCCCGAATCGCAAGCGTTTTACGATGCGTATTTTGCCGAGGTTGCCGCGCTTTTCTCGCATTCAAAATATTTCCATGCGGGACTTGACGAGGATTTTGACATCGGCTCCTGCAGTCTTTGCAAAAAGGACGTGCAGGAAAACGGCGGCATCGGACATCTGTTTCTTTCGCACATCAAGCGCACGAACGCGGTGCTGAATGCGCTCGGCAAGGAGATGATGATCTGGGACGATATGCTCGTTTTTTGCCCCGAGATCATCCCCGAAATTCCGAAGAACGTGATCCTTTGCACCTGGTGCTACGATTACGTGGATCTCTATCCGCGCGCACCGATGGCAAACTCCCGACAGATGGATACCTTCGCCGTGTACGAGAAAAACGGCCTGCGTTATCTGCCTGCCGTTTGGTGTAACTTCACCCACAACGTGGACACCTTCACGAAATATGCGGATAGATATAACCCGATCGGATATTACAACACCGTTTGGGGCATGAGCTCCGAGCAGCTTCTTTTTGTGTATCCGCTGATCGCCTATGCGGGAATGCTTTGGAGCGGACGGCTCACAAACGATCCGCAGGAAAGAATGAAGGCGGTCGTGCGCGAGGTGATCGGCGCACAGGATCCGATGGATATTTCGGTGCTTGCGCGCGCGGTGGATAAGCCGTATCTCAATCGCGGCATGATCTACCTGCTCGGCGATCACATCGTGCGCAGAAATCCGAATTTCGAGGACGAATATAAGGAGGTTTGCCTCCTTTTTGAGCTTTTCCCTCTTCTCAAGATCGATAACGATTTCGTGCGTGCCCTTCGCTTCCGCGTGGAAAGAGCGAAGCTTCTTTACGAGGCCGTCATCGAGGCGGAGCGGCTGATCGACCATCAAGGCGGCCTTTACAAGGCAGAGCCGAAGGAGATCGCGCAAAGGCTATATTCCATCCGCGAGGATATCTTGCGCCAATACGAAGAGCAATGCGCGCTTTGGAGGCGCTATCGCGGCGGCATTCCGCAGGGCTATCTGGATACGGAGCATACGGGTGTGCTTACCGCCATCGACCGACTGATCGAGCGTGCAGAAAAGGCATCCTTCGAGGATCACGGCTTGCTCTTTATGCAGCTTTTACTGCCCGAAAAGACCGTTTGGATCAACGTGCGCGTTACGGTGGAATACGCAGACGGAGAAAAGGAGAGCTTCTCTCCCACCTCGTATAAGCCCTTGGCAGGTCCTTGCTATAACATTATGGATAAAGGACCGTATTTCTACATCGATACGCGCCTGATCGAGAAAAAAGAGCCGAAGAGGATCACCGTTTCGGTCAGCGGCGCGGGAAATGCGTGCTTGCAGTATGCCTTTTGTATTTGCGGCGGCACGAAGTATTTGCCCGCCCTAGTTATGCCCTTTGGCAAGGATCACTACGGATGTGAAAATCTCCTTGCGATCGACACGCGCTTTGCCGTTCTCGGCAATCCCGATATGGCGGCAGGCATGACCGACGAGCGCGTGCGCAAAGCCGAAAGCGGCGTTGTGATCGAGCTTGCAAAGGCATAAAAAAACGGAGGATGTTTCTATGGCGTTTGAAAATGCCGTTTTCATAAAGCCCAATGAGGTCTTTGACAGAAACGACCTTACCTATGCCCCGATGCTCAGACGGTGCTTTTCTTTAGAGAAAAAGCCGCAAAAGGCAGTTCTTTTCGTGGCGGGGCTTGGCTACGGCTGTTATTATCTGAACGAAAAGGAGGTCACCGAGGACCGTCTGGTCGCCCCCTTTGGCGACTATCGAAAAACCGTTTGGTACACGACGTACGACGTAACCGACAAGCTCCTTGTCGGAGAGAATATTTTCGCGGTGATGCTCGGAAACGGATGGTATAACGAGGGGCTTGGCACAGCCTGGGATTTTGATCTTGCCGAGTGGCGGGATCTGCCGAAGCTGATCCTTTCCCTGGAATGTGACGGAGAGACGGTGCTTGTCAGCGACGAAAATTGGCTTTATTCGATGAAGTCCCCCGTGATCTTCAATCAGCTGCGCGAGGGCGAGCATTTTGATGCAAGGCTTTATGATCCCACTTGGAAAAGCCTTTCTTTTGACGATTCAGCGTGGAAGCGTGTGAAAATTGACGATACGCCCCCAAAGGGCATTCTTCGCGAATGCACCTGCGAGCCCATCCGCGAGATCGCATCTCTTTCGCCCGTATCCGTTCAGCAGATCGGCGCGAAGCGCTACCTTTACGATTTCGGCAGAAACATTTCGGGCTACGCAAGGCTCTCGATCAAGCAAAACGCAGGCGACAAGATCGTTTTGCGCTATGCCGAGCAGGTGCATAGAGAGGACGGCACGCCGCGCTTCAACGATATGGACAATCCACATTATTATAAGAGGGGAGAGTTCGCGCGGGACATATTCATTTGCTCCGAAAATGCATTCAAATGGAAACCTTCCTTTACATATCACGGCTTTCGCTATATAGAAGTGCTTGGACTTGAGGATGAAAATGCCACTTGCAAAACGCTCACCGCCATAGAGGTACACCAAGATATGGCAACGCGATCGAGCTTTTCTTGCTCAAGCGCGTTGATGACAAAGCTCTTTCTTCTCGGGCAGAGAGCAACGCTTTCCAATACCTTCTATATGCCAACCGACTGCCCAACGAGAGAAAAGCTCGGCTGGATGAACGATGCGCAGTCCTCGGCCGATCAGTTTCTGACCGACTTTGAAATGGAGCACGTGCTTACCAAGTGGTGGCAGGACATTTTGGATGCGCAGACCGAGGAGGGCGAGCTTCCCGGCATCGTACCAACGCCCGGCTGGGGCTACCACTGGGGCAACGGTCCGGTTTCCGAGGGAACACTCTTTGAGATCCCTTATCGGATCTATCTGCATACAGGAGACGATACGCTTCTGAGAAAAGGGCTTCCGTACTTTAAAAAGAGTCTTGCCTACTTCGACAGCCGCAGGGATGAAAACGGCGATATTCTTTATGGGCTTGACGACTGGGCAGCCCCCTGCCCCGAGGAGGAAAAGGTAGGCTGTGCCTTTATCAACCACGTGCTTTATATCAAGTGTCTGGGCATCACGCTACTTAGTGCAAGGCTTTGCGGCGAAGAAACGGCCGCGCTTGAGGCGCGGTATGGTACGGAGACGCGCACTGCAAAGGCGCGTTATCTTGCGGAGGATGGCAGCTGCGTGATCGATAAGCAGACCGCCGCGGCAATGATGATCTATTTTGATCTGTACGATGATATTGCGCCGCTTGCCGCACAGCTTTCGCGCCTCGTTCGGGAAAAGGACTTTCATCACGATTGCGGTATGGTGGGACTTCGCTATCTCTATCTCGCGCTGAACAAGGCAGGACTGCATGAGTACGCGTATAAAATCATTCACGCGAAGGGCTTTCCCTCCTATAGCGCGTGGGTGGAGGACGGAGCGACCACGCTCTACGAATACTGGGACTCCACGACCTCGAAAAATCATCATATGTATTCGGATTTTATGTCCTGGATCGTAAAAACCGTGCTTGGCATCGCGCCGAGTCCTTCTGCGCCCGGCTTTGCGCGGGTGGATATTGCGCCCTTCTTTTTCGAGGATCTCGATTTTGCCGAGGGCGCGTGCAACACCGTGCGCGGCCGCATTTCGGTGCGCTGGGAAAGAGAGGACGAGCGCGTTCGTCTTACTGCCTTTGCCGCAAAAGGAATTGAGGCCTATCTGTTCGGCGCAAGGATCCCGGAAGGCGAGACGGTCGTTCGTTATTTCAAAGCATAATATTTTTGGGCGCGGAATTGACATCCGCGCCCTTTCGTGTTATACTGAATCAAAATACGATCTTACTAAAACTACTAAAGGAGAGAAACAAAAATGAAAATTGCAACCTCCAGCGGAGATTTTTATCGTTTTTGCCAAACGGACGAGGAAAGGATCCGCGAGCTGCACGCCGCGGGCTTTCGGTATATCGACCTTGATATGTATCATTTCACCGAGGATTCGCCCTATATGCAGGACGGCTGGCGTGAGGAGGCGCTGAAGCTTCGCGCTCTTGCGGATTCGCTCGGTATGAAATTCGTGCAGGCACATTCGCAGGGCGGCAATCCGCTTTCAAAGGACGAGGCACACGTGGATTTCCTTTTGTGTGCCACGCTGCGCTCCATTGAGGTGTGCGAGGTGCTGGGTATTCCCCACACGGTTTCGCACGCGGGCGTTGACAAAAATCTCAGCAAGGACGAATGGTTTTTGGCAAATAAGGCGTTTTACGAAAAGCTTTTCCCTATGGCAGAAAAATGCGGCGTGAAGGTGCTTTGCGAAAACTCAACCGCGAAGAATATGGGCGGCGTTTACGGAAAAGGCGGCGCATATTACATCAACACAGGCAAGGATATGCGCGAATTTATCGAGTATGTAGATCATCCGCTCTTCGGCGGCTGCTGGGATACAGGGCATGCCAACTGCGAGGGCTCGCAGTATGACGAGATCTTAGCAATCGGAGATGCTTTGGATGCGATCCACTATAACGACAACCGCGGCGGCGGTGACGAGCACGTTGCACCCTTTCTCGGAACGCTCAACCACGATGAGGTGATACAGGCACTGATCGACGTCGGCTTCAAGGGTACGTTCACCCTCGAATGCATGAGCAGCCTGCGCTCCTACGATAATTGGCAGGGCGATCGCCGTCGGTTCGAGAAGGAAAGCAAGCTGCGCGAGCCGCAGCTCTTTATGCAAAGACATCTGGAAAAAATGATGTACGAAACGTCAGAGTGGATGCTCAAAACCTACGGTATTTTTGAGGAGTAAACAAAATGAAAATCCAAGGCCTTGGGAAAATCGGCGGCGGTCAGGACGGCGCGATCTACAACGGCATTCTCTTCCGCTTTAACCATCTTGGACATGGCGCGGCCTTTGATCTTTCAAAGGCGGGAGAAGGAAAGGTTCTTTCGCCGTTTGCAACCTTTGTGCTTGACAAGAGTGATATTCTCGCGCCGCACAGCAACGCGGTGTTTTTCGGCACGCATTTTTATGAAGAGGGGGATGAATTTCCGCTTCTCTATTCCAATATCTACAACAATTTTTGCGGCAAGGAGGATCCCTTGATCGGCGTTTGCCTCGTTTACCGTCTGGTACGCATAGGTGATAGCTTTAAAACAACGCTCGTGCAGATGATCGAGATCGGCTTTCATGAGAATGCGACACTTTGGAAGGCGTATCCCGACAAGCACGGCGTGCGCCCTTACGGGAACTTTGTGATCGACAGAAAAACGAACGCCTATTACGCCTACGTGATGCGTACCGAGGAGAGCGGCACGCGCTATTTTAAATTCCGCATTCCGTCCGTAACGGAGGGCGAGATCGATCCGACCTTCGGCGTTCGCCGCCTTGTGCTGACCGAGGGGGATATTCATGACTCCTTCGACACACCCCACCATCACTTCATTCAAGGCGGTATTGCATACGAGGAAAAAATCTATTCCACAGAGGGCTTTGAGGGTGAGGTGGAGCGCCCCGCGATACGCATCATCGATACGGAAACGAGAGAGCAGATCGCGTATTTTGATCTTTTTTCAATGGGCTATGATAAAGAGCCCGAGATGATCGACTTTTCGGACGGAAAATGCTATTATAGCGACGCGTATGGGAATTTTTACACTGTTGCGTTCTGAATTATAAAAATTCGCTTCCACAAGCAAAGCTCTTGTGGAAGCATTGCACATTATTGGCTATTTTTCGCTCTGAAAGCAGACGGCGCTTGCCCCGTTTCCGCGCGCACGGCCTTATAAAATGCCGAGACGGATGCATAGCCACAGGCCTCCGCCGTCTCCTCCACGCTTAACCCTCTTAAGAGCAATTGCTCACCGTACAGCACACGGCGCGCACGAATATATTCAAGGGGAGAAAGTCCGATACACTCACGAAATAAGCGAATAAAATAACTTTTGCTCAAATGCGCACGCACGGCAAGATCTTTTGTGCTGACAAAAGCAAAATCCTTGTGGATGCAGTCCACGGCGCCTGCAATCGCTTCATTCGCGATGTAAAAATTTTTTGGAAAAGTACCATCCGCACAAGAAAGAAAGGCTTGTAAAAGCAATTGCATAATTTCTTGCATAGCCGGAGGAGGGGGATCGGAAACAAGCAGGGCGTTCACAAACGAAAGAAAATGCGCCGCACCGAGGCTTGACAGCGCTCCCTCGAAGATCATATCCGAACGTAAGATGCGGGAGCTGTAATAATCAAAATAGGTATGATCAAATTCCAAGGCAGCCATCGGCACAAAGCTCTCACTTCTTGGAAGAACATAAAAATGCCCCTCCGTCAGCACCCACTCCTTTGCCCCAATGCGCACCGTAGCACTCCCGCTGTTTACAAAATATAAGCGGTTCACGATGCGACTGCGGTCAATATACCACTCATCCTGTGTGACTTTTCTTCCGAAAGCATATAACTCAATCGTATTCATTTTTTCTCCCATATCAATTTTGGAACGATTTTCATATATTTCAGAACTTTACATTTTCCTTTTTTGTTGCTACAATAAAGTATAACATGCAAAGTATTGTATGTCAATATAGGAAAGGTGTGAGTTTTTGAAAAATACAGAATTGTTCCGCAATGCAGGCTTTGGCATGATGATTCATTTCGGACTCTATTCCCTACTCGGCGGCGAATGGAAGGGAAAGCGAATGGATTACATTGGTGAATGGATCATGTCAAAATATGAAATTCCGATCGCCGAATACGAAAAACTTGCAGGGATATTTGATCCCATATATTTTGATGCGGACGAATGGGTTACCCTTGCCAAGGAGGCGGGGATGCGCTACATCGTTGCCACCGCCAAGCATCACGACGGCTTTGCGATGTATCACTCTATGGTAGACCGCTATAATATCGTGGATGCCACGCCCTTTGGGCGTGATCTGATCGGAGAGCTTGCTCAGGCCTGCAGGCGGCACGGTATGCACCTTGGGCTATATTATTCGCAGCTGCTTGATTGGCATGAAAAGCACGGCGGCGGATACAGCAAGGAATTTGATCATTCGAATTTTGGCATGAGCTGGTGCAACGATTGGGATTTTCCAAACCGCGAGGAAAAGAACTATCGCACACTCTATGAAAAAAAGATCAAGCCGCAGGTTATAGAGCTTCTCACGCAGTACGGCGATCTTTTCCTCATCTGGTTTGATACGCCGATCGATATGCCGCGCGATCTCTCGGAGGACCTGGTGGCAACCGTGCGGCTCTATCAACCGAAGTGCCTCATCAATTCCCGCATCGGCAACGGACTTGGAGATTACGTTTCCTGCGCAGATAACGAGCTACCGGCCGATGACGGCGCTCTTTACGAAGCACCGATCACCTTAAATCACACCTGGGGCTATAAGGCCTTTGACAACGATTACAAGAGCGCGGATGCGGTGAAAGAAATCTTTGACCGATGCAGATCCCACAATGCAAATCTCCTTTTGAACATCGGTCCTGATCCGCTGGGAAGATTACCTGCGCCCGCAATAAACGTTCTTAAAAACATAAAATGCAAATAAATATTGTCAAAAAGGAGAGTTTTTCATGAAAAAGGCAATACAAATTGCGTACAACGATTGGTTTGAATACAAGTGCGAATGCGCTGCGAAGGCAGGCTTTGATTGCATCGCGGTAAATTATACAGAGGTTCTTGGGAAGACTGAAGACGAATGGAAGAAAATCACAGAGAATATCGCGCGCATTCTTGATAAGACAAAACTTTCCTGCCATCAAACGCATCCGCATTATTATAATCTTTTTATTTCTTCCGAAATTTTGGAGGAGGATATGGAATTCAATATCCGCCAATCCATCATTTCAGGCTCGGCACTCGGCGCAAAATACCACGTGATCCATCCGCGCACGGCAACCTCCGGCGCGGGCTACGGCTCACGCACCTCGCTGAAGGACAACCTGCGCTGGATCGGAGGACTTCTTGACTGCGCAAAAAAGCACGGCGCCTCCATCGCCGTTGAAAACCTGCCGATCTTCCCCGGCTCGGGCAGACTTTTCTATTTTTTCAGCGCCAACGTGGAGGATCATATGGAGCTTGTGGATGCCTTTCAGGATCCGGATCTCGTCGCTTGCTGGGATTTCGGGCACGCAAATCTGAGCGCATCTGATCAGGCGCAGACCATCTCGATGATGGGAAGCCGCATCAAATGCACCCACGTGCATAACAATTTCGGCTACGGAGATCGCCATCTGCCGCCCGATTGCGGCGACATCAAATGGGAAGAGGTTATGCCCGCGCTTGCCAGAACGGGCTACAACGGCGCGCTGACGCTGGAAACGCATTCCCTTTTCCGGGAAAAGGATTTTCTTCTAAGCTTTGCCAAGCACAATTATGCCGGGCTCGTTTATCTTGAAGGATTGATGAAATAACGGAAATTCAGATTTTACAAATGCTAAAAGGCGCAATGGCGTTTGATTTCGCAATGGAGCCGGTATCAACCGGCGAGGAACTTCCCTATATGAAAAAAATTGAGGTCTAATTCTTATGAAGATTGAAAATTACGTGGATCAAAGAAAAATCCTCGGCGCATCCGGGCTCTTTTTTGCCGCCGGAGATTTCGGCGTGATCGACGGCTTGGAAACCTACAAGCGAACCGAAAAGGACAAAAAGATATTTTACACCTACGAAGAGCAAGGCATACGCCTTGTGGCGGAGCTTTTCTCCGAGGACGGCGTACTCGTGCGCCGCGGATATTTTGAAAATTGCTCGGACAAGGAGTGCACCCTACGCGCGCTGACCTCTCGCTTCCGTATGGACGGATGTGAATATGAGGTGTATACGCAATCGAACGGATGGATGCACGAAAGCGGCGGCGGGTGGCAAAATCTCGTTACCGAGGTGAGAGCCTCTGCGGGTGGCATCCGCACCTGTCAAGGCGCAACTCCCATGCTCGGAATGCACAATCTTCTCACGAAAAAGAACACGGTATTTCACCTTTTGCCGAACGCGCAGTGGAGCATGGCAGCAAGAAAGGTTTCGCACAGCGAAAAGGACGTTGTCGTCGTTGAGGCGGGATTTTCGGACACCGCGCTTGCCTTGAAGGTTTTGCCGGGAGAGAAAATCGAGCTTCCCGAGGTGATTTTCTATCGAGCAGAGAGCCGAATCGATTTTGACGCCTATAAGCTCCACGCATATTACAACCGTCACTACCCGAGAAAGAAAATGCCCGTGCTTTATAACGACTGGCTATACGCCTACGGTGCCGTAAACATAGATGACCTTTATCGCCAGGCAGATGCCGCCGCCGACCTCGGATTTGAAGCCTTCATGGTCGATGCCGGATGGTATGGGGACGGCACGAACAATTGGTTCGAATCGGTTGGCGATTGGGTGGAAAACCCAAAAAGCGGACCTGCAGGCAGACTTTCAGAGCTATCGGCACACGTGCGAAGCAAGGGGATGATCTTCGGACTTTGGTTCGAGCCTGAGCGCGCAGGAAACGGTAGTCTTGCGCATAAGAAGCATCCCGAGTTTTTCTTCAAGGGACAATACGGCAATTTCCTTGACTACGCAAATCCAAAGGCCGTGGATTACATTTTGGATGCGGTGTCCGAATGCATCGACCGCTATCACCTCGGCTGGGTGAAATTTGATTTCAACGAAAATCTCACGGTTGATCCTTCTCAAAGCGGTTTTTATCGCTATTTCAAGGGACAGGAACAGTTCGTTCGCCGCCTGAGAGAAAAATATCCCGATCTTTATATCACGAACTGCGCAAGCGGCGGCTACCGCATGGAGCTTTCGCAAGGCAGACTTTTTGACAGCTTTTGGCTTTCGGACAATCAAGAGCCGATCGAGGGGCTTCGCATCGTAAAGGATACCGCGAAGAGAATGCCTCCCGCGCTCATTGAGCGCTGGTGTGTTGAAAAATACTGCGACGGTTTTTCTGTGCCCGGCGGCGCATCCGTCGGAAAAATGATCCAATGCTCCAACGCGTTCTGGGACTACGTGGTGGGTGTAAACGATACTTACGTGGAGGGATTTTTAACGGGCGGTCCGATGTGCTTTTCCTGCGATCTTGCGGGACTGCCCGAGGATTATAAGACGAGGTATCGTCAAAAGATCGCGGAATATAAGGAAATGAGGAATTTCTATATCAGCGCACGCGCAAAAATTCTTGCCGAAGGCTTCGGCGTCACAACGATAGAATATTTCGACGAAGAGCTCAACCGTCTTGTTTTACAATTTTTCACGGAAAACGCATACGCCGCTGATCTCCGCATCTATCCCATAGCGGATAAAAACGGCACCTATTGCTTGGGAGAACAGCGGATCCCCGGCGAAGATCTTATGAAAAACGGTATTCAGATTGAAAATATTCATAAAAACTGCTGTCAAACTTTGGTTCTTGAGAAAATATAAAAGAAGCTCTGTAGGGTGAAAATGCCTTACAGAGCTTTTTGATTGATTAAATTTTCAAGGCCCTCAAAATATCATCGGGCGTTTCCGCCAATGCATCTGCACCGCAGTCGCGAAGCTCCGCCTCGTCGCGGTAGCCCCAAAGAACACCGATAGCCTTGGCTGCGCCGTAATTTTTGGCAGTTTGCATATCCACACCGCTATCTCCGATAAAGGCGGTTTCGGCGGCAGTAAGACCAAGTGCCGAAAGCACGGGCGCGACTGCATCGGGGTTCGGCTTCAAGGGAACGCCCGGCTTACCGCCAAAGATCACGTCCACCGTATCCCCGAAGAATTTCTCCACCAAGGGGCGCACGGCCCCTTCGGGCTTATTGGAAAGAACGGCGATGCGTATTCCCTTTGCTTTCAAGGAAGAAACGAGCGCCACCGTGCCGTGATACGGCTCGGTAAGATAATCGGGAGATGCATTGTAGGTATCATCATAGTCACGAAAGAAGGCATCAAAGTCATCGACCTCGTGGCCGACCTGCTGCAGCGCGCGCTCAAGAAGATTGCGTGCGCCCTTTCCGATCAGGGTTCGGCAGACATCCTCACAAATCGTTTCCGCCCCCGCATTCTTCAGGGATCGGTTGACATAATGCGTAATAGTGGTCAGCGTATTGAGAAGCGTTCCATCCAGATCAAAGATACAAGCCTTGATTTCCATCGTATTCCCTTTTCTTTGTTTTGTTATATTTTTTGGAGCTTCGCGAAGGTAGCCATCAGCTTTTTCTCCACGCCGTTGTCAAACCTCACCTGATACAGAACGTCGCCGCCCATGTCCTTTGCGAACACAATCGTTCCGTCCCCGAACGCCGTATGGCGCACACGCGTGCCCACGGAAAATTTTTCCACGCCGAAGCTTTTTGCCCCGCTTTTTTGTTGCGGTGCGCTTCCGAAGGCGCGGCGATTCATTTCGCTGTAAGCGGGGGCGCCAAAGGAACCTCCCACTGCAGACTTTCTTTGCTGATACGAAGCAGCGCCCGTGGTGCGCGGTGGGATCACGCGAGGCTTCGGGCGCACTGTGAGCTCTGCGGGGACCTCCTCACGAATGAAGCAGGAGAGATTGCCGTACGCCGTTCGCCCGTACATCATGCGGTTTTTCGCATAGGTGATGAAAAGCTGCTCCTTTGCGCGCGTGATCGCAACGTAGCAAAGTCTGCGCTCCTCGCTCATCTGCTCGGGCTCACTCATATTCGTTTGCGAGGGAAAAAGACCGTCCTCCATGCCTGCAAGAAATACCACGGGGAACTCAAGTCCCTTTGCGGAATGCACCGTCATCATCACGACGGCATCCGCATCCTCATCGTATTTATCCACGTCGCTGACAAGGGCGATCTCCTCAAGGAAGCCTGCAAGGCTGATCTCCTCGCCGCTCTCATTCTGGCGCTTTTCATACTCCGTCGCGGCGGCGATAAATTCCTCCACGTTCTGGATCCTTCCCTCGCCCTCAAAGCCCTCGGCAACGAGCATCTGCTTATAGCCCGTTTCCTCAAAGAGTGCCGTTAAAAGCTCGGAGGGAAGCTCCTTCCCTGCCTTGATGCGCTCGATATTCTGCACAAAATCCGAAAGCTTCGCGGCAGAGCGTCCAAGCGCAGTATAGCTCTCCGCCTTTGCCATGATCTCATACATGGAAAGTCCGTTCTCCTGCCCAAGCTGCTCCACAGCCTCAACCGTTGCGGCACCGATGCCTCTCTTCGGCTCGTTGATGATGCGCTTTAAGCGCAGATCATCTCTCGGCGTGCAGGCAACCGTTAGATACGCGAGCATATCGCGGATCTCCTTACGGTCGTAGAAGCGCTGACCGCCGAGAATGCGGTACGGAATACCGCTCTTTGTGAAGGTGGTCTCCAGAGAGCGTGCAAGCTCGTTGACACGGTAAAGGATCGCATAATCACCGTATTTTTTGCCGTTTTCCGTGCGGTGCTTATGGATCGTTTCAATAATATATTTGCCCTCATCGACCTGATCGGCCGCCTCCTTGATCACGATGCGCTCCCCCGCGCCCTTATCCGACCAAAGCTTTTTTGCGTGGCGATCCTCGTTGTGGCTGATGATCGCGTTTGCGGCATTCAGAATATTCTCGGTGGAGCGGTAGTTCTGCTCCAGCTTTACCACGTGCGCATCGGGATAGGTCTTATCGAAATTCAATATATTCTCGATCGTTGCGCCGCGGAACTTATAGATGCTCTGATCGTCGTCTCCCACGACCATGATATTGCGCTCACCGTCAGACAAAAGCTTCGTCAGAATAAACTGCGCGTAGTTCGTGTCCTGATACTCATCCACCAGCACGTAGCGGAATTTACGCTGATAATATTCGCGCACGTCGTCAAAGCCCTCCAGAAGCCGCACGGTCTGCATGATGATGTCATCAAAGTCCATCGCGTTGTATTCCTTCAGCTTTTTCTGATATAGCTTATAGATCTCTCTTATATCCTTGGTGCGCGGATCTCTTTCTATCTCAAACTTGTCCGGGGTCTCCAGGCGGTCCTTTGCTCGGCTGATCGCCCCCGCCACAGCCTTGGGAGCAAGGCGCTTTTCGTCAATCGAAAGCTCCTTCATGCAAATGGAGATCAAACGCTTCTGATCATCGGTATCGTAGATCGAGAAGCCGGGTGCATAGCCGAGGCGCTCGCCGTATTTACGCAGAATGCGCAGACAGATGGAGTGGAAGGTTCCCGTCCAGACCGAGGCAGCAACCTCGGGATCGGGGAACACGTGCTCCAGTCTCTCACGGATCTCCTTTGCTGCCTTGTTCGTAAAGGTAAAGGCAAGCAAGGCCCACGGCGGGCAAGGATCTGAAATGAACTCCGGCAGGATCTCGTTGATCTCCTCTACCGAGCCCTCTGCTGCAGCCTCCAACGCCTCGGTCATATCCAGGCTGACGGATTCGGGAATCGTTTCCGTATGATACGCATTGCCGTATTTAATAAGATAAGAAATGCGATTAACGAGCACCGTCGTCTTTCCGCTGCCCGCGCCCGCCAACACAAGAAGCGGTCCCTTAGCGAGAAAAACCGCCTCTCTTTGCTTCTCGTTTAGCTTCACTCCGTAAACCTTATCAAAAAGTCGGCGCTTTGCCAAGAGAAAACGCTGTTTTTTATCCTGCATCATCGTTTATATTTGTTCTTCCTTCATCGTTTTTTGTAATCGTATTTTATACGAACCATTTATTCGAAAATACCATTTTATTCTTGTCCGCACCCCTTTTCCGATTGCAAGCAGCCGATCGGTAAAATGCATTTTTCCCGAATGTCAAGAGGGTTTGGAAATTTTCTTTTATTTTCGGGTTTTCCACAATAAAAAATGTGGAAAATGTGGAAAATTCAGCGGTCAAGCCCTGCAAACACGCGGTTTATGGTAAAAAATTCCTGGGTTTTCCACAACTTCGATTGTGGAGATTGTGGAAAACTCGGCCTTTCTTTTTCCGTACTTTTGATAAAAAAACGCCGCTTTTTGAGTTTTTTTCATTTTCATGTGTTTGTGAAAACTGCCCGCTTTTTTTACCGCTTCGGTCGGTGTATTTTGTACGAACTTTTTTGTGCTCATATTCAAAAGTCATTTTAACGACTGCCGCGTTTTTTCTTCAAAGCCGCACCGCTTCCCGATTGGCCGCCTGCCTTTTTGGGGCTTCTTTTTTTATCGATCCGCTCCGCCTCACGCAGGATCCGAGCAGCATCCTCGCCGAAAACGCGTGCAAGCTTGCTCTGTTTTTTTCTTACCTCCGCGCCGCCCGAAAAAGCAGGCGTGCCGCGCGTGGGCTTTTTACCGCCGTGCGTGGGCGCGCGATGCCCGGAGGACTTAGGGGCAGGCTTCACGTAGGGAGCATTTTTTCCATCCCTGCCGAAAGCGGGACGCACAAGGCATTCAGCCCCTGTACCGATCAGATCCTCTCTTCCCGCAAGGCGAAGTGCCTCACGCACGAGGTTGGCATTTTCCGGCTTCTTATATTGCAAAAGCGCACGCTGCAGCTGCTTTTCGTGATAATCCGTGGTGACGTAGACGGACTTTCCCGTCATGGGATGGATGCCGGTGTAATACATAACCGTGGAGATCGTACCGGGGGTCGGATAAAAATCCTGCACCTGCTCGGGAGAATACCCCCATTTTTTGAGCCAAAGCGCCATTTCCACCGCATCCTGCATCGTTGCACCCGGGTGCGAGGACATCAGGTACGGAACGAGATACTGCTCAAGCCCCGCCGCCTTGCAAAGTGAGAAATACGTTCCCTTAAATTTTTCAAAAACGGCAACGGGCGGCTTTCCCATCATGGCAAGCGCGCCGTCCGAGCAATGCTCCGGTGCCACCTTCAGCTGTCCCGAAACGTGCCGCTCAACGAGCTGACGGAAGAAGGAAGGATCCTTATCGTAGACGAGATAATCGAAACGAATGCCCGAGCGCACGAACACCTTTTTCACACCGTCCACCGCCTCGACCTCGCGCAAAAGCCGCGCGTATTCCGAGTGATCCACCACGAGATTCTTGCAGGGCGTGGGCGCGAGACACTTACGGCGCTCGCACATACCGTTTTTCTCCTGCTGCGCGCAGGATGGATAGCGGAAATTGGCTGTTGGGCCGCCAACGTCGTTGATATACCCCTTGAAATCCTTCATGGAGGCGATCTTTTTTGCTTCACCAACCACGCTTTCTATACTCCGCGAGCGCACCTCTCTGCCCTGATGAAAGGCAATGGCGCAAAAGTTGCAGGCACCGAAGCAGCCGCGGTTATGCGTGATCGAGAACTTGACCTCCGTGATCGCGGGAACGCCGCCGAGCGGCTCGTAATCGGGATGGTACTCGCGCGTATACGGCAATGCGTACACGCGATCCAGCTCCTCGCGCGAGAGCGGGGGCATGGGGGGATTCTGCACCAGCATTTTATCCCCGTAATATTCCACAACGGCACGGCCGCGAACGGAGTCCGTGTTTCTGTACTGCGTTGCAAAGGCGGCGGCATAGGCCGCTTTATCCGTCTTTAAGGTATCGTAGTCACCGATCTCAATGCTCTCATAGAACACCGGATCGCCCTTTTTGCAAAGATATACAGTTCCGCGCACGTCACGGATCTTTTTGATCGGTACGCCCTTATCCAGAAGCGCGGCAATGCGAAGAAGGATATTTTCGCCCATACCGTAGGTCAGAAGATCGGCGCGGGAATCCACGAGAATGCTGCGGCGCACGCGATCGTCCCAATAGTCGTAATGCGCAAAGCGGCGCAAGGAGGCCTCAAGGCCGCCGAGAATGATCGGCACGTCACCGTACGCCTCGCGAATGCGGTTACAGTACACGATGGTGGCGCGATCGGGGCGTAGCCCCATCTTTCCGCCGGGGCTATAATAATCATAGGAGCGCTTTTTCTTCGATACCGTGTAATGCGCGACCATCGAGTCTATATTTCCCGCCGTGACGAGAAAGCCGAGGCGCGGACGACCGAAGCGGCGAAAATCCTCACAGCTCTTATAATCCGGCTGAGAGAGGATAGCAACGCGAAAGCCCGCCGCAGAAAGAACGCGGCTGATGATGGCCACGCCAAAGGACGGATGATCCACGTAGGCATCACCCGTGACGTATACAAAATCCACGTCGCTCCATCCGTGCGCGCGCACATCCTCTGCGCTGACGGGAAGAAAATCCATGCGTTCTGCCATAAAGCTCTCCTTCTTCTTTTTCTCTATACCTTTTTCTAAGGCAGAAACCGTCCGAGAGGGGCACTCACGGGCGGCTTCTTCGCTATTTTGCAAACAATTGTTTTCTTTTTAGATGGTAAACGAAGCAAGCTCGACCTCGCTCTGCGTTCCATCCTTCATATTTCTCAGCTGCGCCTTTCCGCTCTCGATCTCACTATCACCGAGGATCAAGGTGTATTCCGCGCCGATCTTATTGGCATACTTCATCTGCGCCTTCAGGCTTCTGCCAACCACGTCGCACTCGCAGAAGATGCCCTCTCTGCGCAGTCTTTCCGTGATGGCCATGGCCTCCACGGAGGCGGCATCGCCAAGCGCGGCGATATAAAGACGCGGTGCGGCGGCAAGGATCTCCTTATCCAGCCCCTGCTCCTTCATTGCGAGGATCACGCGCGTAAGTCCCATGCCGAAGCCGATGCCGGGCAGAGAGGGACCGCCGATGGATTCCACCAGACCGTTATAGCGGCCGCCGCCGCAAACCGTGGACTGCGCACCGATGCCCTCGGCAATAAACTCAAATACGGTACCCGTATAGTAATCAAGGCCGCGCACGATACCGGAATCGATCTCGTACGGCACGCCCATCTTGTCAAGCGTTTTCGTGAGAGTTGCAAACTTTCTCTCGCAATCCTCGCAAAGATGATCCACCGTACGAGGCGCACCCTTGGCAACTGCGGCGCAGGGAGGATTCTTGCAGTCAAGAAGACGAAGCGGGTTCTTCTGCAGTCTTTCCTTGCAGGTGTCGCACATCGTATCCGTATGATCGGAGAAATAGTTCACAAGCGCAGTGCGGTAATTCGGACGGCAACTTGGGCAGCCGATCGAATTGATATGCAGCTTGATATTTTTCAGACCCAAGCGGCGCAAAACGGATGCACCGAGGGCAATGACCGTTGCATCTGCCGCCGGGCTGTCCGAGCCGAACATCTCCGTTCCGAACTGGAAAAATTCACGGCTGCGCCCTGCCTGGGGCTTCTCATGACGGAAGCAGGAAATGATATAATAGTATTTAAGGGGCATCGTGTCGCTGTATTTTCCGTTCTCGATCAGCGCACGCGCCACCGAGGCCGTTCCCTCCGGGCGAAGAGAGATCGAGCGATTCTCGTCTCTGTCTGCAAAGGTATACATTTCCTTCTGCACAACGTCCGTGGTATCTCCCACGCCGCGAACAAAAAGCTCCGTATTTTCAAAGGTAGGCGTGCGGATCTCGCCAAAGCCGTATTTTGCGGCCTCCTCGCGCATGATGCCCTCCATATAGCGGAAAAGCACGGTATCCTCGGGAAAGAGGTCCATCGTTCCTTTAATCTTCTGTATCATTTTCAGTTTCCTCCTCGGTATGTGCCTTCTCCATCAGGTAGAGAAGCCTTTCTTCATCCTTTAAATAGCAGAGCATCCCCACGAGCGCCTCAAATCCGGTAGCGTATCGGTAATCCGCCGCGGTCGCACCCTTTGGACGGTGGGGGTGCGAGGCGTTCGATGCGCGGCGAAAAACGTCCGCCTCATCCTCTGTGAGAAGCGGCAAAATCCTGCGCATCCGCTCGGCCTGCTTCTTCGCCGTTACGAAAGAAAGCGCGGCCGCATTCAGCTCCCCCGCCTTCTCTATGCCTGCATCGATCAGCCGCCGCCTGATAAAAAGCGAATACCAGGCATCTCCAAGATAGGCCAGCGCCGCCCCCGAGGGCAGATTTGCACCGATGATCCTCTCCTGCATCCTAAGCTCTCCCTTTCTTCAAAGGATTTTATATTTTATAATGATAATAGTGCCTTTCGGCTCTATTTTGACTTCCGATTATCATTATCACAAAGACAATTATACCATATCCTCCGTATAAAATCAAGGTCTTACGCGGAGAAAATATTTTTTATCGAAAAAGAAAATATTTTATAATATCTCTTGCTTTTATGGTTTGAAATATGCTATAATTAAAAAAAGAGTATGAGACGCGCCTTGACCGTCTCGTCTTTCACCTCTTTTTTTATGAGGAAGGTCTATGGAACGCTTTGAAAATTTTCGTTATATTGAGAGAAACTACCGGGAGCTGAAAAGCGAGATCGATGCCCTTGCAAAAAGGCTCGGCCGCCCACCCGTGACGCTGGTGTGCGTTACGAAAAGCGGCAGTGACGAGGAGCTTTTGGCGCTTGCGCACTTCGGCGCGACCGATATGGGCGAAAACCGCCCGCAGGAGGCCGCGAGAAGAAAGGCACTCCTTCTGGAAAACGGATACACCGCAAACATGCACGAGATCGGCAATCTGCAGACCAACAAGGTGAAGCTGATCGCCGATCAATGCACGCTGATCCACTCGTTAGATTCTCTTTCTCTTGCCAAGGAGATCGATAAGCAGGCAAAAAAGCTCGGGCGCAAAATTCCCGTGCTGCTTGAGATCAACAGCGGCAGAGAGGAAAACAAGGGCGGCATTCTGCCGGAGGATGCGCTTGCCTTCTGCGAAGGCCTGAAGGACTTTCCGGGACTTGCGCTCTCGGGCGTGATGACCATGGGGCCGAATCTGGAAACAAGCGAGGAATATCGCCCGTACTTTAAGGAAACGAAAAAAATTTTTGATGCCATTGCCGAGCGCTACGGCTACGAAACGGATGCACCCGTTCTCTCCATGGGAATGAGTGACAGCTACGTGACCGCGATCGAAGAGGGAGCAACCCTCGTGCGCGTTGGCAGGCGACTGTTTAAAAAATAAAAGGAGATAGAAAAATGTTTGAAAAATGGGCTGAAAAATTGAGAGAAAGAACCAGAGAGCAGGAGGAAATTGCTTTCAAAAGCTTTGACGAAACGACCGCCGCACCCAAGGCCGTACCCGTCGAGGAGCCGAAGGCGATCAAGAGCACCCAGGACGGCAAGGACAGCAACATTGAACTCAAGGTCGTGCATCCCGAATCCTTCTCCGAGGTAAGCGACATTGCGGATTACCTTCTGGACGGCTGCACCGTGATTCTGAATCTGGAGCTTTTCGATCCCGCCTCCACGCTTCGCATGCTGGATTTCCTCAACGGCGTTACTTATTCCACGGGCGGCGACATCAAGCAGGTCGCACAGGGCACGTATATCATCACTCCCCACAACGTTGACGTGACGGGAGAGAACGCCTGATCCGTTTCTCCCTCCAACGGTAGAAGAGGTGTATTTTGACAACTGTACTTTTCATTTTTGCAAAATGCATATCCCTGCTGCTTTCGGCGGTATCCCTTTGTATGCTCGTGCGGATGCTGCTCTCCTTTTTTCCTTCTTTGCAGGAGAGCCGCGTTGACGTTTTCGTAACGGTGGTGACCGAGCCGTTCGTCATCCCCGTGCGCACGCTTTTATACCGTCTTGGAATCGGGCAGGACTCGCCGATCGACTGGGCCTTCAGCCTGACCTATATTCTTATCTATATCGTGCAGCTGTTTTTGCCCGTAGTCTGACCTCCGCAGGGAGCGGCGCTTTAAGCTGCTATATTCAGAGAGGCATAACAAAAAGCGAAGATACCGTTCCGAAAGATGGCATCTTCGCTCTGCTTTTATTATTTTATACCACCTACGAAAGAAGAATTGTAATGAAATTTCGCCTACTTTCCCGTTTTGAATACGGTCTTTATATTGCCATCGTGGCCATCGGGATCGCTCTGGATCAGCTGACAAAGTGGCTGGCCGTTCGGTTTTTGATGCCGATCGATACGTTTCCCATCATCAAAAACGTTTTGCATCTGACCTACGCCGAAAATCGCGGTGCGGCCTTCGGTATGCTGGCGAACGATCGATGGATCTTTCTTATCGTTTCCACCGTTGCCATCCTTGCGATGGTCTTTTATCTCTTTTCCGGCCTTTCCGAGGGCAGGCTTGCAGGTATCGCGCTTGCTATGCTGATCTCGGGCGGCATCGGCAATATGATCGACCGTCTTTTGATGGGCTACGTGGTGGATTTTATTGATTTCCGTTTGATCCATTTCGCTATATTCAACGGTGCAGACACCTTCGTTTGCGTGGGAGCGGGGCTTCTGATCCTCGCGCTCATCTTCGATATGATCGACGAACGCAAGGAGCGGCGATGAGATGGAGCTGACCGTGAAAGCAGGAGAGAGCGGTCGCATTGACAGCTACCTTTCCGCAAGCACCGAGCTTTCCCGCAGTGCGGCCGCAAGGCTCTGCGAGGAGGGAGCCGTTCTCGTCAACGGCGCGGCACAAGGAAAAAAATACGCCGTTCGCGAGGGAGATCGGATCTCCGTTACCGTTCCCGAGGCCGTTCCCACAGAGGCAAAGCCCGAAAACATTCCCTTGGATATTATTTTTGAGGACAAGGACATCGTGGTGATCAACAAGCCCTCGGGCATGGTGGTGCATCCCGCCCCCGGCAATTACGAGGGAACGCTTGTAAACGCTCTGCTCTACCACTGCGGAAGTGAGCTTTCGGGTATTGGCGGCGAGATCCGCCCCGGCATCGTGCACCGCATCGATAAGGACACGAGCGGTCTTTTGGTGGTTGCAAAGAACGACCGTGCACATCGCGCGCTCGCCGAGCAGCTGGAGGGACACCGCATCACCCGAGAGTATCACGCACTCGTAAGCGGTGGCTTCCGTGAGGACAGAGGCACCGTTTGCAAATGGATCGGCCGCCATCCCGTGGATCGCAAAAAAATGGCCATACTTCCCGAGGGAGCGCCGGGCGCAAGAGATGCCGTAACGCACTACGAGGTGCTTGGCCGCTACGGTGAGGTTTCCTATGTAAAGCTGCATCTGGAGACGGGGCGCACGCATCAGATCCGCGTGCATATGGCCTCGCTCGGCCATCCCCTGCTTGGCGACGAGGTTTACGGCGGCGGAAAAACGCGTTTTGAAAAAGCGCATCCAAGGCTTTTTGACGGGCAGGCGCTTCATGCAAGAAAGCTTTCCTTCAAGCATCCCACAAGCGGCGAAGCCGTTTCCTTTGAATGCCCACTTCCCGAAAAATTCGAGAAAGCTCTTACGCTTCTCAAAAAGGATTTTGAGGAATAACCGTTTGTTTTTGACTACTTTTATATACAAAAAGAGCCGTTTTGAACGGCTCTTTTTATTTTATTCGGGTATTACAATTTCTTTCGTTGTGAGGAAAACGAAGGTCTCCTTCTCTACCGTAAAGCAAGAGGGATCCATGTCTACGGGCTTCATGCGCGTATCGTCCAAAGCGGCGTAAGCGTAATACTTGCCCGAAAGATTTAAGGATACTTCCTTCGTTTCTCCCATGTTGGCGATCAGAATGGCGCTTTCCTTACCGTCCGTCGCGGCGGTGGCAAAGAGGCCATCGCCTGCGCCCTTGACCTCCACCTGCGTACCGAGCGCATAAAGCGTTCCAAAGGAAAGGAAGGCATCGTAGGTCACGAAGGGCCTTCTCCATCTCGGATCGAAAAGACCGCAATAGTTAGAGAGTCCAAGGCGCGCATCGTAGAAGTTCATCATAGACATTTTCGTGTCCTGCATTGCGCACATCATAGCGGCAGAAGATGCGGCGGCGGCCGCCGTTCCCATCGAGTCCACCTCGTGGTGGGTGTTCCACTCGTTGAGGTGGGTCTCAATATCGCCGTAGCCCATCGCCTCCAGCGTTTTTTCTACGTAGGCTTGATGCATAAGCGTATTGCCCACGGGATCGTAGCTGTGATAAGAGAAGAAATCAATGGGGGCGTTTTCCGCTTTGATAAAGGCAAGGAAACGCTCAAAATATTCTTTAAAATATATCAAATTCTGCTTAGACTCGGGAAGATCGACAAGCGTTCCGTTTTTCTCAGCCGCAAGAATTTCGGGATCGGTGATCGCATAGAAGCCGCAGGAGGCAAATCCGCCGATCTTGATCGTATCGCCAAAGCACTTTTTCAAATGCTTTGCGGTAACGGCATAGAGATTAAAATATTCTTCCTCGGTGCCAAGCCACATCATAGAGCCACGTTCGGTTTTGCTGTCCGGCTCGTTCCAGATCTCCCAATATTCGATGCCGTAGGTAAAGCCGTTCGCCCACCCCTCGTTATAGTGACGGATCACATGCTCACAAATGCGTGCCCATTTTGCAGCATCCTTGGGCGGATAGATGCGGTAGGCGCGGATATGCGGATAGTTTTCGATCGTTACGCCGAGGCGGAAATAGGGCTTCACCCCTGCCTTCATCAGCTCGGAAAGCAAAACGTCCGTAAAGGCAAAATCGTAGGATACCTCGTCGTTTTCATCCGCATCAAAGTCGCGGAAGAGGTTAGGAATATCCACGAAAACCGATCGGCCGTACGCGCCGCCCGTATCGTGCAGGCGAGAATACGGAATATTGGCCGCAGTGAGATATTTGAATTTCTCAAAATACATCCCATAGAAGGGCGGCTGACCAACGGCGTGCATCGGCTTGATACTGCCAAGTGCTTTTTCAAAATTGACCGAAAGCTTCATTTGTCTGATCCTCCTTTACCTCGGAATTTCAATTTCTTTCGTTGTAAAGAACACGAAGGTCTCCTTCTCCACCGTGAAGCAAGAGGGATCCAGCGCCACGGGCTTCATGCGCGTATCGTCCAAAGCGGCATAGGCATAATACTTGCCCGAAAGATTTAAGGATACTTCCTTTGCTTCTCCGATATTTGTAAGAAGAATGGCACTGTCCTTACCGTCCGTTGCAGCGGTGGCGTAGAGTCCGTCCTCCGCGCCCTTGACCTCTGCCTGCGTGCCGAGCGCGTAGAGCGTGCCGAAGGAAAGGAATACATCGTAGGTCACGAAGGGCCTTCTCCATCGAGGATCAAACATTCCGCTGTATAATGAGGCACCGATACGCGCATCGTAATACATCAGCATATGCAGCCTCGTATCCTGCAAGGCGCACATCATCGCGGCGGTGTGCGCCGCGGCAGCCGCCGTTCCCATCGTATCCACCTCGTGATGGGTGTTCCACTCGTTGTTATGGATCTCCACGTGGCCGTAGCCCACCTCTTCGAGCTTCTTTTCAATATAATCCTGATAAAAGAGGGTGTTTTCCACGGTATCGTAGCTATGATAGGAGAAAAAGTCCATCGGCGGACGGTCGGTTTTCAGCATCTCGAAAAAGGCGTGGAAAAATTTATGCCAATAAAGCGTGCGCTTCTCGTGATAGGAAAGCGCCTCCTTATCCTCGGCCTCCAAGGCTCCGTTGCGCATCGCGTAAAGACCGCAGGCCGCATAGCCGCCGACCTTGATCGTGTCTCCGAAGGTATCCTTCAAATGCTTTGCCGTGATCTTATAAAGATCAAAATACTGCTCCATCGTGCCAAACCACATCTCGGATACGTCACCGGGGCCGCTATCCGGCTCGTTCCAGATCTCCCAGTATTCAATGTCATACCGGAAGCCGTTTGCCCAGCCCTCGTTGTAATGGCGGATGATATGCTCCGCGATGCGCGCCCATTTATGAAAATCCTTCGGCGGATACACGCGATAGGCACGGATCTTTGCATAGTTTTCGATCGTAACGCCGAGGCGAAAATAGGGCTTCGCCCCCGCCTTCATAAGCGCGTCGAGAAGAATGTCCGTGAAGGCAAAATCATAGGACGCCTCGTCATTTTCATCCGCATCGAAATCGCGGAAGATATTGGGGATATCAACAAATATATTCTTGCCGTATGCACCGCCCACGTCGTGCAGGCGCGAATACGGAATATTTGCCGCCTTCAAATAGCGAAAATAGGAAAAATCCATCCCCACAAACGGCGGCTGGCCGACGGCGTGCATCGGCTTTACCTTGCCAAGCTTCTTTTCAAAATCCACGTTCAGCTTCAACATAAAAAACCCCTTTACTTTTTTATTATTTAGTCTTCCTCGTGTATCTTATTGCGCTCTCTTTCGCGCCGCAAGATCGAAAAATGCATATAAAGCACCGCCACCACCGCAAGAAGGAAAGCGATCAGCGAAAGGAGCTGCTGACCGTACATGGAAATGCCGATCACCTTATTACCGTTTGCCTGCACGGCAGAAAGGATACGGCCACCGATCAGAGCCGCCACGAAGCCGCAGATACCGCCCACGCAGTTTTTGATTGCCATTGCCTGCACGATATATTCGCTTCTGACATAGCTATAAGTGATATTAAAGGAGTTCTGATTGGTGCCTGCAACGCTCACATTGTAAATGATCGTATACAAAATGATCAGATACCAGGTCTTCGGTGTTGTGAATACGCAGATGAGAAAGGCAAGAGATGCAAGCATCATACCAAGCTCCAGCCCCTTGGCAAAGGAATGCTTATCCGAATATTTTCCGAACGGAACGGAAAACACAACGCGAAAGCCGTTCGCTACCATATTCACGATCTGAACGAGGAAAACGCTCATTACAAGCTCCTTGGTTTTATAAACGCCAAGAAAGCCAACGAGGAAATACCGTGCGCTGTCCCAGATCACGGAGAGAAGCAGAAGGCGGCGAAAATGCTCGTTCCCCACCGTGTTTCTCATCAGATCGCGAAAGGATCTCTTTTCTTCCCTTGGTTCTTCCTCCACTCCCTTTTTCATCATCAGCATACAAACGATTCCGAGAAGATTGGAAGCAAGGATCACGATGGAGATAAAGAGAAAGCCGCCGTTCAGATTGCCCGATGCCTCAAAGGAGTCGAAGGTGCGGCTGATAACGAGCGTAAACACGATACCGCTGACGAGCGAGATAATCTCTCTTTTCGCGGAAAAGCTGCCGCGTGTTTTCGGATCGACAAAGGAATTTCCCCATTTGAAGAGGATCGAAAAAACGAGATATTTTGCAATATAGGCAAAAAGGATCGCCAGGATCACAAGCGCGTGTCTGATCTCCTTTGAAACGTTCAAAAACGGAATGAGGTACAGCGAGGCAAAGCATAGCTGACTCACGCCCTCAAACACGATGGAAAGCGTTTTTGCGCCGACACGCCCCTTGACAAGAAAGATCGAAAGGATCTGAAAAACAAAGACAAGCGACACAAAGGAGGCAATGATTCCCGCCAGAGAATCGCTGACACCGAGCGAGGTGAGCAGCTTTGCCAAAAACGCATCCGATACAAGTAGCGTAACGAAATAATCGAAGGTGCTCTGCCCGATATACGCCGCGCGCGAGCGCTTATAGGCGGGCGAGGAAAAATCCGGAGAGTTCATCTCTTTTATGTTCCTTTCTTTTCGCTTGACAAAGACGTCAGGTTATATTACAATAATAGCATATAAACTTGATTTTGAAAATACCTATTTTGCGGTTTTTTTAAAAATTCTTGCGTTTTTTTTGCTTTGACTTTCGATTTGCGTTTTTTTCATGAAAAAGCACGCATTGAAAGAGAAGCGGAGCAAATTTTTTCCTGCAATACGAAAGAAGGAGAGGCCGAAAATGAAAAAGTGCATCGAGCATACGGTGAAGGATCTTTTAGCACCTATGCGCATCTCAACATATCTTCGAGAGAAGCTCAGTCTTTCCGTAACGCTTGTGAAGCGCGTGAAGGTTGGCGGCGTTTTTCTGAACTGCCAAAACGTGCATATGCGCGCCGAGGTGAAAAACGGCGACATAATTGAGGTCTTCTTTCCCGAAGAAAAAAGCGAGGGCATTCCGCCGATCGATCTTCCGCTTGAGGTGCTTTACGAGGACGAGCATATGATCGCCGTTTGCAAGCCGAGAAATATGCCAACGCATCCATCCAAGGGCAATTCCCTGCCAACGCTTGCAAACGCCGCGATGCATTATTTCGGCGAAGCGTTTGTTTTCCGCGCGATCACAAGGCTTGACAGAGATACCTCAGGCATCGTTCTGATCGCAAAAACGCAGCTTGCGGCGGCGCGGCTTTCGGAGGATATGAAGGCGGGGCGCTTTGAAAAGCTTTATACCGCCGTGGTTTCGGGCGTACCGGATCCCGCTTGTGGACGGATCGATGCGCCGATCCGCAGAGAGCGCGAGGGGGAGCTCCGCCGCATCGTTGCCGAGGACGGCAAGCGTGCCGTGACCGATTACCAAACGCTTTTCGTTCGCGAGGACGGCAACGCCGTAATGCAGCTTTCGCTTCTCACAGGGCGCACGCATCAGATCCGCGTGCATACGGCGCATATCGGACACCCGCTTCTCGGCGATTTTCTTTACGGAGAAGAAAACGAAAACGGATACATGCTACACTGCTGCAAGCTCCGGTTTCCCCATCCGTTCAGCCGAGAGATCATAACTATAGTTAGCAAACCGAGCTTTATTTAAAAAGAAGGCAAAAAAAGATGCTCTTGGCAAAATGTCAAAAGCATCTTTTTTGATTAAAGAACCTTGGAAAGGAACTCCTTGAGCCTTTCATCCTTGGGATTCTTGAAAAGCTCCTCGGGCGATCCCTCCTCCTTGATGTGGCCCTCGTCCATAAACAGAACGCGATCCGCAACCTCGCGGGCAAAGCCCATCTCGTGGGTAACGATCACCATCGTCATGCCCTCGTTTGCAAGCTCCTTCATCAGATCCAGCACCTCACCAACCATTTCGGGGTCCAAAGCGGAGGTGGGCTCGTCGAAGAGAAGAACGTCCGGATCCATCGCGAGCGCGCGAATGATAGCAACTCTCTGCTTCTGACCGCCCGAAAGCTTGGAGGGATACTCATCTCTCTTATCCGCAAGACCGATACGGTTTAAGAGCTCCATTGCTCTTGCCTCGGCCTCTTCTTTTGTTTTCAGCTTCAGATCGATCGGGGCAAGGGTCAGATTTTCAATCACGGTCTTATTGTTAAAAAGATTGAAGTGCTGAAAAACCATGCCCATTTTTCTGCGCGCAAGGTTGATATTCTGCCCATGCTCTGCGGCGTATTCCTTGATCGCATTCTTATAGGCCGAGCCCTCCCATTTGCCAAGCGAGCGCTTCTTTCGGATCTCATCGACCGCCTGCTCAGAAGCCACGCCTGCCTGCACGCTGCGGGCACAGGTTGCCGAGACGGCAACGATCTCCTCGTGCAGATAAGGATCAACGTCTGAGATCAGCTTATCATCCAGCCAGACCTCACCGCTTGTAGGCGTTTCCAAAAGATTCATGCAGCGCAGCAACGTGCTTTTTCCGCTGCCGGAGGGACCGATGATCGCAACCTTCTCGCCGGAGGCAATCTCACAGTCCACACCGCGAAGCACCGTTAAATCGCCGAATTTTTTCGTAATATTTTTAACGCTTATCACCGGCTCTCAACCTCGCTTCCAATTTTTTGATTCCAAAAGTCAACAGATATACGATAGCAAGATAGAAGCACGCCGCCACGGACATAGGAACGATATAGCTTGCCATATTATTGCCCGCTCCGATCACCTTGGCCGCCTGCGTGAGATCGTACATACCGATCATGCTTACGATCGAGGTCTCCTTGATCAAGGCGATCAGCTCATTACCGATGGCGGGGATCACGTTTTTGATCGCCTGGGGGATCACGATCTTCATCATCGTGGTTTTATTCGTGAGGCCGAGTGCGCGTCCTGCTTCGGTCTGACCGATATCGACCGACAGAATACCTGCGCGGATGCTCTCGGAAACGTATGCGCCCGAGTTGATTCCAAAGGCTATGATCGCCGTGATCTCCTGCGGAAATCCTCGGATCGCAAAGATCGCATATGCCATAATAAAAAGCTGCAACGCCATCGGCGTTCCGCGTATGATCGTGACGTAGATCTTGCAGATCCACTTCGGAAGCTTCATGGCTTTACTGTCCTTCGCAATGGCAACGATAGCAACGAGCGTTCCCAAAAGCAGGCCGAGAAGCGCCGCAAAAACGGAGATCAGAAGCGTTTTTCCAAGCCCCTCCAGCAGCATTCCCATATACTTGGAATTGGTTAAGAGAATGCCTATGTTTTTAAAAAAATCCATGGTTTCATCCTTTTATAAATGATAGATGCTTTGCGCAAAACGCATGAAAAAGAACTGTGCAAATAAATGCACGGTTCTTTTTCAAAAACAATATTAGTTCATTCCCATGTGAGCCATAACCATCTTCTCGATCTGGGTCTTGCCGCTGGAATCCTTTACAAGAAGCTCTGCAAGAACCTCGTTGATGGCATTCAGAAGCTCGGTGTCACCCTTGGTGACTGCGATTGCATACTGCTCCTCAACGGGAGAATCTGCCTCGCCCTCGCTGCCCGAATAGTAGAGAGGATAGCACTTGAAGCCCTTCGTGCTGTTGGAAACGATGTACTTCGCAGGAAGCTCGTCAACGATGATCGCATCGATGGTGGTTCCAAGAGCATCAGCCGCTACGTTTGCGGAATCCATTGCCTTGTGCTCGGTTCCCTCGGTTCCGTAAAGAACGCCGCCCTCGGCGTCGATCTCAGCATCCGCATAGATCCAACCGGTGGTATCGGTCTGGGTTGCAATGGCCTTGCCTGCAAGCGCTTCCCATACGATGTACTCAACACCGCCTGCCGTCTTGGTTGCTACGTCAGAGCCGGCGGGAAGAATTACGTACTGAATGGAGGTGTAGTAGGGATCGGAGAAATCAACCTTTTCGGCTCTCTCCGGGGTAATGGTGAGTCCGGCTGCGCCGCAATCTGCAAGCGTGCCTTCCTTTACGGTGTCGATGATGATACCGAAGTCACCATCCTTCCAAACGATATCCTTGCCAAGCTTCTTTCCAACCTTCTCCATGATCTCTACGTCAACACCAACGATCTCGGTGCCATCGTAATACTCAAAGGGAGCAAAGTATGCATTGGTCTGCACGATGATCTCGCCGCCGCCGCAGGATGCAAGCGTGAATGCGCATCCGCACAGAAGTGCAAGTGCAAGAATTAAAGATACTATCTTTTTCATTTTTTTCCTCTTTCTTCGGGTTTATCCCGATCTGTTTTTTGTGATGTACCCATTATACGCTTATTTATTCAAAAAGTCAAGCGATTTTTGCAAAAAAATTCATCTTTGTAAAAAATAGCACAAACCACATCTTTTGTTCATATTTTTTGGTACTTATACCCAAAAATCGGTCAATTCAGCATATTTTCAGAGCGCTACAAATGATTTCTTTAAATGGTGCAATTTCAAGAATGCATAAATGTTTTGAATATTCACGAATAATTTATGCATAAATATTCATTCCGACGCTTTTTTCGAATGGGAATTGATTTTCACGGCGAAATATGATAGAATAAATATTATTAAGGAAAGAAACTTTTTAGGAGACCCTATGATAGCCATATCCGCCTCTTCCCTCTCCCTCTCCTTCGGGGATACCGTGATCCTGAAGGACGTTACCTTCGCCGCGCAGGACGGCGAGCATATCGGCATCGTTGGCACCAACGGTGCGGGCAAGACCTCGCTTTTCCGCCTGCTGACAGGCGAATATACTCCCGATACGGGCAGCGTGAGCGTTCGTAAGGGCTACACGGTCGGTATGCTGGAGCAGAACGCAGATCTGACCGCATTGCCCGGCAACATGACGATGGAGCAATATATGATCACCGCCTTCCCCTCCCTGCTCGCGCTTGAAGAGCAGATCGACGGTGTGACACACGCGCTGACCGTGGCAACCCCCGACGAGGTGCACGCGCTTTCCGCGAGGCTCGAAGCGCTCAACACACGCTTTGCAGACGAAGGGGGGTTAGAGTTCCGTTCCCGTGCACGCGGAATGCTGCTCCGCCTCGGCTTTACGGAGGCACAGCTTTCGCAGACCATCTCCACCCTTTCGGGCGGACAGTACACGCGCCTTTCGCTTGCGCGCCTGCTTGCCACCGAGCCGGACGTTCTGATGCTCGACGAGCCGACCAACCACCTGGACCTTGACGCCTTGGCTTGGCTGGAGGGCTATATTGCTTCCTACAAAAAAACCGTGCTGATCATCTCGCACGACCGATATTTTCTCGACCGCACCACCGAAAAGACCATGCAGATCCAGGACGGCTGCGCAAAGCTTTTTCACGGGAACTACTCCGCGGCAAAGCTGCAGATGGAGGCCGAGCGTGCCTCTCTCGAAAAGCGCTATAAGGAGCAGCAGAAGGAGATCGAGCGCATCCGAAAAAACATAGAATTTCAGCGCCGCTGCAACCGTGAGCACAATTTCGTTACCATCCGCTCCAAGGAAAAGCAGCTTGCACGCATGGAGAAGATCGAGAAGCCGAAGGGCCCGGAAAAGGAGATCCGTATGCGCTTCCTCTCCGAGAGCGAGAGCGCGGGACACGTGATCGAGGCAAGAGACCTCTCCTTCTCCTATGGCGGCACCCCCTTGATTCAAAACCTTTCCTTCTTAATAGAAAAGGGAGAGAGGGTTCTCTTCCTCGGCCCGAACGGCTCGGGAAAATCCACTCTTATGAAGCTGATCAACGGCCTGATCGTGCCGCAGAGCGGCCGCGTGGAATGCGGTTACAATATTAAGATAGGCTACTACGATCAGGAAAACCGCGGTCTTTCGGAAAGCAACACCGTTTTCTCCGAGATGCGGGAAAGCTATCCGCTGATGACGGATCTTGAGCTTCGCTCCGCCTTGGCTCTCTTCCTCTTCGGCGCAGAGGATATAGAAAAGAGCGTGAAGGTGCTTTCGGGCGGCGAGCGCGCAAGACTGACGCTTGCAAAGCTCATCCTGAAAAAGGTCAATCTATTGATCATGGACGAGCCGACCAACCACCTCGATATCGGATCCTGCGAGGCTTTGGAGAATGCGCTTCTCGCCTTTGACGGTACGATCGTTGCCGTTTCGCACGACCGATATTTTATCAACCGCCTTGCCACGCGCATCGTGGAGCTGGATCCGCACACCGAGAGAGGTATGCTTGACTACCGCTTAGAGGAATACGACGATGCCTACACGGAATATCTGCGCCTGAAGGAAAAGCGCGAGAGCCACGCCGCCCTCGCCGAGGCACCTGCCGCCGAAGCCGTCAGCGGCAAGGAGGAATACGAGCAGAAGAAGAAGGAGGCCGCGAAAAAGCGCGGCGAGGCAAAGAAGATCGAGCGTGCCAAGGAGCGCGTGACCGCGCTGGAAAAGGAGCTTGAGGCCCTCGAGGAGGAGCTTTTCGGCGAAGCGGCAACCAATTATCAGCGTGCCGCCGAGATCGATCAGCGCAAAAGCGAGATCGAGGAAGAGCTGCTCTCACTCTATGAGCTTCTCATGTAAAAATTTCATACGAATTACCCCTGTTTTGCCCACCGAGCCCTCTCGGTGGGCTTTTTTATTGCATCTTGCACAAAGAAAAAGTCACTTATCAGGTGATATTTGGAAGGCAGGTATACTTACAGCGAAGCGCATTTTTGTTATACTGAGAGCACGAGGGGACAAGCCCCCTCGAAAATGAAAGAAAGGAGACCTTCATGAAAACGAGAAAGCAAGGGTATGAAAGAGATCTGCCGAGACGGCTCTATACCTTCTTTACGGGCTATGACGATGAGAAGAGCGCCCCCAGCCTTCAGAAATTCGCCAGAGCCAACGGCTTTACCACAGAGGAGCTTCTCGCCTTCCAAAAGAATGAGGACTTTGCGCGTGCCATCCGCGAATGCAGTGAAATTCGCAGGGATTACCTGATAGACAGAGCATTGACCAAGCGGTTCGACGCCTCGTTCGTCAAATATCTTCTGGACGGCGAAAGCAACAAATGTACGGAGGACTCCTCTCTTTCCGTGACGCTGGAGGTGCTCTCTTGAAGCTGCATCTCACGGTCACGAAAAAGCAAAAGGCCTTTATGGATGCCACCGCGACCGAGGTTCTCTTCGGCGGTGCGGCGGGTGGCGGAAAATCCTACGGCCAGCTTGTGGATGCGCTGACGGTCGCGCTCCGCTATCCCGGCTCGAAGCAGCTGATCCTCAGGCGCAGCTTTGCCGAGCTGGAAAAATCCCTCATCCGCACCTCGCTTTCTCTCTTCCCGAGAGAGATCTACCGCTTCAACGCGGCAGCCCACGTCGGCCACTTCAAAAACGGCTCCTGCCTCGACTTCGGCTATTGCGCGGCGGAGAACGATGTGTATCAGTACCAGAGCGCGGAATATGACGTGGTTCGCTTCGACGAGCTGACGCATTTCACCGAGGCGCAGTACGTGTATCTGATCTCACGCGTACGAGGTGCAAACGGCTTCCCGAAGCAGATCAAATCCTCCACCAACCCCGGCGGCGTAGGCCACGGATGGGTGAAGGCGCGCTTCGTGGATCCTTCACCGCCCAACGTGCCCTTTACGGGCAAGGATGGCATGGCGCGCATCTTTCTCCCCTCCTTTTTAGAGGACAACCGCTTTCTCTCCGAGGGCGATCCAAACTACAAAAAGCGACTTCTCTCCCTCCCCGAGAAGGAGCAAAAGGCGCTTCTCTACGGAGATTGGAACATCTTCGACGGGCAATACTTTTCCGAATTTTCTACGGCAAAGCACACCTGCTGCCCCTTCGAGATCCCGCACTCCTGGAGAAAATGGCGCACGATCGACTACGGCCTTGACCGCCTGGCCTGCCTATGGATCGCCGTCAGCCCCGAGGGGCGCGCCTACGTTTATCGTGAGCTTTGCGTTTCGGATCTCCCGATCGGTGATGCAGCCGCCGCCATTCTTGAGCATACGCCCAAGCACGAGGAGATCTACGCCACGCTCGCGCCGCCGGATCTCTTCAGCCGCAGCCAGGAGAGCGGAAAAAGCAAGGCAGGCCTCTTTGCCTCCTACGGCGTTCCCTTCACAAAGACCTCCAACAACCGAGAGGCCGGATGGCTCTGCGTGAAGGAGCTCTTGCGCGAAAAGGAAGGCGCCCCTGCCCTCTCCATCTTCTCCCACTGCACCGAGCTGATCCGATGCCTGCCCGCCCTGCAGATCGATAAGCACCGCCCCAGCGACTGCGCCACCGAGCCGCACGATATTACGCACGCACCGGATGCCCTGCGAGGCTTTGCGGTTTCCTTCGCACGCCCCGCGCCCACGCCCGCGGTTCGCCACGGGCAAAAATGGAGCGCCGATATGTGGGAGGATTATTTTGCCGCAAACGAGGAGGAAAAGCAATACCTAAAACGCAAATACGGAGAACCCCTATGACAGAAAACACACAAAAATCAAACCGCCTTGCTTATTTTTCTTCGCTGTATCAGAAAAGCAAGAGCGCGGCGGAGGAGAAGCGTACGCTATACGATCGCCATATGCAGCAATACCGCGGCAGCACGGAGATCGACGGCTCCACGCAAAAGGCACTGACCGTTCGCAACATCACCTACGAGATGATCGAAAGCCAGGTCTCCTCCCACATCCCACCCCCAAAGGTGGATCCCACAGCCTACAGTGAAAAGAAGGTGCGCCTTGCGCAATCGGTGGAGCGCCTGCTTTCCGCCGTGCGTGAAAAGCTCCCCTACGAGCAGATGAACGACCTTGACGAGCGCTATACCTACATATACGGCGGCAGCGTCTGGTTCGTGGAATGGGACAATGAATGCGGCATCGGCAATCGGATCGGCGGTGTTCGGCTGCATTGCCTTTCCCCGAAGAGCTTCATTCCCCAGCCCGGCGCACGCAGAGTGGAGGACATGGACTACTGCTTCCTCCGCTTTGAAACCACGAAGGCAGAGCTCGTACGCAAGTGGGGCGTTTCGCCCGCCTCCCTCTCGCTTGCCGAGAGAGAATGGGACAGCGATTGCTACGAGGGCGAGGAGGACGAGGGCGCAACCGTGATCCTTTGCTTCTATCGCGATGCAGACGGCAAGATCGGTGAATACGCATTTTCGGGCGAGCTTACGCTGACAGACATTCCCGATTATTATGCCAGAAAAAGAAGGATCTGCTCCGTCTGCCACAGTGAGGAGCAAAATTGTCTTTGCGAGCACCCGCACTTCACGCTCGAAAACCAAAACGAGGAGCAGGTGGAGCTGCACCGTCTGCCCGGCGGCGTTGAGGCCTTTTCTCCCATCTCAGGGGGACAAAAAGGGATCGAGGTCCCTTATTACACGCCACGCCGCTTTCCCATCGTGATCCGAAAGAACACCTCCTTGGAGGGCAGCCTTCTCGGTGCCTCGGATTGCGAGATCATCCGCCCGCAGCAGCAATCGATCAATAAGATCGAATCCCGCATTTTGCAAAAGCTCTTGCGTGCGGGCGTTACCCCCGTCGTTCCCGAGGATGCGACCATCACGCTGAACAACTCGGTGTTCGGTCAGCTGATCAAGATGAAGCCGGGAGAAAGTGCGGCACAGTACGGCAAGGTGGACACCACGCCCGACATTTCGCAGGACATCGCGGAGGCCTCCCGTCTTTACGATCAGGCCAAGCGCATCCTCGGCATCTCGGATGCACTCGTCGGCATTGACACCTCCAAAAACGAATCCGGCTATGCAAGACAGCTGCAGATCCTGCAGGCCTCGGGCCGCCTCGAATCCAAGCGTAAGATGAAATACGCCGCATATGCCGATCTGGACCGTTTGATCTTTGAGTATCACCTCTCCTTCGCGGACGAGCCGAGACAGATCTCCTACCGAGATGCCTTCGGCCGTATGCACAATGCGACCTTCAACCGCTATGATTTTATTTCCTACGACGAGACGAGCGGAAGCTTCTATTACGATGACGATTACCTCTTCTCCGTGGATCTCAACGGCGGCGTGGAGGCGCAAAGAGAGGCGCTCTGGGAGAAAAATCTGCAAAATCTCACCGGCGGCGCGCTCGGCGACCCCTCAAAAAGCGTCACGCTTCTTCGGTATTGGCAATGCCAGGAGCGCGCGCACTATCCTTACGCACGCGAAAACGTGGAATATTTCCAAAGCGCTGTGCGCGAGGAGCTGAACGGCACGGCGCGGGAGGTGATCGAATGACTGCCTTTATAACGAAAAAGAAGAGAGAAAACGAGCCCGGAAGCTTCAGCGTCTGGATGCGAAAGCACGGTACGGAGTTAAAGAACGAGCTCACCCCCGACAAAGCCGCCACGATCAAGGCAAAAAGCGCACCTACGCACGGAACGAACGCCGAGGCGCTCTTTGATAAGGGGCTTACGGGAAGCGGCTACGCCCGTTTTCTTGCAGACGAGGCAGACCGCAGCTTCAAGGCCGCGAAGCAAAACTACGATCGGGATGCAGCGAGCACGCTCGAAAAAAATCTCTCGGGCTATGCAAGGTATCTCACCTCGCACAGAGAGGCGCAGGACACCCTGCGCAAGCAGATGATCGAGCGCATCGGCAGAGGCGAAAGCTTTGACACCGAGGGAGCGTATCAGATCGCCATTGCCGCAGGTCTGACCGAGGAAAATGCCAGGGCGGCCGCCACGCTCGGCGTTGCCGCCGCAAAGGAGCGTGCCACCTCGCGCCTGCTTGAAATGATCCTCGAGCAAAGGCTGCAGGCAGCCCGTGTCACGGAATACGCACGCAGCATGGGCTTTAACGACGAGGAGTTGGAGCGCTTTGCCGCATACGCCAAGCAGATCAATTCCACAAAGGTCCCCTCTCAGCTCCCCGGGGATCTCTTCGACTAACACAAAAGAAAGAAAGGAAACGCTATGAACAAGGAAAAATTCTCTCCCTACGCCACCAATAAGGGTGGCAGGATCGAAGCCCCGAGAAAGGTAAGCGAGGGCGAACCCCGCGCAACCAAGACCGTAGGGGACGATCTGCGCATCAAAAGAAACGCGAAAGGAAAGAAGGGCTGATCATGGAAGAGCTTCTTGAAAACGAGACGGCGGCGGAGCCTGCGCCCCTGCCTGCGGAGGAGGAGACCGAGACCGTCCGCGAGGATACGCCGCAAGAGCCTGCAGAGAACGCGGACGGCGCTGTCGAGACAGAGGAGGAGGCGGTGGATTACGCCGCCCTCGCCGCAGAGGATCTCGCCGCGCTGAAGGCTGAGTTCCCCGCCCTGAGGCAGCTTACCTCTCTCGCCGCACTCTCCGACCCCGTGCGTTACGCCGAGCTTCGCGAGATGGGACTTTCCCCCAAGGAGGCCTATCTGGCAACGGGCGGTACGGCAAGAAGAGCGAGCGATAACCGCGCGCATCTTATGAGCGCCGTGCCGCGCCAGGGCGCTCTTGCAGCCAATCTTCCCACAGCTGAGCAAATGGCAGAGGCTCGCCGCCTTTTTTCGAATCTCAGCGATGCGCAAATTCATCGTTTATACCAAAAAGTTACCAATTAAGGAAAGGAAAAACCTGATAAATGTCTACTATTATTTACTCCAAGTCAGCCGGCAACAACAACGGCGCCATCGGAAAGCTCGAAACGCCGATCAAGATGGTGATCGAGCACGAGAGCGATATTCTCACCAAAAAGGGAGGCATCCGCGATTGGCTCTTCAACGTTGAGACCAGCGCGCGCTTCGGCGAGACCATCGTTGGCCAGAACGAATTTGATATTTTCGCCGCAACTCCCGAGGGTGATGCCGCTCCGCGTGACACCGTGGCGGAGACCTATCGCAAGTTTATCGAGCACATCCAGTTTATGAAGGAGTTCGTCATCACCGCAGAGATGATGGAGGATGCAGGCTACGGCGTTGCCGCCGATGCCAAGAGACGTGCCGAAAACTTCACACGCGCCTACTACAAGACCATGCACAAGATCTGCGAATACGCCTTGGCAAGCGGCACGTATGCCAGCGGTAATTTTTCCGGCGCTACACTGGATCTCACTGCGCCTGACAGCCTTCCCCTCTTCTATTCCGCACACAAGTACGGAACGGCGGCGGCAACGCAGTCCAATTTCTACTACGGTGATATCTTCAGCGGCGGTACCGCAGGCTTTGAGGCGGCACTCTCCGAGCTTTCCGTTAAGCTCCGCAATATGAAGGATGAAAACGGCGAGGCTCTCGGCTACACCGCCGACACCCTGATCCTGCCCGGCAACCGTCCCGCGGCTGAGATGATCGCAAAGAAGGTCTGCGGCTCGGAGGGTGCACTCGGCAACGGCTACAACGATATCAACCTGCAGTTCGGCAATTGGAACATCGTGGTCCTTCCCGGCTGGCAGACCTCCGACGATCGCGTGATGATCATGTCGAGCGAGGCCAACAAAAACCTCTCGGGCAATATGTTCTTCAACCGCGTTCCGCTTTCGGTTTCCAACTGGGTGGATCACCACACCGGCAACTATCTTTGGGCAGGTCGCTGCCGCTTCGGCGTTGGCTTTGGCAGCTATAAGCACATTCTGCTGGCGGTGGATTCCTCGACCGCAGTGCAGAACGCAACCGCGCTCTGATCCCAATGACCTTTACACAATTAACTGCGGAGGTGGCGGCGCTCGGCTTTGAAAGCGAGATCGAAAACCGACCTGCCCTTCTCTTTTGTGCCAATCGCGCGCTGAGAAGCATCGCCGCACTCTCCCCCTCCTTTCGCAGGGTCACGCTCTTTCAGCGCGTGATCCTGCCCGCCTCGCATCTTGAACAGGTTAGCTATACCCCTACGGAGGAAATTCACATTCCTCTGAAGGGCGCAGCCTTCAGCTTTAAATTTTCCGGTGCGGGCACGGTCACCCTGAAGGAACGCCACAGAGTGACCCCCTTCTCGTTCAATACCCCATATACCGAGTTCAGGCGTTTTCTCCTGGATCTTGAGGGAGAGCTCGTGCTTTCGGGGCACACCCCCTTCAAGCTGATCGACCTCGTTTGCTACACGCACGCGTGCGGTCTTGCGGAGACGGACATTCCCATACTGCACCCCTTCCGTTCCTATGTGATCGGTGACCTCGTACGGGATTTCTTCGGCTTTTCGGGGCTTCCCACGGATGAAAACGGAAAGACGCTGGCAGGCTCTTATTTTCGGGACGACACTCTCTTCGTTCCCAGCGATTACGAGGGCGAGATCCATCTGATCTATCGGCGCGTACCGAACGAGATCTATTCCGATGCGCCAAACGCCGACATCGACCTCGCTCCCTCGCTCGTGCATCTTTTGCCCCTGCTCACCGCCGCCTATCTCTGGCTGGACGATGACAGCGCCAAGGCGCAGTTCTATATGCAAATGTATATGGAGGGGATCCGCGACGTTCGTATCAGCCGCCCCACGAGCCAGGACACGGAGATCAAGGACACGCACCACTGGGCGTAAAGGAGGAGCATGAAAAACACGACCAATCTGATTAAAAACCAAAGCCAATACAACCGCCATTATCACAATATGCGCGGCGTGGACTTTACGGGAGACGGCAGCAACATTGAAAGCGACCGCTTTGCCTATCTTGAAAATATGTACCGCGACTACGACGGTGAGGGCGCCGGCATCACCGAAAGCATCCCCGGCTTTCGCAAGCTGTGCGCTCTCGGCGCACCGATCTACGGTATCTTCTCTCAAACCACCACGGCAGGGCGCTATATCCTCGTGCACGCGGGCTACAACCTTTACCGCTTTGCGCTGGAGGACAGAGATGAATTGAAGGCGCCTCTCGCACCGATCGGAACGCTTGCGCCGCGTGAAAGCGCCGCCTTCTGTCACGGAAGCTCGATCTATCTTTTAGACGGATACAACCTGCATCGCGTAGACGAAAAAGGAAAAATGCTCTCCATTACGGGTTATAAGCAAAAAGAAGTTTACATTCCGACCACCTTTTACAACGGAGAACCGTTTGAGCAGAGAAATCTGCTCTCCGTCGGCTATAAAGAAATTTACAGCCTTGAAAATCCGTTGCGCCTGACCTACACATCCTCCGGCCTCTATTTTGAGGTCGAGAACGAGAGCGATCTCACCTGCCGCTTGGCAGGGTGCGGAAGATGCACGGATGCGGTGATCTACGTTCCGCAAAGCGTTACGATCGGCGGCGCGACCTACACCGTTGCCACCGTGGGAAGCAATGCCTTTTTAAACAACATATCGATCCGTAAGATCGTGCTCCCTCGCGGAGTAACGCGGATCGGAAGCCACGCCTTCAAGGGCTGCTCGGGTCTGAAGACCGTTGCACTCGCTCCCGGGCTGACCGAGATCGGCACAGGCGCCTTTTCCGGTGCCTCCTCGCTCTCCTCGGTCTACCTGCATACGGGGCTCAAGGTGCTGGCAAGCGATGCATTCAGCGACTGCTCGGCCCTTTCCGCCATCCATTTGGACGGTGCAAAAGAGGATCTTGAGGACAGCATCCGCGAGGCACTGCTCGCGACCGCCTCCATCGTTTATAACTCGCAGTTCAAGGAGCGACTTCTGCATCTTCCCCTGCACGAGCCGACCGAGTCCATTGCGGATTTTCGCATCGGAGACGTCGTGGTTCCCTTTACCATGGTCAAGGACGGAGCCTTCATCACCGCATTGCAGGTCACGCTCTCGGATTATACCACCGCCATCAGCAAGGAGGCTGTGATCAGCGGAGAAATGTTCGACAACATCGGCTATGCAAGCTCGGTCGGCACGGACTTCTTGTTTGAAAACAAGGACTACACGGACGGCAGCGTTCGCGCGATCTTCGGCTGTACCGTTTGCGAGGTGTTTGACGGGCGCGTTTTCCTCTCGGGCAATCCCGATCTTCCAAACACCGTTTTTTATTCGGCGAGAGACAATACGGGCTGCATGAACCCCACTTATTTCGGCAGTCTGAATTACTTCAACGACGGTATTGCCGGCTTTCCCGTGAGATCCTTGCTTGCCGCGGGTGATTCTCTTGCCGTTTTCAAAAGCGGCGACGACGGCGGCGGCAGCATCTATTATCACGTGCCGCAGGCAACGGACGATTCTCTCCTTCCGAAGATCTATCCCGTCAGCTACGTGCATTCCGGCATCTGTGCCACGGCAGGCTCGCTCTCCTTCTACGACGATCCCGTTTTTGTTTGCGAGGAGGGGCTTTGCGCGCTGGATAAGAAAAATCTCGCACTGGAACGAAGCGTGATCTGCCGCTCGCACACGGTAAATACACGGCTTCTTTCCGAGGACATGAGCCGCATACGCCTCGCAAAATGGCGAAATTATCTCGTTTTGCTTGCAGGCGAGAATATGTATCTTGCCGATGCCCATCAGACATACACGCACCACACAGGAGGCTTTGCCTATGAATGGTACTATCTGACCGGCATCGGCACCTACGAGGATGACCGACCCGTGTATCGCTTTGCCTCCGAGGAAAAGGACGGCTATATGCTTCTCAAGGAGCATCAAGACGAGCCCGTGGAGAATGAAACGGTTTACAGCATCACAAGCGGCGAGGAAACGACCCATTACGTTATCCGAAACGATACGCTCTATCTCGTTTATCCTACAGAGGAGAGATGCGGCGGCCGCTTCTGCCGTGCAAAAAGCGTTCTCGGCCTGGACGAATTTCTCTTCTTCGGAACGGAGAACGGCGATCTCTGCCTCTTCAACAACGACAAGCGCGGCGTTCCTCCCGAGCAGCTGCGCATGAGCGAGGATTTTGATGAAGAGGAATACCGCTTGCGCAACGGGCGGCGCATCCACTCGGACTTCTACGATTTTGACCACCACGCACCGCGCTACGCCTTGGCAACCAAGCGAGATTGCTGCGAGATCCCGCATCTGACGAAGAACACCGTCAAGGGCTCTCTTACGATCAAGTGCCGCGGCTACACCGCATCCGCCTTGCTTTTAGAGGTGGGAACAGACCGCTCCGGATACCGTGAGGGTGTGACGCTTCCCGGCTCCACCTTTGGCTTCGATTCTCTGGATTTCACGGCCATGACGCTGGACAACTCCCCCTATTTCACGCTTGCCTTCAAGGAAAAGGAGAAAAACTGGATCGAAAAGCAGATCGCCATGTATACAGACGCCTTTCGCGGTCCCTTTGGCATTTACAGCGTAAGCTACCGCTATACGGTGCAGGGCGGAATCAAGAACCGCTAAAATTCGAAACGGAGATATACCATGAATACCAAACCCATTTTAGAAAGCGAATATGCGCCTCTGCGCATATCCTCGCTTCCCTCCCGCCCCACCGCCTCCTCTGCCTTCGGCGGCAGGGGCTATACCGCAACCCAGCTCAAGGAGGCCTTTGATCGGCTTCCCATGCTTCTGATCAATCGCTTCAATTCCCTGCTCGCGGATATTGACCGTCAAGGCACGGGCTCACTCGCGGATTCCATCCTCACGGGGCTGGAGAGCGGGCATACGCTCGCGAGATTTTTTGAGGACGTGCGCAGCGGAACGCTTTCCACCTATCTGAGCGTTGGAGATCAGTCGCTTTTTAAGCGGCTGACCGAAATGGCAGAAACGCTTAACACGCTGGTTCTTCTGATGGGAGATGCATACGACGGCGGAAGTCGCTTCCACGTTGATTGCGGCCATCCCGCAGACAGAGCCGAACAATGATCCGGAGGTCTTATGTCTAAAATCATTCAACATCTCAGAGCCGACCGCGAGGGCTGGGCTCTTCACGATATCGTTCCCATGGACGGCGAGCTTGCCCTCCTTCGTACAGAGGATGGCGGCACGCTGATCAAGATCGGAGACGGTGAGCATCCGTTTTCCGCCCTCGCCTCTCTTACGGGAGAGGTGGTCAACGGCTCGTCGGATACGCATCTTCTGCGCCACGGCGAGGATCTGCGCTTTGATACGCTCGAGGCGCTTGCCCTCTCTCTGCCCGATGTGATCCGCGAGGACTATTACGCCGCTTTGAGCTTTGACTCACCGAGCGATACCCCCACGGCGCTTTCTTACCCGGAAACACCGAGGATCTATTTTACGGGTGATGATGTATTGGAGGGCGTTTTCATCCCGGACATCGGCAAGCATTATACCGTCTTCCTTTGGTACGACGGAAAAATGCAGGGGCTTGCAAGGGGGGTTACGCTTGATTCTTAACAAGATGGCCGCTCTGTGGGCGCAATCCCCGACGCCTACGACAAAATCGCTCTCCAAGGGCTACGGCGTGGATCTTACGCACGCCAGGGGCATTTGCAAGCTTGGCGTGCGCGGCTCATCCTCCGGTTGGTACCCGACCGGAGAGCCCTATAAGATCTCGTTTTTCGGGGATCTCACGGAGGACGGCCGATACGTCATCCCTCTGCACTGCCACGGCACGAATACGCTCGGCGGCGAAACCTTTGCGGCCGCCGTATTGGCGGCGGCAGAAAGCAGCAGCCTCGTCACCGCCTCGCTCGAAGGAAGCATTCTTACCTTCAGCGCCACAGGCACCGTGCCGCTCTTTCCCACCGGATTTCTGCGCGGCGCGTATTCGGAGGTCTTTACGATCATGTTCACCCTTTGCGCACCCGAAAACACGGGGAGTACGTTAAGCAGCGGTATAACGCTTACCTACGACTACGGCTCACAAATCGTTTCGTACAGCGGCACCTATACGGGTGAGACCGTGCAGATCCTGACGAGCACCAACGCCTCTCGCCAGCTGAAAGGGCTTGCCCTTTCGAGCACGGGCGGACTGCCGCGAAAGATCGATATTTCCACCTTCGGTATCTTTCGCGGCACGGTGGGCACGGAGGCGTTTCAGCCGTATTGGGGCGAAACCGTTCCCTTTTATCTTTCCGAGCCTCTGCGTACCTACTATACCACCAGAGACGTTGCCTATCCTCTTCAGGGATATGCGGAGCGTATGGTCAAGTCCACGCCGTTCAAGCCCGATACCGCCATCCCGGCGGATATCAGCAACGCATATCCGATCTATCGCCTGCCGATGCCCGAGGAGCTGCACGGGCAAAGCGTGCTGATGGATCGCTTCAGTCATACTGCAAGAGAAAGCACGCTGGTCGCCGAGGAGCTTCGCTATATGCAGAGCGCGGAAAAGGATGCCATCTTCGTTTGCGTTCCCACCGCGTACAACACGGCAGAAAAGTTTCTGAATTTCTTTCACGCGATGAATGCGAGTCTCACAACCGAGCGCAACGAGCCGCTCATTGAGCGTTTTTCTCCCATCGTCCTGCCAACGAGAAAAGGGCGCAATCACATTGATTTCCAAACCTTCGTTACGCCCTCCACCATCGATTTCACTTATTTATAAAAGGAGATTATATGTACGCAAAAAGAATCGATGCGGGCAGGATCCATTGCCCGGACCGCCCGTATATTATCGAAAACGGAAGGATCTACACCAATCCCTCCGAGGCGCAGTTGCGCCTTGCAGGCTACAAGCCGCTGGTGGAGCGCCCTTGCCCAAGGGAGATCGAAAACGCCTATACGATCTACTACGAGGAGGATGAGGCGCATATTTATCTCTGCTACAAAGGAGAGGAGGAAGCGAAATGAAGGAATTTACATTTCGGCTCACAAGCGGCCGCGCATTGCTCTGCCAAGGCGACAGCGTTCCCTGCGACCGCGCTCATTTTCGCATTGAGAGCAAGAGCGGCGGCACTCTCGTTCTGGCGGGCAAGCAAATCCCCTTGACGGCAGAGGGAGCAACGGTGCGCGCAGAGGAGCTGCACGTCGGCGTGCACACGCCCGCCTTCTTCGTGGACGGAGAGCGCTACGAGGCACCGCCCGTTTCCATCGGCGCGGGATACCTCTTCTTTCTCCCCCCAACGCACGCGCAGCTTTGCCGCGCAGAGGAGCGCCTCGGCGCTCTGGAGGCGGCGCATACGGAGCTTTCCGGGCGGCTTTGCCGCATAGAGGCACGTATGCAGGATACTATTTTTTAAGAAAGGAAAACGCATGAAAAAGTTTTTATTTACGCTTTGTCTTTGCCTTATCCTCGCATTCGCCTTTTCCACGGTTTCCCTGGCCGCGCAGAACGGCGAGAGCGAGACGCAAAGTGAAAACGGCGAAGAAAGCACACAGGCCAGCACCGAGCCATCACCCGACGGAGAAAAGGAAGCCCCCGCGCCGACGGAGGAGAACCCCTTTCTCACTCTCTACGAGCTTCTCGGCGCACATCTTCCCGAGCTCTTCTCCGCGCTCTCGCTTCTCGGCGCGTGCATCATCGGCTTTTGCTACAAAAAGGGCCTGCTCCCCATTTTGAGGGACGGGATCGGAGCGATCGGATCCGCAACGAAAGAATGGGGCGAAAATGCCGAGGCCTACGCCAAGGATGCCAAAAAAATATGCGAAGATGCAAACAATTCTATACAATTCGTTTCATCCTGCGTAGAAAAAATGCACGCGTCCCTCACTTGTGTTGAGGAAAGAATTGCCGCGCTCGGCGATCAAAAGACCGAAACTGAAATACTCCGAGAGCTGATGCGCGGGCAGGTGGATATGCTCTACGATATTTTTCTCTGCTCATCACTGCCGCAATTCGAAAAGGATCGCGTTGGCAAGCGCGTGGAAGAAATGAAGCGCCTTCTGGAGGCAACGAGGGACGGAGGAGAAGGCCATGCAACCGAATAAGCCGCTTTTCGCGCGATTGCTTCTCGCCTTGGGCTATGCCTTCTCGGTTGGCCTGCCGCTTGCCGCCACGCTCTCCTGCTTTCCGCTCTGGAGAGCGCGGGGCGGTGCATCCGTGCTTGCAGGCGGCACGCTTCTGCTCGTCGCACTTTGCCTTCTGCCGCTCTGGCGCAGCCTGCGGGAATATTTAAAAAGCCCCGCCGTATGGAGCCTTTGGCTCATTGCGCTTCTCTTTTTTCTTCTCGTCGGAAGCATCGTTTCCGAGATGCGTATGATCTGCCTGTTCGGTCTGATCGGTAATCTGATCGGTGCCGTATGCTTCCGTCTTGCACGAAAGAGAGGGAACGGTCATGGAGCGTGAATCCGAGCGTCTTCTGGCCTCCTCCCTTGCCTCGCTTTCCAAGGGACGGCAAAGGCTTTTTGCTCATATCGGTCTTTGGGTTGCGGCGCTTTCGCTGCTCGTTGCCGCGCTCGTCACCTTCACGGAGATCTCCCTGCTCTCACTCTCCCTGCAAAGCCTGACGCTTACCGTGGCGGTATACGCCGCGGTGACCGTCGTGATGTATATTTCCCTTGAGGAGGAGGGCGAGCTTGCGGGGCGCACGGAAAGTGCCTATAAAGAAGCGGAAAACGCTCTCACGGCCACGTCGGCACGCATCACCGCCGTTCATTACGCCCCCTTAGAGGCCTTTTGCCGACTCTATACCAAGGAGGAGCTTGCCGAGCGGCGCGCACGGCTCTTGCTTACCTACGGAATATCAGACGAGGCGCAGCAGGAGCTCCCCGCGGCCGTGCAAAGGCGGATATGCCGCCTGCGCCCTCTGCAGCTCAATGCATCCATGCTTCTCGGAAAGCCTGCGAAGGCCGCCGATTCTCCGCTGTGCAATCCCGATCGGCGGCGCAGGACCCGCTTACTCACCAGGCTGACGCCCTCGCTCCTTTGCATGACCTTCGGCATCGGCATTGCGATCGGCGCACGCGATGCGCTCACCGTTTCCGCGATCCTGGAAGGGATCTTCAAGCTATCCGCGCTTCTGATCGTGGGGCTTCGGGGCTACGTGCAGGGCTATCTCTTCGTCAGCGAGGCGGAGATCCCCTTCATCCGTGCCAAAACACGGCTTCTTGAGCGTTTTCTCTGCGAGACGTCCGAGGAAAAATCCCAATCGTCTCCTATTGACTTTGCCTGCTCGGCGTGATACAATATTGAGCAGCAGGGTCTGGCGTGTGGCATGATCATGCCACACGCCTTTTATTTTAAATATTTTTAAGGAGAAACCGATATGAAAATTTTTGAAAATTTAGAGCAGGCGATCGGACAAACGCCGCTGTTTTCGCTGACGCGTCTTTGCAAAAGGCTTGGACTCGCGGCGAAGCTTTTTGCGAAGGCAGAGGGTATGAATCCCGCCGGCTCTGCAAAGGATAGAGTTGCACTCCAAATGATCCTCGGCGCAGAGGCACGCGGAGAGATCGCCCCCGGCGATACGTTGATCGAGCCCACCTCGGGCAATACGGGCATCGGCCTTTGCGCCGTTGGCACGGCACGCGGCTACCGCGTGCGCATCGTGATGCCCGATTCCATGTCCAAGGAAAGACGCCTTCTGATGGAGGCATACGGCGCGGAGGTGATCCTCACCCCGGGCGCACTCGGTATGAAGGGAGCCATTGCCAAGGCGGAGCAGCTGCGCGACGAAACACCGCGCGCATTTATCCCCTCGCAGTTTGATAATCCCGACAACGCCGCGGCACATTATCTCACCACGGGCCCCGAGATCTTCGAGGCCATGGACGGAAGGATCGACGCCTTCGTTGCAGGCGTGGGAACGGGCGGAACGATCACGGGCGTAGGCCGCTATCTCAAGGAAAGATGCGACGGGATCCGTATCGTTGCCGTTGAGCCCATGGCATCCCCTCTGCTCTCCGAGGACAGGGCGGGCGCACACGGACTGCAGGGCATAGGCGCAAACTTCATCCCCTCCGTGTTGGATCAAGGCATTTACGACGAGGTGCTGACCGTGACCGAGGAGGAGGCGTACGCCATGGCAAGAGAGCTTGCCGCCTGCGAAGGGCTTCTCTGCGGTATCTCCTCGGGCGCAGCGCTTTTTGCCGCCGTCAGAGTTGCAAAACGGGCAGATATGGAAGGAAAAAATATCGTTTTGCTCCTTCCCGATACGGGAGAGCGCTATCTTTCCACGCCGTTATACTGTAAAGATTAAACAAATTTCAAAAAAGGGGTTGCTTTTTTTGAAAAAATATGATACAATCTCTCTATAAGAATTTTTAAGGGCATCGTTCTGATGTTTTAGGTGAAAGATTTATGCTTAACGTTTTGAATTACATTCTCATGGCGATCCTGCTGGCTTGCGCACTCTTTCTCGTGATCGCGGTTCTTCTGCAGAAAACGAAGGAGGACGGTCTCTCCGGTGCGATCACCGGCGGTGCAGACACCTTCTACGGCAAGGATAGCTCCAATCGCGGTGACGTGGTTTTGAAGAGATGGACCAAGGTCGTTGGTGTCATCTTTGCGGTATGCGTTCTCGTGGTTTATATCATCCAGCCCGACTACGCGCAGACCGAGGCTATCAGCTCCTGGAAGAACCTCACCGAGTACGCCGACATCTTCAAATAATAAGAAAATTCGAAAAGCAACGAAAGCACTTATGGCAGGCGAGCATGGCATCGCGGGGCGGTAAGTGCTTTCTTTCATGCGGAGGAAACATGGAAGAAGAGAAAAGATTTTCGCCACAGGACGAGGCGTTTATGAGAATGGCGCTTGCGCTCGCACGCACGGCGGCCGAGGAGGATGAGGTTCCGATCGGCGCGGTCCTCGTCCACAAGGGCGAGGTGATCGCGCGCGCCTATAACAAGCGTGAGCAAAACAAATGCGCCACCCATCACGCGGAGATCCTTGCGATCGAGGAGGGATGCCGCACCCTCGGTGGCTGGCGGCTTCCGGATTGCACGCTTTACGTGACGATGGAGCCCTGCGCCATGTGTGCGGGCGCGATCGTAAACGCGCGTATTTCCCGCGTGGTGTTCGGCGTTCCGGATCTGCGGTTCGGCGCGTTCGGCTCGCTTTTCGATCTCTCTTTGTTACCCACCAATCACAAGCCCTGCGTGGAGGGCGGATTGCTTTCGGAGGAATGCCTTTCGCTGCTTCGTGCATACTTCAGAGAAAAACGCAAAAACTAATCCCGGTGCGGGAGCGGCCACGCCGCTCCCTTTTTCTTTTTGCCTCTATAAAAACAAACGCCGCAGGATAAGGAGTTTTTTCATGAAGATCACGCAGGTTATCAGCGATGAAAACGTAGGAGGAGCGGGCATACTGCTATCGCTGATCACGGAGGGGCTTTGCAAGGAATTTGATTTTGAGATCCTTCTTCCCAAGGGCTCGCTCCTGATCCCGCGGCTTCCGGGCGGCGTTAAGATCACGCCCTTCCCCATGCACGGTGGAAACGCGCCGCAGGATGCGCTCCGCTTCCTAAGGTATCTGCGTGAGCACCCTTGTGATATTCTGCACACGCACGCCGCTTTTTCTGCGCGGCTGGGCGGCGCAATGGCAAACGTGCCCCGTCTTTATTCCACACGTCACTGCGCCATGGGCGAAAAGACCCTGCCACCCCTTTATTCGAGGCTCTACAACCGCGTGACGCATCTGACGGTGGCGACCGCGGGCGCGGCGGCCGAGGAATTGACCAAGGAAGGCGTTCCCAAGGAAAACATCCGCGTGATCTACAACGGAACGAAGGAGCCGCCCCGCCTCTCATCCGCCGAAAAACGGCAGGCACTTGCAAGGCTTGGGCTCAGCGAGAAGGATACCGTGCTCGGCTGTGTGGCACGGCTGGAGCGTGTGAAGGGGCAGGATATTCTTTTGGAGGCCTTGGCGCGCTTACTGCCCAAGCACCCCTCTCTTCATCTTCTTTTGGTGGGAGAGGGGAGTGAAAGGGCGCGTCTTACGGCGCTTTGCAGCCGTCTCGGCCTTGCGCACAGGGTGCATTTCGTTGGCTATACCCCGACCCCCCACCTCTATCAGAATCTGTTTACACTCAATATCAATCCCTCGCGCGGCACGGAGACCTCCTGCCTTGCCACCTCCGAATGTGCCGCTCTGGGGATCCCGACGATCGCCTCGGATTTCGGCGGCAACCGCGAATGCGTGGCGCACGAGGTCAGCGGTCTGCTCTTCGGAAGCGAGGATGCCGAGGGACTGGCAACCGCCATCGAGCGGGTGCTTCTGGATGCCGAATTGCATAAAATACTGAAAAAGGGTGCAAGGAAGCGCTACGAGACGATGTTCACCCTTTCACACATGCTGGAGGGCTACCGTAGGCTATATACAGAAAACAGTTGACAATCCCCGACCGATATGGTAAAATAAGGGATATGAAAAAGGAATTTTTAGAGGGAGGCCGTGTTTGCAATGCGCACGGCATCCGTGGACTTTTGAAGGCAGAGGCCTGGTGCGACTCACCGAAGGTGCTTGCGGCGCAAAAGCGCATTTTCTTCGCCGAAAAGGACGGCTCCATGAAGGAATGCAAGGTCACCCGCGGCTCGGTTGCCCAAGGCTTCGTGCTTCTCGGCCTTGAAGGTCTTGAGACCCGCGAGGATGCCATCGCTCTCAAGAACAAGGTGTTTTACTTAAAGCGTGAGGACATTCCCGTGCCCGAGGGCGCGTATCTGATCGCAGATCTGATCGGCTTGCCCGTGATCGATATCGACAGCGGCCGCCGATACGGCACCGTGGAGGACATCACCGAGGTTCCGCGCGGACAGATGTATACGATCCGCACCCCTGCGGGCGGTGAGGTACTCCTCCCTGCCGTAAAGGAGTTTGTGAAGGAAATACGCCCGGATGACGGCATTTTCATCCGTCCGATCCCCGGCTTCTTCGAGGATGAGGCATGAAATTTGATATTATGACGCTGTTTCCGGATATGGTAGAGACCGTGCTTTCCGAGAGCATTCTCGGCCGTGCGGCCGAGGCAGGGATCATCTCTGTGCGCTGCCACAATATCCGCGACTTCAGTACGAACAAGCACCGCAATACGGACGATACGCCGTACGGCGGCGGTATGGGCATGGTCATGACCTGCCAACCGATCTACGATTGCTTTCAAAGCATAAAAAAGGATTTTGCCGAAAACGAGCGTGTGCGCGTGATCTATATGTCACCGCGCGGCCGTGTGTTTCACCATGAGGTGGCGAAGGAGCTTGCCGCATACGACCGTCTCGTTTTTCTCTGCGGCCATTACGAGGGCGTGGATCAACGGATCCTTGACGAGATCGTGGACGAGGAGCTCTCTATCGGTGACTACGTGGTGACCGGCGGCGAGATCCCCGCCTGTATCGTGACCGATGCGGTTTCCCGCCTGCTTCCCGGCGTTCTCGCGGATGCGGAATGCTACGAGGATGAATCCATCGCAGGCGGTCTTCTCGAATATCCGCAGTATACCAAGCCCCGCGTTTTTATGGATCGCGAGGTGCCCGAGGTGCTCTTAAACGGGGATCACGCGAAGATCAAGCGCTGGCGGCTGGAGCAGTCCGTTGCCATAACCAAAGAGCGCCGACCCGATCTGCTTGCCCTGCACCCCGAGGCAGAAGAGGCGCTTCTGCCCAAAAAGAAGACTCGCAGAGCAAAGCCGAAAAGCGAATGATCGCTTGCATTTTTCAGGAAGGAGAGTGTCATGGATAACAACGTGATACGCGGGCTTCTCGTCGGCTACGAGCCGTCCGAGAAAATCGGTAAGGATGCCCGTATCAGCTACGGAAAAACCTTTTATTCCAAGCGCATCAGCGGCATTGGAACGGCACGCTCCGCCTCTCGGCTCGGCCGTGCGCTCCAAAAGGCAGGCCGCGCGCTTTATTTCATTCCCTGCCGCATCTTCGGTGCGTTTTTTCTCTCGCTCGGCCTCGTCACGCTTCTTGCGCATTTCGCGCATTATTATTTTTTGAAGGAAAGTGCGGATGTATTCGTTCCTCTCGTGATCGGCGTGCTGGAAACGATCCTCTCCGTTTTGCTTCTCATTTCCGAAAAGCCGCTTGCGATCGCCCTGCAGGACGGGCGGCTCACGGAATATCTCTTTTTTGAGTTTTTCTGCTTCAAGCGCGTGCATCGCGCGCGGGCGGCCACAAGGGTTTCTCCCTTTTTTGCCGTGGTGCTCGGCTGTGCGCTCGCCGCCCTTGGCTATTTCATTACGCCGCAGCTTCTTTCGGCCGTGCTCTTCGGGTCTCTCTTTCTCGTGCTTGCCTTCTCCTCTCCCGAGTTTCCTTTCTTTTTGACGCTTTTGCTCCTTCCGTTTCTGCCGCTTCTCTCCCATGCAACGGCGGCACTCGTCACGCTGGTGCTGATCTCGGCGCTCTCCTTTGCAAGAAAGGTCTTTACGGGAAACCGCGTGTTTGCGCTGGAGCAATACGATCTGCTGATCCTTCTTTTCGCAGGCTTTTATCTGCTGGCGGGGCTTTTCCGCGGAGGAAGCACCTCGCTCATGGCAATGCCGGGCTTCGTTATTCTTCTGCTTGGCTACACGCTTTCAAGCAATCTGATCACCAACCGCCGCCTTGCGCACCGTGCCGTTGGCGCACTTCTCTTCTCCTCTGCTCCGATCTCCGCTCTGGCGATCTATCAGTATTTCTTCGGTCTCGCCGAAAACCGCTGGATGGATGAAAGCTTTGCATCTCTTATATCGGGGCGCGTGGTCTCCACCTTCGATAATCCGAACGTGCTTGCCGTGTATCTTCTCGCGATCGCGGTGATCGCCTTCGGCTTTCTGATCGAAAGCGAGGAGACGGTGGAAAAGATCCTTTACGGCATTTGCTGTATTCTTTCGGTCACGGCGCTGATCCTCACCTGGTCCAGAGGCGCGTGGCTTGCACTTCTGATCACGATCCCCGCCTATCTCTGCCTGCGCTTTTTCCGCCGCCCGGGATTTTTGCTCAGTCTCATTTTTCTGATCCCCTGCGCGCTCTATCTCATGCCGCAGGCACTGCAACTCAGGCTTCTCTCCATTCTGGATCTGACGGACTCCTCCATTGCCTACCGTCTTTCGATCTTCCGCTCCTCGCTTTCCATGCTCACAGACAATCTCTTCCTTGGCATCGGCATCGGCGCGGATACCTTTTACGAAGGCTTTATGCCGTATGCGGAGGAGGGCGTGATCGCGCCGCACAGCCACAATCTCTTGCTCCAGATCGGGTGCGAGGCAGGCATTTTCGCGCTTCTCACCTTCGTTCTGCTCTTTTTCACAAGGATGCGCCATCTTTCGGTATACAGCCGTTACATCCGCCGAGGCTCTATGCATACCGTGACCGTATTCGGCACTCTGGCGCTCTTTGCGCTGCTGATCTTCGGCATGACCGATTATATCTGGTTTGCGCCGCCGATGTATTATCTCTTCTTCGTTCTTTTCGGCATGGGCAGTGCTTCGCTCCGCATTGCGAAGTCGGATGCGGACGACCGTTTTAATTATCATGGCGATGCAAGACGTGCAGATGCCTCGGTGATTGACATCACTTTGTCCTGATTTTGTAAATAATTCTTTTCAAAAACGCATATACTTCCCATAGAGGTCAGCGCAGTTCACACATTTTGCGCGGCCTCTTTTTATATTGAGGTGAATGTATGCGAATATACAAAAAGGAACTTTTATTCTTCCGCGTGCTTTTGATCTTCAGCGCGGCGATGCTCGTGGTTGCCGTCCTTTTATCACGCGGAGAACAGGCAGAGGCTCCGCCTGCCGAGGGGAGATTTGTTTTGCTTCTTGAGGAGATAGACGAGGCGCTGGAGCCGCATCTGCACGTAGGAGATCGGGTGGTGGACAGGCAAAACCGCCGCATTCTCGGAGACATTCTCATGATCGATGCCAAGGCAAGCGAAAAGGAGGTTTTTTCAGAGACGAGAGGTGCGCTTGTGCGCGCGACCGTGCCGGGAAAATACGACCTGCGCCTGACCGTGAGCGGTATACAAGGCGAGGACGGCATTCTGACTGTAAGCGGAGATACGGTGCGGCTCGGACAGGTTTTTTATTTCCGCACCTATGATTTTTCGGGCGAAGGGCGCGTGGTGGCACTGCTATGAGGCACAAGAAAAAAGCGAACGCCCTCGGCGTGACGCCGATCCTGATCGGGGGACTTATGCTCTCGCTTTTGCTCGTTCTGATCGCAGACGGTGCACGTCTGCTTGCGCCAAAGACGGAAGATCGGGTGCTTGCCGAGATCCTGCTCGAAAACCTGGATGCCGAAACGGCACGGGTGCTTGCGCAGGAGCAGGCATTTTCCATCGAAGGGAGCGAGCCCTGCCCCGTGGAAAGGATCGGTGAAACCTCCGCACAGCCGATCCGACAGATTCTGCCCGACGGTCGTATACTCCTCCTTCCCTCCGAGATCCGCTTTCGTGCAAAGGTCACCGTAGTGCTTTCGGGGCGCAGGACGGAGGACGGATTTCTCGCCTTCGGCAACCGCCGCCTGCTTCCGGGCACGCACGTACAGCTTCTCGGAAAGCGAACGTCAAGCGAGGGACTTCTGCTCTCCATCTACCCGGCCGAAGAAACGAAGCCCGCATCGGCCACTATATGCGGCGAAAGAAGAAATGCCGAAAATCCAATTTGAAAACCGTCTTTTATTGTCACTCTCACCAAAACAAACCAAAAAAGCAGGCTTTATTAAAGTATTTTTCACAATCTTTAAAAAGAGTATTGATTTTTTGACTAAAATTTGATATACTGTTTTTACTGAAAAATCAAGGAGTCAATATCATGATATCTGCCAATCTCCAGATCAAGAACAGCGTTGGTCTCCATGCCAGACCCGCTACCTTTTTTATCCAGAAGGCCAATTCCTTCAAGAGCTCTATCTGGGTGGAGAAGGAGAACTGCAGAGTGAACGCGAAGAGCCTGCTCGGCGTGCTTTCCCTGGGTATCACCAAGGGATCGACCATCACGCTGATCGCCGACGGAGCTGACGAGGCTGCTGCGATCGATGGGCTGACCGCATTGGTTGAGAGCGGCTTTGACGACTAAGCACTCCGCACATGGGCGTTTCTCGCCCCAATACCTTCATATTTCGAATTGAGAGCCGACTCAGGCGTGCGATCTCGGATGGCAAGGATCACAAGGATCTGTGCCGCGAGTCTTTGTTTTCGCACGGAATGCTGAGTCGGCCCTCTTTTTTTAAGAAAGGAGGCGCGCTATGCCGAAAATCGACAGACTTCGCGAAAAGGCACTCTCACTCCCGCAAACACCCGGCGTTTACATCATGAAGAATAAAGACGGCACGGTCATCTACGTTGGCAAAGCCAAGCGCCTCAAAAACCGCGTTGTCAGTTATTTTACGGACACCTACCACACGCCGAAAACCGAGCGCATGATCGCGCAGGTTGAGGATTTTGACACCATTCTCTGCCAGACGGAGATTGAGGCGCTGACGCTGGAAAACGTGCTGATCAAAAAGCACACACCGAAATACAATATCCGCTTAAAGGACGATAAGTCCTATCCTTACATCAAGGTGACGAAGGAGGATTATCCCCATCTTTTCGTCACGCGGATGCGCGAGCGCGATAAGGCGCATTACTTCGGTCCTTATTCGGGCATCAGCGGTGCGTACGCCGCGCTGGAGACGGTGATGAGGATCTTTTCCCTCGCCTCCTGCAAGCGGCAGTTTCCGAGAGATATCGGAAAGGAGCGCCCCTGCATCTACAAGGAAATGGGGCGATGCGTTGCGCCCTGCACGGGGCAGGTGAGCGCCGAGGAATACGGGGCGCTCGTGCGCTCTGCGATGGAGGTTCTGGACGGCCGCGTGAGGGACACGCGTACGAGGCTGGAGGCAGAAATGCTCACCGCTGCGGAGGAGCTTCATTTTGAGGCGGCCGCCAAGCTCCGAGACAGCATCAAGGCCATCGATGCACTTTGCGAAAAGCAGAAGGTGGTTTCGGATGCATCGGTGCACCGCGACGTTTTCTCGCTTTACACGGATGAGACCGAATGCGTGATGGCACTCCTCTCCGTGCGCGAGGGCTCTCTCGTGAACAAAAACGTCTTTCATCTTTCGGCAGAGGCGATCGCCGAGGAGGAGAGCATCATTTCTCTCGTTGCGGCATATTACGATACGGCAACGGCCATTCCAAAGCAGGTGCTCTTGGATTTTGATATCGATAATGAAAACTTAACTTTACTTTCCGACTACTTGACCCTCTGCGCGGGGCACAAAATAGAGGTGCGCATTCCCGAGCGCGGAGACGGCCGCTCGCTTTGCAGGATGGCGGCGGAAAACGCCAAGGAGGCGGCAAGACAGCACCGCCTTGACAGTGAGCGAGAGGACAAAAATCTCTCGCGCTTTGCAAGCGTTCTCGGAATGCCGGAGCCGCCGCGCCGCATCGAGGCCTACGATATTTCCAACGTCGGAAACGAGAGCATCACGGCCTCCATGGTGGTTTGGGAAGCGGGAAAAATGAAAAAAAGCGATTATCGCTCCTTCCACATCCGCACTACACAAGGGGCGGATGACTACGGCTCCATGCGCGAATGCCTCACACGCCGCCTCTCGCATATCGGAGACGGCACCCCCTCCCTCTCCGAAGCACCCGATCTCATCCTGCTGGACGGCGGTGAGGCGCACGTGCACGTGGGAAAAGAGGTGCTTCGCTCACTCGGGCTTGAAATTCCCGTGTTCGGCATGGTGAAAGACGATTTCCATAAAACGCGTGCGTTGACGGACGGAGAGCGCGAGCTTTCCATTGCCTTGGAGCACGGCGTTTACAGCTTTATTTATAAGATCCAGGAGGAGGCGCATCGCTTCGCCGTTAAGGGAACGATGGCAAGCAAGACCAAAACGCTCACGCACTCCACGCTGGAAAAGATCGAGGGCATCGGCCCCGCAAAGGCAAAGCGCCTGCTTGCGGCCATGCCGCTTTCCGAGATCCGCGTGGCAAGCGAGGAAAAGCTCGCATCCGTCAAGGGGATCACCAAGGAAAATGCGCGCGCGATCGCGGCGTACTATAAGACCAAGAAAACAGGAGACAAAACGAAATGATGCGTATCATCACCGGCTCTGCCAAGGGAAAGAAGCTCGCAACGCTGGAGGGAGAGGCCACGCGCCCAACCTCCGAGCGCATCAAGGAGGCGATCTTCTCCTCCCTGCAATTCGATATAGAAAACCGCGCCGTGCTGGATCTTTTCGCAGGCTCAGGACAGATGGGACTTGAGGCACTCTCACGCGGTGCGGCAAGCGCTATGTTCATCGACAGCGCGACCGAGGCGATCGCGGTCTGCAAGGAAAACGCCAGGCGCACCGACCTTTTTGACAAGTGCCGCTTCCTCGTTTCGGATTACCGTAATTTCATCCGCAAGGCGGCGGGCGAGAGAAGGTTCGATCTCGTTTTTATCGATCCGCCCTATGCGATGGCCTGCTGCACCGAGGCGCTGCGCCGTTTGACCGAGGCAGACCTTCTTTTGAAGGGCGCGCTCGTGGTGCTGGAAAGCGGTGAGGAAACGATCGATGCCGAGGCGCTCAAGGGCTTTGAGGTACAGAAAAAAACGGCCTACGGCAAAAAGACCGCCGTTCATATCCTTCTCTACCGCGGGGAGGAATGAGAATGGAGAAAAAGAAGATCGCGGTGCTTCTCCCCGGCAGCTACGATCCGCCGACGAGAGGGCATCTTTCCCTGATCGAGCGTGCGGCAGAGGAATATGAAAGGGTATTTGCCGTTGCCTTCGTCAATCCGAAAAAGAATTACACCTTTACCCCCGAGGAGCGGGTGGAAATGCTCCGTCTTATGACCGAGCATCTGCCCTCTGTTACGGTGGGGTATGCCGAGGGGCTTGTGATCGACTATGCAAGGGCGCACGGGATCTCCCTTCTGATCAAGGGCTACCGCAACGAAAACGATCTCGTTTATGAAAAAGAGCAAGCGGATTGGAATCTCGCCAACGGCGGTATTGAGACCCGTCTTCTCCCCGCTTTGGAGGGAGAGACGCTTATCAGCTCCACCGCGGCAAGAGAGGCCTTGAAAACGTGCGGCGCCGAGCCTTTGCTGTGCGAAAAGGTTCTGGATTTCATTAAAAAGCGCGAAAAAACTTGACAAATTCTCTTTTGTGTTATATAATTATCATTTGTTAATATCTATTTATTTTAAGGACGGATTCCCAAAATGAAGGAAAGAATCGAACAACTGAAAAACGAGTTCGCCACAGCCTTGGCAGCTGCAACCACCGAGGAGGCTTTGGAGGCTTTGCGTGTTGCGTACCTTGGAAAAAAGGGCGCGATCGCAGATCTGATGAAGAGCCTGCGTGACGTTGAGGACAAGAAGAGTGCCGGACAGTGGATCAACGATTTCAAAACGACCGTTGAAGCAGGGATCAATGCCGCAGCAGCCGATCTGAAGGAGGCTGCCATCAAGGCGCAGATCCGCAGCGCAAAGAAGCTCAATCCCACGCTGATCGCGGAGCGCGAGCTCGGCTCCTATCACCCCATCACCCTCTGCACCAAGGATCTCGAAGAGATCTTTATGGGCATGGGCTTTACCATTGAGGATTATTCCGAGATCGTTGGCGACTACGAGTGCTTTGAGGCTCTTAATATTCCCAAGCACCACCCCGCAAGAGATATGCAGGATACCTACTATCTCGACAACGGTCAGCTTCTTAAGACCCATACATCCGCGGCACAGAATGCCATCATGAAGAAATACGGCGCTCCCCTGCGCGCGATCTTCCCCGGCCGTTGCTTCCGCAACGAGTCCACCGACGCCTGCCATGAGAACACCTTCTTCCAGATGGAGGGCATGATGATCGACGAGAACATCTCGATCTCCAACCTCATTTACTTTATGAAGACCATGCTCTCGCAGGTATTCAAGAGAGACGTGCAGGTGCGTCTGCGCCCCGGCTTCTTCCCCTTCGTGGAGCCCGGCTTTGAGCTTGACATCAACTGCCAGATCTGCGGCGGCGCGGGCTGCCCCTCCTGCAAGAACTCCGGCTGGCTGGAGCTTTGCCCCTGCGGCATGATCCACCCGAACGTTCTGCGTGACGGCGGTATCGACACCGAGAAGTATACCGGCTTTGCCTTCGGCCTTGGCCTTACGCGCCTTGCCATGATGCGCTACGGTGTGAAGGATATCCGTGATTTCAACAGCGGAAATCTTAAGGCTTTGTCGCAGTTTAAGTCTTTGTAAGGAGGTAAAGCAAATGTTTCTTTCTATGAACTGGATCGGAGATTTCGTTGATTTCTCCGGACTTGATAAAAAAGCGCTGATCAAAAACTTCACCCTTTCCACCGCCGAGGTGGAAGACATCATCGTTAAGGGTGAGGATACCTACGGCGTGATCGTTGCTAAGATCGAGAGCATCGAAAACCATCCGAACTCCAAGAAGCTCCATCTTCTCAAGGTGAACACGGGCAAGGACGTGATCGACGTGGTTTGCGGCGCGCCCAACGTGCGCGTTGGCATGAAGGTTGCGCTTGCCACCGTCGGCGGCTCCGTTTGCGGCCATCCGATCTCGGAGGCAACCATCGCGGGCTACCCCTCCTTCGGTATGTGCTGCTCGGAGGCAGAGCTTGGTATCAGCGATGATAACAGCGGCATCTGGGATATTACCGACGATATCGCGCTCGGCACGGATATCAAGTCCGTTTACCCCATCGATGATATTATTTTCGAGGTAGACAATAAGTCCCTCACCAACCGCCCTGACCTCTGGAGCCACTACGGCATGGCAAGAGAATTTGCCACGCTGACCGGCAGAGAGCTGAAGAAGCCCGTGCTGCAGAGCACCGAGGGCTACAAGGATCTTCCTCCCGTGGACGTGAAGGTGAAGGACGGCGATCTTTGCCTGCGCTACACCGCCATTAAGGTAGAAAACGTGCAGAGAAAGATCAGCCCCGTGGATATGCGCATCCGCCTCTTCTACTGCGGCAGCCGCGCGATCAACTTCCTTGCCGATCTTACCAACTACGTGATGCTTGAGCTTGGCCAGCCGATGCACGCCTTCGACTGCGCAAAGGTGAATAAGATCGAGGTTCAGACCTTCCCCGCGCCCTTTACCTTCCGTACGCTGGACGGCACGGATCGCAATATGGACGACAAGATGCTCATGATCACGAGCGGGGACGAGCCTGTTGCCGTTGCCGGCATCATGGGCGGTGACGCCTCCAAGATCGAGGACGATACCAGCTCTCTGCTTCTGGAGAGCGCAACCTTCGACGGCGTAAGCATCCGTAAGACCAGCACGCGTCTTGGCCTGCGTACCGATGCCTCGATGCGCTATGAGAAGATGCTTGATCCCGAGCTTTGCCCCCTGGCAACCGAGAGGCTTCTTGCGCTTCTTCTTTCCCTTGACGAGGGTGCGAGAGTGATCTCCTCCTTCACGGACTGCTACATGAAGCACTACCCCGAGATCACGCTTTCCTTCGACAAGAAGTATGTGGACAGATATACCGGCATTGATATTTCGATCGATGAGATCAAGACGACTCTGACCGCGCTTGGCTTCGGACTCACCGAGAAGGACGGCAATTTCACCGTTACCGTTCCCTCCTGGCGTGCCACCAAGGACGTAACGCTCAAGGCAGACATCATCGAGGAGATCACCCGTATTTACGGCTACGACAACTTTGAGGTGAAGCCCTCCACGAGCCCCCTGGCGCCGAAGCTTCCCGAAAAAGCAAAGAGCGAGGAGAACCGCATCAAGGATCTGCTCGTTAAGGGCTACCGTATGCACGAGGTCCACTCCTACATCTGGTCCGATCTTGCAAAGAATAAGGCCCTTGGCATTGAAACGCCCGTAAACGTTCGCATCATCAATGCGCAGACCCCCGACCATCAGTATCTGCGCGTTTCCATGATCCCCACACTTCTTTCCTTTGCGAAGGAAAACCGCGGCTACGGTGACAGCTTCTCCATCTTCGAGATCGGTCACACCGCCGAGGGACTTCGCGCAGACGGCTTGGTAAACGAGCAGAAGAAGCTCGGCGTTGTTCTCTTCAGCAAAAAGGACGGCGAGGAAGCCATCTTCCTGCGCGCACGCGATGCGATCGTAGAGCTTTGCGAGGACATCCTGCATAAGAGCCCCGTATTCACCGCTAAGGAGCCTGTATACGGCTTCGAGCATCCGAGCAACTGCTTTGCCATCACCGTGGCAGGCGCAGAGATCGGTTATCTCTCGGTTCCCTATCCCACCGTGAAGGAGGCCATCGACAAGAAGGCGGCCGTTGCTTTCTTCGAGATCAACACAAACCTCTTCTCTGCCGTAGCGGCAGACATTACGAAGTACGCCGAGCCCTCCCGCTTCCCCGCGATCGAAATGGATATGACCTTCGTTTGCGAGATCGGATGCGTGAACTTCGATACCCTGAAGACGGTCGCTAAGACTGCAGGCGGCGAGCTGCTCGCCTCCGTGAAGGTGCAGGACGTTTACGAGGGTGAGGAAGGAAAGAGCGCAACGCTGACTCTTCGCTTTGCCTTCTCCTCTCCCGAAAGAACGCTCACCAAGCAGGAGCTTGCTCCCGCAATGGAGGCGATCACGAAGGCATTTGAGCCCTTCGGTCTCAGCGCACAGATGTGATCTTGCGCCGATGCGCAACAAAAAGGTGTATGATGCTTGTCGTACACCTTTTTCTTCATTAACATCATAATATCATCGCTTTTCTTTCGAACAAGAAACATGGTATAATTCTAAAATCAGCACATATTGGAGATGTTTTATGCGTAAAACAAAAATCGTATGCACACTCGGTCCCGCGACCGAAACGAAAGATATTCTGATCAGACTTTGCAAGGCCGGCATGAACGTAGCAAGACTGAATTTTTCTCACGGTACACATTCAGACCACCAGAAAAAGATCGACCTTGTCAAAGAGGTACGCGAGGAGCTTGCACTTCCCATTGCCATTCTTCTGGATACCAAGGGCCCCGAATATCGCATCAAGACCTTTGAAGGTGGGAAGATCCTTCTTTCGGACGGCGATCCCTTTATTTTTACCACGGAGGATATCGTTGGAGATCAGAAGAGGGTATCCGTTAGCTACACAAGACTCACGCAGGAGCTTGCGCCGGGAGATACGATCCTCTTAAACAACGGGCTTCTAAGCTTTTTGGTGGAACAAATTCAAGGCAGCGAGATCCACTGCCGCGTGGTTACGGGCGGCGAGCTTTCGGATCGCAAAAGCATGAGCTTCCCCGGGAAGGTCATGCAGCAGCCGTATCTTTCCGAGCAGGATAAAAAGGACATCAAATTCGGTGCGGAAAACGGCGTTGACTATATTGCATGCTCCTTCGTTTCCTGCAAGCAGGACCTCATCGACGTGCGAAACTATATGGCCGAGATCGGTGCCGAGGGAATCGAGCTGATCGCAAAAATTGAAAATCAATCCGGCGTAGACCACATTGAAGAGATCTGCCAATGCTGTGACGGCATTATGATCGCCAGGGGGGATATGGGCGTGGAGATCCCCTTTGAGCACCTCCCTGCCATTCAGAAAAAGCTGATCACCAAATGCCGTATGCTCGGCAAGCGCGTAATCACGGCAACCGAGATGCTGGAATCCATGATCAACAATTCCCGTCCCACGAGAGCCGAAATTTCAGACATTGCAAATGCCGTTTATGACGGAACGAGCGCCATCATGCTCTCAGGCGAAACGGCAGCAGGCAAATATCCCGTGCAGGCCGTACAGACAATGGCAAAGATCGCTGAAACAACGGAAGGAAACATCAATTATAAAAAGCGCTTCCACGAGGCAGATTTCCATATCCGCAACATGACGGACGCGATCTCGCATTCCACCTGCGGTATGGCGATCGATATTGAGGCCAAGGCGATCGTTGCCTGCTCGCTTTCCGGCATGACGGCGCGCATGGTCTCGCGCTTCCGCTCTCCCGTTCCGATCATCGGACTGACGACCAACGAAACGACCTGGCGCAAGCTTTCGCTTTCCTGGGGTGTGATTCCCGCGATGTGCGAAACCTTCACCTCCACGGATGTGCTTTTTTACACCGCAAAAAAGATCGCATCCAAGGAATTGAAGCTTTCGGGAGGCGACCGCATCGTGATCACCGGCGGCGACACCACGGGGCATTCCGGCAATACGAATCTAATCAAGATCGAGGAAATTTAACTTCTTTTCCAAGCAAAAAAAGAGTGAGAAATTCTCACTCTTTTTTGCTTTTTGTAAACTATTGTTTTCTTTTATGCGTTCGACATCGGATCCAGCACCTTTTTTTGAATGCGAATGCGGCCAAAGAATGCCACGATCATAACCAAAAATTCCGCAATCGGAATTGCCCACCAAACCGCGTGCAGGCCGATCGCAAAGCCAAAAAGGATGGCAAGCGGAACGAGGAAGCCGAGCTGACGTGCAATGCTCATCACCATGGAAAGCACACTTCTGCCCATCGCCTGGAAGAAGGAGCTGTTGACAAGGCTGTACGCCGTGAAAATATAGCCGACGGCAATGATGCGTAGCGCAGGCACTCCAAGATCGAGCATGGCCTTCGTGGGGCTGAAAAAGCCGATCAGAAGCTCGGGAAGAACGAGCATCAAAACACTGCAAAGGCAAAGATAGCCGAAGGAATAAAAGAGCGTATAGCGATAGGCAGAGAGCATGCGGCTCTTCTTTTCCGCGCCGAGATTGTAGCTCACGATAGGCATCATGCCGTGCGTCATACCAACGACGGGGAGAATGACGAAGCTCTGGAGCTTGAAATATACGCCGAACACGGCAGTGGCAACTCCCGTTTTTTCAAGAGCATTCAGCAAAAGATTCATCGAATAGGTCATGACCGAGCCGATCGCCATCATAATTACAGCGGGAAATCCGATCACAAGGATGCGCTTGATCTTCTCCCACTCAGGACGAAAGCCGCGGAAGCTCACGGTGATCTCGCGATTCTTATAATGATTCAGAATGATGCCAAGCACCATGCCGCCGATCTGACCGATCACAGTAGCAACTGCCGCACCTGCAACGCCCATATCAAATACAAAAATAAAAATGGGGTCAAGGATGATGTTCAATAAAGCACCGACGCCCTGCGTATACATCGAGAGCGAGGTTTTTCCCGTGCTCTGCATCAGCTTTTCATAAATGACCTGGCCGAATGCGCCGAAGGAGAAGATACAGCAGATGCGAAGGTACTTCGTTCCCTCCGTGATGATGGCCTCCACCTCGGTTTGCGAGCGGAAGAACGCCTCCACGCCGAAGAAGCCGACGAGCAGCATCAGGATATAGCTGCAAGCGGACAAGAACACGCCGATCGCGGCATACCGATTGGCTTGCTCACGCTTCCCCTCACCGAGGCTGCGCGAGATCAATGCATTCACACCGACGCCAAGACCGGAGGCAATGGCAATAATAATATTCTGGATGGGAAAGGCGAGGGAAACGGCGTTCAATTCATTTTGGCCGAGCATCGCAACGAAGATCGAGTCTACCACGTTATAAAGCGCCTGCACGAGCATCGAAGCCACCATCGGCAGCGCCATCCCGAGAAGCAGGCGGTTCATGGGCAAAACGCCCATTTTGTTCTCTTTTAAAACTTTTTCCGACATAAGACTTCCTTTTTCCTTTTTAAAAACCGCTAACCATTGTATCATTATTTTAAATAAATGTCAACCGTCCGAAAGTAAACTTTTTTGGAAAAAGAGATATTGCACATCAGAAAAAAAGATAGGTGAAAGAAGGCAAAACGGCTTGCATTTATCCACCCATTGTTGTATAATAAAGAAAATACGATTTTGGGGAGAATACAAAAATGAAAATTCAAATCATGGGCACGGCGGCATACGAAAGAGTGCCTGCCATGTTCTGCACCTGCGCCGCATGCGAATATGCAAGAAAGCATAAGGGCAAGGCCATCCGCACTCAGGCGCAGACCCTGATCAACGACGATCTGATGGTGGATTTCGGCCAGGATAATTATATTCATTACTTAAACGGTGATCATGATTACACCAAGCTTCGTACCCTGCTCGTCACGCACGCGCATTCGGATCACTTTATGACCAACGAGCTTCTGATGACCTCGGGCGCTTACGGCCATAACGAGATGGAAAGCATCACCGTTGTCGGCGCAAAGGGCGTGCAGGACAAATACGCGCTTCTGGAGGGCGATCGCAAAGTGGATTTCGCTCCCATCTCCTTTTATGAAACGAAAAACCTCGGCCGCTATACCGTAACGGCGCTTCCTGCCTGCCACGGAACGGAGGAGCCCACGCTCTATATCATCTCGGACGGCGAAAAAACCGTGCTTTACAACCATGACACAAGCGCCTCCCCCGACGAGGTTTACGACTTTATTAAAAAAGGCGGCTACAAATTTGATCTCGTGATCGCAGATTGCACCTACGGACTTCTCGGATATTCCAGCCACGGACATATGTCGCTTGAGGATAACGAAGCGCACAAGGCACGCCTTGAAAAAATAGGCGCGCTGAAGGAGGGTGCGATCTACGTGATCACACACTACTCCCACAATGCTCTGATGCATAAGGACGGCTCTCCCGCCACGCCCGAGCAGCTCGAAGAGATCGCTGCCGCACGCGGTATGATCTCGGCCTATGACGGCATCGCCTTCGAGATCTGAAAAAGGTACGATCATGGAATAAACCAAAGATGGATAAAGAAAAAACGCGGATATTTTTGTAATATCCGCGTTTTTTGTTTCGTTTATATCTCTTCAACAAGATAAGTGCCGAAGAGAGGCAGCTTCAGCGTAAGCTCGCTCGTGGTGGCGATAAGCTCGCCGTTATGCTTTTTGTCAAGAGCATAGATGTTATAGGTGCCGGGACGGCCAAAATCGAGCGTAACGGTCTTGGCTCTCTTTCCCTCCTCCTCGAAGGAATAATAGGTCACAATGCATACCGCCTTGCCGTTTTCCTTCACGCCGCAAAGAGAATAGATGTTCTCGGGATCCTTTTCCGCACGGCTCTCGTAGGCGCAATCATAAAGGCTTCCGTAAAACTTAAAGGGATAATAACCCTTCTGCACATCCTGGAAAATGTCAAAAAGGCCGTTGAAGGTTGTGCCGAAGCGCGCATCGTAGTACATCAGCATATCGAGGATATCCGATTTCTGGCAGGCGATCATGGTTGCCATCGTGAAGGCCGCGCCCTTGATGCCCGCGATCATTTTCTTGGAGCGTTTGAACTCCTCACCAACCCAACCTTCCACATAGTTCCACTCGTTAAGAATGCTTTCGGCCTCGGTGTAGCCCGCCTCGTCCATGATCTGACGGGCGACCTTTGCTCTCTCCAGTGCCTTTTCGGGGGTCACGCAGTAAATATGCCAAGAGAAGAAATCGATCGGAGTGCCGGCCTTCGCCTGATACTGAAGAAACTCTCTCGACCATTCCATATTGCCCGCAACGGCCGGGCCGCCGATCTTGAGGTGCGGGAAGCACTTCTTCAGATGCTTTGCCGTAATCTCGTACAGCTCGAAAAATTCCTGTTTCGTGCCCGCCCAGGTTCGCTTGTATTCCTGACCGTCATCAAGATCCGGCTCGTTCCAGATCTCCCAATAAGGCATATCCAGCGTGTAGCCGTTTGCCCAACCCTCGGTGAAGTGGCGGATAATATGCTCACAGATCTGTGCCCACTTTTTAAAATCCTTCGGCGGGAAGATATTGAATTTTTTGATATAATGCTCGATCTTCTGACCAAGGCGGTAATAGGTCTTGGTCCCCGCCTCTAAGGTAGCAAGGGTATATTCATCCGTGCAGGCAAAATCGTAGGAGGCGGGATCGTTCACATCCGCATCAAAATTCGGGAAGATCGCGGAAATATCCACGCTATGCTCGCCGCCGTAGGATGCGCAGAACGCGGCATCGTGGTTTCTCGCGTAGGGAATACGCGCGGCCTTATAGGGGGCAAAGGTGCCGCCCGTGTTCTGATCGTTGGCGTGACGCTTATGCACGGGACCGTTGTTCACACAGCTCATCGGGCGGATGGGCGCCGCCTGTTTGGAAAGATCAAACTTCAAGATTGCCATTAGATTCTCCTATCCTTTTGCCTTTCGGCTATATTTCTTTTTTAATTTTATCATAAGATATTCGTAAAGTCAATAGTCCGCTATCGTTTTATTAATATAAAATGCGAGAAAAACGCGAGGCCGCTTTTCGCAGCCTCGCGCAAAATAAAAATATTTTTTTATTTCAGTTGGATTTATTTGCCTTTGCAAGCTCGTCTTGCACGTAGTTTCCGCCGTACTGCATCGGATATTCATACAAGGGGCTCTCCACGGTCGGCTCAATATAATCCTCGTAAAAGGCAACCACAGAGGCCTTGGCATCCGGAGCCGCGGCGGCATCTGCATACAGTCCCATGCAGACGAAGAGGGGAAACAGCACGATAACGGCCGTCAAAGCACCGTGCAAAACGCCAACCACCATACCGAACAAGCGTGTCAGCACGTTATTCCGTTTATACGAGAAGCCGAGAATGCCGCAAAGCAGCTTGTGCACGATCACGAGCACGGCGCTGAAAGCAAGAAACAGAGCAACAAAAACGAACGGCAGAAGCACCTCAGAAAGCGATGCATTCATGATCGGGTCCAGCTGCTCGAGGCGGAAGGGGAGAACGGATGCAACCGTTTGATCGGCAAAGAAGGTACGCCCAACGATCGGCGTAGCAAAAAAGGCAAGAACGGCAGCGCCCGCCACAGTGATCAAGCGCATGAGCGAACGGCTGGTGCCGCGCCCGAAATCGATCAACGCCTGCAAAAAAGCAAAAAGAGCAACCACGAGCACGGCGCCGATCGCAATATAAGCACCGACGGAGCCCGTTGCAAAAAGGTCCGTATAATATTTTACAATGGTCATAGGATTCCTCCGCGAATCTTTTGGGAGTTTTCTTTAAAAGATTTTATTTCTTCTTTAATCATACATTATTTTTTGCCGTTTGTCAAGCCGATGCCGTATTTTTCTCCGCGCAGAGCAACCGCCTTCAGAATGGCGATCTGCGTTTTGGAATCCGAGATCCGCCCCTCCATCACCTCGCGGTACAGCTCGGCAAGCGGCACGCGCTCCACGTCCAGAAACTCATCCGCATCGAGGTCACGCTCCTGTATGGAAATATCCTCGGCAAGATACATAAAAATGCGCTCGGAAAGCACCGCAGGCGAGGGGATCAGCACACCGAGATCGGTATATTTTTCAGCCACGGCACCCGTCTCCTCGCGCAGCTCGCGCTTGGCGGCAGAAAGCGGATCGGCATCCTCTCCCATTTCAAGCTTTCCCGCCGGGATCTCAAGCATCACGCGGCCGTGCGCGTGGCGGTATTGGCGCTCCATCAGCACCTCACCCGTGGAAAGAAGAGGTATCACCGCAACCGCACCGCCGTGCAAGCAGACCTCACGCGTGCTTTCACTGCCGTTCGGAAGGATGACCGTATCCCGCACCACGTGCAAAACCCGCCCTTGAAAGATCTCTTCTCTTTCCTTTGGGATCTCGATCAGATGCGTGTGCGCCATATTTCCTCCAAAAAATGCAAAAATTCAAAAGGGGAATGCCGTTTTTATAAAAAAGCGCACTCCCAACATATATATTTTATCATAAAGGCGCGGCGGTTGTCAACGATTTTTTTCAGATCTACCTTATTTTACTTCCGTTTTTACAATTTATACATATTCATCAATTTTTTTGAAGTTTTTTTATAAAAACTGTTTATTTTTCCCAAAATATGTGATATAATATAAGCACAGAGGAAAACTGCTCCCGTTCCCCCCATGAGCAGGCCCACTCTGAAACTTAGCGAAAGGGCTGCCGCGAGGCATGCGGCAAAGGTGCTGACTATGAAAATTACGGTTTACGGAAAACAAATGACGGTGCGTGAAAGTCTCAAGAGCGTGATCGAGAAGAAGCTGATGAAATTCGATAAGTTCTTCGGCGAAGAAACCGAGGCGATCATCACCTGCAAGGCACGCAAGGGGGTCAAGATACTTGAGATCACCATTTCCTACGGAGGGGCGACCTTCCGCAGCGAGGAGGAGAGCGATACCTTCATCACGGCGCTGGATCGCGCGATAGAAAGCCTTGAGCGGCAGATCCGCAAGAATAAGACGCGGCTTGAAAAAATGATGAAGCAGGGTGCCTTCGTGATCGAGGCGGAGGATGACGATGAATTTGAAGAGGAGGAGGACTTCTCCATCCGCATGAAGACCTATCCGCCAAAGCCGATGTCGCCCAAGGAGGCCATTCTGCAAATGAACCTTCTCGGCCACGCCTTCTTCGTTTTCTGCGACGATGAAACGAACGAAACCTGCGTGGTGTATAAGCGCAAGGACGGCGGCTACGGCCTGATCGTTCCCGAAAATTGAGTTTGATCTAAAAAATACGCTTTGCGAAAAAGCGGCAGCCGATACACGGCTGCCGCTTGTTTTATGCTGTTTTTGTAAATATTTCTTTATATTATCCCTTGGTATATGCCAAAAGACCGCCGGCCTTGAGGATCGCCTTCTGTCTTTCCGTGAAGGAGCAAGTGAGAGCGATCTTGTGCCCCTTATCGTCCATCAGAAGCATTTCGCCGCTGTCCATTCCCTCGAAAACGTCATCGATCGAGAGACGCGCATCCTGTGAAAGAAGCTCGTAATCCTCGGGGTTCTTGAAGGTGAGAGGCAGGATGCCTGCGTTGATGAGGTTGGCCGCGTGGATACGGGCAAAGCTCTTCGCCACCACGGCGCGCACGCCGAGATACAACGGCACAAGTGCCGCGTGCTCACGGGAGGAGCCCTGGCCGTAGTTCACACCGCCGACAACGATACCGTCTCCCGCCGCGAGGGCGCGCTCTGCAAAGCTCTCGTCGCAAACGGCGAAGCAGAACTTGGAGAGATACGGAATGTTAGAGCGGTAGGGCAAGATCTTTGCGCCTGCGGGCATGATATGGTCGGTGGTAATATCGTCCCCCACCTTGAGAACGAGGGTCGCATCCAGACGGTCAGTCTGCGGCTTTGCCTTCGGAAACTCCTTAATATTCGGGCCGCGCAGAACGGAAAGCGACTTTGCCTCCTCTACGGGCGCGGGTGCGATCACGGCACTATCGTCGATCTTGAAGGATGCGGGCATTTCGATTGCGGGCATTTCGCCAAGCAGGCGCGGATCGGTGATCTCACCGGTCAGTGCGGCGGCTACCGCACACTCGGGAGAAACAAGGTAGACCTTTGCATCCTTGGTGCCGCTTCTGCCCTCAAAGTTACGGTTAAAGGTACGAAGGCTCACACCTGCGGAATTGGGCGAAAAGCCCATACCGATGCAGGGACCGCAGGCACATTCAAGCACACGCGCACCTGCCGCAAGCATATCCGCAAGCGCACCGCACTCGGCCAGCATCGAAAGCACCTGCTTCGATCCAGGGGAGATGGAGAGGCTCACGCTGTCCTTGATAGTCTTGCCCTTGAGAAGCGCGGCCACCTTCAGCATATCCTGCAAGGAAGAGTTTGTGCAGGAGCCGATGCAGACCTGATCCACCTTTGTGCCCTTCAGAGAAGAAACCTTCACCACGTTATCGGGCATATGGGGCTTTGCGATCAGAGGCTCAAGCGAAGAAAGATCAATATCGATCACGCGATCGTATACCGCATCGGGATCGGAGGCAAGCGGCACGTAGTCCGCTTCTCTGCCCTCAGCGGCAAGGAAGGCACGCGTGGTTTCATCCGAGGGGAAGATCGAGGTGGTGGCTCCAAGCTCTGTTCCCATGTTGGTGATCGTAGCACGTTCGGGCACGGAAAGCGTTTTCACGCCCTCACCGCCCCACTCGATGATCGAGCCGACACCGCCCTTTACGGAGAGGATGCGAAGGATCTCGAGGCTGACATCCTTTGCGGTGACGAAGGGATTCAAACGGCCCGTGAGGTTCACGCGGATCATCTTCGGCATCGTGATGTAGTACGCACCGCCGCCCATAGCAACCGCAACGTCAAGACCGCCCGCACCGAAAGCAAGCATACCGATGCCGCCGCCCGTGGGAGTGTGGCTATCCGAGCCGATCAGAGTCTTGCCGGGAATACCGAAGCGCTCCAGATGCACCTGATGGCAGATGCCGTTGCCGGGACGGGAAAAATAGATGCCGTGCTTTTTGGCAACCGATTGTATGTATCTGTGGTCGTCGGCATTTTCAAAGCCGGACTGCAGAGTGTTGTGATCGATATAGGCAACGCTGCGCTCGGTGCGCACGCGGTCAATGCCCATGGTCTCAAATTCAAGATACGCCATCGTGCCGGTGGCATCCTGCGTTAAGGTCTGGTCAATGCGAAGAGCGATCTCCTCGCCAACCTTCATCTCACCCGAGATAAGATGTGCCTTGATGATTTTTTGTGCAATGGTCAGTCCCATGTTTTTATCCTCACTTTACGATGTGGTTTTTTGCATTCTGCACGTGCGCGCGCATAGCAGCCGAAGCGGCGGCAGGATCTCTCTTTTCGATCGCGGAAAGAATTTCGGAATGCTCCGAAAGCGATTTATCGGCGCGGCTCTCGTTTTCCACCGAAGCCTTTCTGTATTTCTGTACCTTCTTGTGCAGAGGGAGCAGCGTATCAAAAAATACGGTGCTGTGGCTTGCACGGTAAAGAAGCTCGTGGAAGCAGGAATCCATGTATTTGATACGGTCGGAATCGTGGCGGCCAACGTAATACCGCTGCAGCTCCAGCATCTCGCGCAGCTCCGAAAGCTCCTCCTCGGTGGCGGCGGTGGCGGCGCGGGCGGCAACCATCGGCTCGACCTCGAGGCGCATGGCGTAAATATCCGCAAGATCCTCGCTCGTTACACCGAGAACGAGAATGCCGCGGGTGGAGACCTCAATGATATGCTCCTGCTCAAGGCGGCGCAGCGCCTCGCGGATCGGGGTGCGGCTCACGCCGAGATCCTCCACGAGCGCAAGCTCGGTTAAATACTGCCCTCTCGGATACTTTCCAAGAAGAATATCGCTCTCCAGTCTTTCAAACACCTGGTCGGCCAAGGATACGGTTTTATGGTTCATTTTGTAAACACTCCTTTACTTAAAGTCGGCGAAGCTTGCCGCCGGAGAGCATTTCGATCTTCTCCTCCAGCTCACCCGTGGAGAGGCTGGTTTGTCTGCCGTCCGCATATTCCTTATCGATCCACTCCTTCAGAGCGATCACAACGTCGCTCTTCTTCGTGAGCGCCTCGGAGGCGGAAAGCTGATAGTTGTCGTTGATCCAGTAGGCAATGCCCGCAAGGCCGGAGGCCTTACCGATCATAACCGAGGGCTTTCTCGCAAGGAGCTTTTCGGTATCGAAGATATTGTAGATCTCCTGATCCTTCATGAGGCCGTCTGCGTGGATACCCGCACGGGTCACGTTAAAGTTTTTGCCGACGAAGGGCGTCATCACGGGGATCTCGTAGCCGATCTCATTTTTGAAGTAATCCGCGATCTCGGTGATGGCGGTGGTATCCATACCGTCAAGCGAGCCGCGCAGGGAGGCGTACTCGAATACCATAGCCTCCAGGGGCGTGTTGCCCGTTCTCTCACCGATGCCGAGCATCGAGCAGTTTACGGCGGAGGCGCCGTAGAGCCATGCGGTGGAGGCGTTTGCAACCGCCTTATAAAAATCGTTATGACCGTGCCACTCCAGCATTTCGCTCGGCACGTCCGAATAATGCTGCAAGCCGTAAATAATGCCGGCCACGCTACGCGGCAGGGCAACCTCGGTATAGGGAACGCCGTAGCCCATCGTGTCACACACGCGGATCTTAACGGGGATATTCGCATCCTGCGACATCTTCATCAGCTCGTTGACGAAGGGCACCACGAAGCCGTAGAAATCCGCTCTCGTAATATCCTCCAGATGGCATCTGGGCATAACGCCGGCCTCAAAGGCCTCTGCCACCGTTTGCAGATAATAGTTCATGCACTCGCCGCGCGTCATCTTCATTTTCTTGAAGATATGATAGTCACTGCAGGAAACGAGAATACCCGTCTCACGGATGCCAAGATCGCGCACGAGCTTGAAATCCTCCTTGCTGGCACGGATCCAGGTCGTGATCTCGGGGAAACGGAGCCCCAGCTCCTGGCAGCGGCGGATGGCCTCTCTGTCCTTCTCGCTGTATACGAAAAACTCCGTCTGACGGATGATACCGAACGGACCGCCGAGCTTGGAAAGCAGTTTATACAGATCCACGATCTGATCGACCGTATACGGCTCCACAGACTGCTGACCGTCACGGAAGGAGGTATCGGTGATCCAAATATCCTCGGGCATTCCCATGGGAACACGGCGATGGTTGAACGCAACCTTCGGCACACCGCTGTACGGATAGATCTCACGGTAAAGGTTCGGCTCTGCAACATCCTGGAGCGAATATTTATAATTTTTCTGCTCCAGCAAATTGGTTTTTGATGAGATTTCAAGCATAGCAAAATCCCCTTTCTGATGATTGTATACAATTATACACAAATACTTGCATTCTGTCAAGTGCTTTTGAAAATATTTTTTAAAAGGAAGTTTTTGTCTCGGCGAACGCGCCCTTTTCCGTTCTTTTTCATATTATATAAATAGGAGCATTTTTGCTCCCAAATACAGCGTTTTTCGGGGTGCACAAGAACGCCCCACGGAGCATATTATGAAGGTTTTTACCTATACGGAGGATGCGCGGCTCTCCGCCGCGCGGGCGGTGCTGGAGACGCATCCGTCCATAGATACGCGCATCCACCTTCTCCCCATCCCAACGAAGAAATTTTTACCCGGAGAGCCGCTCTGCGATGCTTTTCTTACAAGGGTAATGGCGAAGGATCTCGTTTGCGGCTACGGGATCCCCGCCGCCCTTGCAGATGCGGTCGTGCGGCGCGGCGGCCGCATTTTTGAGGAAGAAGCGGATGCGGAATTTATCGAGGAAAATGCCCGGCTCACAGCCGAGGCCACGGTTGGATATCTTCTCGCAGAGCCGAAAGCCCCCTGCGACCGCACCGTTGGCATCATCGGCTACGGGCGCATCGGGCAGGCGCTCTGCCGTATGCTGCTCTTCTTCGGCGCAGGGGTGCGCATTTTCACCGAGCGCGAAAGCGTGCGCACAGCACTCGGCGAGGCGGGCATCGAGAGCCGTCCCATACGGTACGAGGCAGGCACATCCATTGACACTAACGGTCTTGACCTCCTGATCCAAACCGCCCCCGCAAAAATTTTCATCTTGGACAACGCACCTCCCTGCCCCCTCTGGAATTTAGCCGCCGCGCCATATATCGGCGAGGGTGTGGCGGTGCGCCAGCTTTCCGCCCTGCCTGCCAGGATCTGCTACGAAAGCGGCGGCAAAGCCCTCGCACGCGCCGTTCTGCGCGCACTGCAAGACAATGAAAGGAAGACATTATGATAGGATATGCATTTTGCGGCTCTTTTTGCACGTTGCAAAAATCCATGGAGCAGCTCGCCGCCCTCGTGGCGCAGGGCATGGACGTGCAAGCGATCATGAGTGAGCACGTATACACAATGGACACGCGCTTCGGAAAAGCAGCAGACTTTCGCGCCGAGGCCGAGCGCATCACGGGCCGCCCCGTTCTCGCCTCGATCGTAGAGGCCGAGCCTCTCGGCCCGAAAACGCCCTTGGAGGCATTGATCATCGCCCCCTGCACGGGCAACACGCTTGCGAAGATCGCAAGCGGCATCACGGACACCGCCGTGACCATGGCGGCCAAGGCGCACCTGCGGTGCGACCGCCCCACCGTGATCGCCCTCGCCTCCAACGACTCTCTCTCCCAGAACCTGCGAAACATCGCTACTCTGCTTCTGCGTAAGCGGGTCTACCTCGTGCCCCTGAAGCAGGACGATCCGAGGAGCAAGCCCCATTCCCTCGTCGCGGACTTCTCCCGCATCCCCGAGGCCCTCACCGCCGCCTTGGAGGAGCGCCAGCTGCGCCCGCTTTTTGAATAAGACGAAAAAAGGCTGAATGCCCGCAAAATGCGTGGCATTCAGCTTTTTTCGGATTCAGCACCGTCTGCGGGGCGACGAATTTTTGAGCGTATTTGTTTGAGCGCGAGCGAAAGCGTACGAGGGTACGTTGAGCGAACGATCGGACAAGATTACGGGAATTTCTATGCCCCACATCTTTTAGTACCGTCTTCGGGGCGACGAATTTTTGAGCGTATTTGTTTGAGCGTGAGAGAAGCCGTACAAGCGTACGGAGAGGGCGCAAACGGACAAGATTGCGAAAATTTCTATGCCCCACATCTTTTAGTACCGTCTTCGGGGCGACGAAATTTCCGATAAGGTTGTTCGCTCGCGCGCGAAGCAATACGAGGGTATTGCGAGCAAACGAACGGACAAGATTACGGAAATTTCTATGCCCCCCTCATCCCTTGACTGCGCCGGAGACGATCCCCTCTATTACATAGCGCTGTGCAAAAAGATAGAAAAGAAGGATCGGCAGGATGGCAAGGATCAGCATGGCCATTAGGCCTCCAAGATCTACGGCACCGAAGGCACCTTGCATCGCAAGCTCAATGGCTACGGGGATGGTTTTCAGGCGATTGCCGAGAACGAGGTACGGAAGAAGATAGTCGTTCCAGACCCACATACCGTTGAGGATCGCAACGGTGATCGCCGTTGGCGAAAGGAGAGGGAAAACCACGCGGAAAAAGGTTTGTATCACACCGGCGCCGTCGATCTGCGCGGCCTCTTCAAGCTCGATCGGCAGCGTTTTGATGAAGGCGGTGTAGAGAAAGATCGAAAGTCCTGCTCCGAAGCCGAGATAAACGGGGATCATGCCGAGCACGCTCGAGAGGCGCACGCGGTCGATGATATAGGTGGCGGTATACATGATCATAGGAAAGGGCACGACCATGCTGAAAACAAACGCACCGTACAAAATACGGCTGAAGCGCCCCTCTACCCGCACGAGAAACCAGGCACACATGGCGGCGCAAAGGACAATGACCAGAACGGAAAGCACCGTGATCACCGCAGAACGGCCGACAGCGGCAAAAAAGCCAACCGAGGAAAGCCCGCGCCGAAAGTTTTCAAATCCGACGAAGTATTCGCCGAGCGGCAGAGCGAACGGATCTGCAGATATATAAAATTTTGATTTAAATGCGTTGATCAAAACCAAGAACACGGGAAAGAGAAAAAGCAGAGAAAGGAGGATCAAAACCGCATATATGACTACATTTATTTGCTTTTTCGTCATATTTTCTCCTTTCTTTCACGCGAGAAATAAAGCTGTAGACCGCTGAGCGCGGCAACAACGATAAAAAACAGAACGCCCTTTGCCTGCGCAACGCCCTGCCAGCCCACGCGGCCGTAGAAGGTGCGGAAGATGTGCAGCGCGAGCATCTCCGTTTCGCGTGCAGGTGCGCCCTGTGTGAGAGCGAGGTTCTGGTCAAACATTTTGAAGGTATTTGTCAGCGTTAAGAATACGCACACGGCGATCGAGGGCGCGATCTGCGGAAGCTTCACGAAGCGCAGGAGCTGAAAGGGGGTTGCACCGTCCACCAGGGCGGCCTGCTCCGTCTCCTTTGGGATCGACGTGAGCGCGGCGATATAAATGACCATCATATAGCCCGAAAGCTGCCACACCGAGAGAAGCAAGAGGCCGAGAAAGCCAAGCGAGGCAAAATAGGTGATGTCCAGTCCAAAATAAGAAAGGATACCGCCGAGCAAAAGATTCCAGATATAACCGAGCACGATGCCGCCGATCAGGTTCGGCAGGAAGAAAACGCCGCGGAACAAAGCCGTAGCGCGGATCTTTTTCGTCAGAAGAAGAGCAAGGCCGAGGGCCACGAGATTCACCGCCACGACCACGCAAAGCGCAAGAAGAGAGGTAAATCCGAGGGAACGGAGAAAGCCGTCCCCTCTCGCGAAAGCGCGCAGATAATTTTTGAGGCCGACGAAGGTGGCACTCTCGACGGTGGAAAATTCCGTGAAGGAAAGGAAAATTCCCATCACGAACGGAACGACGAACACAAGGACGAAGGAAAGAAGCGTTGGAAGAACGAAGATCGGGAAAAACCGTTTCAGAGTGCCACATCTCATATCACACCTCCGTTACGTGTGCTCGCTCTCGCTTTTCCAGCTCTGCTTTACGCCCGCAATGACCTCCGAGAAGGTCTTTTTGCCCTGCGCGTAAGCAAGAAGCGATGCACCGAAATCCTCCTTGAAGCGAAGCGAGGGGATCGCGCCGAACTGCCAAGGGACGTTTTTCACCCCATCCGACTGCATATAAGCAAGGACCTCCTTGGCGAGAGGATCGGCGGGTACGTCACCGCTTGCAAAGGTATCAAAGGGCGCGATGAAGCCAAGCTCCTCCGAAACGAACCTTTTGCCCTGCTCCGAGGAATAGAGCCAATAGAGGAACTGCTCGGCCGCCGCCTTTTCCTCGGCAGAGGCCTTTTCGTTGATGCAATAATAGTTCTCCGTTCCGATGCATATGCCCTGTGAGCCCTCGTCCTTGCCTCCCATATAAAGAGGAAGGAAGCAAACCTCATCTGCGCTCACCTTATTGCCCGCCTCGCCTGCGATCTGCGCATAGGCCCAGCTTCCGTTTTGCACCATGGCGCATTTTTCAAGCGCAAACTCGGCCATCGAATCCGCAACCGTTTTCGTTCCGAGCGCAGAGCGCGGCACGGTGGAGTTTTCAAGATAAAGGTCAAAGAGCTTTTTGAAATTATCGCTGTATTTAAACTGAAAATCCGAGAAATCCCCCGTCATATCCACGCCGCGATCCGCAAGCTCATAGGCTAAGGGGAGATTGAAGAGGTGCGTTTGCCAGCGCCAATCCTCGCCGCTCTTCAAGGACGTGGCGGCAAAAACGCCGTCAATGCCGAGGGCGGCCTTATTCTTCTGCATATCCCGCGCAACGGCGGCGAGCGCATCAAAGCTCGTGATCTCGTCTAAGGAGGTATAGGAGGTCTGCTTTCCGGGAAGAGTAAAATACTTATCCATGATGCTCTTGTTGCAGATAATACCGTAGCCCTCCACAACGTAGGGGATCCCGTAGATCTTTCCGTCCTTCTTCAGCGCAAGGCTCGGATCGGAGAGATGCTCGTAAAGCCCCGAGCCCGAAAGATCCGAGAGATAATCCTTGTAGGCCGCATAGCTTTTCGGCCCGTTGATCTGGAAGATCGTGGGGGCTTCTCTGGTGGAAAGCTTGGAGAGAAGGGTCTGCTCATAGGTGTTGGCCGCGGCGGTCTCCACCACCACGCGCACACCCGTTTCTTTTTCATACGCCTTGGCGATAGCGTTGTATTTTTCCGCCACCTCCGGCTTAAAATTTAAATAGCGCACCGTTACGCCCTTCGTTCTTCCGCAGGAGGTAAGTGAGCAGAGCGAAAGAAGGAAAAATGCAAGCAGGAGCGAAAGAGAAATGATACGTTTCATATTTATCCTCATATTTGCTTATTATACGTCCATCAAGCCGCATTTTCACAAGCGATCGTTCTCCGTTTTGATCCGCGCGACTCGATTTATCGTTCTTTTCGGCGGCATTTTTTGATATGCCGCTCCTGCTTTTATTTTTTTCACCCTTGCAGGTTTTATTCTTTCCCCTTTTTACCATTTCTCTTTTCCGTCACACAATATTTAAAATATTTTCTTTATAATATTCTTTACAAATGAAGGAAATTGTGGTAGAATACTATTGTGGAGATTTGTCGGCGTGCGCGGAATGCGTCTTGCCCGCGATGCTCCTCGGATCGCTTGGAAGGGAGAAGAATATGCGCATCGATAAATTTCTTTCCGAATGCGGTCTTGCCTCCCGCAAGGAGGCCGCAAAGGCGGCAAGATGCGGCGGCGTGACCGTGAACGGCGCCACCGTAAAGGATACCGCCTTGCATATCGATCCCGAAAAGGACTGTGTGACCTTTCTCGGCAAGCGCGTGGAATACCGCCGCTTCGTTTATATTCTGCTCAATAAGCCCGAGGGCTACGTCAGTGCAACGGAGGACAAAGCGCATCCCTTCGTGACCGAGCTTTTACCCGAGGAATACCGCCGCATGGGGCTCTTCCCCGTCGGACGGCTGGATAAGGACACCACGGGGCTGATGCTGCTGACGAACGATGGACAAAACGCGCACCGTCTGCTTTCACCGAAGCACCACGTGGAGAAGGAATACCGCTTCACCTGCAAGGTGCCGCTCATAAAGGATGCGGAAAGGATCTTTTCGGAGGGCATCACACTTTCGGACGGATATGAATGCAAGAGCGCCGTTCTCGTGGCAGACGGGGACCGCATGGGCGGAAGGATCACGCTGACCGAGGGAAAATACCATCAGATCAAGCGTATGCTCGGCGCGATCGACAATCGCATTCTTTCCTTGGAGCGCATCCGCTTTGCATCCCTCACGCTATCGCCGGAGCTTCCCCGCGGTGCGTGGCGTATGCTGACCGAGGAGCAGATCCATGCTCTGCTCGGCGAAAAAGCATAAATTAAAATTTGATTTTTCTATATACTATATAAGGAGACACTATGGACATTATCGCAACCTTAGCAAAAGAACTCGGACTCGAGCCGGAGAAGGTGGAAAAGACCGTTGCCCTCATTGACGAGGGAAACACCATCCCCTTTATCTCGCGTTACCGCAAGGAGGTTACGGGCAGCATGGACGATACCACCCTGCGCGCCCTGGATGATCGCCTGCAGTATCTGCGCAAGATGGATGAGCGCCGCACAGAGATCGCCGCACTGATCGCCGCGCAGGAAAAGCTCACCCCCGAGATCGAGGCCGCTCTCAATATGGCAAAGACTCTTGTGGAGCTGGAGGACATCTACCGTCCCTTCAAGCCGAAGAGAACCACCCGTGCTTCCATTGCAAGAGCGAAGGGTCTTGAGCCTTTGGCACAGTATATTCTCGAGCAAAAGGACGCATACGATCCCGCGATCGACGTTTATGCCGAGAGCTTTATCTCGACCGAGGAGGGCAAGGAGGTTCCCGATGCGCAGGCCGCTCTGCAGGGTGCATCCGATATTATCGCGGAGGACGTTTCCAACGATGCCGAGATCCGCAAAAATCTGCGTGCCTTCACGATGGCGCACGGTGCTCTGACCACGAAGGCTGCGAAGGACGAGCCCTCCGTTTATGAAAATTATTATGACTTCTCCGAGCCGATCAAAAAGCTGCGCGGCCACCGCGTTCTCGCGATCAACCGCGGCGAGAAGGAGGATTTCTTAAAGGTAAGCGTGACCGTGGAGCAGGCAGATGCTCTGGCGCAGCTGGAGGCCAAGGTGATCACCAACAAGAAGTCTCCCGCGCTTCCCTACCTCATGGCCACTCTGACCGATGCTTATGAGCGTCTCTTGTTCCCCGCGATCGAGCGCGAGGTGCGCACAACGCTCTTTGACGATGCCTCCGAGGGTGCCTTGAAGGTATTCAGCGAGAACCTGCGTAACCTTCTTCTGGTTGCGCCCCTGAAGGGAAAGACCGTTCTCGGCTACGACCCCGGCTTCCGTACCGGCTGCAAGCTTGCCGTTGTTGACAAGACCGGCAAGGTGCTCGACACCGGCGTGATCTATCCCACCGAGCCCCGCAACGACATTGAGGGCTCCAAGAGAAAGGTGCTTGCACTGATTAAAAAATACGGCGTTGACGTGATCTCGATCGGTAACGGAACCGCCTCCCGCGAATCCGAGAGATTCATTGCAGACACCCTGCGCGATCCCGCTTGCCCCGCAGGCGTGAAATATACCATCGTTTCCGAGGCAGGCGCCTCGGTCTACTCCGCATCCAAGCTTGGCGCGGAGGAATTCCCCGATTTCGACGTAACGCAGAGAAGTGCTGTCTCCATCGCAAGACGACTGCAGGATCCCCTTGCCGAGCTCGTAAAGATCGAGCCGAAGGCCATCGGCGTTGGACAGTATCAGCACGACATGAAGCAGGCGCGCCTGACCGAGGCACTCGGCGGCGTGGTTGAGGACTGCGTAAACGGCGTTGGCGTGGACATCAATACCGCATCCTATTCCCTTCTCTCCTACGTTTCGGGTATCAACGCAACGGCGGCGAAGAACATCGTTGCCTACCGTGAGGAGAACGGCGAGTTCAAGACCCGCCGCCAGATCCTGAAGGTGCCGAAGATCGGAGAAAAGGCCTTCGTGCAGTGCGCAGGCTTCCTTCGTATCCACGATGCCAAGGACGTTCTGGATTCCACGGGCGTTCACCCCGAGTCCTACGCGATCGCAGAGGATCTTCTGAAGCGCTTCGGCTATTCCACCGATGACGTTCGTTCGGGCGATCTCGGACTTCTGCGCTTCAAGGCAGAGCAGTACGGCAAGGCAAAGCTTGCAAAGGAGCTTGGCTGCGGTGAGCCTACGCTTGAGGATATTATCAAGGAGCTTGAAAAGCCCGGCAGAGACATCCGTGACGATGCACCCGCGCCCGTGCTTTCCTCCGAGGTTCTCGAGATCACCGACCTGAAGCCCGATATGCTTCTCAAGGGCACGGTGCGCAACGTGGTGGACTTCGGCTGCTTCGTTGACATCGGCGTGCACCACGACGGTCTTCTGCACATCTCCGAGATGAGCGACCGCTATATCAAGCACCCCGCAGACCTTTTCGCGGTTGGTGACGTGATCGAGGTCCGCATCAAGGACGTGGACGTGAAGAAGCAGAGGATCTCCCTCTCCCGCAAGGGACTGAAGGATAAAGGCTGATGTTCGGCTTTGTTAAGCCCGATCAGGGAATGCTTCTCGGCAGAGACTACGCCTTTTACAAGGCCACGTACTGTGGTATCTGCCGCCAGATGAAGGCGCATACCGGCGCGCTTTCCCCCATATTCTTAACGTATGACAGCGTTTTTCTCGCGCTCGTGCGCATGGTGTTCGAGGACAAAAAGAACATCGGTGCGCGCCGCGGGCGCTGTCTTGCCCATCCCTTGAAAAAGCGCGCCATGCTCCTTCCCAACAAAGCGACGGAATATACGGCGAAGGTGTTTGCCCTTCTTTCCTATTATAAAATGAAGGACGATCTTGCGGACGAGGGTGCGCTGACGCGCATCGGCCTCGCGCCTGCAAGGCCGCTTCTTGCACACGCGAGAAAAAAAGCCGCGGAATACGCAGAGCTTGAAAGCGTGATAGCAGATCGGCTCGAGGAGATCACGCGCCTCGAAAAGGAGAAATGCGCAAGCGTTGATACCTGCGCGCATCCCTTCGGAGAGCTGCTCGGCGCGCTCTTCTGTCACGGACTTTCGGGGGAGGATGCAATCGTGACGCGCGAGCTCGGCTATCGGCTCGGAAAATTCATCTACGCGGCCGATGCGGCGAAGGATTACGAGGAGGACAGAAAGAAGGGGCGCTTCAACCCCTACGTGCTCTCCTACGAGGGAAAAGAGCTGACAAAGGAAAACAAGGAAACCATCCGCACCGCGCTGATCCTTGAATGCACACGCATGGAGGCGGCGGTAAATCTCCTTGATTTTCGGGGCAGCTATACACTGGAGGCTCTGATCCGCAATATTATTTATAACGGACTTTTAAATCAAATCGATTTTTTGAGCGATGCCCCTGCCGCATCCGATCCCTTCGATGCGCAGATATAAGGCACGGCACTAAAAATAAGAAAAAACAAAACGCCGAGGCATACGGGGTTTTTCCGTGCCAAGGTGAGAAAACGGAGGCTTTTTTATGAAGGATCCTTATTCTATCTTAGGCGTCAATCACGACGCGAGCGATGACGAGGTAAAGGAAGCGTATCGCAACCTCGTCAGAAAATACCATCCCGACAACTATGCCGACGATAACCCCCTGAAGGATCTTGCGAACGAGAAGATGCAGGAGGTCAACGAGGCATACGATGCCATCGTGAAGATGCGCGAGGACGAAAAGAACGGCGCGACCAACAACGGTGCGGGCTATCAGAGCTCCTCGTATCAATCCGATCCCCGCTACGGCGAGATCCGCCGCCTGCTCAATGCACGCCGCTTTGCCGAGGCCGAAAGAAAGCTCTCGGAGTTTTCGGAATACGATTGCGGCGCAGAATGGCATTATCTCAAGAGCGTGGTCCTCATGCAAAGAGGCCTCGTGAACGATGCGATGCGCGAGCTGGAAACCGCCTGCATGATGGATCCCTCCAACCTTGAATATCAGAAGGCAAAGCAGATGTTCAACGGCCAGGCCAGGGGCTACGGAAGCACCTACTACGGCAATATGAACAGCCGCCGCTCCAGCGACGCCTGCGATTGCTGCGCCAACCTCATCTGCCTGGACTGCTGTTGCGAGTGCATGGGCGGCGACCTTATTCCCTGCTTATGAGATCCACAAAAAAAGTCACGCTCAGTGCCATGATGTGCGCGCTTTCGGTCGTCGTTCTGACGCTCGGCGCGGTTTTCGAGGCATTTGATCTGACGGCGGCGGCGCTCGCCTCCATCTGCATTACCTTTATCAATATTGAGATCGGCGCGCCCTATACCTTTATTGCATGGATCTGCACCACGCTTCTCTCCTTTCTTTTCTTTCCGCAGAGCATGCTTTGGATCGAGTATCTGCTTCTCTTCGGGCTTTATCCCGTCCTGAAGGGATATATCGAAAAGCTGCCGCGGCTTGCGTGGTGGCCGATCAAGCTCCCGCTTTATAATCTCTGCCTTTTTCTCATGGCGGAGGGCATGGGCTTTATTCTCGGCGTGGATTTCTTTGGTATTGAAGGAGATTGGAGAAACATTTTCAGCATGGGAGCACAGATATGGTGGGAAAGCCCGCTGATCCTACTCATCATTGCCAATATAGCCTTTGTGGCGTACGATCTTTTCTTAACCATGGCAACGCGCGTATATATGCTGAAATACAGACCGCGCCTGCAAAAATACTTGAAATAAACGGATGATATTATGACGAAAGTTGGATTCGTGTCTCTCGGATGCTCAAAAAATCTGACGGACACCGAGGTGATGCTCCGCAAGCTCCACGATGCGGGCTACGAGATCACCCCCGATGAGAGCGAGGCGGAGATCATCGTTGTCAACACCTGCGGCTTTATCGAAAGCGCAAAGCAGGAATCGATCGACAATATTTTGGATGTTGCCTGGCTCAAAAAGAACGGAAAATGTAAACATATCATTGCAACAGGCTGCCTCGTTGAGCGTTATCGCGAGGAAGTGATGCAGGAAATGCCCGAGGTGGATGCGCTGATCGGCGTTGGCAGCCTTGTAGACATCGTGGATGCCTGCAGGGCGGTGGAGCGGGGAGAAAAATATACCTCCTTTAGGGATAAGAACACCTCTTCTCTGAACGAAGAGCGCCTGCTCACCACACCAGAGCACACGGCATACTTAAAGATCGCCGAGGGCTGCGATAACCTCTGCACCTACTGTGCGATCCCCTCCATTCGCGGAAAATTCCGCAGCCGCAGGATCGAGGACATCGTGAAGGAAGCCAAGGAGCTTGAAGCGATCGGCGTCAAGGAAGTGAACCTCATTGCGCAGGATACCACGCGCTACGGCCTGGATATCTACGGCGAATACAGCCTTGCGCGCCTCGTTCGCGCGCTGACGGAGGAAACGAATATTCCCTGGATCCGCCTGCTCTATTGCTATCCCGATAAGATCACGGACGAGCTGATAAGCGAGCTGCGTGACAATCCGCGCCTCGTGAAATACATGGATATTCCCATTCAGCATATTTCGGACAAGATCCTTCGCGCCATGAACCGCCACGGCGGCACGGCGCTGATCAAGGAAACCGTGAAAAAGCTGCGCCGCGAGGTTCCGGGCATCATCCTGCGCACAACGGCCATGGTCGGCTTCCCCGGCGAGGATGAAGGGGACTTTGAGGAGCTTTGCCTCTTCGTGAAGGAGGCGCGCTTTGACCGCTTCGGTGCATTTACCTTCTCTCCCGAGGAGGGAACGCCCGCCGCGCTGATGGAGGATCAGATCGATGAGCAGATCAAGCAGGATCGTTACGATATCCTGATGCAGACCCAGCTTACCATCACCGAGGAGCAAAATGAAGAAAAGATCGGGCAGGTGCTTGAGGTCCTCTGCGAGGGCTTTGACACCGTGGCAGAGATCCACTTTGGCCGCAGTGCCGCCGATGCCCCCGACGTGGACGGAAAGGTGTATTTCACCGCAAAAAAACGAGTGCCGCAGGGCCGCTTTATCAAGGTTGCGATCACCGAGGCGCTGGACTATGATCTCGTTGGCAAGGCCATCGAGGAATAAAGGAGAAAACGATGAAAAAGTCTTCTATGAATCTTCCGAATACGCTTTCGCTTTTGCGCTGTGCGTTGGTTCCCGTTTTTGTTCTCACCCTGTTTTTGATGCACGATATTCCCGTTTGGGGTCGCGTGATCCCCGCGATCGTATACCTCGTCACGGGACTCACGGATATGCTGGACGGCAAGATCGCAAGAAAATATAACCTCGTAACGGATTTCGGCAAATTTATCGATCCCTTGGCCGACAAATTTATGGTGCTCGGCTCGCTGATCTCCATTCTCGCCTTGATCCTCATCGAGGGCGAGATCACGATGGGGCTGATCTTTACCGCCGTTGTACTCATCCTGCTTTTGCGCGAGCTTGGCGTAACGAGCCTGCGCCTCGTGGTTGCGGGAAAGAGCGGCATCGTGGTGGCAGCAAGTATGTTCGGCAAGCTGAAAACCGTCTCACAGATGGTTGGTACGCTGATCATTCTCCTTGAGCCCGTTGTGTTCCCCTTCTGTGCGGAGAACCATATCGCCGCTTACATAGCAATGGGCGTGATGGTGATCACCACGGTAGCTTCGGGACTTGATTATATGAAGGCATATATGCCCTATATTGATACCAATAGTTGATGAAAAACGGTGTATTTCGGTATAACCGTGAATGGAATATTTTAAAGGAGGAATCTATCGGTTCCTCCTTTTTGCTTTGCGCTTTTATGTTTTTAAGGTTGGAAAACTCCGTTTTCCTCCATTCTTTTTAGATTCCATTCACTTTTTCCGTTTTCCCCCTCTCGGTGTATCTATATACACCTTCGGGTGGAAGAACGAAAAATTCTATCCAAAATCCCCTCGTTTTTGTTGCACTGCCTCGCTTTGGCCTCGACAACAGACCTTGCCGAATTTTTCCAACCGCGGTGTATTTCGGTATAACCGTGAATGGAATATTTAAAGGAGGAATCCATCGATTCCTCCTTTTTGGCTTTTACGCTGTTTAATCATCATTCAACACGCTTTTATCTTCTAATTAAATCTTTTACTAATATAGAAATTGTTTCCAACTGCTGATCATTCAGCTTTTTCATATCCTTAATGATAGAATCTAATTTTGACGGATTGGAGGATTCCATATCGAAAAACTCGCTCGGTGTTACACCCAAATATTCACAGATAAAGAAGATGCCATCCAGAGAAGGCTTGGCTTTTCCTGTTTCAATATTATTTATATATCCCGGATTTTGTCCGATGGATAAACTCATATCACGCGCAGAAACACCTTTTTTCTCTCTTAACCGTGCCAATCTTATTGCAAAATCCTTCTCGTCCATATTCTCAAATCCTTGACCTTTCATTTAAGAGGCTCTTCCGGAATATATTCCATTATATCTTCAACATTGCAATCCAATGCTTCGCAAAGCTTATTCAGTGTTTTGCTTTCGATATTTTCATTTGCCTTCAATCTGCGAATGGTTTTGCTGTCAATACCACAGCTCTCGCGCAGCCGATACGTGCTAAATCCTTTTTTCTCCATTGTTTTCCAAAGTCTATCAAAAATTATCATTTTTTACAACCTCCATATTGACATTTATTATTATGGGGGTTATAATCTTATTTATTAAGGGGATATAATCCCCATATGGAAGAAGAATAATATGAAAATTTACAGAGTAGCCTTATTCGGACACAGAGATTTAGATGCGCACGAATTGGTAGAACGACGGTTATATCCAATTGTAAAAGAGCTGATCCAAACCAAGCCCTACGTAGAATTTTTCATCGGACGCGACGGTGAATTTGATACATTTGTTGCTTCCGTTATCAAACGAGCACAAAGGGCTTTCGGAAAAGAAAACAACGAATTGATCCTCGTTCTTCCCTATCCAAAAAAAGATCAAGAGTTTTATGAGCAATATTACGATGCTGTGATGATCCCCGACTGCTTAGCAAATACACATCCCAAACAAGCCATCAGCAAACGCAATCGCTGGATGATTGAGCAATGTAATCTCTTGATTTGCTTTACAGAACACGAGAGCGGCGGTGCATATACTGCACTTTCATACGCTCGAAAGCTCAAAAAACGCATCGTGAATTTAGCACAAAAATAAAGTATATAAATTCATTTACCTAAAGAATCCCCCCTTCTTTCCATGATTTTCAAATTGCGGTCATACGCATAAAAGCACCGCCGATCCGAAAAAATAAAAGTGAGATCCTTTTTGGAAAGGAGGATAAAAAATGAAGGAAAGAAAACGCGAGGACGAACCGATCGAGGAGTTTCCCTCCGTAAACCTGCCGCACGTTGACGTGCCGGTCGGCGATCCTCCCGTACCCAATCGCGCACACACGGAAATGAGACTTGCCACCGAGCTCGACACCCTGAGCGAGATCGAAAAAGCGCAGTTATATTTTAAGAAAACATCCTTGGAATAGGGGCTGTCACCTTAATAATTCAATAACCCGGCATATTAAAAAGTGGAGATGCGTTTTTTCATCTCCACTTGTCTTTTATACTTTGTAGCCTCACATGAAGCGGTCTCTTTCTTTAAACCGTGCTTTTCTGCTTTCCGTGGATCATTTTGAGCAGGACGGATTTATAAGCGGCGCGCATATCATGGTAGCCCTGCGATGCGGCAACACGATAGGTCTCGTATGCAAGATCCCGATCCATCTTCACGCCGATGCCAAACTCATAAAAGCAGCCGAGCGTGTAGGTCGCTTTGGCATAGCCAAGCTCGGAGGCGCGCTCCATGATGCTCCTCGCCGCCTCGCATTTTCCTCTATGGAGCAAGCGCATACCCATCGAATAAAGCGAGCGCAAAAGCTTTTGACCGCGGCGATCCAGCATAGCGAAGAGATCCACTCTTGCCTCCTCGATACCCGCCGATGCCGCACGGCGCAAATATGCGTGCGCGGCCTTGAAATTACGGTTCACACCGATGCCGTGCAAATAACAGCGGCCAACGCGGTATTCCGCCATGGCATCCTTTTCCTTGGCGGCACGCTCGTACCAAAGGAAGGCGCGGCGGCGATCCCGGCTTACGCCCAAGCCCTCCTCATAGCAAAAGCCGAGCGCAACGGAGGCAGGCGTATAGCCCATAGAGGCCGAAAGCGCAAAGGCGCGGTATGCATCCTCGGCATCCGTGGCAAGCGCGCTCTTTCCGCGCATATACAGCGTTTCCCTCTTTTCTTCGATGGCGTGCGCCTTCTCTGCGCCCTCTCGCGAGCCAAGCGCAAGCGCTTCCTTATAAAGCTGATATGCATACGGAACGTTTGGTGCCTTATCTGCCGAGGCATACAGATCCCCGAGGCGAACACAGGCCTCGGCCGAGCCAAGTGCCTTGGCGGCATTGTAGCAGGCGGCGGCCTCCACGCGGGAGGGCGACAGACCATCCCCCGTGCGATACAGATCACCGAGCAAGAGATAGGCGGCCGCATTGCCTCTTTTGCCGTAATACGCGAGCGCCTCCTTGCCCTTCGCGGGATCGGGCGTGCCGAGATAGCCGCGGATATAGATCTCGCCCAGGCGGCATTGCGCCTGTGCATCACCGCGCGTAGCGAGCATCTGACAAAGGCTCAGATATATTTTCTTATACCCCATTTTTTCCGCGCGGCCAAGCAGCTGCGAGATCAAGGAGGAGAGATGCGGCACCGTGGGTGCAGGTGGCTCCTTGGCAGAGGTTTTACGCAAGCGAAAGGCCATCGGCCATGCGTGCGGCGGCAACACCCCTGCACGCGAAAGATACCATTTCGCAAGGGATTCATCCTTTGCAACACCCCGTCCGCTTTCATAGCGGCGAGCAAGCGCAAGCGCGGCACTGCGGCTGTCGCAAGCGGCGGCAAGCGCAAGATACGCGATACCCGCTTCATTGTTTCCCGTCTCAAAAAAGATGGGTGCGGCGGCCTCATACGCCTCGGCATAGCCGAGCAGAGCGGAATAAAGAAGGAAAAAACGCCCCTCGTCCTTTCCCTGCTTCTCAAGTGCCTTGCCATAAAGATACGCGCCCTTGGCATCCCCCTCATGTGCGGCAAACGAAAGATATTCCATAGCGGCGGTGGGATTTTCGGCGGCACCGTCACCCTCGTACAGCATATAGCCGTAAGCGGCGGCCGCGGCAGGCTGCCCTGCATCGGCTAAAATGTGCGTGAGCTCCATGGCAGTTTCATGCGCGCCCTGCACGATCGCGGTGCGGCGATCCTCCTCCATGCGCGAAATGTCCTCCACGGAAAGCGAAAACTCGGCCTTGCACCTCGGGCATTTGCGCCCCTCGTACACGCCCTCGTATCCACAGCTTTTACATAAAATCATAGGCTTCTCCAAAGACTTACATATTTTTTTGAAAATCGGAAAAACTAAGAGCGGAATAAAACGCCCGAAAGGAATCCGATATGTTGTTTGCAAAAAGAGAAAGAAAAAGACGGCATCCCTTATTTGCCCTGACCGTGACGGCCTTAGCCGCCGTCGGACTGTGCGGACTATTCTCCGCTTCTAAGAATATGATAACGGAAAAATGCGAAAAAATCAAGTATTTTTTCTGTAAAAAAAAGAAAAATAATGCCTGCACCTGCGCAGAAGATCAAAACTGAGAAAAAGGCGCAAAGGATTTGCGTTTTTCCCGACAAAGCAGATAAGAAAAACCACTTGCCTCCAAAGAAATGGAACAAGTGGTTTCTTTTTTTAGCGCTTACGTATGCCCGCGCCCTACGTATTTGATCTTTGCCAATGCAAGCAGCTTCGGGAAGGAATGATTATAATATCCGCTCTCCAGAAGGTATTCCTCGCCCAGCGTTTCTCTCAACGCCTCGCGGGTGGTATTCAGCTCTGAAATGTATTCGTCATAGGCGGCCTTTTTCTCCTCCGGATCGGTCTTTCCCTCATAATAGCTTTCATCCAAGAGGCAATTTTCCTTTGCAAGATCCTCAAGGATCTTCTCGGACGCCTCCCGAAGCTCCGTTTCGGAGGGCTCTACGCCGAGAAGCTGAATCGCATAGAAGAAGATCATCTTCTCGCCTGCCGTTTGCTCTGCATTCTCCTTTACGCGATCCTTATAGCTTTCACCGTCTGCCAGCTGAAAATAATCCTTAGTAAAGGTAGCGAAGGGATAGATCTTTTCCGTGTATCCCGTATTTGCAAGGTAATCCCGATAGGTCTGTTCAAGGCTATCCATATATTCGTCGTAGATCTCAAGCATGGCGGCGCGCGGCACGCGCTTCACCTCTGCCACCGAGACGATCTTTTCCCAGAAGCTTTCCTCCGAGGCCTCCCAAAGGCGCGCCTGATAATCCTCCTCCAGGATCTCTCTCACATACGACTTATACTTTTCCACAAGGCTGCTTCCCTCATAGTCCGCAAGCTTTTCGGGAAGAACGCCGACCGTATCGGTCAAAAACGCATCGGTAAGCGCGGGAAGCTCGTGGGAGGTGGTATCCTTGATATAAACCTCGAAATACGCAGTCTTTCCGTTGAGATTCTCTTCCCCGTAATTCATCGGGAAATAGCATTCCACGGTATGCGCCCTGCCGCCCTCGGTTTTATAGATCGGGCAGATATTGGTGTAAACAAAGCTGCCCTGTGCGCCCTCCATCGTCATCGTGTCGGAGCAAAGTCTGCTGTTCAGCTCTGCGCCGAGAAGAAGCTCGTAAAAGCCCTCGCCGTATTCCTCATCCAGCGCAGGGGTGAGCACAAGGCGCTGACCGTACAGATTCATTCCCTTCCCGTTCGGATGGAAGCCCGCGATATTCACGTACACCGTGTCGCCCTCGGAAAGCGTTCCCTCGGTGATCACGGTGGGGATCTCGGTATCCGAGGGACGGAGGCCGACCATGCCGGACTCAAAGCCCGGGATGAAGCCTGCCGAGCCGATCACCAGCTCATAGGGATCATCCTGCGCGGCACTCGAAAGATTGGAGCCGCCGGAAAAATATTCTTTTCCGCCGTCCGTGCCGAGAAGATACCCCGAATAATAAAAGCTGACAACGCTGCCGTTTTGGATCACAGCATCGGGATCGGATTCTCCGGGCGCGAGCGTTTTATACTCCACGAGAAGTGCGGTGATCTCTCTCTCCACATCCTCCTCCGTTGGCTTATCCACGCGCACGGTCATGGAAATATTTCTTACATCCTCGGCAGAAAGGGTAACGTATTTGGAAAGATCCGCTTCTATATAATTAAAATCGCGCCCGTAGCCTAAAAGCGCACGGATGCCGAAGAAGCCGCCGACCAACGCGCCGAGCGACACTGCGCCGAGCAGAACAAAAAGAACGATGCGGCGGCCGCGAGAAAGCTTTTGCTTTCCGCTTTTCTTCACCGCCCCTGCGGGAACGGCCGCGCTCCCTTGTGCAGAGCGGGCTTTTGATTTATTTTTCTTCTTCATATTCTCCCCTCTCAAAGAAACGAATCGGCATAAGCGGTTGCCAAGCGGTCACACCGCTCGTTGTATGCATGGCCGTCATGCCCCTTGACCCAAAAGAAATGCACGGTGTGCTTTTCGCAGAGCGCGATCAGCCGCTCCCAAAGATCGGGGTTTTTCACCTCGTCCCGCTTGCCGCGGCGGAAATTCTCTCTCTGCCACCCCTTCACCCAACCGAGCAAAAAGGCATCCACGAGATATTTGGAATCCGAATACAGATCCACCTCGCAACTCTCCTTCAAGGCCGAAAGCCCCTCAATGGCCGCCAAAAGCTCCATGCGATTGTTCGTTGTCATCGGGTCGCCGCCGGAGAGCTCACGCTCGTATTTTCCGTAAACCAAAACGGCGCCCCAGCCGCCGCGGCCGGGATTGCCGCGGCAGGCCCCGTCTGTATAAAGCTGTACTTTTTTCAAAATGCTGTCTTCCTTTTTTTAAAGGGTGATAGAAGTGCGCACGCGCCTCCTATGTGAAGAGAAAAGGACTACCCTGTGAGAGAAGTCCTTTTCTGATACTCGTATTGTTCTGCGCAGAGTGCGCAGGGTGCAGAGATCAATCTGCGTATTTAACGGTGATATTGGTGTACTTCACGTGACCGTCAACCTCTTCGGTTGCAAGGAAATAATCCATGATACGGTCGAAGGTGAGGGAGCAACGGATCGCGGTCTCACCGTAGTAATCAAGAACGTCGTTCACCGTGGGATTGTAGTTACCCTGGAGATAGAAGGTGTAGTAAAGCGAGGGATAGATCTCGTCGATATAGATCGAGATGTCTGCCTTGGTAACCTTCTTCACCTGATCCTCATACTGCTGAGCAACGGCGTATACGCGGATGATCTCAACGACCTCTGCCTTTGCCTCTGCCTCAACGGAAGCATCCACGTCCTCGTCCTTATAAGCAACGGCGGCAAGATACTCGCTGAAGGTCTTGTAGGTCTCGGCGTATGCCACATTGGTGGTGGAATCCTGACCGGTGTAGTAATCGTTCTTATGAACTGCGAGAATACGTTCCCTTGCCTCCTTTACGGCACGCTTGGGAAGATTTGCCTCATCAACCTTCACGTTCTTCTCAACCCACTCCCAGATTGCCTTACCAAGCTGGGTTCTTACGGTTGCATCGTGCGAGGTCTCAAGCGTTTCGTATACGGACGCCTTGTATTCGTCCACGATCAGCTTCTTAACGTCTGCCTCGGTGCCGGTAGCGTAAAGCTTACCGGGAAGAGCCTTAACGGCATCCTCGAGCTTTGTCTTAGCCTGGTCTCTGGTGTTCTTCTGTTCCTCGGTTGCGGAGGAGCCTGCGCTCGTTACCTTGGAGTTTGCCTGATCGTACTTGCTCTTGAGATCAACCACGTCCTTAATGAGCTCCTCCATCTTCTCGTTCTCCGTGAAAATATCCAGAGAGGAGGTGGAAATGCTCTCGCCGAAGATGGTCTTAATAACCGAATCGGCGTTAAATTCCTCAACCTCGTATGCGTATGCGGGATAAACGTAATAGGTAACAACGGTATCCTTCGTGAATTTAACCTCGCCTGCGGTGTCTGCAACGCTGGCAATGGTCTTATCGGCCGTCAGGGTATCCTTCACCTCAACGCACTTGCCGCTCTTGATTCTAAAATGAACGGTCATGCTGGCAACGGAGCACTCACCCTTTACGGCATCGGTGAACTTCAAAGGATTCTCGGTGGTTCCCTCAATCTTACCGATGCTCTTGCCTGCAAGAAGCTGCTCGATCTTCGTTGCCACTGCGCCCTCTGCGGGTGCCTCGGCTACCGTGATCAGCATATAATCGGTGCTTGCAGACTTGTTGGTGCCGTCCTCGCTATAGGTATACTTATAGGAAACGAACACCTGATCGCCTGCGGCAAGCGTGCCGGTGGACTCGGAATCGTACGCATAGTCGGTTGCCTTCAAGCCCTTGATGGCGTCAAAGATCTTCTGCGTCAGCTCGCTGTCCAGCGCAAGCTTCCCGTCCTCGCTCGCCTTACCGTTCGTATAGGTGGGGTTGGAGAGGAAATTCGTAAGCTTCGTATCGTCCATATTCTTCGTATCGAAGAGGTAGGTCACGCCATCCTTCTCGGCGGCGCAATAGAACGCATAGTAGATCTTCTGGCGAAGACCGTATACGGCATCGCCCTTCAGCTTTGCGGCGGTGGTGGTATCGATCTTACCTGCCAGGGTGCTATCGATCTTCTCAAGCACCTGATCGTCTCTCACGGTGCTGTCTTTCAGGTAGGGACCGAAATCGTCGCCCTCTACTGTGATGCTCTTCAAGAGAGCCGTAAGGCCCGCATAATCCGCCTTTGCATACTTGGACATATCCTTGTTGTCATAGCGGTAGGCACAGCCCGTCAGCACCGTTACGAGCGTAACGAGCACGAGCGCCAGAGCAAGAATTTTCTTTTTCATCTGTCAAAATCCTCTTTGTTTTAGTATAAACTGCGAGAGCCGTGCGGCTCTTCCTTCGCGTATCGTGAATATTATAGCACAATCCGCTTAAAAAAGCAACTGCTTTTGCTTACTTTTTTTAAATTAAATATTATTTATTTCAGTTTCCGTTCGCGGGATCGAAAAACGCCTCGTCTCCCGTTACCTTACGGGCATTCAGGATCGCATCAAAGGCACCCATGATCTTCTTGAAGGTTGGGGTGGCGATCGCAAAATCCGATACGGCCTCGCTTGCGTTGCCAAGACCGTCCACGGTTTGGATCTTAACGAGCACGCGGCGGTCAGACGCACGGTAAAACTCATAGGTCGCGCTTGCAACGTGCGCATCGTACTCGCTCTCGTTCATCACGAAGCGGATGCGCGCCAGCATGGGCGCGTTTGCCAGAATATCGGCCTGCTCCTCTGCCGTAAAGGTTTCGAGATACAGGGTGGAGGATACGATAAGCATCGCCTGCTTGAAGAAATGCGTGCCTGCGTATTCATTATCCACAACGCTGACGTTACCGCGCAAAAGATCCTCGGGACCGCAGTGGTTATAGAAGGAGACCAAGCTCTGCAGAAGCTCGCCGTCCGGCACTCTGCCGTTCTCTATCATGAACTGAACGAGGCGGTTCTCGTATGCATCCGCACCCGGACGAACGATCATGCGGATCAGCTTCTCGTATTTGCCGGTCAGGTCGTTGAGCACCTCCTCGGGATCCAGGATAAAGTCAAATCTACCCTGCATTTTTTCAAAGTTGAACTCAACCTGAACCTCGGAAAGCTCCTCGATGTCCGTAATAAAGAGCTGATTTCTTGCCCAGAAATCCACGAAGCCGAATTCCACGAAATCAAGCTTTTCATCCTCCACGCGAACGATCACGTCGTAAAGATCGGAGGCAATATAACGAACGTAGCGTCCGTCCTCCAGCCGCTTATCGCTGATATACACGGTGAAGCCCAGAGAAGTCTGCCAGTTGAATTCGGTCGGCGCATTCTCATCCTCGGACGTCTCACCGCTGCTACTACGGACACGGGGAAGCTCGTAATAGATCGTATGGGCGTAAAGGCCGTACCGGCGCATATTTTCGGGCGTAAGACCGATGGCGACCGTTTCATCCCCCGCATATCCGTTGGATGCCGTGCTGCTGGTGCCCGCGCCGCCAAGGTGCAGAAGCACGTTTTCACAAGCGGGATTGTTCAGTCCGTATCCGCCGTGCTTGCCCTCGGTGAGATTGACGTAAATGCTCTCGCCGTAGAAGGGATCGCGCTCGGCATACTTCTGGAATGCAAAATGCACGATCTCCTCACGCACGATCATATAGGGGATCGCGGTGATCGTATAGGAGATATAGTCCTGCATGATGTCGAGATAATCCACGTACGAGCCGATCTTCTGATTGTAGCCGTTTCCGACCTTGCCGAGAGCGAGGAAGAGCGCCTTGTTTGCCTCATCCATATTCGCGATCTTATCCGCCGCGCTCAGATAGGTCTCTTGCTTCACGCCGTTGATCTCAAGATAGTAACGGTAGGAAACAACGGAGTCCTCCGTGATGGTGGTCATGCTTCTTCCGTCCGCATCGTAGATCGCAATGATATCCGCAACGTAGACGTCGATCTTTTTCTTATGAATGTCCGAGATCGTTGCAATATCGTGGGTTATATTCAAAGAAATGTTTACATTTTCGTTAATCGTTGCCGCGCGGAGCGTGCTTTCATACGCCGCAATACGATCGTCCGTAAGAGAGAGAGCCGCATGAAGAGAGCTTGTATTTACTGCTTTTTCCGAGCCGTCAATATAGAGATCGTACTCCACGATCAGCGCCGTTGCATCCGCAGGCACGGAGCCCGAGCGCTCCTCCCCGTCTGCCGTCAGAGCCGCGGTGATCTTCTTGATCTTATACGTGTAAGTCATCGAGGTCTTGCCCTCGGGGAAGGAGAGAGAAAGCCCCTCGTTCAGCAACGTGACGTACAAATGATCGGTAAGCGAAGGCATCTGCTCCTCACCCGCACCGTCTACAACGATGCCGGTCAGCTTCTGCTTAAGCAGCAGGCGAACCAAGCGCTCGTACGCCGCCTTTTTCGAAAGCTCGCCGAGATGGAAGGAGGTGCTCTCCGTGCTTTCGAGCAGGCCGCCCGTGATGTGATCCTTGGGCAGGGAGATCTCCGCCTTAACGATAACCTCTGCATCCGCATCGATGGCCGTATCCTTCTCGGATACAAGCTCGTTGCGCCACTGGTGATAATCCTTGATCATATAAGGCTCATACACGCCATCCATCTCAAGACCCGCAGAGATCACGGCAGGATTGATATAGTATGTGTACGGCTGCGTTGCATAGCCGATGTTGCTGTTGTTGGTGGCATAGATATAATTCTGCGCCTCGGGATGATTGGGATCGTCGATCATCACGTAATATCCGTTTTCGGAGGGATTTCTGCCGCCGACACGGATCGCGCGATAATCCACTTCCTCGCCCGTGGTGCTATCGTTTTTTCCGTAATTTACGATCACACTAAGATCCTTGTTATCGTCAGGATCATCGTAGTCGCCGTAATCCATGAAGCCGAATTCCTCAAGATATGCGCGCACCTCGTTTTCCGAGAGCCCCTTCAGGCTGATACGCTCGGTGAAGTACATCGTTGTGATGGCGGAGCGCAGATAGAAGAAGCGCGCCACCTGCCCCTGGCCGAAGGAATCCATGGCATAGAGCGAGGAATAGGTGAAGGAGGGATCTGCCGAAACGATGTCCGGCATATAGAAGAGAGGCTCCTCGCTGCCCTTGGGCAGATACCAGATCGAGAAGGTGCCGTCCTCGGTTTTTACAAGACCAAAGGTCTCGTTCTCGCTCCCCTTGGGGTTGTTTACCGTGATATACTGCACGGCCTTGGTGTCAACGTCGGGGAATACGCGCTGACTCGTGCCCTCCCAGGCAAGCTGATCGTAGGTCGGTGCTTCGGGCGTTTCCGTGCCCTCCGGCAAAAGAGATACGAGAATGAAATATCCCGCGATCAGCACCGCCATCACGGCGGTGAGAATGATAAGGAGCTTTGCTTTGCTTTTCTTTTTAACGTGAATCATCGTCGGCTCCTTTCTTTAGCGGAATCTGCGGCGCAGATGGATCACAAGTCCCGTGATGGCTACGCCGAGGGGGATCAGGACAGCAATAAGAATGATCGCGGTCTGCGCACCTGCAGTCAGCGGCTGATTGGTTTTGATCACGCTTCCGTCGTTTGCATAGATCTCGGTCGTAGCCGTAGCGACCGCCGCGCTGTGAAGGCGCTTACCGCCGTAGGAGGCGGAGTTCAGAGACGAGCCGCCAAGATCAATCGAGGCGTATACGTCCTCGCGGGAGATATTCTCCACCAGCGCACTCGTGATATCGTAGTTTGCAAAGGATGCGTTTCCGAGCGTTTGCTCCGAGAAGAAGCTTGCGCTGTTCACGCAGAAGACATAGGAATAGCTATGCGCAAGCGTGGTGCTGTCCACACCGTAGCGAAGCGCTACGCCGCAAATATCGCGCACCGCAGCCTCGGATGCCGCATTTCCCTCTCCGTCCAAAAGCTTTCCCTTATCGGTGGTGGAGAAGAAGGTGGAGTAATAGCGGGAGAACTTGATGCTGCCCGCCTCGGGCGCACCGGTTCCGAGATCGTATGCGCTGCGGATCTCGCCCGCATCGCTGATCACCATACGCGGTGAGGAGGCAAGGGACGCGTACGCACCGTAGATCGCGTATGCGTAGGTATTCTCCTCCGTGATATACTGACCGATAAGATCGGTTTTTTTGTTCGGATCGACGGCGCTTGAAAGATGCGCATCCTCGTCCGCAAGAACCTTATCTCCAAGCTCAAAGCCCCACTCATAAAGGAAATCCTCAAGGTTTTTAAGCTTGTTTTCGGCAACCAGACGGTAATCCGTTGCCACCATCAGAGAGCCCTGATCTCTCGTGAGATAGCGGTCTAACTTTTCGGTCTCGCTTTGGTAGGTATACGAGCCTGCCTGCGAGGGATCGTATGCATAATCCGCTCTCGGGTTATTGATCACGAGCAGAGCGCAATCCTCCGGCACATCCTCCACGGCGGAGAGGTCCAGCGTTTTCACAACGAGACCGCGCTCCGTGAGAAGCCGATAGAGCGACTCTGTATCGGCATTGCCGGGGTGATCCTTATTTTCCGTATCGAAATAAAGCTCACCGTGATTGGTAATAAAGTACGCCACGGGGTGATTCTTCGAGGTGAGCGAATGGAAGAGCGTTGCCATCTTATATTCTCCGTTGTAGGAGAAAAGATTTTCCTCGCCGTCCGTGGTCCAGAAGGCATCCACCGATGCAATGCGGAAGGAATTGCCGTACGAGATAATGATGTCGGTGGCGTAGATCTCGGAGAGGGAGGTCGTTTTATACGCATTCACCGCCGTGGGGTTGGTTTTCAGATTGACGCACTTGACGGCAAGGTTGGGATAGAGCTTCTGCAGAGCGAGGCACATAAAGTACACCGTTCTTGCCTTGGCATTCGCGCGAAGCTGATCCGGCTCGGCGCAGAAGGTCACCGTGATCTCTTTCTCCAGATCATCGATATACTCGCACTCCTCCACCATCTTGTCCGTCAGGGTATATAAGCCCTCGCTGGTAAGATCGATATACAGCTGCTTTCTTTCCGAAAAGCCCGTGAACCAGACCTGGAACAAAAGCAACGCCGCGAGAGCAATGGGGATAAGCAGAGAAAGCAAGCGTCGCTTGCCGAGCTTACCCGCAAACAATTCTTTTTTCATCTTGGGAAGAATCCTTTCTTAGCGATTCCTGCGGCGGCGAAGGAATACGAAGCCGCAGACTGCGAGGGCCGTGGGGATCAGGAAGATAACGGCCGTATAAATGTGTGCCGCACGCGCAGTGAGGTTTTCCAGCATATCCGTCATAAGATTGACCATATGGCAGCCGTACGGAAGATTTTCACCCTCGTACAGAGCCTCGATCAAGCCGTACATAAACGCGCGGTTGGAATAGGTGTTGGAGGTCATGACGTCCGTTGCGGTCAGATATACGCTCGGAATGAGCACGATATCGCCGCCGCCCTGCACCTCGCTCATCGCGGCAAGAACGTAATCACCTTCACGGTCCACGGTTTTGCCGTCCGCAAGAAGCGTGGAGGAAGATGAGGAAAGAAGCAGAGGCTTTGCTCTGCCCGAAAGCTTCAGCGCAGCCGTATCCGTCAGCGCTACGCCGCCGTGATCGGGAAGGCGCGTCTTAAGAACGTCCGCCACCGCACTGTCGGCATATTTCGCAACGAGCGTATATGCATCCGTGGGAATAGAGGCGGCACCGTCCTTTACAATGGCGGTAACGCCCTCGTCGCGGATCACGGAAAGTCCGTGTGATGCAAAAAATTCGTCAAGATTTTTCAGAGGATTTTTCAGATAGGAATGCGTAGTGGCGAGAATATGGCCGCCGTCCTCCACGTAGGCGGAAAGGCGCTCGATCTCGGTGATAACGTCGCTTCCCGGTGCCGCCTTCTCAAAATCCGTTTGCGGTGAAGAAATGATAAGAAGCGCACAGTCCTCGGGAACGTCGCGATCCTTGAGATTCAGAAGCTGAATATCATACCCCGCACAAACGAGAAGCGGGATCATCGAGCTATCCGGCGTTTCGCCGTGATACTGCGTAAAGTACGCCATCTTCCTCGTTTGATCTGCATCGGCAACGAGAATGCTCATAGCGGTGAGCATCTCCTCGCCGCAGTACGCAAGGGCACTGCCGGTGGCAGCATCCAGCGCAAAGAAGGAGGCAAAGCCACTGCTCGTGTTATCGGTCAGAACGCGGTAATTCATCTTTCCCGCGATCGTTTTATAGGAGAATACCACCGAGCTGTCCCTCAAAACCTCGCCCTCGGCGAGCGTCTTTTTGTATTCCTCGATCTGCGCGGAGCGATTCTGCCCCTTGGAATCCCTTTTCGTGAGGATATTCATATATTCGATGGAGATCACTTCCGGATATTTTTCGGCGATCTGCTTGGCGGTATGGAGCACGAAGGCACCCGTATCGTGCACCTCAAGCTCCTCCTCTGCCATGCAGAAAAGAATTTCCACCTTGCGCTCTTCCCTTTTCATTTTTTCATACAGAGGCGTCACGGCATCCGAAAGCTCCATATCACTCATATCCGTCGAGTAGAAATAGAGACCGAAATGGGCCGTCAGGGCATACGCAATGCCGTTGAAGGCAATGAGTATGGCAAGAAGCACCACCGTCATTACCGAGGAAAAGCGCCCGTCGGCAACGAAGACGTCCTTCGCCTTTTTCAAAAATTTATTCATGCGTACGTGCCTCGCTTTTTAACCGTGATAGCGGCGGCGCTCATACACGCGCACCGTGAAATAAAGGAAGGCCGCACATACCGACAGATAATAAAGCAAAGAGGCAAAATCAAAATATCCGTTGGTATAGCTCTGGAAACGGGAAAAGATCGAAATACAGTCAAAAATATAACGCAGCCAATAGCCCGAGGGAAGCAGCGAATTTACAAGACCGATGCAAAGGAACACAAGAATGATCGCGATCGTGCCTATAGCGGCGGCCAGCTGATTCTCCGTCAGCGACGAAACGAAAAGACCGATCGAAATAAACACCATGCCGACGAGAAGCACCGCCAGCAGGTTTCCAAGCAGGATCGCCAGCTTAACGAAGGCGTACGGCGTTAAGAAAATGAAATACAAGGAATTGACGAGGATCGCGCCGCTAAACACCGTCATCACCGCAAAGAACTTGCCGAGCACCATGCTCCAAAGCGGAACGGGCGCGGTGAGAAGCAAGGCCTCCGTGCGGATCTTTCTCTCCTCCGAAAAGGACTTCATCGTCAGGATCGGAAGGATCAGCCCCGAAAAGATCATCATGTAAAGATAAAAGCTCGTCACGTCTGCGGACATAGCGTACAGCGTGGTGAAGCAGAAAACAGCGCCGCCAACGGCGAGATACAGAACCAGAAATACGTAACCGATCACGCTCGTGAAGAAAGAGCGCATTTCTCTTTTATAAATTGCAAGCATTTTATTTCTCCTCCCGATTATTTGCGTGCACCGTCGGCGCTCGCATCGGACTTTTCAACCAAACGAATGAAGATGGACTCGAGATCCGTGCCCGTGGGTGCGAGCTCCATCAAGGGATAATTCTTTTCCGCGAGCAAGCGGAACAAGGGCTTGCGGATATCTATGCCGCGCGCGCCCTCAAGAAGGAATGCAGAGGCATCTCCCTCCTTCTCGCCCGTTGCCGTCACGCTCTTCATGCCCTGCATTCCGCGCAGCGCCGAAAGCACCTCGCGCTCAGGGCCTGCGATCTTGGCACGGTAGATCACCGTATCCTCCAGTGTGCGGGCAAGCTCGTCCGTTTTCTTATCCGCAATCAGACGGCCGCGATTGATGATCAGAACGCGCTTGCAGACCGACTGCACCTCGGCAAGAATATGCGTGGAAAGGATCACCGTATGGCTCTTGGCGAGCGAGCGGATCAGATTTCTCACCTCAAGGATCTGCTTGGGGTCAAGGCCGACCGTCGGCTCATCAAAGATCACGACCTTGGGATCGCCGATCAGCGCCTGGGCAATGCCAACGCGCTGCTTATAGCCCTTGGAAAGGTTGCGGATCAGGCGTTTTCTCACCTCACCGAGCTTCACGACGCCCATGATCTCCTCAAGATGCGCCTCTCTTTCCAGCGCGCAGCCCTTCAGCTCGTACACGAAGCCGAGATACTCCTCCACCGTCATATCGGGGTAAAGCGGCGGCTGCTCCGGAAGATAGCCGATCATGCGCTTTGCCGCAATGGGATCCTCCTTGATATTAACACCGCCGATCTCCACCTCACCGGAGGATGCGGCCAGAAATCCCGTCAGAATATTCATCGTGGTACTTTTTCCCGCACCGTTCGGACCGAGCAGGCCGACGACCTCGCCCTCCTCGATTTCAAACGAAACGTCATTCAACGCATAGTTCGCGCCGTAGCGCTTCACCAAATTTTCAACCTTTATCATAATATCCAAGACCTCAACGAGGCCCTCCTTTCCATCTCTCGGTGTGATAGTACACTCGGAAATTATAACATATAAATATAAACATATTATTAACAAAACGCGCATCTTTATAAAATAATGTAAAAATAAAGGTGTCATAAATGCGATTTTGCATTTATGACACCGTAATATCGGGAAAAAGCGAACGCACACACGCAAAAAATTCTTCGCGGGACAAAAGAAGGTTCACGGCGGCAAGCAGCGGCGTTGCCCCCATGCCCGAGGGCAGAGAAAGCGCGTTTGCCAGCGCATCGCGGCGCAGGGTGGCGTTTTCCGCACCCGTCAGACCGCAAACGAAGAAATCCGTTTTGGTGATCGGATCCCCCTTTTTTTCCTGTACGCCGCCCGAAAGCGGCAGAAAAAGCTCGTAGAGCAGATCTGCCTCCATACCCTCCACGCCGAGCGTGCCACTTTTCGAGGGGGCGGACTTGCGCCGCTCCTTGCCGCGGATCTCGGGAATATACAAGGGATGAATGCTCTCCTTCGGCAAAATGGAGGAGAGAAAGGCGCGGATCTGCCGACCGCCGCCGTCCGAATCCGTCAGCACGATGGCGCCGTCCTTGCAAAGGCGGCGCAAAAGCGCCTGCTTTTCCTTGGAATTGAAGATCGCAAAGCCTCCCGTCGTCAGGATCGTGGCGTCCAGGATCTGCGAAAGCGTGTTTTTATCGTATTTCCCCTCCACGATCACGGGCAAGGGGATGCGAAGCTTTTTTCGCATAGTGTTCTCCTTAATCTATCTTCGTACGCGCACCTTCACGCTCGGCGCGCACGCAGAGCGCGCGCAAGGGACATTCGGGGCATTTCGGCGCACGCGCGGTGCAGACCTCGCGCCCGAACCAAACGATGCGATGGCAAAAATCGCTTCCCTCCTCGGGTGGGAGGATGCGCCGCAAAATATCCTCGATGCGTGCAGGATCCTTCTGCGACTCGGGATACATTCCGAGGCGGCCGCAGATGCGGATGCAATGCGTATCGCAAACCACGGCGGGAAGCCCAAAAATATCGCCGAGCAAAAGATTGGCGATCTTTCGCCCAACGCCGGGAAACCGAAGCAGGGCATCCATATCCGCGGGGAGCTCTCCGCCAAACTCCTCCTTCAGCATGACCGAGGCATCCTTCAGGCTTTGCGCCTTCATCCGATAGAGTCCGCAGGGGCGAACGATCGCCTCGATCTTTTCCACCTCGGCCGCCGCCATTGCCTCATAATTCGGGTATTTTGCAAACAATTCTTTGCAAACCTCGTTTACTCGCTCGTCCGTGCACTGTGCGGAGAGCCGTCCCATCACGAGAAGCTTCCACGGGTCTCCTTCGTATTTCAGCGCGCATTCCGCGCTCGGATAGCGTTCCTTCAGCAGTGCAATGATTTCGGTCATACGGCGGCGTTTTTCGGAAAGGCTTAACGCTCTCATGCCTCTTCCTCCGCCATGGAAAGCAGCTTTTCAACGAGGCGGCCGCTGAGGCCGACAACGGTGTCAAACGCCCCGTCGATCTTCGAAACGAAGGCGCCCGCCTTCCCTTGGATACCGTACGCCCCTGCCTTATCCATCGGCTCGCCGCTATCCACGTAGGCCGAGATCTCATCCTCCGTCAGCGTGCGAAAATGCACGGCGGTGGTATCGGTTTCGGCAAGGACCTTGCCCTTATAGTGCACGCAAACACCCGTATGCACGTAATGCACCGAGCCGGAGAGCGCGCGCAGCATACGAACGGCATCCGCTCTGTCTGTCGGCTTGCCGAGCGGCACGCCGCCAAGCTCCACCAAGGTATCCGCCGAGAGAACGGGCAGAGCGTCTCCGCATTCTGCCGCCACGGCTGCCCCCTTCTTGATCGCCAGCAGGCGTACACCGTCAAAGGGCGAAACGCTCTCGGGCAGGCTCTCGTCCACCTCTGCGGTGCGGATCTGCAGGTCAAAGCCCATATCCGTCAGTATTTCTTTTCTTCTCGGCGAAGCCGAGGCAAGGATCAGTTTCTTTTTCATTTGCTTTTCTTTCCGTTTTTCAGTTTCGTTTTCGGATGGCCGCCATGCGAAAAGGATGTACCCTTTCGCTCCATGGGTCTTTCCTTTTCGGCTTTTTTCGCCATGGGGCGCGGGCTGTCCTTTTTGGGTGCAGGCGGCTCTGCCGCACCGTCATAGATACGCGCTTCGCTGACACCGATGCGGCGCACCTGCACGGAGAGCGGCTGTTGCGCATCATACGCGGCAACGATCCTTTTGATCTCTGCCGCCGACTCGTCGGAGAAAATAAAATGCCGATGCAGAAGTCCGCGCCGCCCAAGCTCCTCCTGCTTATCTCCCATATAGGTGGGCACGGAATTGAAGATCAGATTGCGATGCATATATTCCCGAAGGACGGGAAAGCGCATTCCGCGCCGATCCGTAAAGGCGAAGCTGCCGCAGGCAGAGCAGCCCGCGTTTTCTCGGACGAAGCACCGCTCCGTCAGCATCAGAGGCGCGCGCCCATAGACCAGCACACCGCCGACCGAGGCGGCGCGCGGCACCGTCAACTCAAGTGAGCAAAGCGCGTGCGCCGCACCAAGCCTATGCACAACGGCCGCAGCCTCGCAGTTATAAAGATTCATACGAAAATCCCCAACGGGGATCAGCCCTGCCTCACGGCAGAGCGCAAAATGCGAAAGGTTTGAGATCAGGGCATAGCGCGCGCCGCGCTTTGCGGCGGCAGAAAGCCGCTCCCTCACATCGCCAAGCTCACGCTCCATGATCACGGGCGGAAGCGAAACACCGCTCACAGCGGGTGCCTCGGTATAATAAAGCAAGGGCACGAAAATAATGTCAAACGCTTCCCGCTCTGTCTCGGAGAGCGAGAAAAGCACCTCAGGCATATGGAAAACGGCGGTTTTGATCGGACTTTGCGCTTCGGGCCTTTGCAGAGATATTTCCTCTGTGGGCGGGGATTCCCTTTCGCTGCTCTCCATCGCAAGAGCGGCCGCGCGGCGCAGCGCGTTCACGGCGGCGGGCGAAAGATTGATGCCCTCGGAAAGCGTGATCGAAAGATCCTCGACAGAAAGCGAGAGATAGGTGTTTCCCATCTTGCAGAGCCGCTCTCGAAGCTCGTCCTCGGAAAGCGGCGCGCGAAGCGCGGGCGCAGGGATCTCGCCCTGCACCGTAACCGTTTTATGCGGTGCTTTGAGCGTAAGTCGGCAGGGCTCGCCCGAACGGAATACGGCCTCTGCCGAAACGGAAAGGCGCATCGGCGTAAAATCGCCCTTTGAGAGAGCGCGGCTCTCCTCCTTCTGCTGCTCGGAGCGCACGCCCGTCATTCCCGACAAGCGCCCTGTAAAATATCCGTCCGTAAAGCCGCTGCGGGAAAAGAGCGCGGAAAGCTCTCTTTCCTCGGCATCGGTGGCGTTTCTTTTTTCATCTAAAAGGCGGCGATAGATGCGCGTGACACCGTACACGTAATCGGGAGATTTCATACGCCCCTCGATCTTCAGAGAGGAAACGCCCGCATCCAAAAGCTCCGTTATATGGCGGGCAAGCGAAAGATCCTTCAGGGAAAGGGGATACCCTCCGTTTCCGTAGGGCAAGCGGCAGGGCTGGGCGCATTCGCCGCGATTGCCGCTGCGGCCGCCGACGAGCGAGGAAAAGAGGCATTGCCCCGAATGGCAAACGCAGAGCGCACCGTGCAAAAACACCTCAAGCTCCAGCGGCGCCTTTTCCACCATCTCCCGCATATCCGAAAGCGAGCATTCTCTCGCCACCACGGCCCGCGAAAGTCCAAGCTCGGCGGCGAGGCGCACACCCTCGCTGTTATGGAGTCCCATTTGCGTGGAGGCGTGCAGCTCCATGTGCGGCAAATACCGTCTGAGAAGCGAGATCCCGCCAAGATCGGTGACGATCAGGGCATCCACGCCCATTGCGTAAAGCGAGCGGCAGAAATCCAACCACGCAGGCAGCTCTCTTTCATATACCAGCGTATTGACCGTGACGTAGAGGCGAACGCCGTGCAGATGGCAATAGGCCACCGCCCGTTTCAGCCCCTCCCCGTCAAAATTCGCAGCAAAGGCGCGCGCGCCGAAGGCCTTGCCGCCAAGATACACGGCATCCGCTCCTGCACGGACGGCGGCATATAAGGCCTCCTCCGAGCCGGCAGGCGCCAGAAGCTCCGGAAGATCGCTATTTCTTCTCATCTCGCGCACTCCTTTCCGAAAAATCCGTTATAAACGACAATATTGCAAACAATTGTTTTCAAACAACGATTTAAAAGATAAATGACTCAAAAAGAGGATCTTATTTTTCTTCTGCTATAGCGAGCTCGTTTTCCGCTTTTTCGAGATCGCGGCGCACCGCGCGCAAATGCTCGGCGTGCATCACACGCTCACGCTGAATATCCCAAAGCATCGACCACTTGGCACACGCGTTCCGATCCTCGGGATAGAAGAAGCAAAGCTCCTTGCCCTCATAGAACTGGAAGTGCTTGCCCTCGGTATAGATCAAGGCCTGCAGCTCGGCAGGCGTTTTCTCATACCGCACCTGCTTTCCGTCCTCGGTGCCCTCGTAAACGATGCCGCCTTCCGTGAAGCGGCAGATGCCCTCTCCGCGCTCGGTCATAACGCCAATGCGCTTATCAAAGCGGTGAATGGTCACCTTTTCCTCAAAGGTGTAGTCCTTCAGGGTTTTCAGATACTCGATCTGCTCCGCGTGAAGATCGGAGATGGTTTTTCCGTCCGAAAGGTAGTTTTTATCAAACACCTGCGTGTGTCCGCAGGTCTTGCAGATGAGGCTGTTTTTCTCAGTCTCTCCTGCAAACTCCGCGCCACACTTCGGGCAGCGGAACAAAAGGCGCTCGAGCCCCTTCACGTTGGCACGCCGATTGGGCTTTTTGAGAGAAATGTAGCGGCGGCACTCGTCGTAGGAGAGTGCGGCGGTGATCTTAGCCTCCAGAACCTCGTCGCTGATCGAGGCAAGCTCCTCGGCGCTGACCACCTTATGCAGGTGAATATCCACGGGGGTCTTTCTGAGGCCTATACCCCACTTGGGCTTGCAGAAATATCCACCCACGGTATGATACTCATATACGTCCATTCCCATGTGCCGAACGAGCGCGATCGTATCTCCAACCAAGGGGAAATTCGTTCCCGCGGCGGAAAGCCGCCCCTCGGGGAACAAGACCACGGAGCAGCCCTCGCGCTTCGCCGCCATCAGCTTTTTCGCGGTTTCAAGATCGGGGGAGAAAAGGCGCTTGGGAATGCATCCGAGATGCCGCATCAGAAAGCGTACGATGCGCGCCTCAAAATAGAAACGGTTGACAACAAAGGTCAGGCGGCGGGGATACATTGCCTTTGCGGCAAAATAAAAATCAAAGAAACAGGTATGACTGCCAAGGATCAGCACGGGGCGATCCTTTTCGGGGTGCTCGCAGTTCTTACGGTTGATGCGTGCAAAAAACGAGGCCGCAAGCGTAACGAAGGGAACGACAAAATGATAAAGAAAGGGGTTCGGGCGCTCCATGGCGTGCTCATCGTAAAACTCGTGCTTGATCCAGCCGCCAAGCGCCAGCATAATGATCGACAAAAGAAGCGCAAGCGCGGCGGAAAGCCAGATCATGGTCTGCCCTTCCCAAACGCCGAGCGTGGTATATATGAAAACCCCCAGAAGATCCGAAAACAGAATGGATGGAAGCATACCGACGGTGCAGGTGAGAAGGTACCGTCTATAAGAGATCTGCTTATTCGCACCGTAATACGCAACCGCACCAAAGGGCACGAGCGGCATTACGAACCAAAGGCACATGGCCGCCATAGTTGCATTCTTATGGTTCATGCGCCCCTCTGCCTTCTGCACGCGCTCGGTTTTGCGCTCCAGCATCGTGAAAGGCAATTTAAGACGACGCACGAAAAGGAAGATCAGCGATGCGCCGATGAGCGCACCGAGGAGCATCAGCGGAATCGCAATATAGAAGGGGTACGCAATTCCCACCGCCACCTGCAAAAGCTCCGGCGGAACGAAAACGACCAGCGTTTGCAGAAGCTGCAAGGAAAAGACGATCACCGCACCGCGCAGACCGCGATCGCGAAGGTACGCCTTTGCATCCTCAAAACGCCCCTCCTCGCCCATGCGGAGAATATCCAGGACCTCTCCCGAAACCGAAACGTATATCCATATCAGAACCGCCACGACGAGCAATAGAAGAAAAAGCTCCAGGGCCCGGAATATCTTCTTTTTCGTATTCATAAAAATGCCTCCATGCAAAGGATCAAGGTGCTATGTAAATACTGTAAATACATAACAATAAAATGATTATAACACAGATCGGGGATTTTTGCAAGAGAGAAGCGGGCTTTGCCCCACTTTTTCGTCAAAAGACGAGAAAAAGAGCTATCAATTATACGCAAAAGCAATAAAAAACGGGGCGGAGACGTTAAAAACAGCATCTCCGCCCTATGTTTATAATCGACCGTTTTTTACCTCAAACTTTTCTGCTTTGAAAGATACATTCTCTCAATCAGCGGTGCTCAAGTCTTCGCGCAACGATCAGAGATACGCCGAAAAGCAAAGCACCCGCCGCGCTGATCCCCAGCACCCAAGCCCACGGCACGGAGGCAAGCCCCGAAAGCGCGATCGCACCCGTGACCTGCAAGGCAGAAAAGATCACGATCACGTCATACACGGCGGCCGCAAGCAAAAACACGCCGCCAACGAGCACCGCGGCAAACGCCCCCGCGGAGGAGGCTTTTGCTTTCGCAATACGTCGCGGCGTAGCCGCGCTGAAATCCATGGCCTCGGAAAGATAGAACAGCACGAGAAGCAAGATCAGCGTTTCGGGTATCATATAGGTCGCGTTATACGAAAGCGAGCCGATCAGCACCGCCTCCGTGGGGATCGAAAGCCCCGCCCAAACGGTAGCCCCCGAGAGCACGTGGCAAAGATAGCGCAAAACCGAAGCAAGCGCCGCACCCGAAATGAGCGCGAGGCTCTGGCGCATACCGCTTTTTCTGAAGCAGCCGCCGAGCCCAAGCACCGCAAAGGCGATCACGTAGTCCAAAAGGATCACCGCGAGCACCGAGGCAAAGCCCGTCACGAACGAAAGATTTTTCAATCCCAGAAGCTGCTGGATCACGCCGTATACCGTGCCGGCCGCAAGGCCGTATTTCACGCCGTGGCGGTACGAGATCAGAACGATCGGCAGCATCGAGGCAAAGGTCACAGATCCCCCCGCAGGCAGCTCCGCCAGCTTTAAAAGACTCAAGACCGTAGCAAGCGCGATCATCACCGCGCTCTCCACGAGAGCCAAAACCTTTTTGTTTTCCATCCTCGGAAAACCTCCTATAAAAAATTCGCCGCACAGAAAATATCCGTGTGGCGATTTCTTATAGCATCTTCCTACGACGGCATTATCCGTATCAGGTTATAAGGGTTTGGACCGTTCCATCTCAGCCTTTCGGCACCCCTGATATTATTCTGTTTTCAGCGTTAGGGCAAGTATAGCACGGTTTTCGCCGTTTGTCAAGAAAAACCGAAAAAATTTTCTCTGCCGCCACTCTTGCCTATGGCAACTTTTTTTGAGAAAGCAGTTTTTGCTTCTCCATCCGGCGTCTATTTCTTTTCAAATCGATTTAGCTTTTCCGGATCATCAATAAGTCCTGCTAAGTAATCCAAGCTCACATTGTAGTAGCGGGCAAGCGCAATAACAAAATCAAAGGGCGGCTCACGCTTTCCTATTTCGTAATTTCGATATGTATTGAGCCACATTCCGATAGCTTCGGCTACCTCTTGTTGCGTTTTGTCTGCATCTTCTCTCAAATCACGTATTCTTTGGTACATAAAAACCTCCAAAGCATTTATGATACAATTTTACCACAACATCAATTGATTGTATTGACAAATACATCATATGATGTTATAATGAATTATAAAAACATCAGATGATGTAATTTGTATTGTTTTAGGAGTGTGAGAGAAAAATGGAGCAAATACTGGAAAAACTATGGAATCAATACTTTTTTGAACAATGCGCGGCAATAGAAACGGAAGAGGAACGAGACCTCATAAAAAAAGCCGCCATGCTGCACGAAAAAGCAAACAAGCTTATAAATCGGGAGCAAGAGGATGCTGTGGAAAATTACGTGAATGCTTTATGCGAAAACGAATCGTTTTTTTTGAAAAAGGCGTTTTTCAAAGGCGTTCGCTTTGCATTCTCCCTTCTTTTAGAAACAGAGCTCTTAGAAAAATAAAAGGGCTCCCTTGTGTAAAGGGAGCTGTCGAGCGACTGCGAGACTGAGGGATTGTTTTCTTGTTTTTTCGCTTTCGTGAATGTTATCTTGAACGTAGAAAGCGCAATGCTATTATACGGAAGAAAGCACGGCAAGGAGAATGCCCTTCTCCACCGTGAGCGTGACGTATTTCCCAAGCGCGGTATTGGAAACGCCGAGGGGAAAATCGTTTTTGAGCGTTCCCTTCGAGAGCGCATAGGCCGCTCCCTCGATCGTAACGCCCTCCGCAATTTCGGAAAGCGAGAACACGCCGAGCGACTGCCCGGGAAGTGTTTTCAGCGTGACGGTGCGATCGGCAAAGGCCAGCATCCGTGCATCCGCGCCCACGAGCGCGGCGGTTCTTCCCTCTGCCGCAATACGGCGCAGAAGCTGGAGATTTGCGATCGTATGATCGGCGCGGCCGCCGAGGCCGCCGTAGATCTCAAAATGCGCATATCCGCGCTTCACGCCCTCAAGATAGGCAAGATAGGTATCCGTTTCGTCCTTTTTGACGGGAAAGCGGCAGAGCGGAATCTCAGAGGGCACCGTACACTCCAGCGAATCAAGATCGCCAACCAGAAGCTGCGGCGTTTGATTCTGTGCAAGGCAGGCACGGAGCCCACCGTCCACCGCGATCAGAAGATCGTCCTTTCCAATGGGAGGCAGAGGCGCGACCTCGCCTGCACCCACGAGATAGCAGATTTTTTCATTCATACCGTTCAGTCCTTCAGCATTTCTTCGAGAGCGGTCATCACACCAAGCTTGCCGTATTCATAGGTCAGCCCTCCCTGCATGTAAGCGGTGTAGGGCGGCGTGAGCGGTCCGTCGCAGGAAAGCTCGTTGGTGGCACCCGTCACGAAGGTGCCTGCCGCCATGATCTCCTCGTGCGGGTAGCCGGGCATCTCGCCGGGCTCGGGCACGCAGTAGGCCTCCACGGGAGAGCCCATCTGAATGCCGCGGCAGAAGCGGATCAGGTTTTCGGCGGTACCGAGATCGATGGTCTGCACGATGTCGGTGCGGATCTCATCATAGCGCGGAGAAACCGAATCAAAGCCCGCAAGCTCCAAAAGGCGCGCGGCAAAGGCCATGGATCTCAAAGTGGAGCAAACCGCCGCAGGTGCCATGAAAAAGCCCTTATAAAAAGAGGCAAGCTGATTGAAGTTTGCACCAAGGCTCTTTCCCACGCAGGGCGCGGAGAAGCGCTCGGCAATATCCTCGATCACGTCGTGGTGGCCAACGCAGTACGCACCGCTGACGGCAAAGCCCGCGCCGAGGTTTTTCATCATCGAGCCAACGAAAACGTCCGCGCCCACCTCGGTGGGCTCTCTGTCCTCGCAAAACTCGCCGTAGCAGTTATCCACCATCACGACCGTTTCGGGCGATACGCGCTTGATCAGGGCGATCACGCGCTCGATCTTATCCATCGTAAGGCTCTTGCGCTGCGAATAGCCGCGGCTGCGCTGAATGGCGGCCACGCGCACGAAGTCCTTTTGCAGGCGTTTTTCGATCGCCGCGTAGTCAAAATCGTTGTCCACGAGGTCGATCTCTTCATAGAGCACGCCGCAGCGAATGAGCGAATTGCGGCTCTCTCCCGCCGTTCCGATCACGGAACGAAGCGTATCGTACGGCTCGCCCGAAATATAAAGCAGGGTCTCGCCGTGCTTGAGAAGTCCGCCGAGGGTGACGGCCAATGCGTGCGTGCCCGACATCAGCTGCGGGCGCACGAGGGCATCCTCCGCGCCGAAAACACGCGCATACAGTGCCTCAAGCTTATCTCTTCCGTCATCTGTATAGCCGTATCCCGTCACCTCCAGAAAATCGGTGGTGGAAACGCGAAGATCGCGGAATGCGGCAAGCACCTTAGCCGAGCATTTCATGCAGTTTTCTTCAATTTTTGCAAACACTTCTTTACAATCCGCCTCAGCTCTTGCGGCAAGATCGATCACTTTTTGACTGAAACTATGTCCTGTATACATTCTTCTTCCTCACATTTTTTCTAAAACGCCGAGAAGCTCTGAAAGCTCTCGGATCTCTGCGGTGGGCACAAGCTCTGCGCTTGCCTGCTTTCCGTGCGGATTGAACCAAACGCTCCTGATCCCCGAAACGATACCACCCTTGATATCCGAGGTCAAGCTGTCGCCAACGATCACGGCCTCCTCGCGCTTAAAATCGGGGATCCTTGCAAAGCAGGCCTCAAAATATGCAAGCGAGGGCTTGTTGTGCCCTACCTCCTCGGAAACGAAGCGCTCCTTGAAGTATTTTCCGATCCCTGCGGAGGCAACGCGCCCTGCCTGCACGGCAGCAATGCCGTTGGTGGCAAGATAGAGCGTATATTTCGGATAGAGTGCCTCAAGCAGCGCCTCTGCGCCGGGAAGAAAATAATGCCCCTCGGCAAGATGCCCCTCATATACCGCAGGTGCGCGCGTAGCATCCGCCCGACCGGAAATGCCGAGCGCGTCAAAAAACTTTTTAAACCGCATAGCGCGAAGCTCCGTGCGCGTGATCTCCGCACGCTCCAATGCTTCCCAGCAGCTTTTGTTGATCTTACTGTAAAGCGCTTTGTTTTCCTCCGTTACCGGAATGGAAAACTCACGCAGCGTTTTCTCGATTGCCACGTCCTCCGCCTTATGAAAATCCAGGATCGTGTCATCCAGATCCAAAAATACGTGTTTGATCATAGAGTTACCTTTCTTTACAAGAAGCGGAGGCCGACGCAGATGCTTCTGCAGCAGCCTCCCAGTTTTATATAACTTCACAAGTACCGTCTGCGCGCGCAGAAAATTTCGGATGATAAGGTTTGATTTTCGCAGAAGGCGTACGAGGGTACGTCGATGCAAAAATCGGGCCTTTGCGCCGAAATTTTCCAGCCGCACTATACGTCAGCTTCTCGGTTTTCGAGGGCAGCCAACGCCACGCGGAAGGCCTTCGCCGCCGTCATACGTGCTTCCTCATCCTCGGATTTGAGGAGCGGAAGGAGCTTGCGGTATACCTCGCCTGCGGCGTTCATATCTCTTGCAAAATGCTCTGCTCCGTAGAGAGGCATGGTTTTATCCACCAGATCGAAATAATAAAGACCGAAGGCATCACATTCAAGATTTTTCGGAACGAGGAAGCGCGGCGCGATCTCACCAACGAGCTGAACGCGCAACGCGGTCTCCATACCGTATTTTTTATCGCTGATCACCTTGGTGATGCGGTTGATGATCTCGTTGCCGGTGTCCACGCCTGTAATATCGATCGTTTCGGTAACAAAGCGAAGGCGGCCGAAGGAAAGCTTCTTAACGTCAATGGAAAGCTCACCGTCGTTATAATCCACCACGATCAGGTTTGCGCCGCCGATGCCCGTATTTTCAAAGCCCGTGCATTCCAGCGAGCCGCAGTAGCTATAGATCACGGAGTCGCCGATCTTCATAAAGTCGCTCGCCTCGTGGCGCGAGCCGAGCGCATAGTAATCCGCACCGAACTTCTTCAGCTCATTTTCGGAGAGGGGGCATTGATCGGATTCAATGCTGCCGCCGAGATCGCCGTAGCCGCAAACGAGGTTAATACGGGAGGAATCGTCCACCTCTTTCTCGTAGAGCGGGCTTTCCGTCATCGTTTCGTTCATGAAGGCCCAGCCGTACACGGTAACGTTAAACTGCTCAAAATCGAAGCGGGAAAGCGTGTCCTTTGAGAAAACGTACACGTTGGAGGGCAAGCGGCCGGAGGTGTAGATCGGGTTGTTTTCATAGTAATCGGAGCGACCGGGGGAAATGATAAACACGGTCTCCGAGCAATTGCGGAACTCACGGATCAGAACCTCGGCGGTGGTATTGGTGGCATAGCGGTTATCAAAAAGATCGCCGCTGATCAGCACCACGTTTACGCCGCGATCGCGAACGTATTGCATCATGCGCATAAAGGAGGAGCGCAGCTCTCTGCGTCTCTCATCACATTTTTCAGCCGTCAAGCCCACCGTGGGCGTATCCAGATGAATATCCGAGCAATGCAGAAATCTCAAGTGCGTATTTTTGCTGTTTTCGCTCATTCGTTCTCCCATCCTTTTCTTCCGTGCAAGCCGGAATTTTCTATCTTTCCATTATAGTATAGCATTTCTCTTTTCCTTTTGCAATAATTTTAGCAAAAAAACTTGCAAAATGTCTTGCAAGAGGCAAAAAAATGTGGTAAAATAGTCTTACAAAAATCAAGGCAGAAATTTCGGAGGTAGAAAAATGCTGAATTTGGCTTGCAGAAATACCGCAAAGCTGGTACGCGCCAGAGTGGGGAGCGAAAACGTTCGTCTCGGCCGTCTGTTCACGAAAAAGGACACCGCAAGACGGATGGCTGCGATGTTTTCTCTTCATGAGGAGAGAAATGCGTGCACGATCTTAGATCCCGGTGCGGGCACGGGCATTCTTTCTGCCGCGCTGATCGAGCGCATCTGCAAGGAAGCACCCCGTTGCAAGCAGATCTTCCTCACCTGCTATGAAAATGACGAGACCTTCCTCCCCATGCTGAAGGACAATCTGGAGCGCATTCGCAAAAAGTGCCGTCACGATTATGACGTGCGCCTTTTTGTGACCGTTTATGAGGAGAATTACCTCACACAGGCGAAGGAGCACTACACCGTGCATTTCTTTGAGCGCGTGGAGGACACCTTTGATTATATCATCTGCAATCCCCCCAAGGAGCTCTGTGCCAAGGGCTCGGAGGAGGCCGAGGCCGTCGGCGGTATTTCCACCGTGAAGGCACACAGTGCGCTCCTCTTTGCCGAAACGGCGAAGCGCCATCTTGAAGAGGGCGGTCAGCTCGTGATCATGATGCCCACCACCATCGCCTCCGCCACCGAGCAAAGGCCCTTCCGCCTTTCTCTCTTCAGCGCCATGCCGATCACGGCGGTTCACCTTTTCATCGGAAAGCAGAAAAACGAGCGCCGCGCCGTTCCTCTGAAAAAGGAGTGCATTCTTGCCATGCGCAAGGGAGAGGCGCCCGAGAGCGTGCAGATCTATACCTCGGCGGATCACGGCGCACAGACAAGTGCTCTGCCCGTGATGCGCTACGATTTCGTAGTGGACAAGGATGGCCGCGGACTGACGCTGCCGAAGAGCCTTGAGGATGCAAAGATCGTTCGCTATATCTCGGACTTTCCCGAAACGCTGGACAGCCTCGGCCTCAAGATGCACACCGGCCTCGTGCTGGATAACCGCTGCGGCGGTATGCTCTTCAACGATCCCGTGAAGGGCACGATCCCGCTTCTGCGCCCGGCCGCCATCGAGAAGGGCTACGTGCACTTCCCTGCCGCTGTGCCCAAGCAATACATTGCACCAATATCAAAAAATCTCTTCCAGCCGAGCAAAAATATGATCCTGATCAAGCGCGTGCCTGCAAAGAGAGATGAGCGCTTCGTCAATGCGGGCATCTTTATGTCCTCCCGTCTGCCCGCCTACCGCTTCGTCAGCACCCACAACAAACTCAACTTTATTGACACGAAGGAAAAGGGCGGCGAGATGTGCGCAAGACTGCTCTACGGTCTCTTTGCACTCCTCAATTCCACGATTTACGATCGCTACATTTCCATCGTCTCAAAATCCAAGCAGATCAACGCGAAGGAATTTAAGGATCTGCCTCTGCCGCCGCGCAATATTATTGAAAATATGGGCATGCGGCTTTTGGAGATCCGATCCACAGAAGTGCGGGTTTGTGACTCTATTGTAAACCCAACATTACATATTAAAGAAAAATAATTCAAAAAAAGAGGGACGCGTCATGCCGAACTCCACCGCATATGAAGAAATTTTTTATTCCGCCCATTCCATAACGATCGAGAATCTATCCCTCACGGTTTCGCTGGACAATGGCAGCATTGAGGACCGTGTGGCCGACACACAGTCTCACAGCCACCCTGTTTTTGAGATCCAAGGAAGTCTTAGCGGCAGCTTTCTCGTGAAGGAGGCGGACGGTGCTTGTGCCACAGTGGAACGGGACACGCTCGTCCTGATCCCGCCCGAGGTCTATCACGGCATTCGTGCGAGCACCCCCGCAAAGAGATTCACGCTTCGCTTTTCCATGCTGCGCGCATCGGAGGAGGGCGAGGATCTTTACGGATGCTTTCGCTCTGTGCAAACGCTGACCGTGCTGGAAAACGCGCCCGAGCTGATCTCTCTTATGCTTCGCATCCGAGAGGAATGCCTGCATCCCGGCGCCGCCTCTCTTTCGCTTTGCAAGACCTATCTATCCGAATTTTTTCTTCTTTTATACCGCCGCCTCTCAGCCTCGAAGCTAACTGCGCACGCCAAAGCGCACACGCTTTCGGAAAGCGATGATGCCAACGCGCGGTATAATAAAATTGAGATCTTTATCAACAGCCACATCGGCGAGCCGCTTTGCGAGGAGCAGCTGGCAGAGTCTCTCGGGCTTTCCGTGCGGCAAACGAGCCGCGTGATGACGAGCATCTTCGGCATGAGCTTTAAAAAGAAGCTTCTGCAGATGCGCCTCCACCACGCCAAGAGCCTTCTCGCCACCACGCAGGATCCCGTGGAGCGCATTGCCGCCGCCGTGGGGTATACCTCTCCCTCCGGCTTTCACATTGCATTTCGCCAAGCCTTTGGCGTCACCCCGACAGAATATCGTGCAAAAAACGAAAACACTTGAATTTTAGGACATATTTTTCAAAAAAACGGCCGAATCTTGGATTGTTTTTTTCGTAGATCTCCTTTATAATATTGAATGATAAAACATTCAAACGAGGCATTCTATGAAAAAAGTTCTGCAATTTTTGATTTCGCGCCGTTTTTTGCTTATTCTGGCGGCCATCGGCATTACCACCACCTACTGCATCTTCCCTTCCCCCTTTTATCTCGTTCTGCCGCTTTACGTTTCGCTCTTCGTTGGGCTTCTGACCTCCAAGGCAAGCCGCTATTCCTTTCTGATCGGAGGCTTAAACTCCATCCTCTATACGATCACCTATCTTTCCTTCGGCACGTATATGCAGGCGTTTTATGCGTTCTTCTTCTCCTGCCTGATGCAGATCGCGACCTTCTTCACCTGGTCAAAGCGTGCGTACAAGGATTCCACCGTGTTCCGAAAAATGACGAAAAAAATGTATATCGGTATTGGCACAGGCTTTGTTCTCACCTACATAGGTGCCACCACGGTCTTGACGCTTCTCGGCTCAAAATTCATTTATCTTGACACCTTCACCTCGCTTCTCAGCATTCTCGTAACGATGATGCACCTCTTTTCCTTCCGCGAAACACCGTTTTTACATGCCGCAAGCTCCATCATCGGTCTTTCGCTCTCGATCGCTCTGGTGCTGGAGGATCCCTCACGCTGGCCCTTCCTGATCAGCGGTATTTACGGCGCGATCTGCGTTCTTCGCAGCACGTTTGCCATCCAAAGGCTCTATAAGGAGCAACAGAACGCAAAGAAAGCCGAAAGTAAAGGAGAAGCCGTATGCTGAACATCGGAAACCGCAGAGAATGCTTTTTTGACGATTTTCTTCTGAACAAGGAAGAAACCACCGCACAGATCCGCCTCCACCATCCGGAAAAGCGCGAATGCGTTGTTTTGCACGATGCGCCCTGGGAGGGTGCGGCCTGCTGCTTCCACCACGTATTCTTTGATCCGCGCTGGAAGGGCGTAAACGGTCAGTATCCGAACGGAACCTACCGTATGTATCACTACGGATCCCACAGCCGCGAATTTCCCTGCCACTTAAGTGAGGAAGAGATGGAGGACGGATTCCGCATCTGCTATCTGGAGAGCGGCGACGGCATTCATTTTGAAAAGCCCGACCTCGGCATCTGCACCTACGGCGGAAGCACGCATAACAATCTGATTCTCGATAAAACCATTCATCCCGAATCCTGCCAGCTCTACGTTTTCTATGATGAAAATCCCGATTGTCCCGAAAACGAGCGCTATAAGGGTATCACCGCCTGGGATCCGCCCAAGGTTCCTGGAAAAAGAAACGTATTTCGCCTCTTCACAATGCTATCTGCCGACGGCATTCATTTCCGTTTTGGCGAAATGATTACGAATCAAGGGTATTTCGACTCGCTCAACATCGTCATGTGGGACAAAGAGGAAAAGCTCTACCGTCTCTATGCGCGCGGTATGCGCATCAAGGGCATGAGCGCAGAGGAATGCACCGCGCTCGGCTGGGATACCATCGGCGGAAAAATTGCGGATCCCTCCGTGAAGGCCTTCCGTGATGTTTTTTATTTCGAATCCAAGGACTACAAGACCTGGAGCGATCCCGTCTGCCTCTCCTATGAGGACGAGGACGAATACCATATGTATACCAACGGCATCAGCCGCTATTTCCGCGCGCCGCATACGTTTATCGGCATCCACACGCGCTACTGCGAGCGCAAGGAATGGACGGAAAACTACGACGAGCTTTGCGGCAGAGAAAAGCGCCACACGCGCTACAAGGTTATACCGCGTTTTGGCCTTTCCGTGACCGATTGCGGCTTTATGACCTCGCGTGACGGACTGCATTTTCATCGCTTCAAGCCCGCCTTTATGCGCCCCGGCCCCGAGAATCCAAACGGCTGGCTCTACGGCGATTGCTTCCCCACCCCCATTCCCATGGTTACAAAATCGCACATTCCCGGCGCGGATGACGAGCTTTCCTTCTATGCGCCGGACGGTCATTGCCTCGGCGATCCGCCCAGACTTTACCGCTACGTTCTGCGCATGGACGGCTTTGCCTCCCTGCACGCGGAGGAGGAAGAAACGGCCGTCACCAAGCCGTTTATCTACGAGGGCGAGAGCCTCTATGCCAACGTTTCCACCTCAGCCTTCGGCCATCTTTATTTCACGCTCACCTGCGAGGGAGAGAGTATTACAAGCTGCGAGATTTTCGGCGACAGCATTGATAAAAAAATTCATTTTCCTGACGATGCCGTGAAGCGTTTTTCGGGAAAAGAGGTCGTTTTGCAAATAAAGCTTTACGACTGCGATATTTATTCGATCATTTTCAAATAATTTTTTCTAAATACAGGAGAAGAGAAAATGAAACTTATCGGAAAGAGAGTTTGCCTCATTGATGCAACGAAGGAGCATCCGCGCAGCGGCGAGGGCGACTTCGTTCGTTTGCCCGACGGCAGAATTATGTACGCCTATTCGGATTATTACACCGCAGGAGCGAGTGACCACGCACCCTCGCAGATCAGCGCCGTTTTCTCCTCGGACGAGGGCGAAAGCTTTGGTGACTATCGCGTGCTGATCCCCCCGAGTGAGAACATCGTTAACCGTATGTGCGTATCGTTTCTTGCGATGCAAAGCGGCGAGATCGGTATGTTCTATGGCGAGAAATTTCTCTCTGCAGAGGGGCAGGTGTATATGCGGCTGATGCTGACGAGAACGAGCGACGGCGTTTCCTTCTCCGAGCCGATCTGCTGCACGCCCGGCGTGCAATACAACGTTTTTGAAAACGCGCGCGTGATCCGCCTTTCCTCGGGACGCATTCTGATCCCCTCCAATCTTCACCCCTACGATGAAAACGGCGAGCTCTGCTCCCGCGGTATAGCTGAATTTTTCTATTCGGACGACGACGGAAAAACCTTCCACAGAGGCGCACGCGTGGAATGCCCCTTCGATCATCTTCGCACCGGACTTCAGGAAACCGGAGTCCTTGAGATTGAGGGCGGGCGCGTGCTTGCCTTCTCGCGCACAAGCGGCGCCTGCCAATATCTATGCTTCTCCGAGGATGGGGGCGAGCATTTCTCATCGCCCGTTCCCTCGACCTACTTTACCTCACCCGCTTCGATCCTGCATATGCGACATCTTCCGGACGGGCGCACGGTAGCCGTTTGGAACCCCATTCCCCCAACGCCCGCAACCAAGGATGGGCCGAAGCGGCAGGGCTGCTGGGTGCGCACGCCGCTTGCCTTGGCGGTGACAGACGGCAAGGGCGATAAGTTTCTTGGCGACTTATACTGCGTACCCGACAAGGCCTTCCTCCTCGAGGACGATCCAAACGAATGCTACTGCTACAGTGCCGTTTTCTGCGGCAAGGACTATTTGCTCTGCGCGTATTATCACTCCTACGGCACGGGCTTTCCGCTCTCCGCAGGCGTGATCAAAAAGATCATGCTTTCCGAGATCGATACACTTTAAAACAAAAAAACGAGCAACACGCTTTCCAAAAAATTTGGCGTGTTGCTCGTTTTTTACTATTTGAACGGCGTCAAAGGATGTGTCCAGATGCCGTAGGGGTTTTTATAATAGACCTTGAAGCTGCCGGCATCCGAGGGGATTTTCCTCTTAATGATGCCGCTCTTTTTTTCATCCGCGGTCAAAATCTCGTATTTCGAAAGGGCCTGCGGACTTTTTCCGGGGATGCGAAAATCCATATAGTGAATTTCGCTCTTTTCGTCGCAGGGATCGGCCGTCACGGTGATGGTATCACCCTCAATTTTAAAATCCGTTTTTGCCTGCAGAAAGGCAAAATGCACCTCCGCGCCGTTATTTTTCAATCGGGCGGTATAATAGCCGCGTTCCTCGGGCTCAAAGGAACGAACCGTTTTTCCGCTGACGTCATAGGACTCAACGAGCGCGCCGTCCTTAAAGATCTCCACGGTGTCCTCCCCCTCGGTGAAGGTGGAGATCACGGCGATCTCGCCAAGAAGGTAGTTCGAATCATCGCCGTTATCCACCTCGATGGCATTCGGCTCTGCGCCGTCCTTGTAACCGTGAATCAAAGCCGCATCCGCCTCGCAAACGGGCGGCACGGAAACAAGATGATCGTAGCGATCCAAGTGGAAGAGCTCCCATTTTTCAAAAAAGGCATCAAGACCATAGCGTACGCGGTGACAAGAGGGACGAACCGCATCGCTCACCTCAATTTCGCATATCGCGCCGTTTTCATCCTTCAGAATATCCGTTACGAGCGCCACGTGGTTGCGCCCTTCGCCAAAAGCGTACAGCACGTCAAGCAGGCGAATATCCTCGGCCTTATAGCGCCCGTGATCGGCCACGCGGCGCATACCGGGGATCGTTTCCCAGCACTTGGTGCTCACGCGGTACGGAATGCCGAAGGCGTATCTTACAAATCCGTTGCAAACGATACCGTAGTTGCAGGTATAAAACTGCGCCTGCCCCGGCTGATAGAGCTTGCTATAGGGGTTTTTAATGGCAGAGAGAAAGGTGCGGATCTGCACGTTTTCCGTGATAAACTTGTCGGTTTTTTCGGTGGAGGCATACGGAAAGCCCTTCACGGATACGCCTGCAGGAAGAACGCAATTTTTCTTCTGAAAACACGTAGGGACATCCCGCACGGGCGTCCATACAAGCTCGGTGAGCTGATGCACACGCGTAAGAGCGGCACGCTCGCCTTCGTTTTGCGGCAGGGTGCTGATCAGCATATCCATCTCCTTTATAAAAATCAAAGATATTCAATTTCGTTGCGAATTGCGCCGAGCTCGTCCGGCTTTTCCTCAAAGACCTTGTTTTTGTCCTCAAGCCTCAGAAACTCTTCGTAATAACGCAAGCCAAATTCTCGCAAAGCAGGCGCGGAAAAATGCAAATTGTCAGGATTGGATTTTAGCCCCTTCGCCGATGCAAAGCCGATCATTTTATGCTTTTTAGGGAGATTTTGCAAAGCATTGTTTACTTGTTTGATATATTCATGACGCTCGACGGGATAGAAATCATAGACAAAATCGCCAAGGCCGCCAACGATAAACGGAACGTCGTGAAGCCCAAGACGCGCTCTCAGCGCATCGAAGATCTTCATCACCTTTTCTTCATACAAGGGAGCTCGATCCTCCCGTGTATCGCTTTCTCCCTGATGCCAGAGCACGGCCGCGATCGTGGAGGTGCGGCTTGCAAGCTCCGCCATATAGCAGGCGTGGTCGAAGAGCAGACCGCCAACCGCCCATTGGTCAAGGCAGGTGCCTCCGTCCGCGCAGGGGATGATGCCAACGTCCACGCCCTTATCCTTGGAATATGCCTCGGCAAAGCTCTCCGAGAGATTGACGCCCGAGGTTTTTCTGTCGGGATTCACGGGGGCATACATCGGGATCCAACGTCCGTTGCGGAGCACCTTGAGATGCTCGTCCCCGTTTTCGATGGGCGCAACGTCTGCGGCAAAGCCGCGTCCGCCCGCATTCGACTGACCGATCAGCAGAATGGAATGGATCATTTTATTTTCTCCTTATTTTATTACGATCAAAGCTCTTTCTTGAGCGTTCCCTTTTTGTATTTCGCAAAAAGATAAATAGTGATCGGGATATAAATCGCATTCATAAGCACGTAGGAGATCGGATAGCAAAGATAGATCGTTTGCAGTGAGTGCGAGAGAAGTCCTCCGTGATACACAACCGTCATCCATAGACTGCGAACGCCTAACACGGCAAGAAGGTTAACGCTCATCTGCAGAGTCGGATATCCAAAGGCCTGAATGGTGGCGGCCAAGGGCGTTGTGTAAATAAAGAAGAAAAACGCAAGATAGAAGGTGGAAAGCTTTCCGCAATAAATGGCCACGGGATCCGTTCCTACAAAGGGGTAAAGCAGCTCTTCAACAAAAACGTTCATCAAAAGGCCAAGCACGAAGGAAACCCCCACCTGCACCATGGTGCAGTACCAAAAACTTTTTTTCACGCGCTCAGGCTTGCCCGCACCGATGTTCTGCCCAATAAAGGTCTGGGCGGCCACGTGATACGCATTATGGATCGCAAGTATGATCGTTTGCAGCTGGGCGGCAGCGCTTTCGCCCGCCATGGTAGCCGCGCCGTATTCGTTCAAGGCGGAATAGATCAGAATGTTGGAAACCGAAAACAGCGCCGAGCAAAGCCCGCTCGGCAATCCGTAGCGAAGAATTTTTAAGAAGTAGTGCCAATCCATTCGCAACTCGCGCACCGTCAGCCGACACGGACCGGCCATGCGGAAGATGCGCAAAAGCGTCATAACCGCACCGATCACCTGCGAGAGCACCGTTGCGAGCGCAACGGCAAGGATCTTCGAGGGGAGGATCAGACAGAAAACGAGGTTCAGCAAAACGTTCAGCCCGCCCGAAAGAAGCATATAATAGAGCGGACGCTTGCTGTCTCCCGAAACGCGCAGAATCGCGGCAGCATAGTTATAAACCAAAAGCGCGGGCATACCTGCCATATTCACGACGGAATAAAGCCATGCCTCCTCGTAGCACTCAGGCGGGCAATGCATCATCGAAAGGAAGGCGCCCATAAAAGCGATGCTGACACCGGCGATCACCACACCGATCAAAAGCGCAGCAAGAACGGAGGTGCTCACCGTTTTCTTCACCTTATCCTCTTCCTTTGCACCAAGATAGCGCGCAAGGAGAATGCTCGTTCCTACCGATATGCCCATAGCAAGATTTTTAAAAAGATTTAAAAGCGGGTTCGTACAACCAATGGAGGCAACCTCTGTTCCCGTTTCGGAAAAGAAGTTCACCATCACCATATCCACGGCGTTGAAAAGGGTTTGCACAAGATTTGTCAGCACGATGGGAATAACAAATATCAATATCGAGGAAAAAAGAGGACCCTGTGTGATCCTCTCTTCTCCGCTTCCGACCTTCAAGGGGACGGAAGACTTTTCTGTTTTTGTCATGATAATTCTTTTATACCTCGGGCACGATGCCGGACTTTACCTGCTCAAATTCATCAAGAACATCCTTCTCAGGCTCCTTGGAAAGAAGCGAGCCGATCACGATGGCGATAGAGGAGATGATGAATGCGGGAAGGAGCTCGTAGAGACTGAAGAAAGGAATGCTTGCAGCAAGGAACTCCTTCAGAACGAGCTTCCAAACGAATACGCTGATGCCGCCCGCCAGCATACCTGCAATGGCACCCGTGCGCGTGGTTCTCTTCCAGAACAGAGAGAACAGCATCAGAGGACCGAAGGTGGCACCGAAGCCCGCCCATGCGAAGGAAACGAGCGTGAAGATAACGCTATCCTCCTTCCAGGCGATGATCACGCCAACGAGCGCGATCGCAACCAGAACGATTCTCGAAACCCACATGACCTGCTTCTCGTCTGCCTTATCCTTCTTGAAGATACCCTTGAAGAGGTTGACCGAAACGGCGGAGGAGGCGATCAGAAGATAGGAGTCGGAGGAAGAGATCGTTGCGGCAAGGATGCCCGCCATGATCAGACCTGCGACGATCAGAGGAAGATAATCCGTAGACATAACGATCAGAATGCTCTCAGCCTTGGATGCGGTGTTCAGCGCCTCGTCCACGGGAAGGAGAGCGCGGCCGATGATACCGATCATAACGGCGGCGGCAAGGGAGATCACGCACCAAACGGTTGCGATAATTCTCGAGCGCTTGATCTCGCCGGAATTGCGGATCGCCATAAAGCGAAGAAGCACCTGAGGAACGCCGAAGTAGCCAAGACCCCATGCAAGCATGGAGATCATATTCAGGAAGCTGTAGTTGCCTGCCTTACCGAAGAGAGGCGTATTGCCTGCGTTCAGCTGTGCTCCGTTTTCGCCAACGATGGGGGTGGCGATCTCGTTGAGAGAAAGGAAACCGTCGATGCCCTTAGCGTTTTCAATAACCGCGCCGAAGCCGCCTGCGTTGACAACGCCAACCGCGATCATGGCAACAAGCGCAAGGATCATTACGATCGCCTGCATGAAGTCCGAAACGCTCTCGGCGAGGAAGCCGCCGATCAGCGTGTAAGCCACTACAAAGAGCGCACCGATCACGAGCGTTACGTGATAATCAAAGCCAAAGAGCGTGTTGAACAGCTTACCAACCGTTACGAAGCAGCTCGAAGCGTAAACGGTGAAGAAAATAAGGATAAACACGGCGGAAATGCCGAGAATGATCTTTTTCTTCTCCTTGAAGCGGTTAGAAAAGAAGTCGGGAATGGTGATGGAGTTGCCGGCGACCTGCGAATAATTGCGCAGTCTTTTTGCAACGATCAGCCAGTTCACGTACGTACCGATGGCAAGACCAAGCGCCGTCCAGAACGCATCGGCAAGGCCGCACCAATACGCAAGACCGGGAAGGCCCATCAGCAGCCAGCCGCTCATATCCGATGCCTCGGCGCTCATTGCGGCAACCCAGGGGCCGAGAGAACGGCCGCCAAGGAAATAGTTTTCAGAGTTGCGCTGTGCTCTCTTATAGAAATATACGCCGATGCCGACAACGGCGCACATATAGAGGAGCATCACAACGAAAATTTCGGGATTTTCCATTTTATTCTCCTTAAATTATAAAAATATGTCTTATTTTAGCATAAATGTGCGAAGATGTCAAGCATAAAATAAAAGTGACTGCACGGTCACCTTGCCGTGTAAGGGAAAACCGATCAGATCTTATATTGATAACGATCCGTTTTCAACTGCCAGAAAAGAAAGACGACGATGGGAGCATACGCAAGCGTGTTTACGATATAGGTCAGCGGATAACAGAAATACAAAACGTCAAGCGTGGGATTCATCGGATAAATCACCTGCATCCAGAGCGTACGAAGCCCGAGAACCGTGCCGACGTTGATCACCGTTTGCAGTGTGGGATGGCCAAAGGCCTGGATCGTGGAGGCCATCGGGTTGACCGTCAGTATGTAGAAAAGCATAATGTATTTCATACGGACCGCACCCTGCAATATGGAGGCCTCGTCCCCTGCCACAAAGATCGAAAGCAACGGCTCTTTAAAGGCATAAATGCTGATGGCAAGCGTTGCCGTCACCGTAAGCCCCGCAAATAAGCAATAGAAAAACGAGCGGTACACGCGCTCTTTTTTTCTTGCACCGAGATTCTGGCCGACGAAGGTTAAGGCCGAGGTCTGAAACGCGCCGCCCGCCATACCAACGATGCTTTCGTACTGAATGGCGGCGGTATTGCCCGCAATGGCAGCAGGGCCGAAGGAATTGATCGCGGATTGCACCTGCAGATTCGTGATCGGAAACAGAACGGTGGTCAGAGCCGCGGGACAGCCGTACACGAGGATCTTTTTAAGCGCACCAAGATCAAAGCGGGTTTCTTTTATGTTCCAGCGGCAGATCCCCTCCACCACCGTAAGGCGGCGCAGGGCAAGAAATGCGCCGATGGCCTGGGAAATCAGGGTAGCCAGCGCGACTGCGGCAACCTTGCGCCCCATAAGGAAGCAGAAAAGCGCGTTGAGCACGACGTTGGCGGCGCCCGAGATCAGCATATAGTAAAGCGGCCTCTCGCTGTCTCCCGAAACGCGGATAATGGCCGAGGCGTACTGATTCAAAAGCAGGAACGGAGAGCCTAAAAAGTAAATAATTATATACAAAGCGGCATCGGATAGACACTCCTCGGGGCAATTCATCCACACGAGAACCGTTCTTCCCAAGGCCGCACCGAGGATCGCAAGCAAAACACCCATTCCTGCGGCCGCAAGGATCGCCGTAGAAACCACGCGGCGGCTGTTTCTTTCATCCCCCTGGCCGCAAAGGCGCGCGAGAATGATGTTCACGCCCGTGCAAAGACCGACGGCAAACTGCGTGAAGAGCGAGATCACGCTGCTCGTCGCGCCCACGGAGGCAACCTCGTTGCCGCCTCTGGTAAACGCGGAAAGCACCGCCATATCCGCGGCGTTGAAGAGAGTGGTCACCACGTTGGAGAGCATGATCGGCAGCGCAAACAGAAGTATGGTTTTAAACAGCGGGCCGCCGGTCAGGTCAAGATCCTTCTTTTTGCTTAAAAGCATAGTGTGTATCTCCCTTCAAAAAATCAAAGAATCCTCTTTAGACTTTTTCCTTATATTTTCCCTTGCGGTAGCGCAATAGGAGCACCGCGGTGCAGATGATATACGCAACCTGCGTAAATATGTAAGACACGGTAAAGCTCAAAAACACGTTCGTGGGCGTTGCGGAAACGAGCCTGCCGTAAACGACCTGCATCCAGAGCGTACGCACACCGAGAATGCCTGCGATGTTGATCGCGGTCTGTAGGGTGGGATGCCCGAAGGCCTGGATCGTGGGGGCTGTAGGCACGTGCAACAGACAGTACGAAAACAGCATGATCTTCATGCGCAGCATTCCTGCGGCAATGGATTCGGGATTGTGACCGCAGAAGATCGGAAGAAGCGTTTCACCAAAAGTGCAAAGAATGCTCGCCGTTCCGAAGATCAGGCAAAATTCAAGGATCAGCACGTAGAAGAACACGCGGTATACGCGCTTCGGCTTTTTTGCGCCGATGTTCTGCCCCATCATCGTCAGCGTTGTAGCAGAAAGTCCGACGTTATAGGAGGCAACCATCTGCTCGTATTGCTGGCTCGCCGTGCTTCCCGCAACGAAATTGGCACCGTAGGAATTGATGCCCGAGGCGATCTGCATATTGGCGATCGGATAGAGACAGCCGGTCACCGCCGTGGGGAGCCCATAAAGGATCATGGTTTTGAAGTCCTTGATATTAAAGGAGGTTCGCTTGATATTCCATTGACAAACGCCCTCATTACGGGAAAGATGGCGCAGAGCAAGATAGGCGGCAAGCCCCTTGGAAAGTGCCGTTGCCAGCGCAACCGCCATCACCTTTTGAGGGAGGATCCAGCAAAACATCGTATTCAGCACAAGATTGCAAACGCCTGCGATCAGTATGTAATAGAGCGGACGCTGGCTGTCTCCGCCGACGCGGATGATCGCCGCGGCATAATGGTAAAGAAGCAAAAACGGCATACCGATGAAGTAGACCGTGGCATAGAGCGTTGCGTGATCAATGCATTCGGGCGGACAGTTCGTTACCAGAAGAAAGGGGCGGGAAATAATGCTTCCCACGATAGCGATCACGCCGCCGAGACCAACGCTCGTGATGATCGCCGTGGAAATAACGCTCTGCGCTCTTTTCGTGTTTCCCTCACCGATCAGGCGCGCAAGTATGATGCTCACGCCCGTGCAAAGTCCCGTGGCGATGTTTTCCAGAAGATGCGTCAGCGATGAGGTCGTTCCAACAGAGGCAACCTCGTATCCTCCCGGCGTAAACCAGGAGAGCACCATCAGATCCATTGCATTGAAGAGCATAGAAACAAAGTTAGCGAGGATCAGAGGAATGGCGAAGAGAATGATCGTTTTCAAAATCGGACCATTCGTCAGATCGAGATCCGTTCGTCTCGACAAGAGTTTCATATCGGTTTCCTCCATTATATATCTATCCATTATTTATTTTAGCACAACGGCAAAAAAAGTCAATTGACTTTTTCGATAACTTTCCCCCTCTTTTTCTCTTTTTTTAGGTAAGGTTTGCCAAAAGAACACAGGCGTGCACACACGCGAAAAAAGGATTTTTCCTTTTTTTGTAAAAATCCCTTGCATTTGCTTGCATTTTCCTTTATAATAATTATGATGGCGTAGGTTGGCCTATTGCCAAAGCATTTTCCGGCACACTGAAGGAACAGGAAAGGAAACAGGGTATGCATTCATACGAAGAACTGAAAAAGGATGCAAGCATCCGCACCTATATTGAAGCAGCAGATGCGTCTCTCGGCGCACTCGGCTACACCGAGCACAGCTTTGCTCACGTTTGCCGCGTTGCAGAGGAAGCGGCAAGGATCCTCGAATTTCTCGGCTATGATGAAAAAACCCTGGAGCTTGCACGCATTGCGGGGTATCTGCATGACATCGGCAACCTCGTAAACCGCCACGATCATTCGCAAAGCGGCGCGCTTCTCGCCTTTTCCCTTCTCTCCGAGCGTGGCTTTGCTCCCGCGGAGATCGCTCCCATCGTGAGCGCGATCGGCAATCACGACGAGGGCTCGGGCTCTCCCGTCAGCCCCATGGCGGCAGCGCTGATCCTTGCGGATAAATCCGACGTGCGCCGCAGCCGCGTGCGCGATCTTGCCAGCACGGAAAAAGACATTCACGACCGTGTGAACTTCTCTGTTACGGACTCGAACCTTTCCCTTGATAAGGAAAGCGCCGAGGTGCGCCTTTCACTGCGCATCGATACCACGCTGAGCTCCGTGCTCGAATACTTTGAGATCTTCACGGAAAGAATGCTTCTCTGCCGCAAGGCGGCCACTGTTCTCGGCCTTCGTTTCCGCCTTTTTGTGAACGGACAAGCATTGATTTGACAACATTCTTTTACAAATATTATAAAACACCAGGAGAAACTATGCAAGAAAACAAAAAACTCAGTATTGAAGACATTCGAAATAAGCGCGCCTTTATCTGTGATATGGACGGCGTTATCTACCATGGCAACCGCTTGATCCCGGGCGCAAAAAAATTCGTGGATTGGCTGTATCGGACCGGTAAGGATTTCCTCTTTCTGACCAACAGTTCCGAAAGATCCCCCAAGGAGCTTGCGCAAAAGCTTGGGCGTCTCGGTCTTGACGTAAGTGAGGAGCATTTCTATACGAGCGCCTTGGCCACCGCATCCTTCATCGCGAGCCAATGCCCCGGCGGCTCGGTTTACGCGATCGGCGAGCCCGGACTCACGAATGCGCTTTACGAGGCAGGCCTCTCGATGAACGATATCAACCCTGACTACGTGGTGCTCGGAGAAACCCGCTCCCTCAATTATGAAAAGATCGAAAAGGCGGTACAGCTCGTGTTTGACGGTGCAAAGCTGATCGGCACGAATACGGACGTGACCGCCCCCTCCGAAAAGGGCATCATTCCCGCCTGCCGCGCCTTGATGGCTCCCATTGAGCTGACGACGGGAAAGCAGGCCTATTACGTCGGCAAGCCCAATCCCTTGATGATGCGCCATGCAAGAAACAAGCTCGGCTACCACCGCGCCGAGGTTGCCATCATCGGCGACCGCATGGATACAGACATCGTTGCGGGCGTGGAGACCGAGATCGATACGGTGCTCGTTCTCTCCGGCGTGACCAACACGGAAACGATGAATCAATTTGCCTACAGCCCGAGCATCGTGCTTTCGGATGTTGGCGAGATTGCGGAATAAGAGATATATGGCGGCGCGACTTTTGCGCCGAATAATAAAATAGAAAGGAAACCTCAATGATTACGATTTTTGATGTACTCTCACTTTTCTGCGGCCTTGCCCTCTTCCTCTACGGTATGGATCTGATGGGCAACTCGCTCAAAAAGAGCGCGGGCGCAGGTCTCAAGAACACATTGAGCAAAATGACCGCCAGCCCTCTGCGCGGGTTTCTGCTCGGTCTTGGCGTTACCGCCATTATTCAGTCCTCCTCTGCCACCACGGTCATGGTGGTGGGCTTCGTTAACTCCGGAACGATGACGCTTTTCCAGGCGATCGGCGTTATCATGGGTGCGAACGTTGGAACGGCTATCACCGCATGGATCACCGGTCTTTCCGGCCTCGGTGCAGGCGCCTCTGCAGCCGTAAACGCGCTGAAATGGCTGAAGCCCGATTCCTGGATGCCTATCGTGGCCGTGATCGGCATCGCGCTGATCATGTTTTCCAAGCGCGGTCGCAAAAAGGATCTCGGCGCGATCCTCATCGGCTTCTCGATCCTGATGGTCGGTATGGGCATGATGGGCGATTCGGTTGGCGGCCTCAAGGACAGCGATGCATTCAAATCCATTCTCACCGTCTTTGGCGAAAACCCGATCCTCGGCGTGCTGGCAGGTCTTGTGCTGACGGCGATCGTACAGTCCTCCTCCGCCTCCATCGGTATTCTGCAGTCACTTTCCACCACGGGTGCCATCACCTACGGTATGGCGATCCCGATCATCCTCGGTCAGAACATCGGTACCTGTGTGACCGCGATGATCTCTGCCATCGGCGCAAACAAAAACGGTAAGCGCGCCGCTGTGGCACATCTCTATTTTAATATCATCGGCGTTGTGTTCTGGCTCTCCGCCTTCTATATCGTAAACGCCTTTGCAAACTTCGCCTTCGTTGCGAGCTACATCGACATGTGGGGCATTGCCGCCGTTCATACGATCTTCAAGCTTTTGGCAGTTGGCCTGCTCTTCCCCTTTGCAAAATATCTCGAAAAGCTGGCCATCCTCACCGTCAAGGACAAGGAGGCAGAGGACGATTCGCCCTCCAAGCTTCTGGATCCCCGTCTGATCGCAACGCCCTCCATCGCCGTTGCCCGCGCCACCGAGGTGGCTGCCACGATGGCAAGCATTTCCTGCTCGGCGATGCGTAAATCCATGAAGCTTATCACGGAGTACGATGCAGACGAGGCTGAGCAGATCCGCGATCTGGAATCCAAGGCGGACGTATACGAGGACGAGCTTGGCTCCTATCTCGTAAAGATCTCCGCCGCGCCGCTGACCGATGCGGACAACCATCAGTTGACGAAGCTCCTTCACATCATCGGAGACTTTGAGCGTATTTCCGACCATGCGGTGAACATCGTGGAATCCGCCGAGGAGATCCGCCAAAAGAAGCTCGCCTTCTCCAAGGAGGCCAACCGCGAGCTTGCGGTGATGACCGCAGCCCTCGAGGAGATCCTCGATATCAGCGAGCACGCCTTCCGCGAAAGCGATCTTGCCCTTGCGGCGAAGATCGAGCCGCTGGAGCAGGTGGTGGACGATCTGAAGGATCAGATCAAGGCCAACCACATCCAAAGACTGCAGAAGAGCGAGTGCTCCATCGAGCACGGCTTCGTTCTCTCGGATCTTCTCAACAACTTTGAGCGTGTTTCGGACCATTGCTCCAACGTGGGCGGATGCATCATCGAGCTGACGCACGATGCCCTGGATCTGCATAAATACCTCGCCGAGGTCAAAGCAGACGATGGCGCATTCAAGAAGGAATTTGACGCGTTTAAGGAAAAATACGCGCTGTAAAAACAAAAATAAAAAAGGCCGAGAGCCCAAAAAGGAGCTCTCGGTCTTTTTTATTTCGAAAGAATATACGGCTCAACCCCGTCGCTTTTTACGATTTCTCCGTCCGGATAGATCCAAACAGCCCCGTATCCCTCCATGGAATCAAGCAAGATCTCGCCCTCCTCCTGCGTCATAACGAAAAGCGCCGTGCTGAGCGCATCGCATACGCCGCTGTCCGGCCCAAGGATCGAGACCGAGGTAAAGGTGCTTGCGGGATAGCCTGTTTCGGGATCGATCAGATGGTGATACCGCTTCCCTGCGATCTCAAAATAGCGGATATAGCTACCCGAGGTCACAAGCGCGTTGTTCTTCATGGAAAGGCGCAGGACGTGCTTTCCGCTGTTTTCCGCCGTGCGCGGATCATGGATGCCCGCCGTGAAATACTCTCTGTCATGCGGTGCGCCGATCACGCGGAGATTGCCGCCGAAATCCAGCACGTATCCGCCGTCCACCCCGAGCGAAACAAGGTGCTCCGAAACGCGCTCCGCGGCATAGCCCTTGCCAAAGGCGCCAACATCCAAGGAGGCGGCAGGATCGGAAATATAGGCCGTTTGACTCTCCGCATCCAGAACGAGACTATCGATCGCGATATGCTTTTTCGCCTCAGCAAGTGCCGTCTCCGTAGGCAGAGCGGATGCGCCGCTTGCCACATTGTCCCGTGCCTTGTTCCAAAGCGAGGTCACCGCTCCCATCATCACGTTCATATGGCCGTTCGTTTGTGCATACAAATTCTTGGCCTGCACCAAAAAGTCATAAAGCTCGGTATCGATCGGCACGGCCGTCTTGCCTGCCGCGCGATTGACGGTGCAAAGATTGTTGACACCGGAATATTCGTGATAAATATCAAAAAGCTTGTGATATTTTGCAATCTCCTCCTCGGCGGCAGCCGTATTTTTCTCAAAGGCGCGCGCACCCCCGTAGGTAACGGATACCGTGATAACGGTGTCAAAATACTGATAATAGATTTTTTCTCTCTCTGCGCCGCAGGAAGTAAGCACGGGCAAAAGCAGGGAAAGCAAGAGTGAGAGCACCCCTATTTTTTTAACCATACGACAACTATCCTTTACATTATTCTATGGTTTAGATTATGGAAACGAGCCGAAGAGTATGCAATGATGAACAAGGAGGGCTGCCGCAAAGAAAATCTGCGGCAGCCCCTGCGCTATTTCTCTTACAAGGAGAAATTACTTATTGTAGAATTCAACGAGGTTCACGAGTCTCTCGTACTTCGCCTTTGCGGTTGCCTCAGCCTTCTCGAAGAGCTCCTTTGCTCTCTCAGGGAACTGCTGTGCAAGACGGGTGTAACGAGCCTCGTTACCGATGAACGCCTGGTAATCGCCGGTGGGAGCCTTGGAGTCAAGCGTGAACTTCTGCTCTGCAGCGGGATTGAAGCGGAACATATGCCAGTAGCCTGCCTCAACGGCCTTCTTCATCTCATCCTGGCAATTTGCCATACCGCCCTTGATGGAGTGCATCTCACAAGGAGCGTATGCGATCACGATGGAAGGACCGGGATAAGCCTCAGCCTCCTGAAGAGCCTTCAGGGTCTGGTTCTTATCTGCGCCCATAGCGATCTGTGCAACGTAAACGTAGCCGTAGGACATAGCGATCTCTGCAAGGTTCTTCTTGCCGATCGCCTTACCTGCAGCAGCGAACTGCGCTACCTGACCGATCTGGGAAGCCTTGGAAGCCTGTCCGCCGGTGTTGGAGTAAACCTCGGTATCGAATACCATTACGTTTACGTCCTCGCCGGATGCAAGCACGTGGTCCAGACCGCCGAAGCCGATATCGTATGCCCAACCGTCACC